>CAUJCN010000002.1 GCA_963169855.1 Patescibacteria group bacterium
CCCATGTTCAGTAAACAGTGCAAGTTCAAGTGTAAGTATTAAGCTATTAATCACCCAGACTTCGAATTAACCCAAATAACATTCTAGTTGCTTCTTCGTACTCTTTATACAAATAATCATAAACTTTACTTTCGATATAGCTCTGATCGAGAAGGATATCTAATAAAGCAACTGATTCATATAAGGAACCTTTAGCAATAATGTAGAAGTTTCTCTTATCCTTTTGTGTGGATCTACCTGACCCCTCTGCAATATTCAAAGCTGTACTACTTGATGAACGAATCAATTGATCCTTTAATGATTTATGTATGGAGTGATTATGAATAACCTTGGAGAATATTAGATTATTGATGTCTCTGACTTTTGTGTAAACGGTTAACTTGTGAAAATCAAACATGAAATGATTTTACTTTGAATAACAATTATATTCATTGTAATGTGGTACAACAAAATCTTAGTACTTGAACTTACACCTAAACTTGAACTTAAACTCCTACACAATCCACTCTTTTAAGCAATTCACCGTATCATCAGTTAAATTAACTCTCCGTGATTTTTTTTGTGGATTTTTCGCATCACCGTACATTATTTCTAGTTCAGCTTCTCCTTGGTCGTTAATCACTTCTTTTATACAGTTCAATTTTGCAGGATCATTAACTCCGCAAATATTTATTACAACTTTTTTTGGTCTAGCAAGTGCTGATGCGATATCAATCTCGTTGATGATAAGTGATTTTCTTTCTTCTCTAACGTTAAGAACACCCTGAACTATTACTGGTTTAGATTCCACAAGCAAGTGTTTTACAGCTTCGTATGTTTTAGGGAAAGCTACTGCATCGATTTTTCCTGTAAAATCTTCAATTGTTAAAATTGCCATTTTAGAATTATCCTTTTTCGTGAATACATTCTTAATTGATGAAATTATTCCCAAGAACTTTGCCTTTGTCTGATCCGCCATTTCTTCGAATTCGTTTGCATAGTTTAACCTGTGAGTAAGTCTTGTCCAATTGAAATCATCAAGTGGGTGAGTGGTTACAAACATTCCAAGTAATTCTTTTTCCCATGCCATTTTTTCTGAATCTCTTGCAGGTTCTATTTGTGGAATAGGAGTTGCTCCATAAGTTTTTGGTCCTTCTTCTTCGATAGCTCCAAAAAGACTTTCTTGGAATTCATCTTCTTTTTTCTTTTTTACTTGGAATTTTGCTAGCACTTCTGGGATTACTGCAAGAACTGCGGTTCTCTCTCCGAATTCATCTAATGCACCTGCTTTTGCGAGATATTCTAAACCTTTCTTTGTTAGGAATTCTGTTCCCACTCGACCGATCATGTCGTCTAAAGAATTAAACACTCCATTGGTAATTCTTTCAGCTAGTATTGCATCACATGCTTTGATACCAAAATTTTTTATAGCACCAAGACCGAATCTTATTGAATCTGCTCCTTCGATTTCGAAATCAACGCTAGATTTATTTACACTTGGTGGAAGAATCTTATAACCCATTCTTTTTATCTCTGCGGTATCGATAGTAACTCTATCCATATCTCCAAGGTCAGAGTGCAGCATGGCTGCCATAAATTCTAAAGGATAGTGTGCTTTCAAATAGGCACATTTATAGGCTAATACGGCGTAACCTGCTGCATGAGCTTTGTTGAAACCATAGTCTGCAAACGGAAGAATCATTTCCCAAAGTTTATCAGCAACATCTTTCGAATATCCTTTTGCCATAATTCCATCTTTCAATTTTGGCTCTTCCTTTTGCATTACATCCATTTTCTTTTTACCTACAGCCTTTCTAAGCGAATCTGCTTGTCCCATACTGTATCCAGCAACATCAACGGAAAGCCTCATTAACTGTTCTTGATAAACCATGTAACCGTTTGTAACCCCAAGAATGTCTTTCATTTCTGGAATAATAAACGAAGCATCTTTCTGCTTATTTTTTACTTTGATGTAGTCAGGAATATTTTTCATTCCGCCTGGACGATAGGCTGCAACCATGAAGCAAATATCTTCCTGTGTAGTAGGTTTCAGTTCCTTCAAGTATTGTTGCATTGGAGGGGACTCCAGTTGGAAGACTCCAATGGTTTCTCCTCTGGAAAGTAAATCGAAAGTTGGCTTATCGTGATCAGGAATTGTGTAGAAATCTATATCTGCTCCATACTTTTTTCTGATTAGTTCTATGGTTCGACTAACAATTGTTAATGTCCTTAGACCAAGGAAATCGAACTTCATCAAACCTAATTCTTCAAGCCAAGGGCCTTCAAATTGAACTACAGATCTGCCGCCTCCAGACTCAAGTTGTAATGGAACATAGTTAGTAATTGGTCCTGGTGTAATCAAGTGGCCACAAGCGTGCACAGAAGAATGTCTGGACATATTCTCAATCTTTTTCACAATATCCGACATTTCTATGAGTTTTGGATCAGAATTAATAAGACGATTAAACTCACCATCTTCTTTCATCATTTTTTCGATTGGATAAACTTTTCCAAACAAAACTTGAACCATTTTTGAAAGTTTGTCGGCAATTTTCAAATCAATACCCATTACTCTAGAAACATCTCTAATTGCAGCTTTAGTTTTTAATCTTCCAATCGCTATAATGGCAGCTACAGAATCTTTTCCGTATTTCTCCTCAACATAACGAATGATCTCGTCTCTTCTGTCGTCTTGGATATCCATGTCGATATCAGGTGGAGATGGTCTTTCTGGATTCAAAAATCTTTCGAAATAAAGTTCCCATTTGATTGGATCAACTTCGACAATATCTAAACAGTGAGCAGCAGCAGACCCAGCTACGGATCCTCTAACTCCCATTAGGATTCCATTTTTAGCAGCGAACTTCATGATGTCAGATACAACAAGAAAATAATCGTCGTAACCTTTATCGTGAATAACTTCTAATTCATAACGAATTCTTTCGAATAGTTCGTCGCCAAGGGTTTCCTTTGTGGACTCATAATTATTGTTTTTTAAATCGCTTAAAATAGATTTGAACTTACCTGGTTCCGATGTATCAAGTTTCTTGTACTTCTTTAAAGCGCCTTCAAATGTTTGTTTTTTCAACTCACTTTCCGCAGTTTCTCCAGCTGGCATATTCCAGAACCTAGGTTGAACTCTATCGTATGCAATTGAGAATGATTCTATTTGTTCATCAATTCTTTGAGTATTATCTATTGCTTCTTTGCAATCCGAGAATTTCTTTTCCATTTCTTCTGGAGAAAGAAGATAAGTTCCCTCGTAACCAGTACGGCAATCATCATCGCTTAGCATTTTTCCATCTTTAACCGCGAACAAAACTGTCTGAACTTCCTTATCTTCTTTTTTTAGATAGTGAGCATCGGTTGTTGCAACCAATGGAATTTTATATTCAGCAGCAAATTCTCTAAGCTTAATGTTAGAAAACTTTTGTAGATTAATGTTATCGATTGATTCTTCGCTACCGCTAGAATCTAATGTATCTACAATTTCTAATTCAGAAGTTCCCTCAAAACTGTCTGACTCGTCGTATCCATGTCTTTGAAGCTCGATGAAAAAGTTATCGTTATATGTTTTCTTTAAAAATTGAAGCCAGTCCGTCGCTTTGTCGTATTCTCTCCTCAGAATGTGTCTGGAAATTGGTCCAGCCATACATGCCGAAGTACAAATCAAACCTTCTGAATATTTTTCTAAGGTTTCTCTATCAACTCTTGGTTTGTAATACATCCCTTCTAATTGCCCAATACTTACAATTTTCAGCAAATTCTGATATCCAGTAACGTTTTTAGCTAAAAGTAGCAAGTGATAATATTTAATTCCATTTGCAGATTCTCTTATTGTTCTGTTGCCTGGTGCAACGTATATCTCACAACCAATAATTGGTTTAACTCCAAAATCACCTGATTTCTTCCAGAATTCAGCCACTCCGTACATTACTCCGTGATCGGAAATTGCTACTGATTTCATTCCTAATTCAGCTACTCGTTCGTACAGTTTTGGAATTTTGTTTACTCCATCGAGAAGAGAGTACTCTGTGTGAACATGTAAATGCGTAAATGACATTATGAATTTAATGAACTTAGATATTTATAAACTTCTTCGCCGTGTTTCTTTGTATTAATTTTTGCAGCGCCTCCCCATCTTTGTAAAACTAATCCTGTACTATCAATCAAGAATGTTGTTCTTAATGTACTAATGACTGTTCTCCCAAAAGACTTCTTTTCTCCATAAACACCAAAAAAATTGTGAAGCTTAAGATCCTCATCTGCTATTAAATCAAAATTCAATTTCTCTTTTTCAATAAACTTCTCGTGCTTTTCTTTAGAATCTGGACTGACACCAACTATTTTCGCATCGAAATCTTTTTTTATTTGTTCTGAATTGTCTCTAAATGAGCACGCTTGTTTTGTACAAGCGGGTGTAAGATCTTCGGGATAAAAATACAAAACCAAATACGTATTATCTTTAAAATAATCTTTTAAACTAATATTTGTATTTGGTAACTTGGTTGTTAGAGGTATTTTGTCTCCTTTGTTGATCATATTTTTGAATTTATAATTCAGTATATCATGGTGGATTTAGGAAAATTTTTGCACAATATCTTGTGTTTCTTTGTCAGAATGCAGATAGAAGAAAAGTTCCTATAATATTTTTGAAATGAGAAACCGCACCTTTCGATGCGGTTATTTTTGCTATCTCTGCTTGCGTTAAGGAAGAAGAGCTTCTAGATCAATATTGCTAAAATCAAATGATAATCTCTCAAATAACGCTCTCATATCTTGTAAATTAGTTTGTGCTTCTTGTAGTGTTCCATTACCTTGAGATATTGAGAATACGGAAGCGGCAGGCTCGTTTGGATCATATGCGCTCACTATTACGCCGTACTGATTGTCGTTAACACCCTGTGTGAATATATTGTAATTTGCTGTGTATCCTTGCATCGTTTCAAAGTTGCCTGTTTCGACACTTCCTGCAAAACCACCTTCAAATCTCCAATAAGATATTCCAAAATTTGTATTAGGGAACGTAATATTTTCATTGTGGAAATAGTCTTCTCTGAATTGCACACTAGGTTGTCCCCAGCTTTCAGGATAATCAAATGACACATCGTATCTTTCACTCTCGAAAGTTGCTACTACATCTTCCATATCAGAATCTTGATCGTTCACAATTTCTTCATCTTGTTCTGTTTCTTCCTCATTTGAATCAGTCGAAGTATTATCATTGTCAATTTCGACAGGCCTATTTAAAGATGTATTATTTGCAACTAAATTCATTCCTAGTAAAACTCCTAACACTAATAAAATAGCTCCGAGCAATACTATCACTAATGCATAGTATATTTTTCTTCTAGTACTCATTTGATAAGATTAATATGTAATAACACTATTATAGATCAATTAAGTTTAGATTAGAACTGCTTTTCCAGACTTCACATCATTTTCAACTTTCTTATACTTAACATCTTTTACTTCTTTACCATCGCTATACCTAACACTTACTTTATCATTTCTTCCGATTTCATCAACTCTGTTATTTACAATTGTTCTACCAGACTGTGCTTCACCAGTAGAAATTGTTGCTTGTGTTTTATTCTTCTGCTTAATTGCATTCTCAATCACGTTATCTAATTAGATCTGTAGCGATAGATTCCTATAATAATTTTTACTAAATTTTCAGGTAATTTAATATCACTGCAAAATTTAATCCAAAACCTATTAAGTACGCTAGAACGAATAAGATTTTAGCTATCGGTTTTCCAAAAGTGATAGTAAAGTTATTTAAGTTTGATGCTACATCCACATTGTAATCTCTAAGCTGATTGTATAAAGCTCCACCTATAGAGACTAGGGTAACTCCAAAATAAACAAACCAGAATGTTTCTGAAAATGATCCCCCAGGAAAGGTATTGAATAGAATCGGTTGAAAAGCTGCTAAGGCAAAACTGTGGGAAACGATATCAAAAATTGGGTATGATTTAAATCTAATTGGTTTCCACGAATAAAAGTGACCCGCAAGAATCGCTGCAAAAGATATCATTAGAGTGTTTACTCCTCCAATAAAGAATGAAAGGATTAGTGCAAAAGCAGCTGTAAATTTCAAAATTGCTAGTCCTTCTGTGTAAGATATTAGTCCAGCAGAAATTGGGTTTCGTAGTTTCTTTTTTTCGTCCAATGCATCATCTTCTGCATCTTCAAGATCATTAACAATAAATGAGTAACAATGAATTGCTAGTGAAATTATCGCAGCAACTAGCAAGTAAGGAATACTTACAGAATTGTTTGTTGCTATTATTGAAACTGCAGTCAGAAGAATAAAGTAATCACCAACGATTACTTTTATTCTTGAAAGTTTGTAGAAAGCTGTAATGTATTTAGCAATTGGATTCATAATATGAATGAACTAGATCTCGCATGGTTCGAGAGCCTCACCATGACTCTGCGTGATCTGTTGTCTAAAATTTAATTCTTACTTAAGTGTATTAAATTAATACGCAAAGTCCAGCTTTTAGATCTTCTTCTACCTTTTTATATTTAACATCCTTTAATTCTCTACCGTCAGAATATCGAACGCTTACCTTATCATTTCTTCCAATTTCATCTACTCTGTTGTTTACAATCGTTCTGCCAGATTGAGATTCACCTGTAGAAATTGTAGCTTGTGTTTTATTCTTCTGCTTAATTGCATTCTCAATCACGTTATCTAATTTATTTGTCGTAGTTTCTGTTGGAATAAATTCTCTGTCCTCTGTTGAAACGTCTTTAATATCTTCGGTATTTGTATCAAGAATTTGTCGTCCTGTTTGAGGCACAGGTACTTCCGTAACTTTTGAAACATTCAAAATCTTTTTTACAAACTCAGCATTGATCTTTGCAATAAATGATCTGAAAACGTTAAATGCTTCGTTTTTGTATTCAACTAGTGGATCTTTTTGTGCGTATGCTTGTAGCCCGATTCCGTCCCTTATATCTTTCATCAATTCTAAATGATCAACCCAAGCATTATCTGTATTCTGGAACATTATTACTTTTGATAGATAATAGAAGTCGTCTCCGAATTCTTCAACCTTTTTATCAAAAGCTTGTTTCGCGATTTTTGCCAATTCAGCTGCGGTATCCTTATTATTTAATTCCTTTGTCTTGTCGTTAAATTGTCCAAAATTTACATACTCTGTGTATTGCACCGGAACCATTGTAAAGAATTCTCTCATTGCTTTTTCAAATGCCTGAGTTTTATCTTTCAACTCTCTAACTTCTTCGATTACTTCTGATGTTTCTCCGTTATATAAATCCTCAACAAGGGTTCTCAATTTCTTTTTACTATCTTCTATTCTTTCTAATAGTTCAGATTTTCTATTCGTATCCTCAACTTTATCCACTTCAACCAAATCTTGGTTAATTAAAAATCTTCCATTAGAACCCTCTGATAAGTTAAGCATTTCTCTTCTTCTTGTATAGAAAATTTCTCTATGTTGATTCATTACATCATCGTAGTCTACAACTCTTTTTCTATAGTCGAAGTTTACGTTTTCAATTCTTTTCTGAGCTCCTTCGATTTGTCTTGAAATCAACTTCATTTCGATTGGCATATCATCTTTCAGCCCAACCATTCCTAGTAATCTTGACATCATTTCTCCTCCAAGAATTCTTAAAAGATTGTCTTCCATAGATGTGTAGAATCTGGAACTTCCCGGTTCTCCCTGTCTTCCTGTTCTTCCTCTTAGCTGGTTATCAATTCTTCTTGCCTCGTGTCTTTCTGTACCAATAACGTGAAGTCCACCAACCGCAGCAATTTCTTTCCATGCATCGTCTCCTCTTTTTCCTCCTCCGATAATAATGTCTGCTCCTCTACCCGCCATGTTTGTTGCAACTGTTACTGCACCTTTTCGTCCAGCCTTCTCGATAATTTTTGCTTCTTGTTCGTGATATTTTGCGTTTAATACTTCGTGTGCAATTCCCGCCTGGTCTAAAAGTTGCGATACAATTTCAGATTTATCAACAGACGCAGTACCGATAAGTACAGGTTGTCCAACAGCGTGTCTTTCTTTTACCTCCTCAATTACAGCTTTAAATTTTGCTTCTTGAGTTTTGTAAATTCTATCGGGGTGGTCAACTCTGATAATAGGTTTGTTGGTTGGCATTGTGACAGATTCGAGTCCATAAATTTTGTAGAACTCTTCTGCTTCTGTAAGAACTGTTCCAGAACCTCCGCAAAGAACTTTGTAAAGTCTAAAGAAATTTTGGAATGTAATAGTTGCAAATGTTTTGCTTTCCTGTTGTATCTGGACTCCTTCTTTTGCCTCGATTGCTTGATGCAAACCTTCGGAATATCTTCTTCCTTTTAAAATTCTTCCTGTAAATTCATCGACGATTAAAACTTCACCGCTTTTTACTAAATAATGTTCGTCTCGGATGTAAAGAGTCTTTGCTTTAAGTGCGTTTTCGATGTGGTAAGCTGAAGAATAATCTTTCCAGATATTATCTACTCCCAAATTCGCTTCAACTTGAACAATCCCTTCTTCTGTTAAATTTGCCGACCTGCTTTTATGATCTATAATGTAATGTTTTCCTTCTTCCAGATTTATTACTGCTTGAGCAAACTTCATGTATTTATCAGTATCTGCATCACTTGGAACTCCAGAAATAATCAGCGGTGTTCTAGCTTCATCGATTAAGATTGAGTCAGCCTCGTCAACAATACAAAAATATAGTTCTCTTTGAGAAATTCCTGAGAGTTCCCATGCCATATTGTCTCTTAGATAGTCGAATCCAAATTCGTTGTTTGTTCCGTATGTAATATCACAGTTGTAACTTTCTCTTTTTGTACATTCAAGAAGGTTTGCTGAGTCCAAACTGCTTAGATTTACTGTTGTACCCATTGCTTCTCTTTTTGTTTGAGCTTCATCACCTTTTAGAAGTTTAATTTGATCATCAGCAATAAATTTATAAGAAATTTGTGAATTGATAATTCCAACAACTAATCCTAATTCAATTGCAATATGTCCAGCGTATTCACCGTCTCTTCTAGAAAGATAGTCATTAACAGTAACCAGATGTGCTCCTCTTCCAGCTAATGCGTAAAGAATCAAAGGGAGTTGGAATGTCATAGTTTTTCCTTCTCCTGTAAACAATTCAGCTAATCGTTGGCCTTGAGCCAAAACTATCCCAGCTTTTAACTGAACATCATGATATCTAAATCCCATTTTTCTAAAGAATACTTCATCTACATAAGCGTAGACTTCAGGCATTACTTCGTATAGTTTTTTCTGAATAGCCTTTTCGTTCTCAGGTAAACCTTTACCTCTTTCTACTTTAGATAATGAAAGTTTGTCGTCTGCTGGGATTGCATCAACAAGTAATTTTAATTCTGCTTTAATTTCTTTAATCCTTGTTCGAATTTGTTCATAAGACATGTCTGGAGTTTTTGTTCTCCATTCTTTAATTTCGTTCAAAGGCTTGTCAGTCTTGGATAATTGTCCTGTATTTGAGTCAAAAAATGAGAAAAATTTCATATGTTTAAGCTTTAAATTCAAAAAAGTAACTAAGTATTATACTGCTAGAAAGCGTATAGTCAAAAAAATGATTTAATATTATCTACAATCTGAAAAATCCAATTATTCGATAAATCGTTTCGAAAGGATATTCCATATGGTACATCTTCATATTCTCTGTCAGAGCAATCAATCGTGCTTGTTCAACATCGTCCAAAGTTAAAACATATGTAGCAATTACTGAAGATTCAAAAAGAACTTTTTTAACAAGTTGAATATGTACGATTGAAACTGCTAATGAAATTATTTGTAACCCTAAAGTAAAGATTAGTAATGCTGTCTGTAACTCTCCGTTTGTCGTTAATCCTAAAATAAATGAAAAAATCGTTCCTAAAAATAGAAAGTTAAGAATCTGAGGAAGTTTAACGTATGCCTTGAAGTCTCTTCTTCCAATCTCGCTCTGGAAAATGAAATAATAAAGAGTAAATAAATCAGAGAATAGTAAATGTTTTCTACTAATTAATAATGTATTCTCGAAGTAGAACGCTGGTAGAGAAATTTCGTCTGTTGCTCTGATAGCGAGTGATACTTTAAATTCTTTCCAGTATCTTTCTACAAGTTCAGCCAACCTAGTTTGTTGTCCTATTGGAATAATAAATTTATGTTTGATTTCTCTTCGGGAAGCTCCAGCATATAGAGCCAGGATCAATTGAGAAACAAAAACTAGTATTATTATCACCAATAGAATGGTCATACTATTTTTCTAAAGAAAATTTATTATTATCAAACTTCATTATGACAGAATCTCCTTTCTTTAACGACTCTTTTAAGATTTGTTCAGAAATAAAATTATCGATTTCTCTTTGAACTGTTCTTCTGACTTGTCTAGCACCAAATTGTGGACTGTAGCTGACTCTTCCAACTTCATCAATAACGCTTTGATCAAAAGATATCTTAATTCCTTGTTCACTTAAGAGTTTCTTTGTATTTTCTAATGCAAGAACAACAATCTTATCGATTTCCTGAGCTGTTAGCGCTTTAAATACTACTACATCATCAAGTCTATTTATGAATTCTGGTTTGAAGTATTTATTCAGTAAAAGCATAAGTTGACTTTTTAAATCCTCCCATTTTGGAATTTGATCTTTTGGATTCTTCATTTTAATCAAACTCTTTTTTGGCTCTTCTGGTTTAAATGCATCCATAATCTTGCTGACTTCGTCTGCGCCAATTTTAGCCATAATTAGTTCGGCTCCAATGTTACTAGTTGCAATAATGATTGTATTTTTAAAATCGATTAGTCTACCTTTGCCATCTGTAATTCTTCCGTCATCCATAACCTGAAGGAGAATGTTAAACACATCTGGATGAGCTTTTTCAATTTCATCTAATAAGATTACAGAATAAGGTTTTCTCCTAACTTTTTCTGTTAACTGACCGCCTTCGTCATAACCAACATATCCTGGAGGAGCGCCGATTAATCTTGTAACAGAAAATTTTTCCATGTATTCGCTCATGTCGATTCTGATCATTGCATCTTCATCCCCAAAAACCAACTCTGACAGTGCTTTTGCAAGCTCGGTTTTTCCAACTCCAGTTGGTCCTAAAAATAAGAAAGAAGCTATAGGTCTTTTTGGATCTTTCAATCCAGTTCTTGCTCTCCGCACAGCTTGGGCAACTGTAGTTACTGCTTCATTTTGTCCTATGATTCTTTTATGTAGGTTTTCTTCTAGATGAAGTAAATTTTCCTTTTCTTCTCGATTTAAATCTGTAATAGGAACTCCAGTCATTCTAGAAATCACTTCGTTTATATCCTGTACAGTAACTTCAGGTGTACCTGTTCCTCTTTCCATTAACCACTGAGATTCTATTGGCTTAAGTTCTTCCTTTATCTTTTCTACCTCAACTTTTAATTCAGCTGCTTCCTTTAATTCTCCTGATCTTGTTAAAGATTCTCTTTCTGTTTCTAATTTTTTGATTTTATTCTTTAAGTTTTGAACTTCTACGGGTTCTCCAGCAAATTTAAGTCTAACTCTGCTGCTTGCCTCGTCTAAAACATCTATAGCTTTATCAGGTAAAAATCTATTCTTGATATATCTGTTTGATAAATTCGCAGCCGCAGAAAGTGAATCATCGTTTATTTTCAATTTATGGTGAGCTTCGTATCTTGGCTTAACACCCTTAAGGATTTGCAAAGTTTCTTCTACTGTAGGTTCGTCTACCACAACAGGTTGAAATCTTCGTTCTAGTGCAGCATCTTTTTCAATATATTTTTGATATTCCTGTAAAGTCGTTGCTCCAATAACTTGAAGTTCTCCTCTAGCTAAAGCTGGTTTTAACATGTTCGAGAAATCCAATTCTCCTTGTTGTGCTCCAGATCCAACAATTGTGTGAAGTTCATCTATGAATAAAATTACGCTTCTTTCTGCTTTTTCTAAATCTTGGATTAGTTTTTTTGCTCTTTCTTCGAATTCTCCTCTGAATTTTGAACCCGCTACAAGTGATGCTAAGTCTAAAGATTTAACTTTTTTATCTCTCAAAACTTCTGGAACTTGACCACTTATAATTCGTTGTGCGAGTCCTTCAGCAATTGCAGTTTTTCCAACTCCTGGTTCTCCAATCAAAACTGGGTTATTCTTTTTTCTCCTCGAAAGAATTTCAACAACCCTGGTTATCTCTTCATCTCTACCCACAACAGGATCGATTTTATCTAGTCTCGCCATTTCTGTAAGATCTTTTGTGAATTCATCCAAAGTTGGTGTTTCTGATTTACCATTTACTCCTGAACCTTCGATATCGCCTTCTCCAATGACTTTTATAACTGCTTGCCTTGCTTGAGAGTGGCTTATGGCGTATTTTCTCAAAACCTGTGCGGCTAAACCTTCCTGTTCTAAAATTAGACCTAGAAGAATATGTTCTGTTCCGATATACGTATGGTTTAATGCTAATGATTCTTGGTATGCTAATTGAACAACTTGAGAAGCTCTTGGCGAGAAGGTTGGATTTTGAGTAGGATAATTACCTTCTGGCATTAATCTTTCGAGCTGATTTGCTAGTTCCTCTCCATTGATTCCCAACTCCTTGAATATTTTAGTCATTACAACACTATCTTTCGTCAATCCCCACAACATCTGTTCAGTATCAACTGATCTTTGTTTCTTTTCGATAGCTTTTGAAATTGCGTTTTGAAGAGCTTCGTTTGTTCTATTTGAAAATAATTCTGAAATGTTCATATTAAAATTGTACTAATTTTAAAAAACTAAATGTATATTTAATTTCTTGCCTTTCAAAATATATTTTAGCAGGTTACTCGCCAAACTGCCAATATTCGAAAAATTCTAAATCATAAGTACTAAGTTAGAAGGATAATGGTCTACAGTTAAATCTAAAGTGCAGAGTCATACTGAGCATGTCGAAGTACAGACACGAAGATTAAAGAGCTAAGTTTCAAAATTCAAAACTAAAGATCAAATATATCTAACTAAAAGCCCATCGCCCACAGCTCATAGCTTTTTGTAATAACGTTGAAGTGATAGCAGTAATACTTTAGAATGAGTAAGATTATGGACGAGTCTCCTAAACGTTATACGAGATCAATTTTAGCGCTTGTTGTTGTTATCGGATTGATATCAACTGTAGGCTTAATTCGAGATCTATCTAAACAAGGTATAAGACCCTTTGGGTTTATCGAAAATGTTCTGGCTCAAGTTACTCAAAGCAACGCACTATCCTCAGTTTTTGTTTCTCAAAATGAAGAACCAGTTTTAAGGAAAGTTTTTGATTCTACCGATAGATGTAGACCATCAGGGGTTAATCCTTTAATTCCTGGAAAAGGTGGTATTAATTTGGCTGCTTTAGACTCCAATACATGGAGGTCTGTAATTGACTACTCTCACGGTAAGAATGATGTTAACGAGCAGTTGAATATGGGTTATCAACTAGGAATGTTTACAGATCCGAACGATAGTGGCTCAGCTGCAGAATTCATTATTGATACAAGTAAAGCAGGAATGATTCCTATAGTTAGACTTTGTTATCCTGGAGGATGTAATTTCCAAATAGATGTTCCATTGTTAAGAAATCCAGATAACGTACAAGAAATGGCAGCAGCGGAATTTCAGAGCCAATTTGCTACACACGATATTGTAGATTTCTACAAAGCAATCATTAATGAACTTGATAGAAGAATTGGTGGTAACAAAGTTTATAACGAAGATATTTCTAATCTTCAGGGGTATGAATTTGTTGCTCTCGTAGGTCCAAACGAACCTGGGACAGCTGGGGAAATGCAAGCATTTGGAATTGATAACTATGATACTTTGGTTAGATCTGTAAATGAAGCTGGTTATTATCTGCAAAAATTGAGGGTTGCGAATGGCGGGATAATGTATCTTGCACCAGGTGCATTCAACTTATCTAATACACAAGGTGATGATTTGAAAGAATTCTTTGGACCAATTGAACGAAATAACGGTGGAGTGCAGACTACAACGCAAAATGGAACAGAGTTGAAAGTCGAGTACTTTGATTATGTATTAGGTAATGCCTATGATCAAGATTCTACTGACCCTAGTCATGAACCTACAACCGCTGCAACGTATGTTACAAACGGAAATGGAGGTTCTGGCATCAACTTAAACTATGTAAGTAGGAAATACGATCTTCCAATCATTCTGACTGAGTTTGGAACTTTCAATGGCAATATGGCAACTTTTAAATATTCATTTAAACAACTTTGTCTTAATGATAATGTAGAGGGAATTTTGTTTTTTAGAAATATTGCGGAGCTTCAAGAGCTATCACCTGAACCAAGACCACTACAAGTATCTACCGAGGTTATTAGAGATATGACTTTGGGCTGTTCACGAAAAATCACATTCCCAAACTGTAATTTTGACACGACACTTTACGCAACCACTCGTTCGTTAGCAGATACAGTCCCTGATTCTTTAGCAAAAGCCGAAAGCTTCTGTTCGGTTGTAGACGAAGACTACGAAACTAAAGCAGCAGTCACAGGAGGCTCAGGCTATAGAGTTGTTTGTGGAGATGCAGGAAATGGTAGAACACATTGTTCGGCAAATGCTCAAAATACTTTGCAAATAGGACTTCCAATAAATAGCTTTGGAAGTAATTCTGCGTTTGGAACAAGAACAAGACAATTCCCTTCCTACAATGTCGAAGCTTATGCTTCACAGAGCAATCAAGCAGTGGACAGTTTGAATCAATTTGCTGGAAAAATTACAGTTGGTGGAATCACTTACCCAATGCCGTGGCTGGGATCTGCAATCCAAAACTCATCAGAGATAATCATGGATAATATACACCAAGGTGATGTGGTTGGAGAAACATTAGTTTCCCCTGGACTTGAAGTATATTCTTCGATTGCGGATATAGCAGGAGATTCTGGAAAAGGTTTAGCTAGATCAGTGCCTTACAGCACAAGTGGAATTTCTAAAGATGGGAAGATACCAGATGAAAGAACGGTTTTAGCAAACGACATTGTTTTTGACAAAGCATTATTGTCTGACCTTCAAGCATTAAGACCATACAATCCTTCGACATTTAATTCAGCTTCTGAATTTCCTACCTATCCAATGAGTTGCAATTCAACAGGAAGATATGTAAGTAATGCAGATGACTATATTTATGGTCCTGAGATTCAGCTTCAAAATAAAGCTGTTTGGGATGGTTCTGGGGGTCGAATGTGTGCACTGGTAGCAAACCGATATGGATCATCATCACCGAGAGTAGAATCTTTGGATCCACTAAATTGTCAGGTATTAGAAGATCAGTTTTACATAAGTCCTTCGTTTGGAGCAATCTCTTGTAGAGCAGCTTTGCCAGCTTGTGCCCAGTCAGCCGATGGAATAAACGGAGGTTTCTGCTATATAGAACCTGATGTAGCCGATCAATGTTTGAATTTCGTGCCTCCTGATACAGGATTCAGAGGTGTTAGAGTTTATGTTTATTCTAATACATTAGATGATATAGATGCTAAAGTCGAGATCCCTGGAATTTATGATTCTATATTCAGATTAAAAGATTTAATGAATCGTGAATTTAAAACTAACGATTTGAAGCTTGTTATGCAAGAAGGTTATGGATGGGAAGTTGAGGTAAAACTAACTACACGAGATACATCTGATATTGCAAACCAAGTAGTGCATCAATATGTAACAACAGATGCAGAGAAAGACGTTTCGAATTTTGAAGGTGAAAAAGTTAACATGTCTTCTCCAAACTACGTTGTTCGACAATTCATGCCTGCAAAAGAATTAAGCCAGAAAACAAATAAATCGTATATTAAAGATTTAGAATATCTAAATCAAATTAACGAAATTAGGTCGGTTTACTTGTCTGATCCTAACTCAAGTCATCCTAATAATTTAAGTGAGTATTTTAGTGGAGTAACTAATCCATTTTATGATCCATCTGATACTTCAAAACCAAATTTCAATAGACAAAATATTTTGATAAGCGACATGTCTTCTCAAGCAATGTCTTATCCATTATTGAGTTGTGATCAGGTCAATATCTGTAAGAAGTTCAGTCAGAGTGAATTGATTGCTCAAGGTTACGATCCTAGATTAGCAGCTAATTTATGCCCGCTTCCTGGAACATCAAAAATTAACCCTGCAGCAAAAGTGTCGTGTATTACAGATATTGTAGATAACAGAGTTGAAGATGTATTAGACACAGAATTATGCCGAAGGGGTTATCAAATCAGTGATAAATGTAAACTGCAGTGTATCGCTGCTCCTGTAGACTCTAGTCCAACAACTCCTCCAGCTTCCGAAGGAGAATCAACAATTAGAAGTTTAGCTGACGTGACACCTGGACTAGCTTCACTTACAAATAGGATCGAGACAACAATGCAGCTTCCAGAAGGAATGTTAATTGCATTAATGGAAAGAGAAATTACTTCTGCAGTTAAGACAGTACAGGGTGAGCCTTTCGAACAACTATATAGAAGATCATCTAGTGGGCAATATGTTTGGGGTCCAGCACAGTTCCATCATATTTCGTGGTATGGTTCTGAATATGCGCCGTTCAACGATGAAGGAAGATTTGGAACAGGTTATGGAGAATTAGATGGACGAGGCTTTGGTGGAAATTCTCCTCCATACATTGCAGGAACTCAACAATGTTTAGATGCATTAGCAATTAACTATACAGATGGTCAACATCTAGAAGAAGGTAAAGCTGATGTACTTGAACGTTCGTATTTAGGATTTGCTCTTTGTGCAGCAGCAGCTAAATTGAAGAATGATTCGAGAACATTTGATAAACAAGTTACAGAATGGACACAAGACGATGTATTTAATGCATCAAGAGCTTACCTTGGAGACTGTTCTCAGTTTGGCAGAAAGTATTGTGATATTTATGTAGAAACTATTTGTAATACTTACCCAGAAAAGAATCCTATTATCTGTGAAGGAGTTCCGATTAGACCAAGCCCAGGCGGCGAAATCTGCGTTCCAATTGAGGTCGATCCAACTGACGGCTGTAACTATGCAGATATTTCTTTGAAATATCCAATGCCAAGTGTTCAACTTGTGGTATCTCAGAAATACGGAAGTAACCTACATAGTGGGGTTGACTTAGCTGCAGCTATAAATACTCCTATCGTTGCAGCAGCAGATGGCGTTGTTACTTCTATAAATAACTCTGCTCAGCAACCGGCAAATGGTGCACCACAAGATCCAAGCTCTCCTGGATATTCACAAGGTGCTGGAAACTTTGTAAAAATTAAACATCTGCAATTCCAGACTGATAACGAAATTTGGACAAGTTACCAACATATGTCACGAGTTGAATCAGGAATAGTTCCGGGGGTGCAAGTTAAAGCAGGTCAAGTAATTGGTTACGTTGGAACAACAGGAAGGACAACTGGTCCTCACCTTCACTTTGAGCTAAGACTAAACGATTGTTATGACGGATATGGAGAAGGTGACAATCCATTGGGAACTTGCTCAGCAGATCCGCAGCTTTATATGTATCAGGGTGATAATCCACTCCAGTGTATTCCTGGAGCTGGAACAGATTCAGACATCATGACTGGATCATTTTCATGTCCTGTAACAAGCCCGACAAGAATATCTCAGAATTCTGATGGATGTAATGCATTTGGAACTTGCGGATTCTCACATTCAAAAGATAATATCTATAATCAGTATCAACAGAAGCCCACAGATATTACTGCTCCTGGACAGCAGGTTGTTGCCCCAACAGATGGAACAATTATCGAGATTAGAGATCCCGTGGAAACTGTAAATGCCTATCAACCGATCGGATCTATCTGTGGATTCATCAAACTTCCAGATCAGTCAGAAAGTTACTACGATGGTGGCTTTGTTATTCATATGCTAGATTCAACAGGAAGACTATGGAGATTTGTTCATGTTGAAGGTCTTAAAGTAAACGAAGGCGATAAAGTAACAAAAGGGCAACAACTAGCCGAAGTTTATGACGGCAAGCTTGGAGTTGAAACGAACTATTCAAAGAATACGAAGTATGGAGATAAGAACTGGGAACCATGGAGTGTAAGAAGTGATAATGCAGATGGTTGTTTTAATGTTAATAACGCTCACTTGCACTTTGCTATTATTAGCAAGGATGCAATCTCAGCACCATATTTTGAAGGAAACGAAATTGATTCGACTCCTTGGGTTAAAAAATTCTGCAGCCTATGAACACAAATTTAAACAAACAAGACAAGATTAATTACAAAGAATCTGAGGAGAAAGAAAAGAAGTGGTATCAAAGAATTACACTGCCTATGTTTGTTATGGCAACTATTACCGCAATAATAGTAATGCTTGCACTTGCAATTGTTTACTCTGGTGTGAACAGTCTAAGACCAACACAAATCGCAGAAGGGATAGAAGAAATTAGACTTGAGTCTGCAAATGGTCAGATAGTAATGCAGTATAAACTTTACGATAATAACGGTCGTAAAGTGTTACTAATTGTCGCAAATAATATAAGTGATACAATTTCTTTAAGAAATTTAGTCAATGGAATTGTGTATTCAAAAGGCTTGACTTTAAATGATGTAGATATCGTTTTAAAAGATTTAGATGAAGATTCATCCTTATCACCGGAAGCTTATTTTGCTCAAATTGAGAATGAAGTTGATCCTTTAAACCCATTATTTCAAAGCGATAATAATGAATTCTATCAGGGAGAAGAAACGATTGATCCAATAGATTTTAGATTATACATTCTAGCAACGAGGTACGAAGACTCTAGATTTAGAGTTGTTCAGCTTGATGAAAATACATTTAGGATTGAGCTGAAAGAAGATTTTACTGAGGAGCGCTTTAGAAATGAGTTCTTAAAAAACTTTCTAAATACTGATGGAATAACATTTATCTTTGTTGATCAGAACTCAATCAGGGAAGAAACTCCGTAATCACTTTTTAGAAATATATGGATTTCCTTTAATGCAAAATCTTAACTCCATTTCTTTGGATTTTGATATGCCAACTCTTGTTGAAGAAATCACTTCTTTTTCTAAATTCTCTGGAAGTTCAGCAATAAACACTTCGGAATCAGAACTTGTAAGATCTATTCCATCTTGAAGTTTGGTTATATCCATAGCCTTGCATAGCTTGCCTGGTCCAGTTGTGAGATCTTTGAGATTAGTTTTATCTCTGTGTTTCTGCATTATTTCTATTCCAGTTAAAGGTTGCAGTGCACGAATTAAAACGCTTCCACCTACTCCCTTTCCTTGGCAAACTGCATCAATACAATGTTGGCTATGAATTGTATGAACATATGAGTGTCCCCCTTCTAGAAAAAGTGATTATTGCTTTTAGTTTTTCCTCTAAATGCATGTGCAGCATGATCATCCATTGCAAGATAAGCTTCTGTTTCAACTATGATTCCGCTGATAATCTGATTATTGAACTTTCGGACTAAAACTTTACCTAAAAGGTCTTTTGCAACAGTCTCTGGGTTGCGTTTATAAAATTCTCTAAGAAGAATATTATCCATGCCTGAAGACTACTATATCTCCATCTTTAACTACATAGTCCTTACCTTCTAGTCGTACTTTTCCTACATTCTTGCAATTGTTCCAACCTCCAATGTCTAGGTAGTCTTGAAAATAGCACACATCGCAAGCAATGAATTTTTTTAAGAAATCTGTATGGATTGCAGTTCCAGCCAAAGGTGCTTTCCATCCTTTCTCAATTGTCCAAGCTCTAACCTCTTCTGGTCCTTCGGTAAAGTATGAAATCAATCCAAGAAGATCATAAGCTGCTCTAGTTAATCTTTCTAAACCTGTTTCTTGTAAACCAAGTTCATCCATGAACATTTTCCTGTCAGCTTCGTTCATTGTTGCTAAATCGTATTCTGTTTTAATATCCATTGTAATGTAGTTCTGATTCTCTAAGATTTCTTTTAGAGGTTCCATGTCTGCATCTTTTGTTGCATTCACAAGGAAAATTACTGGTTTATCAGTTATCAAGAATAATCCTTTTCTTTCTTTCGCAGCATCTTCGTCTTCAGGTAATGGGAAATCTTTAGCTAATTTACCTTCTTCTAAATGTTTGCTTAATTCAGTCAAATGTTCCGATAGTGCTCCTAACACTTTATCGAACTTTGCTTTACTTCCAATTCCAGCTTGTCTGTTAGCAACTGTCTCCATGTCTTTCAAAATTAATTCAGTATTGATTAATTCGATATCTCTTGTAGGATTTACAGAATTTTCTACATGTGTGATGTTTGAATTATCGAAAGCTCTGATTACCTGAACAATAGCGTCAACTTCTTTGATATGACTTAAGAATTTGTTTCCCAATCCAGCACCGCTAGCAGCTCCTTTAACAAGCCCAGCAATGTCTACAAACTCTATTACAGCAGGTGTAGTTCGAGCTGGTTTTGCAATATTTGCAATGTCGAACAGTCTTTTATCTGCAACAGCAACAATCCCAACATTAGGATCAATTGTACAGAAAGGATAGTTTTCTGCAGGTACACTTTGCTTAGTTAAAGCATTAAATAATGTTGATTTTCCCACGTTCGGCAAGCCAACAATTCCAAGTTTTAAATTCATAAGATCGTATTAATAACAAAGCATTATAGCACTTATGGATAAGATGAAATTGGGAATCTAGTTAGAAACTCTGTTAACCAAGATATCGAGAACTTCAGTATTTCCATCTAATTTTGACTGTATGGTAACAAGCTGACTTCCTGGTTCTAAATCTATGATGGTTGTGTAGACATTATTCCTACTAGAAGTGAATTCTTCGTTATTGACTAAAACTTCATCTCCGTTAGTTCTAAATTGTACTGTAATAGATTCCGAAGAAGTTTCGAACTGATTTGTTTCTGGAGTAAGGAGCTCAATAAAAAGCTCTTGAGAATTTTGATTAGTAGTTTGAGTTGTATCTTCAACAGAATTTGTAACTTCTTTGTTATTAGCAAATGCATGAGCAAGAGCAAAAATGTTCAAGAAAACTAGAACTATCAAAGTTATGTAAATTGTCCTTCTTTGAGAAGTTGTAAAAGAATCCATGAATAAAGTTTACAACTTTACTCAATATGTTCCAAGTATTAGTTCTTGTAAATGATTTCTTCTATAGGAAGATCCTTTGGATAATCAAAGTTTCCTTCAGGCAGTTGATAATCTGGTTGAACATAAGCCAAAGTAATTCGAGGCTTAAATTCGTATCTTCTGAAAGGATCTTGATCAAAAACATTAAAACTTTTTGCGATTGATGCTAGAGAACCATCTTCGTCTATAACTTCTACCATTAATACTTTGTACATTCCTTGAAAACCAGTTTTCACAAAAAGCCTACCTAATTTGATTGTTTTGACATCTAAGGAGTCAAGCCTTGTTTTCATTGAATCTCTGTTAATGTGATCGTCTAAAAGTCCAAAAACAAAAGTCAAATGTAACTTGTCTGTTACGTTTCCGTTAATTCTTGGAACGGTATCAGATTTGTAAAAGTCCGATGGTTTACATACTTGATTTACTAATTCAGTGAATTTTGATGCAGTATCTTTTTCAATAACTGCCACAACATGTCCTTCGTTTCCCATAGTTGAAATTTAATATTTACAACTTATTATACGCCAGAATCGCTAAGTGCAGGAATAAAATTTTGTATTGGTATATAATATTATGGTAATAAATGTGCATTTAAGTCATGAATCAAGATTATCCATACAGATACGGTGCGATAGGAGTAATTGTTAATAACCAGGGAAAATTTCTTGTAGTAAATGTACTTGGTTATAAGCCAGGAGATTTTGATTTTGTTGGTGGTGGAAGAGAAGGCAGTGAAACTCCAGAAGAAAACCTCTACAGAGAAATTTATGAAGAATTAGGATTGTCACCAAACAATTTTAGATTGATTGGCCAAAGCAATCACAAGCTTTCGTTTGATTTCAAAGGCGGGTTTAGAGAATTCGATACTCCGAGTGGTAAAGTTAAGTATAAAGGACAAATTAAGGATGCATTTGTACTTGAATTTGTAGGTAACGAAATGGATATAAAGCCAGCTGTTGATCAGGTAAGAGAATATAAATGGATTGATGCTAGCGAACTAAAAACTCATTTGAACTTTAGGGGGCAATTTGAAGATGCGATTACAATAATTCAAGATGTTATTCCTGAGTACCTGAAAGAAGGTGATGAAATAAAGTTTATTTGATAAAATCATGTAAAAGCCAGAAGTTTAAAGCTAAATGGCACGATATTTTCAAGTATCTCGAAGAATGAAATTTGTATTTTAATCTTTGAATCTTTATATTTTTAATTTTTTAGTAATTATGGCAAATCTACCAATAACTCCATCTTCATACATGCCTAACTTGTTACACATTGTTCCACCATACACTGGCGAAGAACGAACTGTAGTTAATGCGATTGTGGAAGTAAACTCAAACTCAATTAACAAATACGAAATAATTACAGAAACAGGTCATCTTAAATTAGATAGAGTTGGATATTCAAGTCTAGCGTATCCTTTTACTTACGGTGCAATTCCTAGAACCTGGGATTTGGACGGAGATCCTTTAGATGTGGTTATTGTAAATGTAGCAGAGCCTTTGATCCCTGGATCACTTGTTGAAGCAAGAATTATTGGAGTTATGAAATTCGTTGATGGAGGAGAAGTTGATGATAAAGTTATTGCAGTTTTAAACGATGATAAAAGAGTCGATCATATCAAAACTATTGCTGACTTAGGCGAATACTGGGTAAAGGAAGCAACCTACTACTGGGAACATTACAAAGATTTAAAGAAACCAGGCACTGGGAAAGTGGAAGGATTCTTCGATTTAGAAGTAGCTCAACAGGTTATTAACGAATGTGCAGATAGATATGTAGAAGATTTTCTACCAAAGCTAGATGCTGATAGCTCATGCGCTTGTGGCTGTGAAGGATGCGAAGATTGCGATTGCGAAAATTGCCAGGAAGATCAAGAAGGACATTGTCATTGCGACTGTGAAGCTTGTGCATCTCAACATGTAGCTCACTAATAAAAATCTGCTAGAATGTGAACCGAGGATTCAAAAGATCTTCGGTTTTTATTTGTTACTTTCTCAGCATGATAGTTCCTATTAACGAAGTTTTAGAAAATAATTGGCTTACTGGCAGAGACATTGGTAATGGAGATGGACTAGTAGAACCAGAAGGAGCGGCGATTGATGTAAGGTTAGGAGAGATTTGGGAAATGGATCCAAATTCGGAGGCTTTTTTAGGCAAAACAACTAGAAAAACTAGAGAATATAAAAAAGTTGCAGAATACGATCCTGCACAAGAAGACAACTGGTTTACACTTGAACCAAATAAATACTATCAATTCAAGACAGTAGAAACTATGGATGTGCCACAAACTATTGTGGCTAGATTCGTTGCAAGATACAATGTACTGGCTAATGGAATAATGGTTTTAGGTTACAAAGCAGATCCTGGTTACCAAGGGCCATTCGTTGTTCCAATTATCAATCTTTCTGGAGTACCATTTAAAATGGAGCTAGGATGCAGATTTGCTCAATTTGAATTCCATAGAGTTGATGGTGATGGAGTTATGTATAGAGGTCAATGGAAAGGAGGCAGAGTTTACACTAAAGAAGAAGAGGTTCAAGTTTAAAATTCCCCTATAGTATTGCAATCGTATACAAAAGTGCTACAATAACTGCATGAAAAATAATTTAAAGCTGACAAACTCATGGTCAAAGCATTCAACAAGAATGTTTAGATATCTACACCTTGTAGAGCCAGGAGCTGTAAGTTAGTTAGCAAATATTTTTCAACTAAAAGACCTCCTGGAAAGGAGGTTTTTTTATACCTTATTTTTATTCCTGAAATGAATTCAGGATTATAAGGATTTTACTTATTCCCGTAACACGTACGGGATTATGTAGAAGTTTATTTTTTATTATTATTTTATGAGCAAAGCTCAACAAGAAATACAATCTGTATTCGGTGCTATTCCGGTTGCAGAAGCTTTGGCGAACCCAACATTGGTTCTCGCCGACGGATCAAGTTCGTCTCCGAATTTGCGTTCGTTAGAAATGGTGTTAACAGCAATATTCGTTAGCAGATACACCGGTGAGGTTGTAACAAATTTCTATCATGGTTCTTCTTTTAGAGAAACTGCTGACAATACTTGTCTGTGGTTGAGAAAGATGGGCTTCAAGTTAGACAGAGGTTTGTTAGAGCTTCACTTTAATAGATACTTTGGTGATCCGCAGTTGCGTATAGACAACATTGCTCAGAAAATGAGAAGTAAAGGCAAAAGTGAAGAAAGCATCCAAAGGAGAATTGATTCGTTTGTATGCAATTTGCCAGTTTCTGTCTTTTCAAAAGATGGAAAAAGTCTGGTCGATCTTATTCAGACCACTAGAGAAGAAACAACAGAATTTATTTCAAATCAATTGGATTTGCAGAAACAAGGGAGTTTTATTGTAGAGAAAGCATCTGAGATGTTCGGATCAATAACTCCAAATGATGTAATTAGTAATACTGATTCTGAATTTCTAGCAAGATATCCTGTAATGAAAATCTGCTGCCCAGAGTGCTCGTTAAGTAATGAAGATGAGCCCATCGAGCACGGAGTTTCTGCAGATGGACAAATCTTTCAAAGTGTTGGAGGTGTTTCAACAAATGGGAAAATTGCTCAGAACTGTTCGTTTATAAAGAACTTAAATGAGTTCTTGTCGGGACAAACTGTTCTAGACCTTCCCGTAAGAGAGTTAATAAACATGGGTTTCAAAATTAGTGGAAAATTAATCTATTTATTAGAAACATTCTTGTACAAAAACCCAAACATAACTCAAGCAGTAAGAGCGTACTCAAATCCAAACGGAACTATTTCTAAAGCGGCGTCAACTTACGAAGGATTAACAATCCTAACTCCGCCTTTGTACATTTATGTTTGCGATAACGGTGAGATGCGGGATGCAAACATTTTTGAGTTGATGGAGTTTATTGCAGACGGAGAAGGATTGCTACTTCTCAAAGAATTTGTATCACAGATACCGTTAGTAGACGATGGTGTTAAAAGAGTTTTAGACATTTCTAGTAAACAGATTTTAGTAACTGAATTATGAAAATATTAAACATACACGATTATCCACCAACAGAAGGTGGTGGAGTTGAAGTTAATGTAAGCCGAGTTGGGTCTGCATTGGTTCAAAAAGGAATTCAGTACAGAATTCTAACTAGTAGAAAAATTTCATCAGTTATTAAAAGTAATAGTTCGCAATCTGAGTTTTCTAAAGATGGTGTTGAGATAAAAATCATAAATAGTTTAAGCGAGTTGAACGATGAAATTATTAATGCTGATATAGTTAATGTTCACTTAACGTTTTCTTTAAGAACTTTAACAATGATGGCAATTGAATTATGTGCTCAACTTAATAAAAAAACTATTGTTTCTTTACGCACAACTTTCAAACATATACCCTTCTCTGCTTTGGGTGGTTTAACATCTATAGAAAAAGAGTATCAGTTAAATAAGTTAACAAAGTTATTGTCACAAGATAACTTTGTTTTAGCTGCACCATCGGTATATTTAAAAGAGACGCTTAGCTTCTTAGGATTGAACAAACAATTAAACGTGGTTCATAATGGAATCTCTATTGTAAACAATGCCACTAGTGATAAAGAGTCTACGATATCAGTTGTCGATTTTACTTATATTGGTAATCTATCAGTTCTTAAAAACGTAGAAGGTTTATTAGAAGCATTTGCAAAACTGAACAAATTAATTCCGAATACAAAATTAAGACTTATTGGTAACGGAGAACTAATGAATGAAGTACTTCAAAAAATTGAATACTTTGAACTAGCAAGTTCCGTAGAAGTGCTTGGATATGTTGAAAATAGGTATATTTCTGATTACTTAAAAAGTACAAAAGTACTTATACATCCGTCGTTAACAGAAGCATGGTGTAACTCAGTTGCGGAAGCCCTATCTATAGGAATTCCTGTAATCGCTTCTGGAGTTGAAGGTCTTCGTGAATTGACACAGGAGGGTAGCTTTGCAGATCTAGTTATCCCAGGTGATACGGAATCTTTGTTTCTATCAATGAAAGAAATTCTGGAATCTAAAACAAAATACTTACATTTAAAATCTAAAGCAGACAAAGCAAAAGACTTTGTATTGTCTAACTATACGATTGAGAATCAAGCGGATCAATTAATTAAACTTTACAAATCCTTATTATGAAAAATGAAAATAAAAGAGTGTTAATTTTTACACCTCACCCAGATGACCACATTAGTTGCGGTGGTGCAATATTAAAGCTTGTAAAAAAAGGTTATGAAATTTATGAAGTTCTTTTCACAAACGGGGAAACTGGAGGTCAAATTGGAAAAGTTGATGTAGATAAAAATGAACTTGTTCAAATACGAAAAACAGAGTTCGATAAGGCAACCGAAATCATTGGAACAAAAGAGATATTTAGAATGAATATCCCAACAAACAACGTCGAATATAGTCCTGAATTATTTTTTGAGTTGATAAGAATCATTCGAGAGGTAAAACCAGTGTTGGCAATTATTCCTCACAAGGATGACTATCACAGAGATCACAGAGAAGTAAGTGTGATTTCACAAGACGCTCTTACAAGAGCAGACAACAGTTTCGCCTTGCATTTAGGTGCAAGATTCAGAGTTCCTGTGGTTCTTAGTTGTCGTGGCTTAAATCCATTAACTCGTGTAGATCTAATGGTTGATATTTCTGAAGAATTTAATCAATTGCAAAAAGTTGTCGAAGTATACAGTTCTCAGATTACGCCAAGATTGAAACAGTATACAGAATCACTTCCTAGTGCAGCTGGTTATTACATGAGAACACAATATGCAGAGGAGTATGAAGTTCCATTGAATCTTCCTATTTTTCCAAATGAAGTGTTAAAAGATTTAGCTTAGATCAAGTAAAATTGACTATTCAGAAACATAGTTCGTGCATATCATAGCAGTTAGTAATTTATTTATTATTTAACTGCTATGAATATTTCTGTTTTAAATTTCCCACCTACACATCAGGCAACTTTAGTTCCAAAACCAGAATTTCGGATTGATTATAATGATTCGGTTACTAATCAAATATCAAAATTCATTAAAAAACTTGAAGAGTATCATTGTCAACCCTGTCTATCAGGTTTCATAACAGAAAACGTATTACATGCTTTAAACATTACTAATCACGAAGATTTTGTTCGATATAGAGTTATTTCGGATTTGTTTAACTTTTACAAGCTGCACCCAATACCTCAGTTATATAAAGCAATTTGCTTGGAAGTGCTTTCGCTTGGAGTTGAGCAGTAATTTGCATAACAAAAAACTTAAGTGCTAGAATTTTTTAGTTAAAATTACATTATGGGAGTTTCGGGTTTACCAATACCAGATAATAACTGGACAATAGAGAATGTTTCACCAATTTGGGAAAAACCTACTTTTATTCAGAGTCAATCAGATCAATTTACTCTTTACCAAGATATTTGTCTGTATGTTATGAAGTTAATACTTCACCATACAACCAAATTGGCAGATGGATGGATTACTCCAGAAAATCCAATACACAAGCTTTCTGCAACAGATCGGGTTCAGATCTTAACAAGTATTTATGCAGATCTGGAATCGTTGAGAGATACACATAGTTCTCCTGAATTAGATCGAGCAATAATCGAAATTCGTGCAAGAAAAGAGGAACTTCTAATGTAGAACTAGTTTTCTTAATGTACTAGAATATATTTAGTTAACAAAAACTCTATGAAAAGATTTTTACTGTCTGCTCTAGTTTTCATCCTAATTCTTGCTTTAACAATTGTTTCTACAATACTGGCTGTAAACTTACATAATAGTAACGGTCGTTTGTCTCAAACTGAGCAAAGATTATCTAACTTAGAAGAACTCTTGGCTAAAGCAACTTCAGGTGGAGATGATTTAGAATTACCTGATTTTAGTGAGTACTCGAAACTTGTTTGCAATAATGTGTCTGAAGATGGAAACTTAATTTTATTAGCTCCTTGCCAAAACTCTGTTGTTTCAAATGAGCCAACAGTGTACGGAATTGTTAGAGGAATGTTCGAAAATACATTTAACTACTATGTCGAATTGGACAATGTTGTTGTCGATTCCGGATTTGTTACTTATATACCAACTGGTGACATAGGAACTGCAGGACTTTTTAGTATTGATTTAGATTTAACAGAACTGGAATCAGGAGATATTCCGACATTATCTCTATATTACGATGACGCCAGAGATGGCGATCAAGTAGAGCTAGTTTCTATAGATTTGGAAATTGAATAAGTCTTATAGTATAATTAGTTTAGCGTTGAAGGCAATGGCATGCCGGAGCTTACAAATTAAACAATAAGGCGTCCTCCGAAGCTTATAGCGTAGGTGGAAAGCTGGGTGGAACCGCGGTTCGACAAGCTCACCGCAGGCTCGTAAAGAGTTTGCATGACCAAGTTTTTTAACCGTCCCAGAGTAATTTATATATTATTCTGAGACGGTTTTTCTATACCTCAGAAAGTTAACTTATTATATGAAAAAACTAGAAAATCTAGAGCAATTTAGATCATGGGCTAAGGAAAATGCTTTTGTATACGCTTCCAGCGAAATCTATGGAGGATTATCTGCAATCTTTGATTACGGTCCAATGGGAATTCTTCTTAAAAATAACATTCAAAGAGAATGGGAAAAAGCTATGGTTCAGGAAAGATCCGACGTTGTCTTGCTAGATTCAGCAATCTTTATGCATCCGAAAACATGGGTTGCATCTGGTCACGCAGCAGGTTTTTCTGATGTTCTTGTTGAAGATAAGAAGACACATAAAAGATACAGAGCTGATCATTTAGTTGAAGAATTCTATGAGCAGAAAGGTGAAAAAGTGGATATGGATAAGAAGACTCCAGAAGAAATTGCTCAGATTATCAAAGACAATGGAATTAAAAGTCCAGATGGAAACGATTTAACTGAACCTAGAAACTTTAACTTAATGTTGAAGACCAACTTAGGATCTACTGATGCTCAATTTAACGATGAGAATGTTGTTTATGCAAGAGCTGAGACTTGCCAAGGAATTTACCTTCAATATAAGAATATCCAAGAAACAATGAGACTTAAGCTTCCTTTTGGAATCGCTCAAGTTGGAAAAGCATTCAGAAATGAAATTGTTGCAAGACAATTTATCTTTAGAACAAGAGAATTCGAACAAATGGAAATGCAGTATTTCCACAAACCAGAAGATACAGAAAAGATTTTTGAAGAATGGAAACAAGCACGAATGGACTGGCATGTGAATGTTCTAGGAATTAATCCTGAGAATTTAAGATTCAAAAAGCACGAGAAATTGGTTTTCTACGCGTCTGCTGCTTATGATATCGAGTACAATTTTGGTACTTTGGGAGGATTTAAAGAATTAGAAGGTATTCACGCTAGATCAGACTATGATTTAACCCAGCATACTAAATTCTCTGGTGAGAAGCTTGATTATTTCGATCAGGAAAGAAATGTTAGATTTATTCCTCATATTGTAGAAACATCAGTTGGTTTAAATAGAAGTTTAATGATGGTTTTAGAAGAGGCTTGGACTCAAGAGACCCTTCGAGAGCCTCAGGGTGACACACCAGCGGATACTCGCATAGTATTAAAAATTAAAAAATCCTTGGCGCCTATTAAAGCTGCTATTCTTCCATTATCTAAGAAACCTGAACTACAAGCAAAAGCAAGAGAAGTTCAAGATCTACTAAAGTTCGATATGATGACTCAGTATGACGAAACTGCATCAATAGGAAAAAGATATAGAAGACAGGATGAAATCGGAACTCCTTTCTGTATTACAGTAGATTTTGACTCATTAAACGATAATGCAGTTACTATCCGAGAAAGAGATTCTATGGAACAGGTAAGATTACCTATTGCTGAGGTGCGAAATTATATTCTTAAAAATTTAAAGTAATAAAGAACAATTAAAAACAACTGTAGTATATCAAGATGCATTAGAAAGTTACTTGCAATCTAAAAGCAATTACTTGATGATGGTTTTTTAGCTAAGTAAATTATCTGGGATAGCTTTTGGTGAGCTTCGAAAGAAATCTACAGAAGAGATTCAAGCATTAACTACACAATACGAATTATAGTCTAGGGTACATTCTGGGTAGTTTTTGGAGTTCTATCTTTATTCGTAATAATCCTATCAACATTCCATAAGGTATAGCTAGGGGTGTTTAGGATATCTTCAACGCTGTAAGGTACAATATAACTACCTGGTCTCCTCAATTCAACTCTACTGTCGATTGCTTGGTGGGAAACTGAATAAAAAGAATGTCTCCCATTTTCGTACTGATTAATTCTTATGTAGCCTACAAATTCTCCGTTCTCATCTTTGATTTGGAAAGCCGAAGTTTGTAATATCTCTACGTGACTAGAACTATCGTAAATGAATTTCAATGTGAGTGTATGTTCAGGTGAGTTAGGATCGATTGTGTACTTTGACGAATCAACTCCATAAACAGTATTTAAACGTTTTTTCGCAACATCAAAAACATAATTCGCCTCTTCAGGCTCAATTTCAAAAATTCTAGGTAGCGAGGATCTGTTACCAATTTGTACTATTGCGTCGTTAGGAATAGTAACTGTAGTAATTATTGATCCTAGATCTCCGTTCTGAAGTACATCCGTAAAGGCTTGGTAAAGCTCATCATCCGTTGGCAAATCACCGCTGAATGCTAAAGTTTTCCCATCTGCTAATGATTGAACCTGAAATTCAACACCAAATCTACCTACAAGACTAAGTAAGGAATAAATATTTTGTAAATAATCACGTTTAGTAACTACCTTCTCATTGAATCTTAAGTAAGAGCCACCTCCTAGATCCACCTGAGTTGAGTTAACTTTTCAATGCCCTTACTACATCTATAACATTAACTGCTTCCTCATCAGATAATGTCCCCCCTCTGATAAGCGATGTTAAGATCTCCTTTCCGCCAATAACGCTAACTACAGCTGCTATTAAAAACATTGGAATCTTTCCTTTATGAATTTCAATTAGGTCTTTAATTCTTTCTCGCATATCTTCATATTAGATTACCTATAGAAACAAATCAATAAAAAAACCGCCAATTAGCGGTTTTAATATGTTCATTCTCATAAGCCGGATTCTGTTTTAAGGACAATTTCTCTATGCCCCGCCAATGGCAGGTTGCTTTATGCAGGGGTTACCAGCGACTTAATATTACTATTTAGTCCGGTGGTCTCTTACGCCACCATTTCACCATCACCCAACTACGCCAAAGGCTTAGTCGGGCAGTATCTTTCTGTTGCCCTTTTCTCCCTGAGATCACTCCCAGCCTATATTCTGATACAAGTGTTCGTCGTATCAGCTTAAAGGTGCATATCTCGTTAACTTGCAGGCTTTTAAAAGTTTCTGTTTGTCGTACGAGACCAAATTAAAGTCCGGACTTTCCTCCCGACTACGCTAAAGCTTCGTCGGGTAAACCCAACTAGCCTCGCAAATCGAGTAGTCCAACGGAATGAATCGATAAGATTATAACATGCCTATAGTATATTTTGTGACATGTTGAAAGCTTCGCTTGTAACATACCAGTAATTTTTATAAATGTTTCAAGCTTTGCTTATAACATGCCTATAGTATATTTTGTGACATGTTGAAAGCTTTGCTTATAACATTTTTACACTATTTCTAGCCACTATAGGATATTACTTAGGGAGATTTGGCTTTATGTTTGAATACTGAAATCCTCTCATTAAAAGTCGCTGGATCAACTTTTCTTTAGGTAGCATTGAATTTTTTTGTATGTACTTCTTGATAGACTCTACTTCTTCGTTAGAATCGTTTAGCAGATCGATTTCTCGGAGAATTTTATCTGAGATTCCTTTTTTCTTTAATTCAGCTTTGATTTTATTTATAGAATATTTCTTAGCTCTTAACTTCGATTCTGTAAAAACTTGTGCAAACCTTACATCATCTACAACATTGTGACTGTAAAGGTACTCAATTACAGATTCCAATTCATCTTTTTCAAGTTCTTTCTTGTATAGGTAAGTACGGATATCTTTTTCAGATTTAAGAACTCCAGAATACTTCCTAAGAGCTTGAAGTTTGAGTTTTGATAATCTTGATCTCTTCTTTAAGTCATCAGCTTCTTGCAACGAAAGTTCTAATCCTTTATGTAGTCCAAATCTAACTAAATCATCTTTTGTAAATGAGCTCCAAAATTCTCCATCTAGAAATACATTTACTTTTTCTTCGTCTTTTTTAGCTTGCTGTATTGAGGTAATTTGCATATTACTTTGATTCCTCTTCTCTTACGATCTTGTATCGATGTTGGACTATACCGTCGTTAAGTTTCTTTGTTTTAAGTAGTTCGAGATTTACTTTTAGTTCCAAATCGTCAAAAAGTTTAACGCCTGAACTTAGAATGATTGGATGAATATCCACTATAATTTCATCGACAAGGTCTGTTTCTAAAAATGTTGAGTTTGTTAGTCCACCACCTGCTATTAGTATATTTTCGTGACCCTGAAATACAAGTTGCTTTATTAGTATTTCGGGTTTTAGATCAGTGAATTCAGCAACTCTGTAATCGAAATCCTTAGGTTTAGAGGTAAGAATTACGTTTTTAATATTCTCAAAAGGGAACTGTTCTAGGGCAACTAAATCTTCGTAAGTAACTCTTCCGTAAATTACAACCGAGTTTTTGGAAAGCTCTTTTTCATAAGCCTTTACGTCGTTAACCCAAGAAGTATCGCCTTGCTCATCGGCTATAAATCCGTCAATTGAAATTGCATTATATATGCAGACTTTCATGTTATAGAACTATATTTAGAATTTTACCTTTAACGTAAACTATCTTCTTAGGTTCATTAGTAATGTATTTTGAAAGTCTTTCATCGGCTTTAACTAGGTTCATAGCTTCTTCTTCAGAGGCTTCAGGATTCACTACAACTAGTCCTCTACTCTTTCCATTAAACTGAACTGCTAGATTTACATCTTCTCTCAAGATTTTACTTTCATCGACTATCGGCCATGATTGTAAGTGTATAGACTCGCTGTGTCCAAAACTACTCCAAAGTTCTTCTGTAATAAATGGTGCGTATGGAGCAAGTAGTTTTAAGAAAATTTCAAACACGGATTTTGATAAACTGGTTTCTTTTGCAGCGAAGTTTACAAATTCCATGAACTTAGCAATCGCTGTATTGAAGGCAAGACTTTCAGTATCTTTTTCAATTTTGCTTATTAGTTTATTAATTTCAGCTTCCTGTTTGGATGATTCGACATTATCCTGAACCTTTGCAGAAAGATCCCAAACTCTTGTTAAGAATCTAAATACTCCACTTTCTGAACTATCGTTCCATGGTTTTGGTTCTTCCAATGGTCCCATGAACATTTCGTACATTCTTACTGTATCTGCACTATATTTTTCTACTTCGTCGTTTGGATTAATCACGTTTCCCCATCGTTTGCTCATCTTTCTTCCATCTGGACCGGAAATAATTCCCATATGTCTAAGCTTTGCAAAAGGTTCATCGAAAGTTAAATATCCTTCGTCGAATAAGAATTTTGTAAAGAATCTAGCATACATTAAGTGAAGAACTGTGTGTTCAGCACCAATCATGTATAGATCTGCAGGATTCCAGTAGTTTACATTTTCTTTTGTGAAGATTTCGTTGTCGTTACCGTTATCTGCATATCTTAAGAAATACCAGCTTGAGTCTACAAATGTATCCATTGTATCTGGCTCAAAATACCAACCTTTTCCGTACTTTTCTTCAGCAAGTTTCTTAAATGACTCAGAGCCTTTGATTGGAGATTCACCTGTTGGCTTAAAGTCTACATCTGTTGGTAATACTAATGGTAAATCCTTCTCGTCCATTGCATGAGGATTTCCTTCTGGATCATAAACAACTGGAATTGGGCATCCCCAGTATCTTTGTCTAGAAACTAACCAATCTCTTAATCTAAATGTAGTTTTTCTGAATCCAATTCCTTGTTCTTCAACCCAAGATTGCATTTTAGAAGTAGCTTCTTCTGATGTTAATCCTGTAAATTCTCCAGAGTTGATTAAAGTCCCGTACTCTGTGAGCCGTTCGTTATCTTTCTTATTCTCTGCGGTAATAACTTCAATATTATTAATTCCGTATTTTTCTGCGAACTCGCCGTCTCTTTCGTCGTGTGCTGGTACAGCCATAATTGCACCAGTTCCATAAGTATTTAGAACATAGTCTGCAACAAACACTGGTATTTCCTCGTTGTTGAAAGGATTAACTGCTTTCACACCTTTGATTTCAACACCAGTTTTATCTTTCTGTGATTGTCTTTCTAATTCAGTTTTATTTCTTGCGTTTTCTATATATGATTCAACTTCTTGAAGATTTGAAATTTGAGGTTTGAGATTTTGAATGATTTTATGTTCAGGTGCAACAACCAAGAACGTACAACCAAAGATAGTATCTATTCTGGTAGTAAATATTTCAATTTGAGATTCGGAATTTGAGATCGGAAACTTAACATTTGTTCCCTCGCTTTGGCCAATCCAGTGTCTTTGCACTGCTTTTGTACTTTCTGGCCAATCAACTCTATCTAAATCTTTAACTAAGCGTTCGGCATAGTCAGTAATTTTAAAGAACCATTGGTACATATCTTTCTTTTCTACCAATGTATCGCATCTTTCGCATCTACCATCTATTACTTGTTCTGCAGCTAAGACAGTCTGATCTTTAGGACACCAATTTACAGGTGCGTTCTTTTTGTAAGCTAATCCTTTTTTGTACAATTGTAAGAAAATCCATTGAGTCCATTTATAGTAATCTGGTCTGTGTGCTCCTAGCTCTAAATTCCAGTCAACAGAGATTCCTAGTCTCTTAATCTGCTCTATGAAGTTCTTAACTGCTTTTTCTGTACTTTCTTGAGGGGGTACGCCAGTTTTAATTGCATAATTTTCTGCAGGCAGTCCAAAAGAGTCCCAGCCCATAGGAATTAAAACGTTCTTTCCTTTCATTCGATTGTATCGTGCAGCAATATCGTTTGCTACCATACCTTCTGCGTGACCAACGTGTAATCCATCTCCACTTGGGTAAGGAAACGAATAAAGTGAGTAGAATTTCTCTTTCCCAGATTCCTTTTTTGTTGTATTCAGGTTTGTTTCTTCCCAATTCTTAATCCATTTATTTTCGATGTCTTTTGGCGTGTACCTGTTCATATAGAAATAGTGATAATTACCAGTAATGATAACACTTTCGGGCTATAGAAAAAACACGGGATTTAGTTATCCCGTGCTCAATTACATATCTACAGATTCCTCTTCGTAATGCATGCTTACACCAGAATTTGAGCTCAAGTCAAACTGTACAAGTTCCTTCGCTCCAAAACCACCGTCTCCACCCATACACTCAACTGTTATGTGTGGATTTGAGTTAAGTTCAACCACTCTGTTACAAATTCCGTAAGGTAAAACGTATTCTGTTTGGTAGTAAGCTTGTTCAAAATCTCCACCATCCATAAATCCAACCCCGTAACCTACTGGAACAACGCAGTTCTCTAGACAAGATACATAGACATAAAATTGTGAAGAAATTACACTTTCAGGTGCATTTGTTTCGCATTTCATTAAGCCTCGAACTGTCTGACCAGCAAATCCTGCTTCAATAATTAAATCTTGAGCCATTGAGTCTAGTGCCAAAACTTGATTGTCGTTGTTTACATAATCATCGTTTTCGTAGCTTTGAGTATAGAAATCTCCGCAAGCAACTGTGTATCTAGCGAATACGTTTTCATCAGGAACCTCATCACCAGAATTGTTATCGTTTGGAGTTTCGTCGTTGGAGGTATCGTTATTGTCTCTATCAACTTCAACTATAACTTCCTTAACCATTGGGAATAACCTTGCTCCAAAGAAGACTCCTAAGAAGAAAAGGAATAGTCCAATAAATACAGCGAGGATAACTCGAAGAACCTTAACTAGAGTTGGATTCATAGAATGTAAATAATAATTATAAAGTGATTGGACATGTACTATCTGCAAATTCCCAGTGGATCTTCGCTAGGTTTCATTCCTTGCTCTGCGATTCCATAACAATAACTAGATTTGAACGAGGATTGGAACGTTGAATTATTCCACAAAACTACTGCTGTAATAATAAAGCAACAGAAACAAAGCATGCAAAGTAAAAGCATTCCTGTGATTAATCCAAGAAAGAATTTTCCATTCATTAATTTTGAGATAATAAGTATATCTAGTATCATTATACTGAAAATTAAAACTAATATCTAAATTCAGATCTCGAAAATTTTGAACAACAATTTATAATTTTATGTTTAAATGTACAAACTGCAGTAAAGAATACTCAAAGTGGCAAGGTAGATGCGATGCATGTCAGGAATGGGGAACTATTCAAGAATCTTCTTCAAAGTCCGAAAGTAGTGTTGTTAGATCAAGAGGAAAGAAAGAAACTAAAGTAACTAGAGAAATTAAAAGATTCGAATTTAAAGAAGGAAGTTTCGAATCAATTCAAACTGGAATAGCCGAATTGGATAATTCATTAGGAGGCAGACTCGTTCGTGGCCAAGTTCTTCTTCTATCTGGTTCACCTGGAATTGGAAAATCAACGTTGTCTTCTCAACTTGCGGATAAACTTTCTGAGCAAAAATATAACGTTACTTACATTTGTGGAGAAGAATCTCCTGAACAGATTTACCAAAGGCTTAAAAGACTAAAGCTAAAAGCAACCAACGTCGACTTCATTCAGGAATACGAGATTAACCATATTTCGAGTTACATTGAAGAAAACAAAGACAAGATTGATGTTCTAATTGTCGATTCGATTCAAACAGTTTACAGCGAAGGACTGACTTCGATGCAAGGATCAGTTTCTCAAGTTAGTGAGTGTACAAGCATGCTTACTAATCTTTCGAAAGCTTTTGGAATTACTACAGTAATCATTGGACACGTCACAAAGTCTGGGGAAATCGCTGGACCAAAGTTGCTAGAACACATTGTAGACACTGTAATGTATTTCGAAGGTGATAAAACTTCAGATTTAAGAATTCTAAAAGTAGAGAAAAATAGATTTGGTCCAACAGACGAAGTTGGTCTTTTCCAAATGACTGAAAATGGACTAAAAGAATTAATGGATACTAAAGATTTGTTCAGTAAAGACAAGCCAGAAAGCGAGGGTTCAGCTTATTCAATGGTTTTAGAAGGTAACAGAGCTTTTGTTATCGAAGTACAAGCATTAGCTACAAAAACATATTTCAGTAATCCAAGAAGAGCATGTTCAGGATACGATTTAAACAGACTATATATTCTTTTGGCGGTGATCGATAAGAATCTGCGATTAACTACTGGTGAATATGATATTTACGTAAATATTACTGGAGGATTAAAAACTTCCGACAGAGCTTTAGACTTGGCTATTATCAAAGCCATTGTTTCTTCAATCAAAAGTCAGAAAATCAAAAATGATACAGTAACTTTTGGAGAAGTTGGACTCACAGGAGAAATTAGAAAAGTATTACTGCAAGATAAGCGAGAAAAAGAAGCAAAGAGAATGGGATTTGCAAAGATTGAAACAATGAAAAATGTTAAGAAGTTGAGCGATATTCTTTAGTCAAATTGTCATATTGAGCTTGTCGAAATATGAACTCACCATGACAGCAGTTGATTTACTCCAGTGAGATTCCTTTGTTTGTAGCAAAATTTCGTAGCTCTGTCATAAGGCTTCTAACTCTGTAACCCCACTGATGACATTCAGGATCTGGTCCACAGAAGACTCTTTCCATTAAAGCTGGTTCTAACATGTAACGAATTCCGTATTGTTGAACCAAAACACGAGTAACTGTAAAAATACCTTCTCCAATATCGTTAAAGTGAACTCTGTATTCTCCACCACCACCCCAGCCCCAGCAATTATTCATTTCGTAAGAATTTGGATATTTGCACAAATCTGTTTCGTGTTTTGCAATTGCAACCACAGTTACACATTCTCTTGGAGCACCATACGCATCGCATGCGGCTGCAAAAAGATCTCCTGTTCCATACAATGGTGAATTGTTTTCTTGAAAATACAAATCAAAAAGGTAGCCTCTTCTGTCAGACAAAGTAGAAGCCGAGTTAAATTGATAGTTCTGATCGTCAAATTTGTTTAACTTAGGAGCTTCTGATGTAACTGTGTAAGAAACAAAATTGTATTCTGATTCCGTCGAAATATCTGCCTGTACAATTCCAATGCTTCCTTTGCCGTAACTAATTAATAGCAAAAAAGTAACTGCGAGAGTTAGTAGGAAAACAGGAAAGACAATCTTAATCAATAATCCAGTTATGTTCCTGTTTGAAGAGAATTTAGTTTTATATGCCCGTACTTCAGCCATTGGTTAAAAAAGTGCTATACAATACAGGATAAACTAATCAGTCAATGTTTGTAAACTGCTTAGCAGCTTGGAAGATTTTCGATTCTGAGAATTTACTACCAATAAGCTGAATTCCTACAGGTAATCCATTCGAATCATTTCCAACTGGGATGCTTAAAGCAGGGTTACCTGTAATATTAGCAGTAACTGTAAATATATCTACTAGATACATTTGCACAGGATCATCCATTTTCTCACCCAATTTGAATGCCGAAACTGGTGAAACTGGAGATAAGATGAAATCAAATTTACCCAAAACTTCTTCGAATTCTTTTGCTATCTTAGCTCGGACTAAACTTGCTTGTTTGTAATATTTATCGGAATAACCTTTACTTAAAGCATAAGTTCCAACAAGGATTCTTCGCTTAACTTCATCTTCAAAGTACCTACTTCTTGATCCAAATAAGTTTTCTTCGTAATTATCGGAAACCTTTTTTCCGTATCTAACTCCATCATATCTTGCTCTGTTCGAAGAAATTTCTGCTGGGACAAGAATGTAATAGACAGCAAGTGCATGTTTAGCTGATGGCAATGAGCACTCTTCTAATTCAAAGTTTGGATTCTTTCTTAATTTTTCAATAAATGCGTCCAATTGTGACTTAACATCAGCGGAAATGTCCTCAGTAAAAAACTCCTTTGGGATAGCAATTTTAATCTTTTGATCTTTGAGTTTTGAATTTTCTGAAGTTTTGTATAAAACTTCAGCAGTTGTAGCATCGTTCACATCTTTTCCAGCCATTATTTCTTCTAAAACTTCCATGTCCTCAATAATTCTTGTAAAGAATCCAGGTGTATCGAATGAAGAACCCATAGCGCCAATTCCAAATCTAGAATTTCTTCCATATGTTGGTTTAAGACCATACAATCCGCAGAAAGATGCTGGTAATCTCACTGATCCTCCAGTGTCAGTTCCTAAAGCAAAAAATCCAACTCCAGCTAGTAATGATGCTGCTGAACCCGAGCTTGAGCCTCCTGGTGTTCTTGTAAAGTCCATAGGATGCTTAGTAGCTCCGTATCCAGAATTCTCCCCGCTTCCTCCAAATCCCCAAGGATCTGAGTTACATTTCCCAACCAGAATAGCACCTTCATTTAAGCATTTTTGAGCCACAGTCGATGTGTATGGTGCGACAAAGTCCTCCATAAACTTAGATGAGAAAGTTGTTCTTGTTCCTTCAACCAAATATAAATCCTTAACAGTGAAAGGAATTCCTAATAATTTCTTACTCATTACTTCGGGATCCTTAGTTTCAATCTTTCTATCTAATTCTTCAGCTTGTGCAATTGCATCATCCAAGATTGTTATAAATGCATTAATTTGTGGGTTAATTGAATGTGCTCTTTCTAGATGTTCTCTTACCAATTCTACAACTTTTATCTCTCCTGACTTAACTTTTTCAACTGTTTCCAGCATTCCCGGGATTGTAGGTATTTCTAATGAATTCATAATTATGTATCTATGTATACTCCTTTATCATAACATCCTATCACTCTAAAATCTTTAGCGTATGTTTTCATTTCTTCTAAAGCCTCCTGCATTTCCTTACTATTAACGTCACCTCTTATATCCATATAGAATGTAAATTCCCAGTGTGTATTAATAATTGGACGACTTTCTATTTTCACTAAAGCTAAATCTCTATTAGCAAAAGCTCCTAAGCACTTATATAAACTTCCTGACTCTTCACCAAGTTGAAACTGAATTGTTGTCTTAGGTTTTTCAAACTGAATTGATTTATCCAACGAAGCTTTAGCATAGTTGGACTTTCGTAAAGCGAAGAATCTAGTGTAGTTATTTTTATTTTCATGAATGTCTTCTTGGAGAATTTTCATTCCATAGATGTTAGCTGCAAACTTACTTGCAACTGCTGCCTTACTATTAACCTTAGAATCTTTTACCATTTTTACAGCACCTGCAGTATCTGGAAATTCAATAGCTTTTATTTGTCTATTTTCTTCTAGAAACTTTGAAATCTGTCCTAACCCAACTGGATGAGAATACAACTCAGCTATATCTTCAAATTTACTTTCTGGTTGCCCAATTAAATGAAATTTAATCTTTAGATAAATTTCCTTAAATACTTCAAAGTCATTAGATCCTAGTAAATCATAATTCTGGAAAATTGAACCGTATGTTGAGTTCTCAATTGGAATAACAATAATCTCGGTTCGGTCGTTGCGTAAATCATCAAAGACTTCTTTGAAAGAGTCTCGTTCAATAAGTTCAATTCCAGAACCGAATAGAGTTGTCGATGCAATGTGGGAAAAAGAACCAATGTTACCTTGAATTGAGACTTTCATGAATCTATGGTCTCTTCAAAATTGTTGTTCTTGGGAATGGAATTGTTTCTCTAATATGGTGAACACCAGATAACCACCTAACCATTCTTTCTAAACCTAAACCGTATCCTGCATGAGGAACGCTTCCGAACTTTCGAACGTTTAAATACCATTCGTAGTCTTCCAATTTATAACCTCTATTTACTAATTCAGAGTATAGAGTCTGATAATCGTCTTCTCTTTGACTTCCACCAATAATTTCTCTAGCCTCCTCTGGAGCAATTAAGTCCGCATTCCTAGCTCTTTCCATGCCTCTTTCATCTGTGTATCGCTTCATATAGAAAGCTTTTACAGCAAATGGATAGTCTTCAATAAACACTGGGATTTGGTAATGATTTCCAATAGCGATTTCTTCCTCAGTTGTCATGTCATCGTTGTAATCTACAGTCATTCCTTTCTCAGTTTCTAGGAATTTCTTTGCATCGTAATGCTTCATTCTAATAAATTTTTCATTTACACATCTTTCTAATATTGCTGTATCTCTTTCTAATACCTTAAGTTCTTCTTTGCAGTTTTCTAGTGTATCTTTAATGATTCTTTTTACCATTCTTTCCTGAACGTCTTCGTTCATATCTTGATCGTAAAATGCCATTTCTGCATCCATCATCCAGAATTCCGACAAGTGGTTTCTAGTCTTACTCTTTTCAGCTCTGAAGACGGGACCAAAATCGTAAGCCTTCCCTAATCCCATAATTCCAGCTTCTAAATAAAGCTGACCAGATTGAGTTAGGTACATTTTATCTTCGTAGTAATCTAGTTCAAAAAGCTGACTTGTATCTTCGGCACTTGTTGGTTGTAGAATAGGAGTATCGAATCTAACAAAGCCTTCTTCGTAGAAAAAGTTAGTAACACTTCTGAAAACCTGGTCTCTAATTCTCAATACTGCCCAAGGGGTCTTAGATCTTAGATACAAATCTCTATTTTCGAACAGAAAGTCTGGACCATGTTCCTTATTACCGATTGGATACTCAGGAGCAATGCTTAATGGGTGAATTTCTGTTACTTGAAGTTCAAATTGTTCGAACTTTGGGTGCTTCGATACAATTCCTGAGATTTGAACAGATGACTCTATAGTTAAGCTCTCTGCATGATTCCAAGTTTCTTCTGATACCTTAGATTTTTCTACAACGGCTTGTGTAAATCCAGAACCATCTCTTAATTGAATAAAAGCAATCTTACCAGAAGATCTACTATTAAAAACCCAAGCTTCAACATTCACATTACTATTAACTTTGTACGAAAGGTCTTTTATTTGAGTTTTTTCTGCTTCTGGTAATATGTTTGACATAGTTCTTATTTAATATAAATTATTTTATCACTTATAAATTCATTAAAGAATCTCGAGTTCTAGACTTCCTCCGTTAGAATTTCTAATCATTACTTTATGAGGATTTTCTTGCCTTAGTTGAGATAAAATATCCTCTTCCATCTCAGCAAGGTAATTTTCTGGTCGCTTCCTGTTGGAAATTGTATAGACATAGTTTTTATGTAATTGAGAGGATTTTACAGCGAAAAGGTTTATGTGTAAAGGATTAAGCTCCGTTGAAAACCGAGAAATCAGTTTCACTAAGTTTCTTTTTAACTAAATTCATAAGTCTAGTTTTTTCTGATGAGTCCGTCATAGATTTAATTGCCTCAAAATATTGGTATAACTTTGGTCTATCGGTGTCTGGACTTCTTACAACGCTCAGTTTGTTAATCCAACCTTCTATTGTGCTTAGAAATTGGGTTGGAATTGCGCCCGAACCATCAGCATTAATATCACCTATAACAGTACTGACTATTCTTTCGGCATCTTTATTAATTCGGAAAAATGATGAGAAGATTCCACTCTTATATAAAGATAACCCTAATCTGAACTCGTCTTTCCAAGCGTCATCGACTAAATCAATATCTATTCCAGCCATGTTCCAAATTTCTAATGTAATTTTAAGGAATTTTCTATACTGAAGAAACAAATTAACTATCGGATCACTTGAATCAGTGTTCTCTAACTTTCTAAGTTCTTTTTCCCATCCTTTTTCCTGATCGTGTTCTAACTGCTCAATTACTGCCTCAGTTCGTCTTACTTTAGCTTCGAGATCCTTTCTTATATGAGCCCACTCTTTGTGAGAAGTTGCGATAGACAAAACTAACAGTGGAAACTGTTCGTTTATCTCAAAAATTGTGGTTTTGTTCCTTATTGACTCCAATTAATCTCTACCAAAAAAACTTAAAATTGATGATATTACGATTCCTAATACTCCAAATAAAGCTAGAGCTATTAGTGCAGCAGCATCAAAGAAACTTCCGTTGTAAGTTGTCGAAGGGAAAATACCTACGAAAGGTGCTACAAAGAAATCTGATGTTTGGTAAATCCAAGTAACAAATCCTGTATTTGCAACTCCTAAAAGTAGAAAAACGATTCTAACAGCGAGTAATAACATAATTAATCCGATTACTAGCCAAATCAAACTGCTGATCCTGCTTATTAATAATGAGAACGGATTGATTCTCCTAACAATAACTGTTTTTTCTTCCATAAGATATATTTAACAATTAGAGTACCTTTATAGGTATTCTACTATAATTAGTTAGGAGTTTGAATAATTTGAATGCTGTCGAAGTACTCGAATACTTCATCGAAGTTATGTGCGATATAGTCTGCCTTTACTGTAACTGACGGTCTACTTATGTTTTCAACAAATGCAACGAATTTTTCTGCTGAGCCTTTTTCTCTGATTTGGTAATCTGTAAAGCCATCTCCAACTGCAACAAAGTAACCACTAAAATCAAAATTCTGAACAACTTTTACCTTACCTAATGCATCAGCTAATAGGTTTGTTGTGTCGAATCCATTTGAGTTTCCTTTTTCATCAAAAGTAAATTCATTGGCGTAAATGTTTTCAGACTTTATTCCATAACCGTCAAGTGCAGGGATAATGAAATCCTTGAATCCTCCAGAAACTACTATAATTTCATCAGATCTTTTTATTATTCGATCCTTGTTATTAACAAACGAATCTGTAAAGTTTGATCTTAATACATCAATCAGTTTACCGAGGTCAACTTTATTGAAAGATAAGATTTCCATTCTTCGGCTCAAAGATTCTTTAAAATCAATTTCACCTTTCATTCCCAACTCAGTAATCCAAGCAATTTGATTAGATATATCATTTGAACCGTTCTTTTGGTCAACAATCTTTGCTAGCTCATCCAGAGCTTCAAGTTTGTTTATTGTGCTATCAAAATCTATTATTAAATACTTTTTCATATTTTATTCTGGTTTACATATTACTAAATCTAAATTAAATAGTATATATAGTGCCTAAGAGCTTTGATGGATTGACAGTAAAAGAAATTTTCATTGTTGACTGCAGGTAAAAATTTTCGAATTTCTTTACAGAATAATGTAAAATTCGAAAATGGAGATTCCGGAAGAATTACAAAAACTCTATTCCCATTGGGAAAAGCACTCAAACTTTAAAATTGACAAGCCGCATAACTCCATCATAGACTTTTCTCTGCTTTCTCAAATTGAGTTATTCATTTCAGAGAGAATGTATGTGTGGGAAAAGAAAATCTCAAACTCCCCAAAACCGTTCACATCTGATCAGATTTTATCCAACTATAGATTCTGTAATATTTATAGAGAGCTCGATAAGCAAACTATTACTATTCATAAGGACATTTCAAATTTAAAGAGTAATTTTGATTTGTGGCTTTTAAATTTAGCTTTTCATAGATTTGTATGTAGACCCGAAACTATATCAGAGGTAGGCCACTTGTCTTTTGACGACTCTAACAATAGAAAAGTTTTCGATAATCTGAGTAAACATTCGCGTCCGAAATACGGAACAGCATACATCTTCCCAATAAGTACCATTCAACGGAGTAAATATACAACCAGAGAGGAATTCTTCTGTTTTTATTTACCATTAGTAATTCCAGAAATCTCTGAATTACTTCAAAGTTTCGAAAACAAAACTGTAAATTCGTCATTAAAAGAAATACTACCTTTATTTAAGTTCAATTTGAAATTCCACTGGACTGAAATATTGATTGATGTTGCTTATCAATTTCCTGAACTAATCAACCTATTTGAAGATTTTCATGTAGGTCCAGGAGCAATACCAACTTTACAAAGATTGGTTAAATCAAATGATATAAATTCAGGGTTGAATGAACTTCCGAATATCGAACTAAAATCCTTTCCCTATCTAACCTTGAATGATAGAAAAGTGCCTCTTTCTGCAGAGAACTGGGAAGGAATAGGATGTGAGTTTAGAAAATATACTAACTTGAAAAAAGGAGCTGGTAGAAAAAGAAGATTTTAAGTATATACTTACTGGGACGGCAGGACTCGAACCTGCAACCTTGTCGTTAACAGCGACTTGCTCAACCATTGAGCTACATCCCAATTAGCTTGAAAAGATTATACATCAAATCGGTTCAAAACCAAATGGGAATAATCGGTATTAAGCTTCGATCTGATTGCAAATATCGTCGAATAGAATTCGTTCACTAACTGTACAATCTGCAGTTCCGTAAGTTGCAGTAATTACTTCTCTAAGACCTGGGCTCGCAAACTTGTTTACTAAATAGGCATAAACAACTTCGCTTGTGATTTTTATTTTTGGTCTACCAACGTCTAACTCCGCTGTATCCGGTTTTTGGTATGCTCCAACGTAAGAGCTAAGAATAAACTCAACAAGTGCTTTAAAGTTGTTATTTACAGATCTTTTTCTTAAGAGATCTATTGCAGCTGATAAGAAGACATTACTGCAAAGAATTTCTAACAAATCTTCGTCCAAATTTTCAACTTTGGGTAACTTATACACCAAGTCAGTTTCTGCTGTAACGCTAAAATTTGTTGTGTTACGAGTTGAAATCTTAGATAAAATTTCACCTGGAGTTCTAGCACCAATATAGTTAGCTGCTTCACTAAAAAGTTCAATCAGAAGATCAACTTTTATTTCATCAGTAATACCACAACCATTTTGAAGAAAAACCTTAAATTTGTTTGCGATTGATACTAAAGATTCAATAGGAGAAACAAAAGTTTTTTGTTCTTCTGTTGCAATTGCTGATAAATAAGGAATGTTACTATCAATCAATGACTGTAGCTCATCTCTTGATAACTCTTCTTGTGTTACCTGTTCCATAAAATTATTTTTAAACAAACTATATTGTACACTATCGTCACTTTTTGACGACAAAAAGCACTTGGTTGTATTAAGAAGTATTGCTTCGCAAAAAACGTAAACTGAATTATAATGACATGTTTACATTAAAATTATGTTTGATTTCTTTACTTCAACTGTTGCAATTTGTTGTTGTGGGTTTATTTTCGTTTTGATCGTTATAGCTATTGTTTTAATCCTTTCATATCAAGCTGCTACTAAAAAAAGTACAAAGCAAGGTGTTAAAAAACAAGGTGAGAAAGAAATTCAGTACGAAGACGCAATATACAGGGATAAGGATACAAACTAGAAATTCTAAATCTTAAATTCGAAATTATTTGTATTCAGAATTTTGACTTATTGTTCTATAATTTGGCATTTATTCAATAGGTTTCGGATTTATAACTTTATGTTTTTAGTCTTTCTTTAATGACACCAATGCAGGAACAATACGAAAAGATTAAAGTCGATTATAAAGACTACATCGTATTTTTTCGTCTTGGTGACTTTTACGAAACTTTCGATAATGATGCAATTCAAGTTGCGAATATTCTCGGTATTACACTAACAGGTCGTGGGAAGGATGATAATCGAAGACCAATGGCTGGAATCCCCCACCACGCTTTAGATAACTACTTACCTAAGCTTTTAGATGCTGGTTGCAAAGTAGCGATTGCTGATCAAGTTGAAGAAGCAACACCTGGAAAATTAGTCGAAAGGCAGATTACAAAGATAATTACACCAGGAACAATTACAGACGAAGAATCCCTTCAGAGTGATAAGAGTAATTTTGTAGGCTCTATTTGGATTACAAAGGAAACTAATTACCTTACTTACCTCGATGTTAATGGGTCAGAAATCAATGTTTTATCTTCAAAAGATTTAACAGAGTTGATTAACGAAATTCGAAGAGCAAATATCAAAGAAGTTGTTGTAATTGAAAACCATGAATCTATAGAAACGCTATCTAACAATAATGTCTACCATAATGCATTAAAGAAGAACTTTTTCGATGAAGATGAATGCACAAAACTTGTTCAAAATATTTTCGGTGTAAAAACAATAGGAGGATTTGGATTGAAAAACATATCAGATGAATACATAGCAATAGGTTCGCTTTTGAAATACGTAAAAGATTGTTTAAGAACTGAACCTATCAACCTAATAAAGATTATTAACATTGTTCAAGATCAATATCTAAAAATGGATATGAACACAATTCGAAATCTTGAATTGTTCTATACGTCCTCTGGACAAGAAACGCCAACTTTAAATTCAGTAATTAACAAATGTGTAAATCCAGTTGGAAAAAGATCTTTACGAAGTTGGATTCTACGTCCAATTATCAATCCAGATCAACTAAACTCAAGATACAACAAAACTGAGTACTTTAAAGATAATCGATTTGAATGTGAAGAACTTCAGGAAATTTTAAAATCAGTTTCAGATTTGGAAAGAATCAACTCTAGAATAGCACTAATGTCTGCGAATCCCAGGGATCTTCTAGCATTGAAGTATAGCTTGAATATGTTCTTACAGTTAGAACAATCACTTGCGATTTCAGGAAGTTTGTTTGAAGATAACATTAAAATATTTGAAAGCAAAATAGAAATTCAATCCGTTGTAGATTTAATCGAAAATGCAATTAGTGAAGAATCTTCAGTTGACCTTACAAATGGTGATGTAATTAAAATTGGTTTTAACCCAGAAATCGACGAGATCAAAAGCATAACTAAGAATTCAAAAGATCATTTAAACAAAATTCAAGTTAGAGAAGTCGAACGAACTGGAATATCTACTCTGAAAGTTTCATTCAACAGTGTTTTTGGATACTACATCGAAGTTACAAAAAGTCATATTGCAAAAGTTCCTGAGGATTATATTAGAAAACAAACTCTAGCAAACGCAGAAAGGTACATCACACAAGAACTTAAAGAACTAGAAGAAAAAATCCTATCAGCAAACGACAAATTAGTTAAACTTGAAGTCGAAGTCTACAAAACCATTTTAGAAAAGTTAGGAAAGTCTAAGTTACTAATCGCTGATATTGCAAAAATAGTTTCTGAATTAGATATTTATTCATCTCTTGGAAAGCTTGCAAGAGAAAATAATTATGTAAAACCTCAAATCAAAGACTCTTCGAAAATTATTGATGGACGGCATCCAGTAATAGAAGATATTCTCAATGAATTCGTTCCAAATAATTTCGAAGTCTCAAGCGGCAAATGTATTAATTTAATCACTGGGCCAAACATGTCTGGAAAATCTACTTTCATCAGGCAAGTTGCATTAATTTACCTAATGGCACAAATTGGTTCATTCGTTCCAGCTAAAGAATTTACATTCACACCTGTAGATAAAATTTATTCCAGAGTTGGTGCTTCTGATAACCTTTCTCGTGGTGAATCTACATTTATGGTTGAGATGGTCGAAACAGCAAATATTTTGAATAATGCAACAAAGAATTCCTTAGTTATTTTGGACGAAGTTGGAAGAGGAACAAGTACGTATGATGGAGTTGCAATCGCTTGGTCAATTGTTGAGTATCTTTCAGACAAAGTTAAGCCAATCACATTATTTGCAACTCACTACCATGAGCTTACAGATATGGAGAAACTTCGAGATAACATAAAGAATCTCTCAGTCAGTGTTCACGATGATGGAAAAGAAATTGTATTCACTCACAAAATTATTGAAGGAAAAGCAAATAAAAGCTATGGAATTCACGTTGCAGAAATGGCTGGAGTTCCTAAAGATGTTGTAAAAAGAGCAAAAGAAATTTTGAATAAGTTTGAAACGCAACCTAAAACAAACTCTTCGACAAGCTCAGAGCGACTTCCAAGAAAGCCAGATACCGAACAATTGGGTCTTTTATAAACCTAACCCAACTTTAATCTTCTCCCAATTTTGCAGAATATTTATAAACGCAAAGCTGATAATTATTAATCCTGAGGCTTTGTAAAAAGTTGGCTGCATAAACTTAACAGATACGAAACTAATTACGGACAAAACAGGCAATGTTCCTAAGGCAAAAACCGCCATAATCAAAGCTCCTGTAAGAAAAGATCCAGAGGCAATTGCTGTAAATTGAGCAGCCTGTGTAAATCCACACGGAAGAATGAACGTTATTGCTCCGGCAGCTATTGCAGATAAGTTATCAATTGAACTTGTCGTCTTACTCAAAAGATTAATTGATTTTGCTCCAAATCGTTTAGCTATTCCAAAATTGAAAATCTTAGCACCAAGCAAGTTGAATCCAAGAACTATAAAAACTACGAACAATACAATATCAACAACACTTTGAAATCCCAAAGTTGGTCTCAGAACGCTTCCTACAGCGCCAATCAAACCTCCTAAAACAAAGAATGCGACTAAACGCGAAACATGAAAAGAGAATATTGGTAAAATTTTTCCATTCTTAGAAAACTGTGAAGAAATACTCAACGCAATTCCCCCAACAACAGCCATACAAGTCGAAACCGAAGCAATAACTCCGATTATAAAAATACTCATGTAGTTAACTTCACCTTGAAAGTTGAAATCTACTTTTAACAAGTTCTGAAGAATTACGTAAATTGAGATTACAGATATACAAATCATTATTGCATCGAACCATTCTTTGGATTTATTTCTTTTTCCAACAATTCCTGATTCCATTTTGTAACCATTTCTTTCGAGAATGTCTACAATTTTTGTCTTTATATCTTTTATTTTTTCATCTTCGTAGTTGACAACCACTTCATCTTTAGACTTTGAGTAGTTTATAGCAACAACTCCATCTAACGCCTTCACTTCTCTTTCGATAATTATTTCGCAAGCAGCACAGTGGATGCCTTCGATTTTAAATTTATATTCATTCATATTTAATTTATCATACACAAAGTTTTAAACTTGTACTATTCGAACTAAATTATTACAATTGTCCAGTATGCAATTTAGGAAAAACCACATCACAATCACATTCATAATACTTTTGATCCTTGGAGGTATTACAATATATTTTGTAAATAAGACTCTCAATTCAAATATTGTAACTCAGTATAAAGGATTTACAATAGACGAAAAGAAAAGTACTTACGAAAATTTATCATCTATTCCTGAGTTTTCATTGTTCTTAGATAGCGTTGCTAGAACAAGAATGGATTTTTTATTGAAAACTGAACCAGAGATTTTAACTTTAGCTGTTGTAAACGAAGGATTCGCTTCGATATCTCCTGAACAAACCGCTAAACTACAAACTCCTGAACAACTTCATAAATTGGAGAAAATTGTTCAGCTGCATTTTGTAAGAATGACAGGAGTTGATCTAAACAAGCTTGGAGATTTAACAACAATTGGTGGGCAAAAAATTAGAGTTACTTCTCAAGACGGGACATATTCTATCCGTGATTCTGTAGGAAACACTTTTAAATTCGACAAATCCGTTTATAAAACAGCAAATGGGTATTTTGTAAAACTAGATCAGATTCTGTTACCTACAAACGTTTCTTTCGCTAATGGTGTTCAAATTGAGCTTGATGAGACAATTGTCGAAAATGTAGATTTATTTGCGGGGAAAGAAAAGTGGACAGATGAACAAGACGCAAAATTGAAAAGCGATAACATTACGTACCTATTTTCTGAGGAGATTGCTGAAGGAAAAACAATTGAAGACTATATATTAGTAGGGAAATATTCTGTATTTCAAATTGCAAATTTCACAGAAGTTAGATCTGCAACAGGATTAACTTTACCAGTTACTGTGAGTGAAAACGAAATTAAAATTGGCGATCTCACAGTTGTTCCAGTACTCAATAACATAGAATCCAAAAACGGATTCATCCATTTTGTAAGATAACTTTCCTTAGTTGTACACTAAGCTCTACTTTATGTCATAATGGTATATTTACAAAATAACTATGCTTAATACAATAACTACAGCAATATTAATCGGATTTTTCGCAACAGCAATTTGGGCTCCGATATTAATTCAACTTTTATACAAGATGAATTTAGTTGTGAAAACAATCATGATGCCTGATCGTTCTAACGAGGAATTTATGAAAATTCATGGACACAAATTTGGCACACCAACATTAGGTGGATTAATGATTTCCGTAACAGTAGCGATTGTATCTTTGTTTTTGATTCCTGAACCGAATCTAAGATTAGTTTTCATTCTTCCTTTCGTTATTTATACAATTTACGGATTGGCTGAGGGAATGTTAACTTACGGTAGAAAGTTAAGTACTAGATTAAAAGCTTTAGATAATAGTTTCGGTGTCAGATTAGGTAAACTTGTTCTACTATACTTAATTACTTTGCTTCCGCTAATTTTGCTTCAAAATCACTACGGATTAAATAGCATTACATTCCTTGGAATAATTATTCCAGTCAATGCAGTTTCAATAATTATTGGATCGCTGTTCATGGTTTTTGCTATCTATGGAATGGAAATCATTGATGGTGCTGATGGCTTAGCAACTGGATTGTTCTTAATAGCGTTGGCTGCCTATATTGTTATTTCTGCAGCAACTGGTCATACAGAATTACTTCCAATAATTGGTCTATTGATTGGTTCTTGTATTGTGTATTTGTACTTCAACATAAACCCAGCTAGAGTTTTCATGGGAGGAACGGGAACATTCCCAATCGCTTATTCTCTTTTGATGTTTGCTCTGATAACTAACACCGTAGATATTTTCTTTATAATGGGATTGGCTTTCTGGGCGGAAGTAACTTCCAGCTTCTTGCAAATTTTCTCGATGAAATTTTTAAAGAAAAAATTATTCAGAATTGCACCAATCCATCACTATTTCGAAGCTATTGGTTGGCCAGAAACAAAAATGGTGCAAAGATTTTGGTTGGCAGGAATTTGTTTTGCTTTACTATCACTTTGGATTTTCTCTGTAACCAGGTAAATAACCTCTTGATAGGGTAAAATAGGTTATGACAGAAAGTTTTCTGAAAGTGTTACCACTTGCTTCTTATTTGATTGTGTTACTTACTCCTTTAATTATTTTGGCTATAGATGCCAGGGCTTTTACTTTCATTTTCTTTCTTTATGTTCTATACGGAATAATAAAATCTGCTAGTTTACTTTTAGGAACGATTGTTGGTTATTATCGCTTCAAATACGAAAGTCGAATTAATTGGAAACAGAAACTTCTTAGTACAAATGAATCACTACCAAATCAACTTATAGCAATTCCTGTATACAAGGAAGATTTTTCGATCATAGCGAGATGTTTGGATTCAATAGTTACTCAAAATTACGATACTGAAAAACTCTTTGTATCTATTTCTATTGAAGAGAATCTAAAGTTTAATCATTTGAAGGAACAGATTTTGTGTAAGTACGAATCGATATTTAAGAATCGTATACTTGTTGTCCAACACATCCTACAACCAGACGAAGTTAAAGGAGCTGCATCAAATAGAACTTATGCTGTAAAAGAATTTTTAAGACAAACAGGACTTAAAGTTGAAGATTTTCTAGTAACATCTCCTGATGCTGATACTGTTTTTAACCAACAATACTTCTCTCGAATTGCATACCAGTGGATTATCGATGGCTACTCTTATAACGTTTTTTATCAAACTGGAGCTTATAAATTTGACAACAACTTAAGAAAAGTACCTTTGATGGTTAGAATAGTTTCGATAGGAATTAGCCTTGGAACTTTATCCTCTGCTGTGACAGAAAATAAATACCGTTATACTTTCTCGTGTTTTACAATCCCATTGAGAACACTTATTGATATTAATTTTTGGGATATTTCGATTTCTATTGATGATACACCTCTTTACTGGAGAGCTTTTGATTATTTTAAAGGAAACTTTGAATGCAGGACTTTTTATATTCCAATCTCCGTAGATGCTATAGACTCGAAGAATTACTTCGATGCTCACGTTAAGCAATACAGGCAAATTCATCGGTGGGGTTGGGGTGTCATTGTATTTCCAAGTGCAATAAGAGCTTTGCTGAAAAGCGAAACTAATTTTACAAGAAAGTTAATCTCAACTTTATATTTCTTTGACATTTCAGTGTTCCTAAAGGCAATGCCAGCAAGTATTATTTTCTATCTACTTTTGATAAACACTTCAAATTTTTTAAGCACAATATCTTACATCAGCTTTGTGTTTCTAGTCGTAGGAAGTCCATGGGTGTTCAAATTCTCCCTAGAAAATAGTAAGATGTCTTTACTAACGGCATTGACAACAATTTTGTTTTTTTTACCAATGGGTTTAGTAAATATTTATCTTTATTGCTTAATTCCATTCTTTCATGCTGCAATTGAATTTGCATTTGGAATGAATGTAGTCAATAGAATTAATTGGTCGATAAAATTACCAGAAGATGCGTAAATTCATAAAACTAAAAACAACAAGGAATCTCGATAAGATTAAAGAGTCAAATTCCAAGAGAGTTTTCGCTATAGATATAACTAGAGCATTTGCTGTTTTGACAATGATTATTACCCACGTTGTCGCGATAGTTTTTAGTCATAAAGAAGGATCAAGCGGGGTTACATTTTTGATTGGTGCGTTTGGTGGAACTGTCTCGTTTACATTATTCCTTCTAGTATCCGGAGCAACTAGTTACTTTACAACAATTTCACTTGAAGGACTTACTAAAAAAGGTATCCGTCGAAGACAATTCAAATCATTTAAGAGAACTCTTCAAATACTATTTGCATACTATTTACTGGCGGCGCTTTCTCTTTTTGTATACGGATTAGCATTTACAACAAAAACTAGTGAGGCAATTATCACAGATATTCTTCAAATTCTTCTTTTATTAAGAGTTCCAGAATTTACTGAATTCTTGGTTACATTTGTGGTATTCAGTTTAACTCTAATCTTCTTCAGAAGAGTTTACAGATTCTTGCTGAGCGATTCACGAATTCTAATACTAGCTGGTGCCATTTCGTACTTTATAGGAACAATTATATACAGAATCGACTTGGGTAACGACAGGGCAAACTTGCTTAAAGCTTTGTTCGCTGGACACGAAAACGTTCATACATTTCCATTCCTTCAATACTTTCCAATCTTACTAACAGGATTATTCATTGGAAAATATATTTCAGCTAGAGATCAAATTCATCCAAGAGCATTCATGACTAGGTTATTTAAGCTCCTCGGAATTGTTGCTATCCCTGCAGTTGTTTGTATTGTACTCGCAACTATTATCCCAGATGGCATCTTTGGTTATACAGTTTTCGGAGATAGATTCCCACCACAATTAGGATTTATTCTCCTAAGCATTACTCTTTCGTTGTTTGCAATGACATTGGTTCTTTATGCAGAAAAATTCTTTGTTAGAGCGAGAAGTATTGTGACATTCATAAGTAAAAACGCCTTGTCTTTCTTCGTTGTTCATACGGCACTATTGCTATCGTTTAAGTATTACATGGATACTAATTTCAAAGATGTTGATTGGCGTTACGATCGATTCCTCTCAGTTTTCCTTTTTTATATTGGAGTCTTAGTAGCTTCGGTTTTTGTAATTTACATTAAAGAAAAGTTGATTGGACTTTACTTTGTGATTGACGGATATCTAAATACTCATCATTACATAGTTGATTTCCTACTTCCAATTGCTGCAGTTGGATTAGTAATTGCTACAGTATTCTTTACAATTTCAGATAATAGAATCGTTAGTGGAAAAGAATTAAATATAAATGTAAATGAAGTTAAGAGAGATTTCGAAATTAACGATAATGCCGAAATGTGGTATGACGATAACTTTAGATACTATAAACGTGTTAATGTGGAAGATTTGACTAGTGATCAGATTTTCCTATCTCAAAGATGGGCTAAAGTGTCTTTCAATCATAAATCTGTTGTTGAAGAAAACAATTTGAGAAAAGAATCCGGCGAAGATATACGAGTTGTGGAATTCGATGGAATTACATTCACAGAAGTGCCTATAGTAATTACTTCACCTAATTCAGATAGTACTAAAGTTGTTTTTAAATTCAATCCTGGAGAAGTACAGTACTTTATATATTATGGCAACGATTACTCTGCAATGTCCGCTGCGCCTACAGATCAAGCAGGAATAGAAAATGCTGTTGATGTTAATACTGGAGACCAGAATCAGCACATTCTTAGATCTAGTACAAACAAAAGGTGGTTGCTAAAGGATTATTCTCAATCACCAAGACTTCAATTATCTGTAGTTGTTCCTGAAGAAATCAGAAGTATTCAGTATATAGTTTTCGAAATTGAAAATACTGATCTAAGAGGTGAGATGATTACTTCAGACTCGGTAAACTATTCTGCAGAAATTGATACATCAGTTTTGAATCCTGGATACTACACAATTCAAGCTACAGCAATAGAATTGAGAGATAGTATAAATGTTTACAATACTTACAAAATTCCATTCTTTGTAAGCTATCCTTTGTTCATGACTTGGACTTTGGACTGGGAAGGTTGGGGAGTAGCACAATACGAATCAAACGACATTTTTGATATTTCTTCGAGATACGGAATGCCAGTTACACATTTTTTTAATCCTAGAATTTTTGTACAGAATCAATATTCAATCTATTCAGTAAATCCAGGAGAAGCTCAGTATTATGTAAATTTAGTTAACCAAAGAAAAACCCAAGGAGATGCAATTGGCCTTCACCTACATTATTATGCAGATTTATTGGAAGAAATTGGAGTTCCAAAAAGAGCGACAGCTCAGATTGTAGGAAGCAATCGAGACGAAACATCATTAGATGCTTACACCCAAGAAGAGTCGGAAAAGATTTTGCAATGGAGTATCGATAAATTTGCTGAGCACGGCCTTCCTAGACCAACAATGTTTAGATCCGGTGGTTGGATGACGAGCTCTGCATTGCTTAAAGCTCTAGCTAATAAAGGGTTTGATCTTGACTCATCCGGAAGAACAGGTGGTGTTTTAAACCCTGCATGGACAGGTAGTACAATTATTCCCTGGAATTTAAGTGGAACAACAATGCCATTCAAACCAAATGTAAACAATATTAACGCTTGGGATGGAGAGAGAATTAACATTTTTGAATTCCCTAATAACGGTGCTGACTCTTATTGGTTTCCAATTGAAGAATTAATAGCCAGATTTAATCAGAACTATCCTACTAAAGGAGAAATTATGCAAAAGCCACAAGTTCTTACATATCTAAGTCACCCTCATGGATTCCCTGTATTCGATTCTACAAAAATTAGAAGTTTATTTGATTATACTGGCAATTATCAATTCAAAAACGATGATGGGCCTGTAGTTTACTCAACATTAGAAACTACCTATAATGAGTGGAATAAGTTATCATTTATAAATGGAAACTAACGAACCCCCAAAACAAAACGAGGTTGCGGAAGTCACACTAACTTCTAGAGGAAGAGGAAAAAAAGTTGCTCATACAACATTTTATCCACTATTCTACTTTTTTTCTAATATAGAAAAAGGAATCCAGAAAACTGTCTCTGCAGTATTACATTTCCCTAGAAAGCTTTTTTCATTGATTGATAAAAGAACTCTTAAAATTGTATTAGGAATCATTGCAATAGAGATTGTAATTGGCTACCTTATAGCCTGGTTATATTTAGATATTACAGCTCCCCAGGATATTACTTATTACTTAAGCAAAGTTGATTTTGATGTTTACGCTGTATTGATGATTGCTATCTTTGGTATTTTCTTGATAGGAAATCTTTTCCAAATTACAATTGGATTTTATGAATCAAGATTCAGTAAAAAAAGATTTGCATTATTCAATGTAATTCTAGTTGTAGCATTTGTAGTATTGTTCCTGGGAGCTTACGTTTTCAGACATCCTGAAATGCAAAATAGCTATCCTAAATATGCACAAGCAATGGAGGATTACACAAAGCCGATTGAAGTTTTATTCAATCTACCAGTCGATGTCTCCGCTTTGAAACCAACAATTACACCAGAATTAAAAGGAGTGTGGGAATGGGAACCATACTTGGGAAATAATGCTATGACTAGAAGAGGTAAATTTCATGCAGAGATTTCTGCATTCCCTGACCAACGTTTTGTAATCTACATTCCAGGAATTAAGAAATTTACAGATCCAACTGTGCATGAATATGGATTCGCATTTAAGGCACCGCCTTTACCAGCAATCGTATCTACATATCCTGAGCAGGGATCTGTTACAGCAAAAAGAGACGATCAGGTTGTATTTAGAATTGATAGGGACAGTAGAGATCTTGTAGATTGGAGCTTTAGACTTCTCCCATCTACAGAATTTGATGTAGTCTTCGAAGAATCGGACATTATAATCAAACCTAAGGCATTGTTGGAACAAGGAAAATCTTATACTCTAACAGCAGCCTATAGGCCAAAGCAAATTAATCTACTAACCAAAGAATCTGTGTCTTTTGGCGAATCTATTAATAAAATTGATTTAAAATTCACGACTATAAAAGAACCATTAATTGACACTTTCAAACCAACTGGCAACACTGTAATAATCTCTGAGCAGATAAAAATTAAGTTTACAGAAGAAATGAACAGAGAAAGTGTTGAAGAAAAAATGAAAATAGAGCCAGCAATCGAGGGCGAAATTGTTTGGACAGACGATAAAAATTTAACTTATGTAAACGAAGAGCCTTTGCCAAAAGATACTGCTTACAAAGTTACTTTTGCTTCTGGAATGATGAGTAAAATGGATGGAGTTTCTAACAAAGAAATTACTTATGATTTTAAAACAATCGGTAAAGTAAGAATTTCTGATTATTCTCCAGGTAATGGAGCTACATATGTAAGTGAATACACTGATATTAGAATTGCTTTCGATCAGGAAGTGAACAAGGATGAAGCTCAATCGCATCTAGTTGTCTCACCTGCTTACCAAGCTGTATTTAGGTGGGAAGGAAATACAATGATTCTTGCAGCTCTTCAACCTATGGCATTTAATACTACATATTCGGTAAGGTTGACTGCTGGTGTTCAATCGATCAACGGATTGCCGAGTACGGACGAAATCAATTTCAGTTTTACTACAAGATCAAATGTCTACGTTTTTACAATGCCAATCTACTATCAACCAGCAGGTAGTTTCTCTTGTAATATCTACACTGCAAAAATGGTGTTAGCTTACAAAGGTCATTCAGCTGATGCAACTGGATTAATTGCAGAAATTGGTTATGACGAAGGCAGGTCAGGAAATTCATGGACAGGAAATCCATATGCAGAATATGTTGGAAACGCTGACGGAAGCTGGGGTTACGGTGTTTACTATCCACCTATTCAGAATATTTTCGCTGCAAGAGGGATATCTTCTGATCCTAAGGTTGGATGGAATGTTTCAGATTTGGCACGAGAAGTTCAACAAGGAAGACCTGTAGTTATTTGGAGATACAACGGAGTTAGTAGCGGTGCAAACATTTCTTGGACATCTGATGACGGAACTTATGTACCAGCATTTAGTGGGATGCACGGTGGAGTTGTAACTGGATTCACGGGTCCTGTAGAAAATCCTACGAGTTTCTACTTAAATGACCCTTGGTTTGGTCCATTCTGGTTAGACGTTGGTACTTTTGATTATTACTGGTCGTTCTCTAATAGAATGGCTCTAATCGTTTACTAGTTATGAAAGGAAAATATCTCGACACATTGGCTTTTATCTACGTTATTTTAGGAATAGCTATTGCTGGAATATTTTTCTTCAATGCTGAAAATCTTAGGTTACTAACTCTAAACAAACTAACTATTGATAGTCAGGATGATTACGAACTTGATTACCCAACTGGAGATTTGGTGGATATAACTTTAACTCCAAGTTCAATTTTCAAAACTGGGGAGGTTGTGAATGGTATTAACTATTCAATATTTTCTACCGAAGAGTTCATCTTTGACTTTATTGTTATTGCAAACAAATATCCAGAAACTAAAACTACTTTCAGTTGTAGAGATGCTACAAGTTTCAAAAAAGATCTTCTAAATAAACTTGTAGAAGAATTTAATAAACCTGTTGATATAGCATCAGTTTTAGAAGATGAGGGAATTTACTTGAGTTCGGAAAGCCAGACATCACTTCTTCAAAATACTACTGGAAACTTTGGGACTTCTACAAGATTGCTTGATTGTACCGATGCAGTTGTTAGAAGTAAGGTAGAAGTTTACTTCGTTATTGGGTTAGAAATAATAGTTGTAGTTGCAGGAGTTCTATTTATCTTCAGAAAAAAGATTGGCCAAGCTTTCGAAGAGATAGAAACTTAAGCTTCAGCTAACTCTACAACTCCTAAATGATTGATCCCTTCGTATATTTCTTTAATGTCTTCCAAAGGAACTCTGTTTTTTAAAGCGACTCTTAGTTTATCGAAATCTTCTACTGATATTCTAAGAATTTTACCGTACATATATTGAACATAAAAATTTCCATTTTCATCTTTTCGAATATCAATAAACTGACTGTCTTTAGTATAAACACCGTACATATGACCACCTTCACCTTGTCCAGGTAATATTTTTATCCAAACTTCTGCTTCTGGGTTTCCATTCATAGTATTTTTAAATCGATAGGTAACTGATAATCTGCGATCCAGACTCTCCTATCAAGTTTCTGGATTTTTACAGGATGCTTAAGCTTTACTGGTTTTGTAAATCTAATTAGTGTGCCGTACCGTTTAACTGCTTTTTTCTTAGCATATCTATTAAGCTGATCTTCGTCTTCGAATCCCATCTCGTCGAAATGTTCTTTCATAATATCTCTAATTTGATCAGGATGTATTACATCAATGTATTCAAAATCTTCAACCTCTACCTTTCCAACTACAGGTCCACTCGATTCTTTTAGAAATATAACATCTCCTTTATGGAGTTTTTGATAAGGTGCTACTTTGTTATACATCCATTTGATATCAATTTTGACTTCACCTCTCAGGACCAGATCAACGTATTCTGCATTTCGTTTTTTAGAATAAACCGCTAAGTGGTACATAAATCTTCTACTATTCGTTTCAAATATTGTTCAACATCAGAAATCTTCAACGGATAATTACTATTCCTTCCTTCCTTCCTTCTTACCCCTTTTTTGATAGTAGACAATTACAATTTTTACTCCAGCAGTTAGTATACTAATCTCCCTCACATTAATGTTGAGTTGACTGTAGTGAGAAGATACAGAATGTACTCCTATACCGTAGTCAATCTCTATGGAAGATTCTAAAGCAAGATCAAATAAATAGTTAAATCTCTCTTTTGCTTCTTCGGTTATTGGAGTCTCATCATCAAACGACTCTCCATTTTCATAAAAGTACTCTGGATCCATATTTTATATTAATTTCCAAAACCTTCTCCAAGTCTTCAATAAATCTTTCAAAATTTTTAAAAATATAACCTTTTACACCTGAACTCTTTGCAGAGTTTACTTTCTTTTCTGAGTCATCAAAGAATAAAATTTGATCTGGTTTGCAGTCTAAAGTTTTGACTACATGATGAAAAAAGTTTGTTCTATCTTTATGATGTCCAATCTCTGACGAGACAAATTTTCCATCCATCCAGTTTTGCAATCCTCGAGTTTCCCAAATGTGCTGAGCTCTATATTTTTCCTGATCTGTTGCTAAATAGACTTTAAGTCCTGAATCTTGTAGTTGTTTTGCTACTTCTATAAACCGTATATCTATTTCTGGGTCTTCTGTTAACCAGAATTCCAGAAGTTCGTCTACTGTTCCTTTCCAGCCCCATGTGCTTACTACTTCAGCCAGCTGTTCTTTTAAGTCTCCTTTTCCGATCACAACAGTTTCTTTTAGATTATCGAAGAATGGGGTAAGTATGTTTATATCAATTCCAAATTTTTCGGCGTAAACCTCACGAAAATATTTACTATTGCAGATAACACCATCGAAGTCGATAAGTACGGCCTTGTAGTTCATATAGAAGATTCTAGCGTTTTTATTCGAAAATGAATAGAGCAGTGCTAAACTTATTGAATGACTATTGATCTCACGAAAGAACAAATTAAAAGATTCATGATTGAGCATTCTGGACTCAATTCAAAAAAGAATTCAATCGACGAAGTTTTAACTGAGTTAAGTTGTATTCAAGTAGATCCAATAAATACAGTTGCTCCAAGCCACGAGTTATCTTTGTACAATAGGGTGATGGGAATTAAAAGATCTGATTTAAATTCTGAACTATATGAGAAGAAAACTCTCTTTGAATATTGGTTTCAGCTCTACTCTATTATCCCAATGAAGTTTTTTCCTTATTTTGCTGAACGAAGTTCTGCAAATCTTTACTGGCATGATTCTCATTACAAAGCACATAGGACAGAGATAGATGCAACTTTAGATTTCGTAAAGAAAAATGGTTCAACTGGAATTAAAGATTTAATGCATTTGCCAAAAGTTTCTGGAGTTTTTAATTGGGGAGATAGCCAGTCTCGTGCTGGATTATTAACTTATTTGTGGGACAAAGGTGTTTTAATGGTTTCTCATCGAAGTAGCAATCAAAAGTATTACGATCTTACAGAAAACATTGTTCCTAAAGAGATTTTGAATCAAAAGAAAAGTCATGAGGAAATTCTCGAGTTTTACTTAACTTCTTATTTTAAATACTTGGGAATTGTTCGAAGACCACAGTTAACTAGAATGGGTCACATGTCTAGAACTGGAGTTAAAGATTTATTCAAGAAATGGGAAAAAGAAAGAAAGATTTTAGGAATTACGATTGATGGTCAAGCAACAAAGCTTTATATCTTGAAGGAACATGCTTATAAAATTGATTCTTCCCCTACTCATACTAAACTCAACATTTTACCGCCTCTAGATCCTCTTATAATCGATCGAGATATTCTGAACGATGTATTTGACTACTTCTACAGATGGGAGGCATATACACCTGCTTTAAAGCGAAAATTCGACCAATATGGAATGCCAATTCTTTACAAAGGAGAGATTAATGGACAAATTGCTTTGAGAAAGGATTTGGTGAACAGAAAGTTGAAGATTCATAATCTGGAGAAGTTTGTGTTTACCAATGCAGAACTTGACTAATTCTATTCCTTCTTTTTGTAAGGTGGGAGAATATCTTCGTCCAGTCTGAACAAGTGCGGTTTCTCTCTTCGATGAGTTTTATCTAGGCTTATAAAAAAGTTTGGTAAGTTATCTTGAATCTTATGACCAAACACAATACTTGTTCCCCAAGTTACAATTTGTCCTTTGTAAGCGATTTCAATTCTTTTATTCGGTTGTGTTAGCTTTAGATCTATTTTGTATTCAATATCGTCATCATTATCTTTTACAAGCCATTCAGCTACTCTTCTTTGAACATGTCTCTTAATATCCCCATTCCCTGCCATAAGTCGAACTCTAAATTCTATGGGTTTATGAAACGGTTTGAATTCTCTAATCGTACTTATGATCGAAGAAATTACCTGAGATCCGCTATTTGATGAGTCATCAAATCTGTAATAAATAATTTTTTCTTGGTTTGCAGCACTTTGTCTATCTTCAAATTGTAGTGGTACACTAAATTTAACTCTCATTTGATTTTCTGGAGACAGCATTCCATAAACCATTTTTGCAAAGTAAGTTTCGCTACTATCTTCATAATAATCGGTTTCAAAAATGACTACTGAATTTGGATTTGCAGATAATTCTTGTTCCACTTCTGCTGCATATTCCTTCATAATCGATACAATCTCTTTATTCGAAACATATTTAAGTTCCGCAATTCCCTTCATGAATGCCTGAACAAATTCTTCATCTGGGTCTTCTTGCTGAACGATCTTTCTAATGTTTTCATCATCTGCCCAGTTAGGCTTCGATAGTAGATCTCCTTGAAATTCCTGCCACACAACTCTTATATTTTTTAGAAAATCAGGAAGTCTTTCGGTTCTTAGTTCTTCAGCAAATTGTGGATGATCTACTCCAACTTCGTTTATAAAATTCTGAATGGATTGTTCAACTGTTGGGACTGATTCTGGAATCTCTGTGACTAATTGATCTAGTGGCATAATTACCAGTGTGGAACTTGATGAGTAATTTTCTTATTATTCTGAATTGCTTCTTTTACTTTATTATTGACTGACGAATAGTAAATCACATCTCCATCTTCTGAATATTCTGACCCATCTTCTTCTACATGATAGAAGTTCAAGTTCTTACCTGGAAATACTTGTAATCCGGATTTAATATAAAACTCAGCATTTTCTGGAACACAAAACCCAACTAGAGTTTTATTATTCTCATCTGCATATTTTGTCATTTCTTGCATCAATACTTTTCCGTAACCCTTTCTTTGCTCTATTGAAGAAACTGCTTGAATTCCCATTATTTCGACTTCTTCATTTTCAATTTTCAAAGCGATTGGTCTTATTGTTCCAAAAGCTACCAATTTGTTATCTGCTCGAACCAAAAAGAAAATTCTATCGTGGAAATAGTTATTAGTCTGATGATCCCAAACGTTATCTCGATTAAACAGAATCTTTCTATACTGATTTACAACATCAAGATCTGATTGAGCTAAATCGCTTCCTTGTACTGTCTCTATCTTTATGTTCATTATTCTCCTCTATACGCTCTCTCAAGCTCCGCCAAATCTAACTTCCCAGTCATCTTCAACATCGCTGCACTAACTCTATCCGCTTTTACAGGATCTGGATCGCGCATCATTACGTCCAAACTTTCTGGAGCGATTTGCCAAGTTAAACCAAATCTATCTGTTAACCAACCGCAAGAAATTACAGTCCCACCTTCAGATAACGCATCCCAAAGCTTATCAATCTCTTCTTGAGTTTTACATGTTACTAATATAGATGTAGCTTCGTTAAGTTTGTAGTAAGAACCACCGTTCAATGCAGCAAAGTTTTGTCCATTCAGTTCGAAATCAATTGCTGATAAATCACCAGCTTTTTTTCCAGACATTTCTGCCACTGATTCTGTCATGTAGGTTTTATTTAGAATTTTTGCATCTTCGAAAAGCGATACGTATAGATTTACAGCTTCTTCTGCTTGGTTGTCAAACCAAAAGAAAGTTACTAATTTCTTCATATTTAAATTGATAATTACTAAGATAGGATTACCTTAAGTTTATCTAATCAACTGAATAAACTCAACTAAGAGCCATTTTGCGCGTTCACTTCCTTATTAAATTCTGAAACTAAATTAATTCTAACTTTGCTTACGTCTATTCTCCTAGGCAATTCTGGCAAGTTATCAGGTAATACGAAATCGTTCGCTACATAAGCCAATGTTAAATGGGGTCTGAATTCTCTAATTTTAAAGTTCGGATCGTCATTTAGTACATATTCTTCAATACTACTTAAAAGTTCATGAAGCTTACCATTGCTATCTAAGACTTCAACAATTAAAACTTTGTATAGATTTTCGTAACCATCAATGTATGAAAGTTTACCTAGTTCTAGATCTTCAACTGTATTCTGACTTAGAACTTCGATAAGTTTTGCATCTAGTCTGTGATCAACATTTAACCCAAAGAATACTGTACAGTGAAGTGTTTTGGACATATTACCTCTAATATGTTCAACAACTGGCGAATAGTAAAACTGTTCCTTCGAAATAATGCTATTCAAGAATTTATCAAAAGTATCTATTGTTTTCTGCGTAAATCTTAATTCTACAAATGCATGATCGTTCATGATCTTTGAGTTACAAATAAATTTTGCTGATAGATAATGATTATACTAAGTTTAGAGAATTGATTTCAAAATAACTCAATAAAAAAGCACTCCGGGTAGAGTGCTCTTTTTGACCCTACGGTACGAAAATACAAACCGTATTTGTGATGAGATTAAGTCCGTCCTACAATGGTTTCAAGGCATAGGACTCAATCTTAATCAGTCTACGTTTTCACTTAGTTTTAGCTAAGTTATTCGATTCTAGCTTAGTAAAAAGTTTTGAAACTTTATCAATATTTTTGGGATTGGCGTCTTTGATCTTCAGGTATTCGTCAATAAATATATCTGCTAGAGACTCTACAAATGCAATTATATCTTCAACTTCGTCATCAGTATAATTTTCCTTACTAAGAGAGAGCCTCTTCCTCGTTTCTTCAATTTTCATATTTTTTCGGGAAATTGACCTGATGAACTGAGAAGTCGTTCCCCATCTGACTCCACATCTCTTCTGTAATAAATGGGACAAATGGCGCTAACAATTTTGTAAAGACTTCCCAAACTTCTTTGCTTATATTCTTTTTCTCTTTATATCTATTATTAACGAAAACCATTAATTTACTTAAAGCAACATTATATTTCATTTGTTTAATATTTTGCTCTGTTTCTTCTATCAATTTATTTATCTCATTCTTTATATCTTCAATCGTCAATGTCTCGTTATAAGATTTAGAAATGACTCTTTCTTGGAACAATCTCCAAAATCGATCTCGGAAACGCTTTACACCGGAAATATTTTCTTCACTCCATTTAGAAATATCTCCATACGGCGTTATAAATTGAACTGACAACCTCAATAAGTCACCTCCGTACTTTTCTAACAACTCATTTGTTTCTGGTGCATTTCCCAACCTTTTTGAAAACTTAACTCCAGATTTATCTACTAATAATCCCACAGGTGTATATTTGGGGAAAGGTTCATCAAATGGAATCAACCCTAAATCATAGAAAACTTTGGTAATAAATCTTGCATAAACTAAATGTGCTGTTAAGTGTTCAATCGTACCTGCATAATGATCTACATTCTGCCAATATTCTAACGAATCTTGCGATGCAAATTTGTTTTGGTTATGTGGGTCAGTAAATCTAAATTGATACCACGAAGAACTTACAAAAGTATCCATTGTATCTGTTTCCCGCTTCGCTTTCCCACCACAAGAAGGACAGGTTGTATTTACAAAATCAGCATTTGACTCCAAAGGAGCTGTACCATCTGTGAAGTATTGGACTTCGTATGGTAATTCAACAGGTAATTTATCTTCCGAAATCGGTTGTTCGCCACATTTATCACAATATACTATTGGGATTGGTGTTCCCCAATAACGTTGTCTTGATATACACCAATCATGAACGTGCGGAATGAATTGACCTTCTTTGTTTCTTCTTCCAATCCATGTTTTATGTGTATTTAAGTGCTTCTCTTCCCAATCTAATTTTTCGCAGTCTTCATACATTCGTTCAGCATAATCTGATACTTTAAAGAACCATTGCTCTAATTCTTTTTCCTCCACTTTTGACCCACAACGTTCACACTCATCTTCATTAATTACCTGTTCTTTTGATAATACGGTTTTATCCTCTGGACACCATTTAACTGAGGATTTCTTTTTGTAAGCCAACCCATGCTTGTACAATTGCAAAAATAACCATTGAGTCCATCTGTAATATTCTGGTTCAGAGGTATTTATTTCGGTATTCCACGCATGGCTCAAACCTGCAGATTGATATTGATGAACAAAGTTTGATTTATTCTCATCCGTAATATCTCTAGGGTGTCTACCTGATTTCATTGCAAAGTTTTCTGCTGGCAATCCAAATGTATCCCATCCAGTTGGATATAAGACATTAAACCCTTTCGTCCTCTTATACCGTACTTGAATATCTATCCCTCCAAAACTTTTATAATGTCCTATCGTGACTCCTTTACCAGATGGATAGACAAAAGTGTCTAAAGCATAAAATTTAGGCTTAGTAGAGACTATTTCTGTATCGTAGATCTTTTCCTTAAACCACTTGTTTTTCCATTTTTCCTCGACTGACTTGTGGTCGTATGCGTTGTTTTCTTCCATAATTCTATTTATATAATAAATAAAAAATCCCTCGTTGTCAGATACAAAAAGTAACTAACAACGAGGGACGTTATATCTATGATTATGGGTAACGCGGTACCACCCTCATTTATAAATAGATTGCTCTATCTATACACTTTGTGCCACTCTTATCTTTACAAAGAGACATGGCTTTGGTTTACGATTACGGGACCTTCCGTCTGGCTCTACTCTCCCAAATATTTTGAGATTTCTTCCAGCCCCATCGCCGGCTAGGAATCCATTTATTCGATATATTCAATGGCGCTCCGGGTCATCGGGTTTATAAATTGTAAATTAATTATATCATTAAACTATACTTTTGTTCAATTTGAAGTAGTACGAAGGAATTACACTTTTATGCAAATTTATTTTGTTAGATTAGAAAAAGTTGAGCATACTTATCGGCTGAATGATTACATATAGGAACAAGATAAAGAGGTATGTAGATTTGAAGTTGAAAACTTTTATGATATCTATATCGTGATATATATTACATAAAATGACCTCACGGAGAATCGAACTCCGATTGACAGATTGAAAATCTGTTGTCCTAACCGTTAGACGATGAGGCCACAAGCCAGCAAAGCTGGAAATTCAAAATTCTAAGATTTAAAATTCGAAAATGAAAATCTTAAAAAATTCTACAAACCTTAGCTGAAAAATCAAAAGATTAATGATACAAGGATCAAAAACCATAATGAATCAGCAAAAATTGCTCGTAATTATATAATTTTAGCCTATAATATTCAATCTCTGGAGGCGAGGAATTTTAAGATTCCTCCAGCTAAGATAGAAGCTGTTTCTGCTCTTAAAACGGTAGAACCCAATGTATAAGGTTTAAGTTTAAGCGTATTAGTCAAATAATCATGTTCCGAAGGAGAAAACCCACCTTCCGGACCAATTATAAATGCAATTTTCTTAGATTTAATCGAATCTGGAAGCTTTAAAGTCTCCAACCCATCTTTGTTCAAAGTAAACAAAAAGATCTCTTCTAGACCCTCTAAAAGCTCAGAATTTAGCTCTTTAAGTTTAATGGAAGAAGTAACTTCTGGAAGATCCATTCTTTCTGATTGTTTTGCTGCGCTTCTTGCAATTTTGTTCCATCTATCAACTTTTTTATCCGCAACATCACCTTTCATTTGAGAATATTCACACTCGACAGGAATAATCTGAGTGATTCCAATTTCTACTGCTTTTTCAACAATCAAGTCGAACATTCCACCTTTCAAAAGTCCTTGGAACAGAATCAAGCTCATAGTATCTGCAGAGTCCACAGATCTAAGAATTTCTGTTACTTCTGCAGTCACGAATTCTTTTGTAACTAGTTTTAAAGTAGCAGCATATTCTTTTTCTCCATTGAATAGAATGATCTTATCCTCAGCTTGAAGTCTGAGCACTTTTCTAATGTGCTCAGTATCTTCATCCTGAAGTTTTACAGATGATCCGACTGCAATATTCTTTCTTTCTGTAAAGAATCTATTTAATCTCATTATTCTCCGTGAATTGCTGTAAATAATTCTTTACTGTATGCCTCAAATTTTCCTTGTTCTCTAGCGGACTCTACTGCATAAGCATAAGTTGTAGATGAGGCTCTTAAGAATGGTAATTGTTTAACATCGACATCTGCATAATCAGCTAACTCAGTTTGAATTTGTTCTACTACAGACTCGAATTCAAAACAGTGAGGACAGTTGTAATCAATAAATACTTCCATGTAAACTGGGAACTTTACTGAATCATCAGTTGCTGCTTCAGCTTTAACAACTTCTAGATCAGCTTTAATCTGAGCAAATTCTCGTAAGTTATACAACTCGCTATTAACAAAAACAGCTGGAGTACTTGCAGCACCTCCTAGTCTTTCTGTTCCATCTGCAGCTTGAGAAGCAACTCTATTGTGGATTTCCTCTGAATCGATATCTGTCTTAAATTTTTCGATGTCTAATCCTTGGTTCCTTGCTATATCAAAAACATTGACAACTTCTCTGTACTTAGCCTCTATATTGCTGTTTTTGCTTGCAATTAATAACAGTAAAACGCCGAATCCAATAACGATTGTTCCAATAATCGCTAACTGGGAAAAAGTGATCTTCATAGTTAGTTAATAATAATTAATTTTTATTTTAGATTTCTACAAAGTATTCTACTAAATAATCGAGTCCGAGTTCATTGACTGCTTGCTCAAAACTAATCGAATTTATCCTTGCGAATTCTATAATCTGATTATTCAATTTTAAGAGTAAGCCGCTGTTCTTTGCAACTATTTCTTTAATTCTTTTCAAGACCTTATCTATAATACCCTCATTCAAAGGTAATCTTACAGGAGAATGCAAAAGTTCTGGATGCTCCAAAGGATCCATCCCAAGAAATTTCCATCCCAATCTTGGGAACAGCTCTGTAATCTCATCCCATCTGTATCTTAATTTTCTATCTATTGCTTCCGAATCTAGTAGATACACTCCACCCTGTTCAATGTCGAAATTCCCATTTTCATCGTATTTGAATACATCCGCTGTAGCTAGTTTCCACAGGATAGTTTCGAAATCCAGACTCTCGGATTCGTCGTCTTCAATCATTGATTCCATTTCTTCGAAAGTCACATTTGGTAAGAAGGAAATCAAATCATCGACAATTCCGCTGTAGCCACTTCTGAAAGTTGTATAAGGATATATCTTTCTTAACTTTAATTCCGTGATCATATCTGTTAAAGCTTCGTCGATTATCTTATGCCCAGGAATTGCTAATCCCATGTGTAAAGATTCGTGATACAAAATGTGAGCTAGTGCTTCTTCTGAATAATTTACTGCCTTTACAGGATCAATCCAAACAACATCTAGACCTGGTACATAACATGCAGGTACACTGTTTTCTGGTATGATTTGAAACTTAAATTTCTTTGTATCAGGATTTATTCCTAATTTTAGAAGAAGGGATTCAATTCTACTTTGGAGATACTCAAATCTGCTATCGTTTATTCCTGGTATTAATTCTGTTGTTTCTCTATATTCCACATGTGCATTTTAGCACAGAAAGGACTATTCAGTCTTGAGAGGAGTTCTTGCATACAAAAAGAAGAACTTTAAAAGTAAACTGATTATTAAGAAGAAAATAACTGCGAAGATCGCGATATCTTCAGGATTTCTAATCCAAATTCCTACTGCTGCCCAAACAATTACAAGATAATATGCCTTATCTTTAAATCTACTCAGCATATACCAACCTAGTAAAGTCGCTACTATAAGCATTGCAGTTGTCCAACTGTGTTGAGAAATTCCAAATCCATCCCACTGAAAAGTATTTAAAACAATAGCGACATTAGCTATGGTAGCTACAGAAATCCAACCTAAATATACAGAAAAAACGAGTTTAATTACCCTAGAAACAGTCGAAAGTATAAAAAATTTGTATAGATACCCTAAGCTGATCAAAAGTAACACCATAGGGATTATACTCACTTTGATATATTCGTAATGCCAAGTCACTAGCCAAATACAATTTAAAGCTGCTGCAGAAGTATAAAGTAGTAACGATTTATCAATAATTTCTTTATTCTTTGCATAAGTTAACACCGACCAAATTGCGAAGATTCCAAGCAGTACGTAAATTAAACCCCAAATTGAGAAGATAATCCCAGCAGGTGTAAACATTGTTGAATACTTATCCGAAATCGTATTTGTATAAATGTTGTTTAATGGCAAATACGAAGCTAGAAGATTGAATCCTATAACAAATACGGTTGATAGTACTATGAAAATTGGAACTATATTATTCTGAATCTTTTTGAACATAAAACTATACTAAATATCTTATTATATATAGAATCCAAATAATAAGAAACCCCCCTACGTAGCCTTGGCGGTTAGCAAGGGGGTTAATTCTTATATTAAACTATTATTATTCGTCTCGTCTTCCAGCGTATAGATATACACCAGTTCCTCCTCCGATAACAATAATTATTAGTAATAGAATCCACCAGTTAAATCCATTTCCTCCGTTATCTTGAACCCCAAGAACGAAGTTGAAGTTTTCGACAGCGTCATCAGTAATGCTAACTTCTTTATCAGAAGCTCCTAATACCGAGAAGTTGTCTGGAATATCATTTCTATCGATTCTGATATTGTAATTTCCAGGACAAATTTCGAATTCATAAGATCCGTCTGCAGCAGTAGTTTCCTCTGCAACAATTACTTCATCTCCGTTTTCGATATAGTAAACCTGAACTAGAACTCCAGCAATTCCTTGCTCTCCAGATTCCTGAGTATTGTTTTTATTAATATCATCGAATACTGATCCAGATAGTGTGAATCTTTCGTCACAAGTCTGAACTCCGCTTCCTAAGATATCTTGTTCATCATCCTCTTCTTCAGAAGGTTCTGGTGTCTGAGGTCCGCTGTTTCCAACTCCTAGAACAGATCCTACAATCACTGGAACTGAAGCAACTGCTACATCAGCATCGCTATCAGAAACTGTTACAGTACATACATAGTTTCCAGCAGTTAAATTCATTGCGTTAGATACAAAGATTGATGATCCAGTATTTACTACAGATCCTGCACATACGCCTCCAAACGTGAAGTTGTAGTTTGGATTTCCTAAGTTGTTTAGACTTGCTGTAATTGTAAAGCTACTTCCAGCTGTTACGTTTACTGTTCCAGAATTATTAGTTGCTGGAGAGTTTCCAAATAATACTACTGTTGGTAGCAAATCTGTTATAACCGCAGGATTAACAACTACAGTCTTTTCTGCAGTCGCTGTATCTCCATCAAAGTCTTCAACAGTTACTTTACATGTGTATGAACCTGGAGTTGCTGGTGTAACAACAAACTCAGCATTTCCTGTACATCCTGCAAAGTTTCCATCAGCCCAAGTGTAAGTAAATGGTGCGTTTCCTCCTAATACATTAGCGTCCATTGTGATCGCTTCTAGAGTTGTTGAGTCTCCAGGTGTAGTAGCAATTGACACCGAAGGTGCATTGTTTGTTACTGTAACTGTTACAGAATCACATCCGCACATTCCCTCGCCGTTTCCTGTTGCATAGAATTCAACAACTTCTTCATAATCCTCTGTTAATAGATCATAAACTGGCTCTTCTTCTTCGATTTCACACATAACTGGGTGACACCAGTCTCCTTCCCATCCATAATCAACAAAGTCAGCTAATGCCGCAAATGATGCTACCTTAGCATACTTATAGAATGATTCGCTTTCACAAACCATTAGAGTAACTTCGTATTCTCCTTCATGAGTGTAAGTATGACTTGGAATTGTAATGTTTCCAGGTGTTGATTGAGAGAATGTTGTGCTTGATCCGTCTCCGTAATCAACTACAATTACCCAATCAGAATCGTCAGGAGTTTCTCTGTTATCGCAGTAAACCTCTGATTCAGAAATGCTAAGCAATGTGAATCCTTCTTCGTATTCTGTCTCGCTCTCACCTTCTATACAACTTGGATCTGAGAACCAACCTGTAAATATTGCTTCTTCACCTTCTGTTATAGTTTGATCACTTTCAATATCTACAGATGGAATTACATTTTCAATATAGTAATTTACTGAATATATTTCACTTTCATTTCCTGCTTCATCTACAACATAATAAGAAACTTCGTAAGCTCCTTCGTGAAGGAATGAAGTATCCCAATGTGTAATTCCAGCATCAGCTAACAATTGAGCAATATCCCATGTATATTCTGTGTTTTCAACTAATGAATCAGCGTAACATCCTAAGTCAGTCTCTCCTATTGGTGACCAAGTCAGATAGAAGCAAACTTCAGCGATATCAAAATTATCGTTTGCAGTCAGATCCCATAGTGTTGGAATTGAATCGCCTTCGTAGAATGTTGCATCTTGCAACTGATTTTCTTCAGCAACAGTAGGAGCTGTTGTGTCGATTATAAATGGTCCGTAGTGAGCTGTACTTGTCCAGTTTCCAACGTTGTCCACTGTGCTTAAATTGAACCACCAAACTCCGTCAGCTAAAGGTGTACTTGTAGCTTCGTTATCAGTTTCTTCCAAATCCTTTACTTGATCTGGTGTAGAAGGTGCAGGTGTAAAATCGTATGAATATCCATCAACTCCTGATTTATTATCAACGCCTCCGTTTAACCATGATACCCAAACAGTATTATCGTTTGAAGGTGTGTTAATTGCAGGATCAGATGTAAATCCTGACGGATCTGCTGAAGGAATCTGAGAATCAACTCTTAAATTGTAGATTACATTACTTTCTTCCCAGTGACCTGCAGAGTCTTTGACTCTCATTTGGAAATCATAAACAGAATTGTGTGTTAATCCTGAAAGATTTACTACACAAGTTGCGTCTAATCCAACTGGTGTTAATACTCCGTTAATCCAGCCTGACCATAGTAATCTCTTGTATCTAGCCTGACATTCTGTGATAGGACTTACAGTATCGGAAACTGTAGATGTTAAAGTAGGCGAACCATTCGTGTAGTTTCCCGAAACCGGAGTTACATTAAATGTATTAAAATCTGGATCTCTACTATCAGCAATTCTTTCGATAAATTCTCCATATCCGATGTTTCCAACATTGTCCTCAACTCTTACATTAATTTCTAATTCATCTCCATCAGTTTCGAATAAACTTCCAGATACGCATCTTCCGAATAAGTATAACCCTGGAGTCCAATCTGAGCTTTCTGGGTTTGATACGTTGAAGTTTGTAGTTACTGCACAAGTGAATGGATTAATTCCCGCAACTGCATCAGAAACGTTTGCTCTGATTAAGAATGCGATTCCATTAACGTATGGGTCATAATCTGCAACAACCTCGATAGGTCCAACTGTAGGAGCTGTGTTATCTACAACAATTGTTCTTGAAGTAGCTTTTGTGTTTCCAGCTTCGTCTGTAGCAGCAGTTCTTAAAGTATAAGTTCCATCTGCTAATGTAGTTGTATCAATATCACAATTGAATGTGAATGATGTTCCCCCGATTGATGAGTCTGCAGGAGTTGATCCGCAAGGCATTAAGAAAACAGTATTAGTATCGTTGTAAACATTTACAGCAACTCTTTTCAACATCATATTATCTGTAGCGTGAACTTCAACGTTGTACGTTCCACCAACAATCATTCCATCTGAAGAAGGATCTACAAATGAAATTCCTGGCTTAGTATTATCAACAAAGAATGTGTTTGTATCCATGCCCCAGGCGATGTCTTCGTCTAGAAACTGAGCTGAGAATACATACATTCCATCTGGGTTTGTAGTTGTATCATAAGCACAAGTTACATCAAGTGAATCTCCTAAAAGATCTGCTCCTGGTGCTTCCTGACAATTTCCTACCAAGTTAGCAGGTCCGCTTTCGAATGCATCTTTCCAGAATCTTAAGTAGTAGCTGCCCATTCCAGAGTCATCGGTTGCTAAAGCTCTTCCTGTGATCGATCCTCTAACATAAGAGTTTTCTACAGGTGTAACGATTGTTACAGATGGAGCTTCGTTAGGGATAACTGGGTCCTGTTCGAAGTCGTAAGTAATGTGATTAATCTGAACTTTGTCTACAACGATGTTCCATGAAGGATTCCAGTTTCCTAATCCAACACTTACAGCTCTTACAACTGCTGAAGGTGTAACACCAGGAATTGAGCTTAGAGGTTGATTTGAGTCATATCCTCCAGCTGGGTTCCATGAACCCCAGAATAAACCTCCATCAACATCCCATGTCTGCCATACATTATCTAAAACTGTTTCGTTGTAATAAGGTTCGTAAACAATATATTGATCAATAGATCCGTTTCCTTCATTGTCGATTCCTAATCTGAATGCTGCTCCAGCAAATTCAGGACCAGATACTTTCTTAGCGTCGAAACTTAAATTTGTAATTTCGCTTAGAGGAATTTCTACCGATAAAGTAGTTCTGCTTCTAGAAGCTGTAGTTTCGTCTGTAATTAGTTCTAATGCTCCAACCGGTAATGGTGAATCTGGTTGAGAAATGAAATTCACTTGAGCTCCACTTTCTGCAACAACAGACCATCCCTGCATTTCTGAAGGTCTAACAATGTATGTTACTGGATCAGGAGTAGTTGGATTCGAGTAAGTAATAGAACATTCTGCTGACCATCCACTAACGTAAGGTGCAGTTGCTCTAACTTTAAATGTATACGTTCCTTCACCTTCTGTGAATGCTCCAACGTAAGAATTTGTTCCTACTGTTGTTGTCCATTCTGGGAGACCAGGTGTTGTAACATGATATTCATATTGAGTAGCTCCATCAAATGCATCCCATTGAGCTGTAACATCATAACTTTCTGTTGTAGATCCACAGGCTAATGTTTCTGGAGTTGGGATTTCCCATCTTAGATTCTGAGGAACACCCTGACAAGCAAATGAATTTAGGCTTGTAACAATATTATAATTTAGAGTATCTAAATTACCGATTGGAGTCATAGTTGCATCAACAACTCTAACTTCCCATCCTGCTAAACCTGCTGGACTATCTCCGCTGTTATCTAAGAAGATATTTGCGTTGATTCCTGATACATTAAGAGTTCCTAGAGTTGCAAGGTTGAACCAAGAACTGAATGAACCACCGTTAATAAAGTATCTTCCCTCTAAAGTATATTCGTCGTACCAATTTTGTACGCTTACTTCAAGACCATCATTTGCAATCGCAGAACCGATTCCGCAAGCATTTCCTCCCACAAGCTGAGATGTAGATTCAACAATATCTACAACTGGTGCTGCAACAGGAAAACTTACTGGTAGTGGTTCAGCCTTTACATAGCTAATGAAAACCATTGGGTTAATCTGAAGTAAAAGTAGGGATGCGAGAACGGTAGATATGATTACACGCCTCAATCTAGTGGATTGAAAATTCATATAAATGAATATAAAAATTACACAGTAAAATAATTCAATTATAGCATCAAGATTTTTTTTTGCAGGCAAAATACACTATAGGAAAAAAGTCTATATATGAATGAGCTTTGCTATTCTGTTTCTAATCGTGTAAACCTAGCAATTTGTTTTCCATTAACTGTTAGTTTCTCTAAAAAGTTTTCGATAGTTCTAACGAAGTTCACTCCTTCAAATTCTACGTAATCTGGAGAATAGACTACCCCAACTTCTTCTGTAGATTCAATAATTACGATATCACTTATTGTATAGGTCTTCTCAACGCTTTTATAGTGAACATATTTATCACCTATATTGATAAGCTTTTTTGCATCTGCAATTTTAAGTTTTCTTCAGGTGAGTGCATACGGTTTAAAGTCGTTATAAAATAATAGTAATTATTGCAGAAAAATATGCCACAAGCAAAATTAAAAACTCAAACAACTTCAGATGACCCAATAAAATTCATTGACTCTGTTGAGGATTTAGAGAAAAAAGAGATGAGCAAAATGATTTTAAAAATGATGGAAAGAGCTACTAAATCTAAGGCGAAGATGTGGGGAGAAACTATAGTTGGGTTTGGTGATGTCCATCTAAAGTATGAAAGCGGGAGAGAACTTGATTGGTTTAAAATGGGATTCTCACCAAGAAAAGGGCAAATGACTTTGTACATCTTGAATGGATCTAATGAACAGAAAAAGCATTTGGACAAACTGGGTAAGTTTACAACTGGAAAAGGTTGTCTTTACATTAAGAAACTTGAAGATATAAATGTTGATGTTCTAGAAGATCTGATCAACGTTTCCGCAGATAAGGCTTACGGTCAGCAATAAAACGATTTAATACATGTCTTGGTGAGGCTCTCGAACCACACATGTATTTACTACAAATACACAGTAAATCACTAGATTCCTGCATACGCAGGAATGACGTTGTTAGGTGAAATTGAGTGTTAGGTTCTACGAGTTTTTCTTTGTTTGGTTGATCAGTTCCAATGCCTGTTTATAATTTACCGGTTCGCTGATTTCTCCGTTTGCGATAAAGAAGATTTCATCTGCTTTGCTGATTGTATTTAATCTATGAGCAATAATGATCTTTGTTGTTTGTTCTGGTAACTTATCAAGAATTTCTTGTAACAGAGCTTCTGTAACCGTATCGATGTTTGCTGTTGCTTCGTCTAAGATTAATAGTTCTGGCTCTCGTAAGATAACTCTCAAGAATGCAATTAGTTGTTTTTGACCTAACGAAACGCTATCACTTGCATTAGCCACTTCTGTCCCTAATCCATTTGGGAATCTTTCAATTAAACCTTCTAATCCCTTTTCTTTAAGAAGTGTTGTTAGTTTCTCTTCATCATATCCCTGGTACTTATCGTTTGAATAAAGAATATTATCCATGATTGTTCCCTGGAATAAGAATGGTTCTTGTAAAATGAATCCAACTTTTTTAGCCAATGACTCTTTATCGTAACTTTTGATATTCTTTCCATTCAAAAGAATTTCTCCTTCAACTGGATCGTATAATCTAGAAACCAATGCTGCCGTTGTGCTTTTTCCTCCTCCTGTTGGTCCAACAAGAGCATAAATTTTTCCCCTTTGTAGTTCTAAGTTCTCTTTCTTTAATATCATTTGTTCCGGATTGTACCCAAAACTAACATCTTTAAACTGTATTATTGGAGCCGATTTATCTTCATTTCTTGAATCTTCGATTACAGTTAAATTACTTTCTAGTTTCAATAAGTGAGAAATTCTTGCCCAGGCAGCTAAAGAAACTTGAATTGATGAAAAAAGTTGAGCCATAATTCTGAGTGGAGAATAGAATCTGTCAACGTATAGTGCGTAACTAACAAGTGTTCCGAACTCTAAAGCGCTAGTGAAGCTAATTCCTAAGAAGGAGAACACTCCGGTTAAAATCAAATTAATTCCTACGAAGTAAACTGAGAATAAAGCTAGGTTTCCAGCCATATCGTAAATCGGAGTAAGAATATTATTTAAAATCCCAGCTTTTGTGTTAGCTTGTTTGTTTTCTTCGTTTACGTCTTTGAAGGATTCCCGGAAGTAATCTTTTCTATTGAATGCTACTACAACTTTATAATTTGTTAAGCTCTCTTGAATTTCTGCTGATAGATTTCCAGTAGACTTCAAAGCCGATTTATTTGCTCTATTAAGCATTCCACCTACAAAAGTAGTAATTACAAAAAGAATAATTGAAAAAGATAGACTGAAAATTCCTAGAATTGGATTAATTACTAACATTGCTCCTGCAACTCCGATCATCACAAATACATTTCCTATAAATCTCAAAAGAGTTTCTGAGAATGCCTGATTTAGCTTATCTGTATCGCTATTAATTCTGGAAATCAAATCCCCTGATTTATTTTCATTAAAGAATGCCAATGGTAGTGATTGAATTTTTTCGAAGATTTTTGCTCTAAGTTTCGCCAGTAGTTCTTGACCGATGAATCCCATCAAAAGAATTTGAAAGTAACTAGCAATACTTGCTCCAATAAATAAAACCAGTATTCCAATAACTGCCTGTAAAAGTGCGTCCTTATCTCTATTTGCTAGAGCAGCTTGAGAAGCGTCTCCAATCATATTTGGAGTAACAATGTTAATTACAGAACCTAACAATACAAAGAATAGTGCAATTGCTGCGAGAAGAAGAATTCTTTTACCAAACCCTCCTGTAAACTGATTTAATTCTCTAACTAGAGTAATAAATGATACTCGCTTTTCGTTGTTTTCGTCGCTTAATTTGTAGTTCATTCTGTTGTTTGTTGAGAATTATAAATTTGTTGGTATTCAAAACTGTTCTTTAACAATTCTTCGTGCGTTCCTTTTGCAATAAGCTCTCCCTCCATAATTAACAAAATCTGATCGTAATCTTTAATTGATTCAATCTTTTGAGTAATTGAAAGTAAAGTGATATCAGGATAATTTTTATCCAGGTTATCAATAATGTTCTTTTCTGTTTTGATATCGACTCTTGCTGTAAAGTCATCTAGCAATAGTACTTTTGGGTTAATAGATAGTGCTCTAGCGAGCGTTAGTCTTTGTTTCTGTCCACCAGATAATGATGAGCCTCTCTCAGTAATAATTGTTTCTTCTTTTTTATCTTGAGCCGCTACGAAGTCACTTAATTCTGCTGTACTAATTGCTTTGTTTAGATTCGATTCGTTAACTTCAGAATTAAATAGAATGTTCTCTTTAATTGTTGTATTGAAAATAACACTATCTTGGAAAACTAAAGCTACTTGTGAGTAAAAGTTTTCTATTTCGAATTCTTTAATATCAATTCCATCAATCGAAATCTTTCCTTCCGTTGCATCCTGCAGTCCTGCAATTATATTGAAAATTTGAGTTTTTCCTGCAGCTGTTGGTCCTACAATCGCATTCTTAGTGCCTGCTTTGATTTCGAAGGAAATATTATTTAAAATCTTCTTATTGTTAATCTCGTACGATACATTCTCAAATTTAATTGCTCCTCTGATTTCAGCCTTTGTTTTTCCCAAGTCCTCTTTCTCTTTAGTATCTAACGTTTCTTTTATTCTTTTAATTGATGTGATAGATCTTCCAATTGTACTTGCAATGAATCCCATAAAGATTATTGGACCAATGAAAGTTCCTACGTAACTAAAGAAGGCTGTGTAGTCTCCAGGAGACATCCCTTGCCCACCTAGAGAGTTAATAAAATCAATTACCTGTTGACCTCCAAAATATACAACTGCAAGCAAAGCTAAGTTTGCAAGAATCGTAATTACTGGAATAAGTCCAGCGAATCCTTTTGTAATCTTCATTCCTACTTGTCTATTAAGCTCGTTTATATGAGAAAACTTTTCAATTTCTGTTCCACCGGCATTCAAAACTTTCGTTAAAGATGATCCTACAATGTTCTCGTTAATAACCAAGTTCATTTTGTCTAGATTCTTTTGAGCTTGTTCGAAGAATTTTCCAATAAAACTGAAAATCACTCCAAATGAAACCAACAGTAATGGAATCACAAGCATTACAATCAAACCTAGGTCTCTATTAATTGAAAGCATGGAGATTGAAGCTCCAATAATCAATACTAATGAAGAGAAAACTGTAATAATGCTTTGATTGAAAAGCATTTTTACTGCATCTACATCGCTTGTAAGATTAGTTAGTAATTTTGAAGAAGTCAGTTCGTTAACACTCTTATATGATAAGAATGAAATTTTATTAATGATTCTTTTTCTAACATTCGCAGCAAAGTTCTCTGTAACTACATTAGACATTACTGTTATGACTACTGCAAAAATGAAAATGAGTGAAATCAATCCTACATATGTCAAAGCAAATTGATTTAAGTCTGATTCTCCGGTAAAAATCTTATTCAGCTCGACGGAAGCTACCCTTGGAAGAGCTAGTGCTAATAAGTTTTGACCTAATGAAAAGGCCAATACTATAATGATTCCAATGATTGTGGTTCTTTTAATAATTCGATTATCCATATGAGTTTTGGCAGATGAACACTTTAAGTGCCAGAAGGCAGTGTAACTCCGAATAGAGCCTGTGTCAATGGCATTTGACTACTTTAAACATCGTGTTTAACTCGGCTTAATTGCACGGATACTCTCAATTAGAAACCTTTCACTGAGACGCTTTTTCTAAAGAATGCAGGTAAACTGCGAATTTCTAGACTAGAAGCAGTTTTAGAAACTCTCGACTATTTGCTTCAGGAAAAGAGAAAATTGTAGCCTAGAGAACCTACATTCGATGCGTTTGATAACAAGACCATACACAATATGAAACTAGAAATGGAAGAACTAGTTAGAGACCGATTCTCCAAAATATTAAAAGGATATTTTTCAGACTTTGTATCGCAGGAAAGTTAAAATGAGCATTTAGTTCAAATTAAATTTCAAGTAAAGTATATTCAATGGACACAATATTTGAAGTACCTCTACTTTCTCAATTCCCTCAAGCAAAGATGGAGAAATTCTTAACTTTAGTAGAATCCTACAGTCCTTCGCAAGAGGATTTAGAAACAAAAGCATTTCCAAACAGGGTAACTCAATTGCGCGTGGGAAACACTTCTGTAACAGTTGGCCTTCATGGAATAGAATATCCTCAGAAGAGCTTCGATCAAATGAGAAGAAACTTAGGATCAATATTTAGAATTGTCTTTTCAGACAAGGCTTTTATCCATAATTGCCTGAGTTATCAAATTTCCCAACTCAATTCCTCTAGTTCTAGATCGACTTTAAGTGAAGTTGTGAAGTCGTATAAAGAAGCGAAACAAATTGTTAGATTACCAGAACTAGAAGAGCAGAGACAAAAATACGCTAATCAGTTAGGTGATAGGGTTCAATTTGGCGTTGCTTATAAACATGTAGATTCAAAAGAGTTTCTTAGAAAATATCCAGAAGTATTGTTAGCAACGTTTCTTTTTCAGAATGTGTTTGCTTATGCATTTGAAATTTTCGTAAACTCACTTTCTACGACCTCCGCTGCTAGAGACCTAATTGATGATTTAAGAAAAATCATCCCTGGGTTTACTTCGGGGAATGTAGTTGATGAATATTTAGGCTATGCTTTGCTTAGATTTAAAGAATCAGGTTCAGTCATCGTAATCTTTGACGATATTGCGAAAGAAATGAATGATCTAAAAGCTTTTCACAATTCTTACACTCTCCCAAGTGGTGAGCTACTCAGAACAATGTGCCTAGCTAAATCATTTCTGACCGAACAGACTGGCGGCGTACAACGAAATCAGAGAAACGTTCTTGCCGATACCTTGGAGTACATCAAAAGCCATCGCGCAGACTTTGCAGAACCACTCGGTTTCATTTCTTCTGAACTGTCTTATTAATTTCTTCAGTTGTCTATTTTAAACTTTTTGATATAATTCTTTAGATCTTTGAAAATGCAGGTATAGTATAGTGGTTATTATTTCGGTTTTCCAAACCGCGGACGGGGGTTCGAATCCCCCTACCTGCTTTCAAGATTTAAACTTCAAATTACAATTTCCCAATCATTGCAATATTTCTCCATTTTCTTTATCCTAACCTTATAGAAGTATTTTATTTAAGTTATATTTACTTATATGAAAACACTCATAAGTTTAGTTGTAAGCGCTGTGGCTGTTTTAATTGCTGCTTATGTAATTCCTGGTGTAACTGTTAATGGTTTCTTTACAGCTGTAGTTGTAGCAGTAATCTTAGGTTTAGTAAATATGTTTATAAGACCAATCATTTCTCTGCTTACTCTTCCACTGAATATACTCACGCTTGGATTATTTAGTTTCGTAATTACTGCTTTAATGATTATGTTAACAGGTGCTATTGTTCCAGGATTCACTGTTTCTGGATTTTTAACTGCATTGATTTTTGGAGTTGTTCTGTCACTTGTTAACGGATTACTATTCTCCTTAATGGGAGACGATAAATAATTTTACTAATTAACAGAAATTTATGGGAGTTCCTCAAAAGTACGCAGATATCGATGACTATATTAAGAATTTCTCTCCTGAAGTTCAGGATGTATTAGAAAGAATTCGAAAATTAGTTCATAAAATTGCACCTGATGTAGAAGAGTCAATTACTTACCATATGCCAACATTCAAAGTTGCGGGGAAAGGAATCATATACTTTGCTGCTTGGTCAAAACACGTTGCTTTTTACGCGCTCCCAGTAGATTTACCAGAATTCAAAGAAGAGTTTGCACCCTACATCCAGTCGAAAGGAACTGTTCAGTTTAAATTCGATGCACCAATGCCTTGGGACTTAATTGAAAAAGTAATTAAATATAGAGCTAAAAATCCAATTGATTACCAATAATTTATGAAGGAAGTAAAGTTAGTACTTTTTAAATTTACGAAATACCTAGTAATAATAGGTTTCTTTTTAACATTTGGTTCTTTTATTATTGCAGGAAATTACGAAATAGCATTCACTGCTATTTTCGTTACAGGAACAATCATTCTAACTATTAGCCAAGGAGTTCTAAGTTATTCACCCTCGATTAAAAACGATTCATTACAAGATGAATTTACTAATTCGGGCAAGTCACTGTTTACATCATCAATTTGGCTTTTAATATCAGGGATATTTGTTTTCTTATACTTGGGAGTTATTCTTTTTTCTCAACTACAACCTGTTGTTTTAGAATCCATTAAAATAATTGTGCTGCTTCTTTATAGTATTTCTTATCTATTTTTCGCGGAATCCTTTGTAAAAGGAATCAAAAAAGTAGAAGATATATTATAATCATTGAATGACGAGACGAATCACAGTTGTAAAACCTTCTGAAATGTTCAGACTAATGAACGACAACCTTACTTTAGGTGATTCTACATTTTCTTCACTTATTGAAAACAAATCAAGTTTAAGAATTAACATTGAGAATATGTCTGATAAATTTGTAGTTACTGCAGTTGTACCAGGTTATAAAAAAGACGAAATTAGTATTTCTTTTAGAGATAACGAACTTCTTTTAGAAGCTCAGAAGGAGGAACAAAATGAGTCTTCTGATTCAGAAATAATTTTAAGAGAGTATTCTATTGAATCACTTAAAAGAAGAATCACTCTTCCAGAAAAAGTTGATGTAGAAAATGCCGAGGCAGAACTAAATGATGGTATTATGACCATAACGGTTCCAAAAATGCCTGAAATATTACCAAAGAAAATTAGTATTAAGTAATATTAAGTTCTAAGCTCCAATATCAAAATTCCAGAATTTAGAATTTGGATATTAGATATTAGAATTTTCAGTTTTCTTATTTCAAATTTAAGATTTTGATATGATTCCAGTAATAATTCTCACAGGATTCTTAGGTAGTGGAAAAACCACTCTTTTGAACAGAATTCTCGAAAATAAGAAAGATTACAAAATCGGTGTTGTCCTGAATGAATTTGGAAATATCAGTCTTGAAAGCCAATTCGTAAAAGCCGAAGATGAGAAAATCGTCGAAATCTCTGCCGGCTGTGTTTGCTGTGTTGCTAGAGGTGATATTTTAAAGGCACTAAATAGCATTGTTGACTATCAGCCAGACACAGAAATAGTTATTATGGAAGCTTCTGGACTTTCCGATGCACTTTCACTTTCGCTTACAATGTACTCTCCTTCAATCGCTGATAGATTTATTCTGGATTCAATTGTCTGCGTTGTTGATTGTGTCAATTTCGAAAAAACGTTAGACGAAAACGAAATAGTTCGTGACCAAATAATTGCAGCTAGTTCGATCTATCTTGCGAAAACAAAAGATGTTGGTGAACAGCAAATCAAACAAATTTCAGAATTGGTCAAAGATTTGAATCCAAAAGCTCTTATCCACAGAGACTCCGACTCAATCAATTTTGATTTAATATTAGGAACAAACTTAGATAGAACAAAAGTAAAAGATCATGGACATTCAGAACACGATCATGATGAATTTGAAACATTTACATTCGAAACTAACGAGGCTATCGACTACAATAAATTTGAGAATTTCATTAGAACTTTGCCTTCAAACGTCCTTAGAGTAAAAGGTTACTTGAACTTCAAGAATGCACCGATTAAGGACAAACAATACCTTATTCAATATGTTATGGGAAGAAGAGATTATGTTCTCAAAGATTCCAAGAATCAATCAACACACATACTCTTTGTAGGGAAAGACTTGCAAAAAGAGAACATAAAGGACGTCATGTCTAGCATCATGTTCAGCAATAATATTATCTACAATACCATCAGTAAGCTTTTCAATATTTTCCACTCCTAAAACTTCACAATCCAAAACCTATTCTTACCAAACTCGTCTTCAACTGCATTAGCATCAATTCCAAGTTCCGATATCTTTTCCTGAGTATGAGTATCGTCGACTTCCAAAATCAAAACTCCATCTTTTGCTAAATATTCTCTAGATTGTTCAATTAGCTTTTTAATCAAATCTAGACCATCTACTCCACCATCCAAAGCTAAATGTGGCTCGAAATCTTTTACAGATCTAGCTAATTGAGTAATTCTAGCACTTGGAATATAAGGTAAATTTGAGAAAATAAGGTCGAATTTTTTATTCTTTGGGTAATCCGAAAGTAAGTCTGATCTTATTACCTTAAGCTTTGAATCGTTAATTCCGTTTGTAAAACAATTCAAATGTTTCGGATCTAAGTGTTCGTCAAGGTTCTGTTTTGCAACCTCAATTGCTGCATCAGAAATATCGCTCAGATAACCATCAAATGTTACTCCCCTTTTATTTAGTTGCTCTGCAAACACAATTCCGATCACCCCAGATCCTGTTGCAACATCAGCAAATGAAATACTTTTTCTATCGATAATATACTCAAGACCAAGCCTGATTATCTGTTCGGTTTCTATTCGTGGAATAAGAACATTCGCATTTACATTGAATAAATGACCATAAAACTCTGCTTTCCCAAGCACATATTCAACTGGCATTTCAGTTTGAAATTTGGGATCGAAAGGATCTTGCCCAGCTTTAATAATTAGATTTATTTCGGCTGGACTTAAACTCATGCAGATTTCTTAGTTAAGTTATTGTCGTCTTTTCCTTCTTTAACAATATAAACAAGTTTAAGTTTTCTTCCATCTTTTTTAACTTCTTCTTTTCCTGAATCAATTAGATCAATTCTGATCATTTCTTTTAGAAGATCCATTCTTTCCTTCAACATAGAAATCTTTTCGGACATTTCATGAATAGTTTCGTCAGCCTTTAGCTTATCTCTAAGTTCTCTAGCTTTCTTTCCGATTTTTTCCATCTCGATAAAATCATCCATTTGTGTTTTGATGTCTTTAAGATCACCTCTCATTGTTTTTAATTGAGATTTTGTCTTGAAGTATTCTTCAACTTTGTCTAAGTTTGAATCGTCGAGTATATCTGAATTATCATTTGCCATAAATAAGATTAATAATAAATAGTTGCAAAAAATATCATAGGTAGTATACTTTATTAAGAGAAGCTTCTCAAACGGAATTTAAAATTGAATGAATCTCGAAACTTAGCTATTGCTAGTTTTTAGATAATTGAAGTTAGGAAACTAACATCAAATGAGCCGCTTGTTACAAGAGGAAAGGAGATTTTATTTGTTAAGTGACCGTGATGAACTACTTACTCGTTGCGCCTACGTTATCAGCGCCAACTCTAGATACTGTAAAAGAACTGTCGTCGAAAGTTTTTACCAAAATTGAAAAACTACTAAAAAAGTTTGGACAAGAAGGATGTGTCGTAAAGATTTCGGTTCTCAGAGATGGCAATTCTTATAAAGTAAATGTAGAACTTTTAAACCATAACCTGTACAAACCATTTATTGCTTTTAGGGACTCAGATTTAAGAAGAGCAATTGGAATGTCTGCTGTTAAATTAAAAGCTCAACTCCTCAACTTACATAATAAAAATAAATAATAAGTTATCTTCACTCCCCCTAGCAATGCTTTGGGGGAGTTTTTTGTTGATATTTTAAAGCATTTCAATTAAACTCGAAGTAGTTATTATTATCATAATGAAAAAAGTTAGAAACGCTGTCTTAGCCTCTTTTGGCTTACTTACACTTTTTGCTCCTGCTGTTAGTGCTCAATATTACTATTACTACGAAAGTTCACCAGAAGCTGGTGCATTTTTAGCTGGATTCGGTGTTTTATACCTTATCTTGTGCTTATGTGGAGGGTTAGTTGCTTTAGTTGCATATATCTTTACATCTATGCAGTATGCAAAGATTTTCGAGAAAAATGGAATGGCTGATAAGAAAGTATTGGCATTTATTCCTATCGCACAGAACTATTACTTAGCTAAAGCTGTGGGTGAAGATGAATACGCTTGGGTTCAAGTTGCAGTTCCATTGGGAATTTTAATCTCTATCCCACTTACATTCTTTATAATTGGATTCTGCATTCTTTTCCCTTTGGCAATTGTTGGTATTGTGTTCGGAGTTAAGCTTTGGTTAAAAGCTGCTGAAAGAATGGGACAAGACCAAATTTGGGGAATCGCTGCTTCTTTAGCAAGTTTCATTCCACTTGTTGGATATTTCATTCAACTTTATGCAATTTATGTAATTGCGGAAGGAACTGTAAAGAAATAGAAATCTAAAAGATTTAAATACGAGAAGACTAGAAGATTAAAATTCTAGTCTTTTCAATTTTCAAACTATTCTTAAGCAACCTTTCAACTACTTTTGCACTACCCATATTCACCTTGATTTCTGATTATGATAGACTGATTGCATGGGAATTTTTGACTCAAGAAAAATTAGTACTCAAGACCATTTAGACATTGCTGATATTCGTGACGACTTAGTTGTTCTAAAGAACGGAAAAGTTGCAGTAGTTTTAGAAACATCTTCTTTAAACTTTGAACTGTTAGACCCAAAAGAACAGGATGGGAAAATAGGTTCATTTGCAGCATTTTTAAATGCTATCAATTTTCCTATTCAAATTGTAATTAGAACTCAAAGAACTGACATTGCTAGGTATCAGAAATTGCTCGAAGAATATAAAGCAAAGACAGCAACTCAGAAGGTTGTTCAACAAATTAATAACTACCAGGCTTTTGTGAACGAATTGACACAAACAACTCAAATTCTAGATAAAAGATTCTTTGCAATAATTCCTACAATAAAGCTTCCTGTTATACAAACAAACATTATTAAGCAAATACTTGGAAGAGAAGAAATTCTAGAAAATATTCCTTCGATTGTCAGAAAAGCAAAAGAAGAGCTTTATCCTAAAAGAGATCATGTACTTAAACAGTTCGCAAATATGAACATCGCAGCAAAACAGTTAACTAACGATGAATTAATAAAACTCTACTATTCTGTCTACGAACCTGATAAATTAGGTATTGAGGTACTTAACTTAAAGGCCGAAGATATCGGTAGTTCAATGGTAACTTCTTAAATTATGGGATTATTTAGTTTATTATTTCCAAAATCAGATACAAAACCTGCAGTTAGCAAGGAAGAGGCTGCTATCCTGGATCAGGAAAGGAAGTCAGTGGAAAAATTTGCAAAAGGTTTGGTCGATGTAAAAGACATCATTGCACCATCAGCGATTGAGGTGAATTTCAACAATATGATTATCGGAAATAAATTTTTCAGATCATACTTTGCAATTGGATTCCCTACTTTTGTTTCTCCAAGTTGGCTTGGACCACTAATCAATTTTGAATATCCTATCGATATTAGTACCTATTACTATCCAAACGATACAGGTGATGTATTGAAACTTTTGAAAAGAAAAATTGCGGAACTTCAGGCAACAATTAATATCGAAATGGATGCTGGAAGACCAGCGGATCCAATTATTCAAGAACAGTTGAAAAGTGCGATTTTGGTTCAAGAACAACTTGCTGCTGGGAATGAACAATTCTTTCAATATGCTTTATACATGACTGTTAGAGCTGATACGTTAGAAGAACTAGATAGAATTTCAAAGAACTTGGAATCTACTATGGCAACAATGGGCGTTGTTATTAAGGTAGCGACTCTTCAACAAGAAGAAGCTTTCCAAAGTACAATTCCTTACGGAATGGACAAGATTAACATGACTAGAAATCTTGATACCACAGCCATTGCTACAACATTCCCATTCGTAAGTTCGGAACTGACCATGGAAAAGGGAGTTTTGTATGGAATTAATTTACACAATAGTTCGTTAGTTATTTTTGATAGATTCTCTTTACCAAATGCAAATTCAGTAATTCTCGCTACTTCTGGAGCTGGTAAATCTTACGCAGTTAAACTAGAAGCAGTTAGATCTTTGATGCTTGGAACAGACATTATTATTATCGACCCCGAAAAAGAATTTGATAGATTGTGTGCCGCTGTTGGAGGAGAATACATTTCTTTCTCTCAAGATGGTGCTCAAAAGTTGAATCCATTCGAATTATCAGGTGTTTACAGTCCAGATGAAGATGAGCTTAGATTCAAAATTCTTACACTTTCTGGTTTAATTAGAATTATGCTTGGAGGAAGCGTAACTGCAGAGGAAGGAGCGATCTTAGATAGAGCTTTGATTTTGACCTATAAAGAAAAAGGAATTACTCCAGATCCATCGACGCATACAAAAGAAGCTCCTTTATTAGAAGACTTGTATAAAATTTTGAACGCCATGTCCGAAGAGGAAGCACATTCGATGGCACGAAGATTGGAAAAATATATTCGAGGTTCTGCTGCTGGAGTTTTTGATCAAAAATCATCAGTGGATATTAAAAATAATTTTACAGTTTTCAGTATTAGAGACTTGGCAGACGATTTAAGACCAATGGCCATGTACGTTATGTTGGATTTTATCTGGACAAAGATTAAACGAGATAAGAAAAAAAGGCTTCTACTTATCGACGAGGCTTGGATTATGATGCAGTATCCTGATGCAGCTAGGTTTGTATATTCAATTGCGAAAAGAGCTAGAAAATATGGGCTAGGTTTAACAACAATTACACAAGATGTAGACGACTTCCTAAGTTCAGATTTTGGAAAAGCAATCGTAAGTAACTCATCTATGCAGTTACTTTTAAAACAGTCTCCTTCAGCAATCGAAAAGATTCAGAAAGTTTTCTACCTGACAGAGGGAGAAAAAGAATTCTTAATGAGTGCTGGAATTGGACAAGGATTATTCTTTGCAGGTGCAAACCATGTTGCTATGCAGGTTGTAGCAAGTGAAGATGAACATACTTTAATTACAACCAACCCTCAAGAATTACAAAGAATCCAAGAAGAAGAGAACGGTGGAATTACCTCTTGACACGGATATCGAAAAATTATTTAATAGTGCTAGATATTAATATAAAACTATGTTTGGAACAGAAAGTTTAAGAAATGCTTTACAAGATAATCTTGATTCAAAGAATAGATCTAGAACAGCAAAGATTACTAAAGGATTAATTGGTCCTGGATTAATGGCGTCTGGAGGAGGTGCAATGGTTGCTGGAGGAGCATTGGCAGCTACAGGAATGTTAGCTCCTATTATTCCATTTGGAGTACTTACTGCTGGAGCTGGAGTATTTACAGTTGCAACAGCTAAAACCGTTTGGAACACAGGATGGGGAGTATTAGAAAGATTGAGAGAAAAAAGACAAGGTGTAGATGTCAGAAAACAAGCTGATGAGTACAAAAGACAAATGGATGCACTGGAATCAAAAATTGGATCTTCAACAAACCAGAAAGTAATTGATAAGGCAGAAAGAGCAAAAGACAGATTGATTGGACAAGTAGAGCGAATGAATGTAAAAGCAAGTTCAAAAGAAATCGATGCTATTAGAACTGGGAATTTACCTGCCCAAAAGAACTTTGGCTCTGCAGCAAGAACTACAGATAGAATAAGAAACACTTACGATGCTGGTCAAAGAGCAGAACTAGTTGCAGCAGCTAAAGAGGAGTTATCCGCAATTATTCAGTCGAATGTTATGGATACAAGCGCAATAGCAGCAGAAATCAAAAGAATAACTAAACTTGATCAAAAGTTCACAGAAGCTGAGGCACAGGATTTAATAACGTACGCTAAGAATGAAATCGCAGACAAAAAAGCATATGACAAAATGATAGCTGATTTGAATGACGATTTTAAAAAAGGAGCTGATCTTATTGATGCTGTTGACTGGGAAGATGAGCTTACAAAACCTTAATTAACATTTAACTTCATGATATGGAAGAACTATTAAGAACATTAGTAAACACAATTTTAAATGAACAATCAGATGAGGACAGAGCTAAAGCATTAGAAGTGCTAATGAGTAATTCTGCAAGAACTCTGGTTGATAAAGTTGCAGGAAGTGCAAACGAAGACCAGCAAGCTCAACTCGATCAAATCGAAGAGGAAGATATTACTTTAGGTGATGTTGTTAGAATCTTTTCAATTGATGCTATTAGAGATAGTATGACTGATGCAGTTGTAGAAGAAGCTGGAAAGTTCATCGAAGAAAACTCTGCTCTTGTTACTGACGAAAAGATTCAGCAAATTGAGTCTGTAGTTAATCAACTCCAAACTGTATAAGAATCTGTTAAAATGCAGAGTTTATACTTTGCATTTTTCAGATGATTAAACCAAAATTTCCCATATTCCTACCTGACGCCACTTACGGTTCTGTTAAATCTACCACTTTTAATGATTTAAAAGAGATTGGAACTCCTGGTGTTGTAACAACTACTCTTCATATTGAGAATGCCATTGGAAGCGAGTATATCAAGGAATTTGGAGGTATTAAGAAGTTCTTTGGTTGGGAGAATTTATTATTGACTGATAGCGGTGGATGGCAGGTTTTTTCTCTAATCAATTCTAAGGGTGCATCATCTAAAAACAAAGCTACCGAAGCTGGATGTTCTTTTGTTGATGAAAAAACTGGTAAACAAAGACTCTTAACTCCTGAGTCCTCAATTCAAATTCAATATAATTTAGACCCCGACATCCTGACTGTGCTGGATTTCCCAATCTTAGGAAATGCAACATTTGCTCAGAGAAAAGAATGTGTAAGAATAAACACAGTATGGGCTAAGAGAGCCAAGACTGCATATGTAAATACTTATGGAGATTCGTCAGGTAAATTACTGGGGGCAGTTATTCAAGGAGGAAACGATTTCGAGTTAAGAAAGCAATCTGCTCAGGAACTTTTGGAATTGGACTTCGATTTATACAACTTTGGCGGGTTACCTCTACATACCCCAATTACTTGGAAAACTAAGTCCGAAGAAGGTTTCTACCACGAAATGCTTCAATATGTTTCCGAACTTATCCCATCAAGTAAAACCAAGTACGCAATGGGGGTTGGACAACCAACGGATATTGCATTCTGTGTAGATGTTGGTTGGCAAATTTTTGACAGTGTCCTGCCAACAAGAAATGCAAGACATGGATATTTATATGTATCCGAAGGGCAAGGAGAAGAGACGAAATCATACAAAAATCTTTCTCACGATATTTTGAGAGTTAAAAAAGAGGATTATAAATTTGATGAAAAACCTGTTGATGCCAATTGTAAATGCGAATGCTGCACCACAGTCTCTCGAGCGTACTTAAGACACTTAATTAGAATCAACGAACCAGCAGGTTTTAGACTGGCAACAATCCATAACCTATGGTTCTATCAGAGATGGATGGAAAAACTAAACTAAACTAAACTAAACCCTTGTTTCTTCTCTGAGACAATTTTAGAATAACTAGATTAATAAAGATATATGGCAAATTCAGATAATTTCTTTGATGTTTTTGTTCCTGAATCACCCACTCCATATACAGAAACTCTGTACTTAAACAATCCTATAGATTTGACCATGATGTTTCTTCCAGAAATTAAGGAAAGAAAACAATCTTTTACATGACTAATTATTTTCAATATTAAATATGAATGAATCCTCCTTAATGCCGCTTCCAAATATTATGGAATATAAGTATAGAAACGCTCTTATCGCCTGTCATATACTTTCTGAATCTGCTCAAAACGACATTGGAAACAGAATTCATTCACCAAAACCATATCTTAAAATTATATTAAAGGCACTGGCTTTGCTAAGCGAACGGTCATATAGAACAATTCCTGGAGAAATTGATAGTTTAAGATATGTTCGCTGGAATGACGAAGACTTGGCAAGGCGAGATCATAACAATTTGTGCGACATTAGAGATTTTTTTAATCAAACTATCCAACAATATCCCGATGTTTGCGCAGAACTATTTGAAGAAGAAAAATGCTTATTTCAAACAAGAGAAGGCCATGACGAAAAGATGCTAGAAAGTTGAGTAGCCATCAGATATAATCAACAGTATGAATATCGAATCCAAGTATTACAATTTTAATGAAATCAAGTTTTCTGTAGACGCAGAATTACTATCAGCTGGGAATCCAGAAGAGGTTGCTGCAGTATGGAGAAAATACCTAGGAAAAGACGGTCTTGTGACTGAAATGCTAAAGAAAATTAAAGATATCGCACCTGAAGAAAGAAAGCAGTACGGGAACGATATCAACCTTTTAAAGAATTATCTTGATGAATATATAAACTCGAAAAGAGGAACTTTATTAGATACCGACAAAAATGCTTATTTTGCTCAAATTTTGGAGAATCCAGTATACGAAGCGCCAAAGGTGGGTCATTTACACCCTCTAACAGAAACTACAATGCAAATGAACGAAGTCTTCAGAAGATTAGGGTTCAGCATTATGGACGGACCCGAACTAGAAACTGATGAATATTGTTTCCAAAGACTAAATTTGCCTTTGCATCACCCTGCAAGAGATTTACAAGATAGCATTTTCATCGAAGAACCTAATGTTCTTTTAAGAACTCAAACATCTTCAATCGAAGCTAGAGTTCTAGAAAGCTACGAACCACCATTCAAAGTTGTAATGCCTGGAAGAGTTTACAGAAACGAAAAAGTTAATAGAACAAATCATTTTACATTTCACCAATATCAGTTAACTGTTGTGAAAGAAAAAGTCAGTATGTCTGAATTGTTCTCTGTAATTGATTATCTTTTCAAATCGGTTTTCGGTGAAGATGTTAAAACCAGGTTCAGATGTAAATATTACCCAGAAGTTGAGCCTGGGGTAGGACCAGACATGCTTTGTTTTAACTGCAAGGGAGATGGTTGCCCAATTTGCAAAAATCGAGGTTGGATCGAGATGGGAGGAGCAGGAATTATTCATCCTAATGTTATGAAGATGGCTGGCTTAGATCCTACTAAATATCAAGGATACGCATTTGGAATGGGATTAGACAGGTGGACAATGGCTCGACACGGAATTGACGACATCAGAACTCTTCTAGATGGAAATTTAGTTTACAAAAACTAAACCCACAGTTTTTTCAATTTGGGATTATCCGTAAACACTCGTCCTAATCTTTCGAACGCAACTCTAATTTGCTTGGAGTGTTCATCAGTGTAGTAATTCTCTCTTCTTTCCAATACATCCAACAGAAGATTGATAGCATTCTGAAGATTCCACCCTGTAAGTTCTAATGGGGCATCCCAGAGTTTGTTACTTTCGTATAGTTTAATATCCCCTGGATATATTCTAGAAGTGTGCTCTAGAATATATTTGTCAAAGAAACGTTTTAGATCTGTAAGAGCTTTTTTAAAAGCTCCTTCTGTTACGGTACCTAAATCAATTCCATTAAATTCACCCGAATCTCCGTTGATCCAACCAGATTCAACATCTCGAATCACTGTAGGTAAAGTATCCCAGACTTTCTTATCTTTTAAGTTCAGATCGGGATAAAATTTCAAATTTTCTTTACTGATTAAACTACTTGAAGAGTATGCTAGCAACATATCTTTAATTCCTTGCTGTGGTTTAAAAAGTGCTGATTTTAAGTCAACCAAAATTCTAACTCTATCTGTAGCTGATTGTGGTTGTGCTAATGCGTCTTCTATGGGCGAACAAACCTCTTATTGCGACTAAATCTGTTGCAGGTAATTTATACTCATCTGCAATTCTGTATAGAAAACCTGTTAACTTATTAAGTTTATCGGGAAGCTTATTAAATCTATCAGAAGTAACTATTAATTTTTCGAGTTCATCAACCCATAACTGTGCTTCTTTAATAACAATTCGCCCGTTATCTATTTCTGGGAAATCTGAAGGGTGAAAGTCTTTACGTTTAGTTAAGGTAGGTCGCTCAGATCGAACTAAAGCTTCAAAAGGATGATCCATCTAAAGAGTTAATATACAATATTGTACACTATTTGATCCATTAATCCACAGGTTTGAATCTACCCAAATAGTCCAATATATAATATAATTGCGAGATTCAATTTTTAATCTTTTGAATTTTTAAATTTTAGACTTTCTCAAATATGGCAATGACAATGGAAATTTCGAGAGGAATGATTATTAAATTTAATAATGAACCTCATATTATTATAGAAAAAGAATTCTACTCACCAGGAAAAGGTGGTTCATTCAACAAGACTAGATTAAAGAGCATCAAGACTGGAAAAATCATTGCTAATGTTTTCAAGTCAGAAGAAAAAGTAGAAGAAATTGAGGTAAATACAATGACTGTTCAATTTGTTTATATTGACGGAGAAAACGCAGTTTTCATGGATCCAAATACTTACGAACAAATGAACGTTGCTTTGAGCATGATTGAAGGTGGAATTGATTTTCTTCACACAGAAGCAAAATACATCGCTAAGATTTACGAAGGTGAAGTTATTTTCTTACAACTTCCTCCAAAGATTACTCTTTTAGTAACAGAAACGCCTGATGCAGTAAAAGGAGATACAACTAGTGGTGCTTATAAAGATGCTACATTAGAAACTGGAGCAGTTGTAAAAGTTCCTTTGTTTATTAAAGCTGGACAAAAGATTATCGTAAATACAGAAGACAGAGCTTACTTCAGCAAGGAGTAGTACATAAATCCCCACCAGACCCTTCGACAAGCTCAGGGTGACAGGTGGAGAATAAATCTTTAACATTGTCATATTGAGCTTGTCGAAATATACAATGTTTTTTACATATGGAGAATTCAATTCCAACTTGGAAGCTTTTAAAACGGAATCCACACCTTTTTCAGAGATATTTCGTAAAGGAATATATGATTCACGCTTGTCGTGAATTCTTTCTGGCTAGAAATTATCACGAGCTTGAAAGTCCTATAATGACTCCAGCATTACCTCAGGAAAGATATATGAGTCCTTTGCACACTACAGTTACATTTGGAGATGGTTCAACTAAGAAGTTATACATTACCCCAACTACAGAAACTTTCAATAAAAAGATTTTAGCCGCAGGACTTGGAGAGCATTTTGTTATTACAAAAGTTGCAAGAGGTTTGGAACAAATTGGTCATAACCACAACCCAGAATTCACAATGTTGGAGTGGTATCACCTAGATGCTACCTACAAAGATATTATGTCTGATTGCGAAGAACTTTTCAGATTTATAAAAAAGAAATTAGATGAAAAGTTTACAGAAAATCTCCCTCACCCAGATTATGTTTTCGGTGACAAAATATTTTATGCAGGAAATGTTATCGATATTTCTGAAGGCTGGGATAGGTTATCGATACCTGAAGCTTTAAAAGACATTTGTGGAATCGATTTAGTAGAAATTCAAGATATCGAGAAATTTAGAGAAGTAGCTAGAGCAAAAGGCTACAATGTTTCAGATACTGACGACTGGCAGATAATCTTTGAACTTATCTTTGCTTCTGAAATTGAGCCAACATTCAGTAAAACTAATCCAACTTTTGTTTACAACTATCCTAAAATCATGTGTCCACTAACTCAGGAAAATGCAGAGAACCCATTAGTCTGCGAAAAGGTTGAAGTTTACATTGCAGGGAAAGAACTAGGAAATGGTTATACAGAGCTTAGGGATTGGGAAGAACAGTACAAAAGATTCAAGATCGAAGAAGAAGCGAGAGAGGAGTTAGGATTAGAAAAAATAGAATTTGACCATGATCTTGTAGATGCGCTAAAAGAAGGCTTACCAAACGTAGCAGGAATCGGAGTTGGGCTAGATAGAGTTGCAATGCTATTTGCGAATGCTAAATATATTTCCGAAGTAAATTACTTCCCTGGTTCCGACTGGAGTTTATGAAAAACTCAAACGACTCAGTTTCAAAATACTACAACATAGTCAGCAATTATATTAAACCTACTGAAATTACCAAACAGGAAATAAGTTTAATTAAAGACATTAAAGCTCCTGGAGTAAAAGTTCTAGACATTGGATGTGGAACAGGAAGGCACTCTATTCCACTTATAGAAAATGGTTACGAGGTTTACGGAGTCGAAGAAAGTGAAGGAATGCTTAATCAACTAAAGTTTAATATCAAAGATCAAAGTAGTGAAAGAGATCCCGGATTAAATCCGGGATCTGGTTACGCTTCCCATTTCCAAAATATAAGCATTTTTGATTTTCAATCTGAAGTTAAATTTGATCTGATTGTCATGTTCTGGAATACTTTCAACGAGATTGCTTTATCCGATGAAATTGCAGTAGAACTGGTTCGGAAATTAGAAACATTGTTAAGTCCATCTGGGCAGATTCTAATCAACTCCGACAACCCAGGAACCAGAAGTTCAGATTTATACAACTACAATTACTCAATCAGTAAAGACAACGTAAACATTGATTACAGCTGGGAAGTTCTTTCTAAAGATGTAAATAATGTGACCACATCGCACGAAACGATTAACGTTACTACTAATTCAGAATCTAAATTCTTTGAAACCACTATAAAGCAAAGATGGTACAGCGTTTTAGATTATAAGAATTTGTTTGAAAAATTTAATTTCAAAGTAGAGGAGCGACACATTTCTGGAAGTGGGGAAATGTACTTACTAATCAGCAGAGTTTAAAGATCTAAACTACCTTCATCTCCTAATCTCCAATACGCGATCCCTTTAATTCCGTATTTTGATGCTAATTCTTTACGAGCTTGGAAACTCTGTTCGTTTGGATAAACAACCACCCTGTTCACTCCGTTAAAATTGTATCGCAAAACCATTTCCTGCCAAGAAGAATTGTATTCCTCTGTATATTCGTACTTTGATTTAATAACCTCTACAGAGTTGTTATAGAGTGGAGTTCCGGGTTCATGCTCAGTAGTTCGGCTATATGCCACAGGACTGTAAATTTCTATTTGATTTCCGGCTATTTCCCTAGAAGCCCAGTCGTATGAGTATGTAGGAACACCAAGAACAATCTTTTCCCTCGGAACTCCATTAGCAACAGCAAATTTTATAGATGATTCTAACCAATTAACTGGTGCTACAGGTCCTATAACTTGGCTATTAGTCCAGAATAGGTCGTAAGTCATTATTCTCAATTCATCTACGTATTTGGCCATCTCAGCGTAATCTTGAACCTTTCTAGTTTGAGGACTTCCTGTGTATCTTAGACTTTTGTACCAGATTGGAAGAACTGCAAATGTCAGAATTTTATTATTTTGATGAAGACGAGTAGAGAGCCTATCTAAAAATTTGAAGAAGTTCTTTTTATCTTTAAGGTAAATTACTTCGTAATCAAGATCGATTCCTCTGTAGTTATTAGTATTTACGAGATTCATTATGTCTTCGACGTGCTTATTCATTGATTCTTCTGAGCTTAAAACAAACGAGAATTTATCAACATTCAACTGTAAAATGGAAGGAACGAGATCTATACCTTCATTTTCAGTAAATCTTGTAATTCCAGGACCATTGGCAAGTTGAGTCTCTTTTATTTCTCCTTCTTCCTCTAACGTAAACCAAACAGGGCTAACATAATCAAACTCAGGATTATTTTCGAGAGATTCAAGACCGCTATTCATGTCCCAATCTGGGATCCAACCACCTACAACTATGTCTGAGGGAGCTGCAGCTTGGGTAATTTTATTTATATTTTCTACTTCTATATCCAGTACAGTTTTATAACTGATTTCTAGTTCTGTGTATCTAGTTTCTGTAGTTTCTTTTACTTCACGATTTGATGCAAGAAATATTGCCGAAGCAATAAGTGCAGGGATAAGCAGCAATTGTAATCCAATAAAGACTTTTGACATTGTTAGGTTTATTCTACAAATCCAATCTCAGATGGTTTTTCTACTTCTGTTGAAGTTATAGAAATTACTTCGCCCGAGATTTTGTAAACGTCTTTATCTATCTTTTTGTATTCGTTTCTAGCATCGTTAAATGCACCCACTGATGTTCCGAGACTTCTTCCAAGTTTTTCCATATTTTGTTCGAAACTTGCTAAGTGTTTCTGAAGTTTCATTACGTTTTCTTTAATTTCCGAAGCTTGTTCCTCAATTTTAAGCATGTTCAAACCTTGTAAAACTGTTTGTAGATATGCCAAGAACGAAGTTGGAGAAACAATAATTACTCCTTTTTGTTTAAATGCGTATTCAATTAAATCGTGTGTGTTCGTTTTTACAGCACCAACTTGATTAATTAGTAAATCATAGTAAATTCCTTCACTAGGAATAAACATGAATGCAAATTGCATTGTGCCTTCGTCTGGTCGGATGTATTTCGAAGTTTCATCAATTCTATTTTTTAAGTCTTGTTTGAATATTTTCTCTAATTTTTCTTTTTCTGCAATATTATCTTCGTTAATAATCCTATTATAATTCTCCAGCGAGAATTTAGAATCAATAGGAATAATCTTATCTTTAACTTTTACGATTGCGTCGACAATTTCTCCATTTTTGAATTTGTATTGCATTTCGTAAGATGACGGTGGCATAACGTTTTTCAACAGTGTTTCTAGAAAGTATTCACCTAGAATCCCTCTTTGTTTAGGATTTGTAAGAATGTTCTCTAAACTTTGTAACTGACCTGCAAATCCAACCACTTGCTTGTTTGTTTCATCAAGTTTTGTAAGTTTCTCAGTAACTTCTTTAATAATTTTACTTGCAGAATCACTCGCATCTTTGGACGATTTCTGGGTCATTTGAAACTGCTGAATAAGACTTGTTTGCGTTTTATTCATTTGATCGTTTAATGTGGAATTTTGTTCCTTTAGACGATCATTCATTTCCTTGTTCAATCTATCAAGTCTTTCTGCCTGCATTTGGGAGATTGAATTGATTTGACTTTGCAAAAGTTGCATTGAATCTGTCGATGGGCCAGTACTTTTGTTTTTATTCAAAAGTGTGAATACTAATCCGATAAGGATTACCAAAAGAATTATTACAGCGATTATCAATATTTCCATACTATTTGTTTAAAAAGTGACTTTAATAATTGTACCATCTTCATGTTTTGCAAACTTTGTAATCTTCCATACAGATCCCGCACTTGATGCGGGATCTCTCACTTCATTAGAAATGTATTTACAAGTTTAGCTGCCATATCTGTGCTATTTATTTTATTCAACTCATATCCTCTACCCTCTCCTTCAAACCAAGTAATTTGTCTTTTTGCGTAATGCCAATGAGCGTTCTTAACCAGTTCCAAACATTGTTTTCCTGTAATTTTACCGCTTAATAAATCTAATACTTCTGAATAGCCAATTCCATGTAACGCAATACTATTTTCGCCATATTTTTCCTTTGCCTTAAGAGTTTCTTCAACTAGTCCTTCTTTAAACATCTCCTCTACTCTGTTATGAATTCTGTTACGTAAATCCTCACGATCAAAACTTGGGTATAAAAAGATCAGTTCATATTTTTGATTCTGATTTTGAACTAATGTGATTCCCTTTTCTAATTTTGAAAGATGCATAGAAAGTCTTCGTGGATTCGATTTATCGCTTACATTTAACTGCTCGTATTCTTTAGGATATTTTTCTTTATAAGTTTTCTGAAGTTTATCTAAATCAACATCTTCGTAAGTATTTTCAACATTATCTTGTAGATCATAATTTCGAAATATAGAATCGATGTACAAACCTGTACCTCCTACGAGAAAAATGTTTTTATCTTTAAGTTCTTCGACTTTTGCGTCAGAGTCTCTTTTGAAATCATAAACGCTATATCGTTGATCGGGATCAATCAAATTTACTAAATGAATTGGAATGTTCTGAACAAGGTACTGATTATCTTTAAACTCCAAATCACCTTTGTTTGTACCAATATCTAGGTCTCGATAGACCTGTCTTGAGTCTGCAGAAATGATTTCCCCACCCATAGACGTAGCTAACTCTACTGCAAGTTTAGTTTTACCAGACGAAGTCGGTCCACAAATCACTACTATCTTTTGCATAAGTTCAGCCAATTTAATATTATGTATTATATCAACTAAGGCTACGACTTTGATAAAAGTCAACCTTTTTATTTTTCAGCTTTTAGCTTCTTAGCTTTAAGCCTTTTTGATTATGTTTGAAACTACAATACTTTTTCGAATTCTACTTTCTACAGTTTTAGGAGCTGTAATTGGGTTAGAGACGGAAACCAGAGAAATCGAGAAAAAAGGAAATGTCGATAAAATTGATGAGAGAAGCAGAATCGGAGGTGTCAGAACTTACACTCTGATTTCTTTGTTAGGTGGAATATCAGGACTTTTCTATTACATTAACGAGAAGACAATCGCGATGATTATTTTTACTGCGATTATTCTTTTTCTTCAAGTTGCATATTATCTAAATGTTCAGTTAAAGAAAGCTTTTGGTTTAACTACTGAAATTGCAATTCTGATTACCTTTATATCCGGATTTTTGATCACAAGCGTTATTACAAATATTGAAGTTGTCTTGTTCATTCTAGTTTTACTTTCCTTCTTCTTGTCTAATAAACGAGGCATTGGAAAGATCATAGCCAGAATTCAGCACTATGAGGTTATTGATTTAATCAAATTCGGATTGGTAGGTTTGGTTGTACTTCCACTTTTACCAAATAGAGATATTTATGTTAACGATGTTTTATCCATCTTCGCTACAGGGACTCAAGTCTCCGAACAATCCAACCTGCTTTTAATAAATCCATTTCAAATCTGGTTGATAGTTGTAATCATTTCTGGAATTTCGATTGGAAGTTACTTAATTTCTAAAATCTTTGGAGAAAAAAATGGATTAGTAATCTCATCATTCTTCTCTGGGCTAGTATCCTCTACTTCGTCGTTGATTGCTTTTGCAGGTAAATCCAAAGAAAATTTGAAAGCATCTTCTAGGTTCGCTGGAGCCACTTTGATTTCTAATGCAACTAGTTTTTTAAGTATAGTTGCATTAATTACTGTTACGAACGGAACTTTCAGTGCTTACTCGCTTCCTATTTTCGTAATTCTTTTTCTGAGCAGTTTGATAATGGGTTTATATTTCTTGCTAACTGATGATGGAAAAGGATTCGTTAGTAATGGACATGATTCATTTACTTTAATTCCTGCACTTAAATTTGTTTCGATAATTATAGTTTTAAAGATTTTTGTTCAAATTGTTATAAATTCAAATCTTGGAACAGGTTTATTAATATTTGGAACAGCACTTTCAGGAATTACAGGGATTGATGCCCCACTTATTGCAACAGCTACTTTGGTTTTAGATGGAATAATTTCCCCAGACCTTGGAATACTCATAATATTCTTAACTAACTCAGTAAATTATATTGCTAAAATGTTCTATGCAAAAACAAGCGGAAGTAAGGAGTTTTTACAGAACGTCTCCTTTGGACTTATAATCTCTTTGATTTCATCTTTAATCATTTTGATCACTTATGTTTTCTAAAAATAACGAGAGTTTTACTTGTATAAACTGCGGAAAGAAGGTCGAAGAGCACCCAACTAGTTCAAGAGATCACTGTAATCATTGTTTAGTTGGGCTTCATGTTGATATCGATCCCGGCGACAGGTTAAATGAATGCAAAGGAATCCTGGAACCCATCGGACTCAAAACCGTGAATAATAAGGAACAAATTGTCTACAAGTGTTTAAAATGCTCAAAAACACTTTTCTGTGTAACTGCACCCGATGATAATAGAGAGAAAGTCGTAGAACTGGCTCAACTCCGTTGGGAGGACTCTCTATGAAAATCACCAAAAAGTGATATCATATAGTTAGTAATGAGAAAATATACAAAAACAACTTCATTAATAATTCCATGCGGAATTGTTTTTTTGATCTTATCGAGCCTTGTTCCTTTACACCTAGAAGCTTATTCTAATTTCACAACTGTAAGGTCTGAGAAACTTCACCCAGTAACTGCTGAAATTGTGGAGGAAATCAAAGTCCAGATGCAAGCCGATTTAGAAGTAAGAAAACAGGAAGCTTTGATCCAACAACAAATTGCAAAGGTAAGATCGTTCTTTCAATCTTATGGAGCAGTAATGCAAGGCTACGAAGAGCTTTTGGTACGAAGATCTCACGAATGTGGTGGTGATTATAGGGTTATAGTTGGTATTGCAGGAAACGAATCTGGGTTGGGTCGAATTCCATATAAACTTTACAATCCTTTTGGTTATCTAGATGGAATGCAATATGGATCTTGGGAAGAATCACTTCACAAATTGGTTTGTGTAATTTCTCAAAGATTTATTGCACCTTGCCAATCCGATTTACAATGTATAATTAACAAATACGGCGGTCCTGGGGATGACCAGCAAAGATGGATAAACAATGTAAGCTGGTTCATGCGACAAGTAACTTTGTAAAGAAAGGTGTTGGTTATTGGGACTTAAGTCTTAGCTTTTTCGCCTTCTAGTCTTTCAGTCTTTTCACCTTCTTTAGTAATGGTATAATTCATTTACTTGAATCTTGTTTCTTTAATCTTTTAACCTTTTTTGTTTATGATAAAGATTTTTACTGATGGTGGTTCTAGAGGAAATCCTGGCAATGCAGCCTGTGCATTTGTTGTTTTTGATGAAGAAAAAGTTGTTCATTTTGATTCGATATTTTTGCACCAAGCAACAAATAATTTTGCCGAATACACTGGACTAATTAGTGGACTTAAATACTTAGTAAAAGCAAATATCACAGAAGCGTCAGCTTTCTTAGATAGCGAGTTAGTAGTAAAGCAACTGAATGGAGAATATAGAGTTAAAGATGAAAACATTCAGAAACTTTTCTCTCAGATCGTCGAACTTAAAAAGAGTTTTAAAAGTCTTACATTTACTCACGTAAGAAGAGAAGAAAATAAACTAGCAGATAAACTTGTTAACATTGTTCTCGATGCAGTCGAAGCGGTTAATTAAAATTATTCTACCAATCGCAATTGTAGTTCTTATAGGAGTAAATATCTACTTCCTTTTGAACAGAACTTCGTACTCTGTAAACTACGTTGATGAAATCACGTATAAAACTAACAACGAACTCTCCAATTTTGATACTGAACAGGGAAACTATAAAAAATTTTCTTACTCAAGAAACGATAACCTAATTAACAAAGACTATTTAGAATTTGAGAACCAGCTCATTTCTGAAGGCGATGAACTTCCAGCAGATACTAGTTCCGAAGTAATATTCGATAAAGGCTATATCAGCAGTAAAGTTAATCTGGAGACATTTACAAACAAGTCTGTAGTTCTTCCACTAAAATATAGTAAGTACTTTGATTACTTAATCTACGGTGAGTCTGAGCCAGAATTAGCTCAAAGTTGGAATTTTACAAAACTAAAGGAATTCAAGAATTTTTACATCGATTTGACTGGTTATACAAACGAGTTCTTTATCCTACCTGGACCGCTTTCTACATTAGAATTGATGGAGAACACCGTGGGATATTTAAAAGAAAATGGCATCGAACCTTCCAGAATTTTCTTTATAATTGACATTCGAAACTATGTTTGGCCAGATAGGTTCTTCGAGAGTAACGTTATTATGAACTATACCGATAAAGTCCAACAAGCTGAGATTCTAGACGATGACCAATATATGCAGAAGTACTCTGGAATAGAAATTTTCCGAGGAACAACCGAGGCAATAGATCCATCATATAATAAAAGTCACGTTTCTCTATCCCTGAAATCGGATTTAAGTGATATCATAGAGCTAGCCAAAAAACTTGGGCTTCAAGGATTTACTATTCAAGATGGACGAACAATTTGATTTTAAGAAAATAGAAATTATTATCGGACTTGGTAACACAGGAAACGAATACTTAAACACTCGACACAATGCTGGGTTTGAATTTGTCGACTATATGGCAAACGGAACAAGATTTGTTAAAGACGACAAGTTGAAAGCTTTTGTAGCTGATGTTTCTATAAACGGACAAAGAGTCAGACTTCTAAAACCAACTACTATGATGAACTATTCTGGCGAAACACTAGTTTTAGCTATGAATTACTTCAAAATCGACCCCTCAAAAGTTTTAGTAGTATTTGATGATTTAGATTTACCTTTAGGAGAATTTAAAATACAATTTGCTAGAGGACCAAAAGTACATAACGGATTGTTATCTTTAGAAAACCGTTCAAAAGTTAAAGATTTTTGGAGAGTAAGAATTGGAGTTGACTCCAGAGATGAAGTAACTCGAAATAGTGTTAGTGGATCAGATTACGTTTTAGCAAAATTTAAAATTAAAGAAAGAGACCTACTTCAGGAAACATTCTTCAAAATTGTAGAAGAAATATTATGAAACAAGTTTATCTAAGACCTGGGAAGGAAATTCCTGTTAAATTCAAACATCACTGGATTTTTTCTGGTGCTGTCAGTGCTCCAAAAGAAAGAATCGAGGAAGGAGAAATTGTTCAGGTATTATCTGCAAATCGGGAAGTTCTAGGTCACGGATACTTCAATAACAAAACAACAATTCAGATTAGAATGCTGAACTTTAGAAATGAAGATCCTTTGATGAGTTTAGAGAATAATATTAAAAGTGCTGTCAGATTGAGAAATTCGTTGTTCGATGAAAACACTAATACATTCCGAGTTATTAATGGCGAAGGTGATTACATTCCTGGATTAGTTGTAGATAGATACAACGATGTTCTAGTAGTTCAAGTTGCGACAGTTGGAATTGAAAAGTTGAAGAATAGAATTCTAGATCTGCTAAAAAAAGAGACCACTGATTGGAATATAACTACGATCTACGAGAAATCCAATATGCCTGCAAGAATTAAAGATGGGCTTGAAAGTTTTTCGGGACATTTGTGGGGAAATGAAATCGAAGAAACTAATGTTTTGGAAAATGGTATTAAATTTAAAGTGAACTTTGTTAAATCTCAAAAAACAGGATTATTCCTAGATATGAGAGAGATGCGAAAGTTGGTAGGTGAATATGCAAAAGGACGAAATTTGTTGAACTGCTTTAGCTATACTGGAGGATTCTCTCTTTACGCTGCTAAAGGTGGAGCTACAAAGGTGACTTCTGTAGATTTAGATAAAGATGCGATTGAAAATTGTAACGAGAACTTTGCTCTAAATGAAATCACTTCCCCAAACGAAGCAATTGCAGTTGATGCATTCAAATTCTTAAACGACGACAAACTAAATTACGACTTTGTTATTCTTGATCCACCAGCGTTTGCAAAGAAAAAAGAAGATATTCCTAACGCTAAAAGAGGTTACGGACAAATCAATAGAATGACTTTATCAAAAATTCCTTCAGGGTCGTTCCTTTTAACTTGTTCATGCTCTTATCATTTGAGCTTTGAAGAGTTCGAAACAGTTATTAAAAAAGCTGCTAGCGATGCGAGAAGGGAGCTAAAAGTGTTGGCGAAGCACCATTTAGCTCCGGATCATCCTATCAATATAAACCATAATGAAGTAGACTATCTGAAGAGTTTACTTTTATATGTCGAATAACGCTCCTTTTGAACAACCACAAATAGTTGAGGATAGATTTGAAACACCTGAATTTCTGTACCTTAATATTCCACAGCAGTTTTTAGGAATCTGGGCTACTTTACCACTCCAAAGCAAACTCTCAGCAACTGCACTAGGAGGAATCGGCTTAATGACAATTAAATCTATAGAAGCAGAAGAAGACTTACAAATCAAATTCAGAAATGTGTCTGGAAGAAAAAAATTTGCTGAACCTAAAACTCCACAGGAATTTATTAATATTCTAAAAACAGGTAACACAATTGTTCAAAAGGCTATTCCAACAATCCAGTATGTTATTGATTTGTGTGCTATTAAAAACAAGTTACACGAACTTACAAGCGAGGTTCTTTACCAATTGCTAGTGGCGATTTTGAAAACAAATGGAATCGAGGAATCGTTTATAGGGGATTTAGAAAAGCGCTTAAAAGGACACTTAATGACTACACAGGAAACAGATGAAGTTGAGATTGAGAGTATTACGTATCAAGGAAAAACATTTACTCCTCAAGAGTTTGAAATTGAACAACAAGCGTTACTTGAAAAGATGAATCAAGTCCCAGCAACTGTTACCAAAGGAAGCTACCTTTATAGAATGCCTAGGTCTAACGAATTCAAAGAAATGAGACAAAACAAAGGAATGTGGTTAATGCCGTTACGAACAAACTTTGTTGACGAAAAAGCATACACTAGTGGTCCTAGCTTTATAGACATCTTTCAAGATGAGGATGACTATGCTGGTGTGAGCATTAGACTACAAGTTAAGTTCCAAGGATTCCAGTATAGATTTATGAGTGGAGTTGTTGAAAGTTTTACTCCAATGTTTGTAGAAACTGAGTATTTAGATACGGAAACTGGTGAATGGAAGAAATTTGATTAATAAATAGCCGTTCCTCTGGAATTAAAGATATATCTGAAGAAATCAAAATCTTGTCTTTTTACAGCAAGATCAAATTCTTTTTCTCCAGGATCAACAAATTCAATATATTCTCCCTTCTCGTCTGTTCCAATATTTTGAATTATAACTATGTGGCTTTCTCGAGTTCTTAATGAATGTATAGATGCTAGAAAATATTTGTATTTACCACTTTTGAAATCTGCAACTAACTCATCAAAAGGATAATCAAGCTTAGTTTCTGCTTTAATTCCGTAATCATTCATAACTTGAGGAATTCCACGATGATCGATTCCGTTGATTAATCCAAAGACTGGATTATATTCTTGATTCTCATCTTTAATTACATCGTGTGGTTGAATGTTTTTAACTTTTGACTGCTGTCCTACAGTAATCAGAGAATCCTTCCCATTCAATATATATGGTCTGTAAACGGTCGGTCCTGAATTCTTGTGCATTTCAACTAATTTTGAAAGAAACTCCTCAAGACTACCGTTTTCGACAACTCTATTATTGGACAACTGCTGAATTATCATTGCTACACAAGTTACACCACAAGTTGACCACTGTAAGTCTTTATGGGAGAAAGCTGTGAACTGAGAAATGTAGTTTTCTTTTGTAATCATTAAACTATTCTAGCACTGTTGAACTCTCGTGGCACATGAAAAAACACCGTTTTCGTGCTACAATTAGAAATCATGGACAACAAAGTACGAATAAAGGGTGCTAGGACCAACAACCTCAAAAACATCGATTTAGATATCCCAAAACATAAATTAGTAGTGATTACTGGACTTTCAGGTTCAGGAAAATCATCACTAGCTTTCGATACGATCTATGCTGAAGGGCAAAGACGATACGTTGAATCGTTATCTGCTTACGCCCGACAGTTCGTTGGTTTAATGGATAAACCAGATGTAGACCTTATCGAAGGACTTTCTCCAGCAATTTCAATTGATCAAAAGACATCAGGTCATAATCCTCGATCTACAGTTGGAACAGTAACAGAAATCTACGACTATTTAAGACTTTTGTTTGCTAGAGTTGGTCACCCAAGAAGTCCCGTGTCTGGACAGAGATTGGAGAAGCAATCTGTTTCACAGATCGTTGACTCTATTTTAAGTTACCCTGAAGTTTTTGGAGAAAGCGTAAAAATATTAGTTCTTGCCCCTGTAATCAAAAATAGGAAAGGAACTTACGAAGAACTATTCACCAGATTCTTTTCTCAAGGATACGCCAGAGTTAGAGTTGACGAACAAGTATATTCACTTGAAGAAGAAATTAAACTTGATAAATTCGTCAAACATAATATCGAAGTTGTAATAGACAGATTAGTAATTGAGAAATCAAAAAAAGATGAAAAGGAATTTGTGAAAAGACTTACTGACTCAATCGAGTTAGCAATCAATTTAGGCGAAGGTGAAGTTTTAATCAATTTGGTAGATGCAAAAGAACTCGATACTAAGAAACTTAAAGCAACTTTAAGAGCAAATGGAGACGTTTTCTATTCAGAAAAGTTAGTTGATCCTGCTACAGGAACATCATTCTCAGAAATCGAACCACACTCATTCTCATTTAACTCTCCATTTGGAGCGTGTCCTGTTTGTAATGGACTCGGATCTATAAAAGAAGTTGACGAGTCTTTGGTTTATAACCCCAGATTAACAATTTCAGAAGGCGGAATTTACCCAATGGCTCGAACTATAGAGAATGAAGATTCAGCTACTTTCAAAATTCTTTTACAGGTTGCAGAGAAACAGAAAATCGATTTAAAGAAACCAATAGGACAACTGTCAGACAGAGAAAGAGAAGTAATTTTCTACGGAACTGGAGAAACATCTTATCCAGTAGAATATTTCGACTCAAGTGGAAACAGAAAAGTCTGGAATGCAAAGTACGAAGGGGTTGTTAATAACTTACTAAGAAGATACCAGGAAACAGATTCAGACTTTATAAGATCCGAAATCGAAGAATACATGGTAGAAAAACCTTGTGCAGAATGTAAAGGATATAGATTGAAGAAGGACGTTTTAGCAGTAACAATCGAAGGATTCAACATTGTAGACGTTGGAAACATGAGCATTTTAGACGCTCACAAATGGATAGAATGGATTCAAAAACCAGATGAATCATTCAAAACTGAAAACATCTCTACTCTGTTCGATATTTTTGCCGTGCCTGACGGCAGGCAGGGAATTAAGCCGGAAGACATCAAGGATGACCATCTAAGTAATCAAGAAAAGGAAATTGGAAAACAAGTATTCAAAGAAATTGCTACCAGATTAAACTTTTTAAATTCAGTAGGATTGGATTATCTAACCTTGAACAGAACAGCAAAAACGCTATCTGGAGGAGAATCTCAAAGAATCAGACTAGCTTCTCAGATCGGAACTGGACTTACAGGAGTTATGTACGTTTTAGATGAACCTTCAATTGGTTTACATCAACGAGATAACGATAAACTTCTGACAACCTTAGAAAGACTAAGAGACTTAGGAAACTCAGTTATTGTTGTAGAGCATGACGAAGACACAATCAAAAAAGCTGATTATATTGTGGATATCGGACCTGGAGCTGGAGAACACGGGGGACAAGTTATTGGGGCAGGAACATTAGAAGATATTGTTAAAGTAAAAGATTCATTAACAGCTAAATACCTATCTGGCGAAATGGTAATTACAAAAGAAAATGTTGATAAAGATCTAAAAGAATTAGGTTTAAAGAAAGCGAAGACAAGTAGTAAAGGAGAAATGATTAGACTTTATGGGGTTACTCATAATAATCTTAAAAATGTTGATTTAGAAGTTCCATTATCAAAATTCGTAGCCATTACAGGAGTTTCGGGAAGTGGAAAATCATCTTTGATTAATGATGTTTTATACAACGCTTTAGCAAAACATTTCTACGATTCAAAAGAAATGCCTGGTCATTATTCAGAACTTAGAGGTCTTGAACATATCGACAAAGTAATCAATATGGATCAGTCTCCAATTGGACGAACTCCTAGATCTAACCCAGCAACTTACACTGGAGTTTTCAATTTGATTAGAGACATTTTTGCTTCTACAAAAGAATCTCAAGTTAGAGGATACAAAGCAGGAAGATTCAGTTTCAACGTAAAAGGCGGACGATGCGAAAAATGTGAAGGAGCTGGAGTTATCAAGATTTCAATGCAATTCTTACCAGATGTTTACGTAACTTGCGAAGAATGTGGCGGAAAGAGATACAACAGAGAAACTCTTCAAATTGATTACAAAGGAAAGAATATTTCCGAGGTTCTGAACATGACAATTGAAGAAGGTGCTCAGTTTTTTGAGAATGTAACTGCAATTTCTACAAAATTGCAAACTTTAATGGATGTTGGACTTGGATACATTAGACTTGGTCAAGCTGCAACAACACTATCCGGAGGAGAATCCCAAAGAGTTAAACTTGCTTCAGAACTTGCTAAACGATCAACAGGAAAAACATTCTACATTCTTGATGAGCCTACAACTGGACTTCATTTTGAAGATGTTAGAAAACTTTTGATTGTTCTACACGGACTTGTTTACAAAGGAAACACAGTTCTGGTTATCGAACATAACTTGGATGTTATAAAAACTGCTGACTGGATCGTTGATTTAGGCCCAGAAGGTGGAGCAAAAGGAGGAGAAATTCTAGTAGAAGGAACTCCAGAAAAGGTCGCGAACACTAAAGGAAGTTACACTGGAGAATGGCTTAAAAAGATTTTATAATTTAGATCCTAAGCTGAGCATCGGACTGAGGTCTCTTACTCTCAACTACTTCTATAATATCGTTAATTAGTTCCCCTATAACAGGAACAGTAACAAAAGGTCTTAGTAAAAGAACCCCTATAGCAATTACCACTGTTGAACCTACAATGAATCCTATTCCGCTAAAGATTCCATTAACTAAAGATGCTTTGATGTTAGGACTTCTGATTTCTTTTAGAATTTTTTCTGTATCGTTCATATAAATATTCTACTTCAAAAAAGCGGTTATTAAAAGATCTGGCAGAATAGTATGCATCCTGCAAGCCTCTATACTTACAAGTAAGAGATAGAAACCCATAGATACTGTTTGATGGATCAGACCAAAATCAGTGATACATGTATGGTTCCAATGAGATCATGATCTACACCTGGACCCCAATCTTTAAATCTGAAAACCGTCCGATATTTAAGCTAGAATGATTTAGAAAAAGTTGATAGTTTGATTCCAAAAGCATTTACAAAGAAAGCTAAACCAATCATTTCCAAGAATTCCTCAATCCCTACTTCGATCAAATACAAATCAGATACTCCATAAAGTCGACCCCCAATTAGTTCCAAAACTGCCACTAGCACAAAACAAATTAATCCAAGGAACATGAATTTTCTTACGTCGCTCTTTTCTTTTAGTGTTCCATAAAGCAGGAAAGCAAAAAAAATTGCTACGAATACCCCCAGAGAGATTACCCAGGAAAAATTAGCCGCGTCAGAAAGAAACGAAACATTACTTTTTATAAAATCATTTAGAGCATCTCTAAAACTAAAAGCTTCTTCAAGTCCGAATAGAATAAATACTCCACTGTACAAAAAATACAAAATTGATTCTGATTTTTTTGTTGATACCAAAGCAATCTTACCTGCATATACAAACGCCGAGAAAGCGATGCATGTAGTTATAATTGATCCAATCGAAAAGCTCTCATCTAGGTAAAAAATGCTGTAACTATATTGCAGAATTCTTACCGAGTGTAAAAGGAAATGCAAAATTAAAACTATGAAAGATACAAATGTTATTAACTTGAATTCTGGAGTTAGTGTTTTTGCTAAATTTCTCATAAAATTTCTTAACTTAAGGGGGAGAGTGTCTTCAAACTCTTCCTTTATATATTTGGTTAAGAATATACACCCGGAGGAGACAGATCAACTTCGCCAAAGGCTACTTTGCTCTCCTTGCCTTGAAAGATATTCTCGTACCAGATCTACGAAGCTTTTGCGTAGTAGATCGGGACCATCCGAGTCTGGAACCCTTTACCCTAATCTCATTATATAAAAATGAGACAAATAAGACACCTAAAAAAGGAGTATCAAAAATTAAGTCTCGTTTTTAACAGGCTCAAATAGCTGCTTAGCTTCCTCGATAGTTTCTGATGTCTTTGTATTATGGCGAGTTAATTTGAGTTGTCCTGCACCTTTTCTATCTGTGAAATACGATCCTGAAAGTTCTCGAACTGGGTCGCCAATAATATCAAGTGTCACAGCTCCGTCATGTGGACGGTTATCGCCTCTTTTCCCATGAGGTGCTTCACTTTTGTAAAGATAGTAAAGTTGTAGTTTGTTTTGGTAACTTTTGGTTATCTTTGCTGTTATTGAGTTTGATTCTGAAGGTTTTTCGAAAAAGGAGCGAATATGAATTGAAGTAAGTGTTTGGTGAATACAAACATAGATATCTACATTGCCTTTCTTTCCATCTTTATCACTCTCATAATAAAGGTTACCTTTCCAAGTTCCATGCATTACTGGGATCTGGAAGTAGTGATGCGATATACAGAATTTATGTGGCAAAGATTCGAAGATGACATTAAACGACTTAACCACCTGAGAGGCGTAATGAATCAAAAAGCCGATGAGATTAGACCTACACCGCACAATACTCAAAAGAGTAAAGCTGAGATTACCGAAGAAGAAAATCAGATGCTCAGACAATATCTAGTACACATACTTCAATACGGTACGCCTGAGGAGAGGAAAAACATACTAGGCGGTATCAAATCAAAGTTTGAACTAACAGACAGGAGATTAATCCTTAAATAATTTTTAAAATATCTCTTGACAAATTAGCAGTTAATGCATTAGACTGCTAATAGATAAATAACTAAGGACTTTCATCTGAGGTTTCTGAAATTATTTACAACCTCTTTTGAATTCCCCAATATTTATCAAGTCTTATATTACTTAATTAATTTTAGGTATTATGAACAATACATTTACTTAGCGATTTATAGTCATGTCGCTAAAACAACTTTACAATTTAATACAATCTTGTTTAGTTAGGTAAAACCTAATTTGTACTGAATATCTTTTCAGTAGGACTAATTAAAATGTAAAGAAAGCCAAGTTCCCCGGCTTGTAAAAGATAGGGGAACCATTAATACAATACACTGCTATAGTTATTATTTAATTTATTAAAGGAAGATATTATGAAAATTACAAAAAGAAACAATAATGACAACACGCAACTTGCAACAACATCTTACTCACCTGTGAGAAGTATGTTTGATGATTTCTTTAGGATGCCATCATTAATTGACGAAATGTTTAATAGATCGGTTATGCCAAGTTATAGTAGTCTTTCTGCTGATGTTTGGGAAGAAGACGATAGCTTCTTTGTGAAAATGGCTTTGCCTGGAGTAACTAAAGATGATGTCGAGATTGAGGTTGACGCAGATGTAGTTAGAATCAAGGGTGGGAAAAAGGTAGAAGAGAAAGAAGATAATAAAAAGAAGTATTATTATCGAAGCCTTGATACTCAATTTGAGCAGGCATTTAATCTACCTACTGTAGTAGATGCAGAAAAAGTAGAGGCTAAGTTTAAAGATGGTGTTCTTGAAGTAAAGTTACCAAAGGCTGAACAATATAAGCCGAAAAAAATCTCAATAGAAGGTGAATAAAGAGAGTATATCAGCAAGAAGAAGGCGGACGCAAGTCCGCCTTCTCTTTTAATACACAACTTTAGTCAGGGCAAACCTGTTACTTGGTACTTAAAATTATCAATATATAACAATTTTTTTGTTTATATTTCAAGACAGAAACAGGACTGCAACGGATATTTAGGCACCAGAAATGCAAGCCCAGCAACAAAAAAGCTTAGAACCACAGAGTTGTAAATTTCATCGGTTTTGGAAGAATTTCAGAAGATTTAGGCTCATTTCGGATTTCGAGAAGAATTTGGGCTGATTTAGCAAGCAGTATAAGCGTTTCTAGCGTCGAGAAACGGGTCTTATAAGAACATTAAGAAAATGGCGGAGGAGACAGGATTTGAACCTGCGTCAGCCAGATGGCTGAACAGTCTTTCCAGGACTGCGCACTAGACCACTATGCGACTCCTCCAGTTTGTAGTCTTCTTTTTAAATAGGCTCGACCATACCCAGTTTTTAACTGTTTCTCTCTTAGAATTGCCGACTTCCGATTTAAACATGCTTCGAAATAAATTAAAGTCAAAGGTCTCCTGTATTTGGTAGATGTGACTTTACCTAATTCATGTTCTTGCAATCTCTTGCTCAGATCCTCTGTAAAACCAATGTACAGCTTTCCGTCTTGTGATTGTAAAACGTAGGTATAATATAGCATTACTTTTTTAATATTCAAATAGACACCACTACCCGCCTGCAACGCTTTGCGTAGCAATGCGGGCAGGTGCGACTCCTCCATTGGATTGACTGTAGATTATACCAAATCACATTAGTTTGCAGTATTCTTAAAAATACAACTATAATGAAATAAACTTTACTTTTTACTATTATTTTATGAATAGCGTAGTACACTTCGAAATACCAGCTGATGATTTAGAAAGAGTTCAAAAATTTTATAATGAGGTATTCAATTGGCAAGCTACAGAAACTATGGAAGGAGCAGTAATGGTAAATACAACAGAAACTCATGATAATGGCATTCCGAAAGCAGCCGGAGCAATAAATGGAGACTTCTTCAAAAGAGATGATAACTTAAAGCATCCACTTATTGTGTTAACAGTTGATAGCATAGTTGAGAAATTTGAGACTATTAAAAATGCAGGTGGTTCAGTTGTTGTAGATAAAATGCCAGTTGGAGATATGGGATTTTGTGCTTACTTTAAGGATTCAGAAGGTAATGTAATGGGATTGTGGGAAAATCCTTAATTCTGATATTCTGAATTTAAAACTTGCCCAAATTCCAACAGAGAATCAGATAGTGGAATGTTCGCATGAATAAGTGTCATTGCCAAAATACCTAAAAAGAACGCTGTTTTGATAGCGTCTATATCAGACTCTTTTAACTGATTCAATTTACTATCTAGTATATTTTTCTTTTCCTCAACTGACACATCATCTGCAATTGCAAGATCTACTCCCATGGCTGAAAATAAACTCTGCAATATCTCGTAAACAGTTAGAGATTTAAATGATGTTTTCAGGAATAAAAAGCTTGGATCTAACCCGCCTACAGCGTCTTTCGCGATCTTCAAAAGTTCAAATTTCTCCATAAAATGCTATAATGTTTATATAATTATACCGTATTGTATTAATCGATGGTAGCTAAAACTGACTTTAAAACTAAGTATGTTAAAACTCACTTTGGGCATCTAGCTTATCACCAGATTGAAGCCAAAAACAACGAATTTTGCATTTTTGTTCACGGGCACATGGACAGTGGGCTAGATAGATTTAGCTATAGGTTAATAGAAGATTTTGAAGGAGCTGCATCGTTAATTTTATTGGACAGCCGAGGTCACGGTAGCTCAACCAGATTAGAAAACTACCCTAGTTTGAAAGAGCGAGGTGAAGATCTAAAAATCCTAGTTCAACATTTAATTGAAAACCATAACCCCACTACAGTAACCCTTATCTCCTACTCTATTGCCTCTGGGATTATTCTGAATGTTCTATCTGAAGTTGAAACAATTCATTCTTCGACAAAATTTAAAGCTGTATTAGTCGCGCCTCTTTTAAAACTCTCGAAACACAAAGAATGGTTCAAGGAAAATATAAAAACATTAAAAAACACCTCTGCAAACTTTATCCAGAAGGTTTATAGAAGCAAGGGAATTTTCAATATAAACAGGGATTACTTTAAGGACTTGTCAGTAAATTTTTACAGAAAGAATGCTTCTAAGATCAAATCAAAACTAAGCATTGTATTTGGAGAGCAAGATAATAGAACATCAGTTGCCGATGTATTGAGGTTTAAGAACGAGATTTTACCTAAAGCGAAGGTTTATTCTTATAAATCACTTGGGCATGTTTTTAACGAAAAGGAATATGCCTTAATCAGTAAAAAGATTTCCCAAATAGCCTAAACAATTCTTGCTTCTTCGAATTTATTAACTGCAGACTGGATTACCGAAAGCATCTTCGCACAAACTAAATCTGTCTTAACTTGAGCTCTAATGTTGTTAATCTTTACTTTAGAAACTTTTCTTCCGCATAATTTCTTAATTTTAGTGATGACTTCATCGTGATTTTTAAAGTCAGCCACCATGTTTTCTAACCCTGCATCAATCAGTAATTGAGCACAGCCAACCGTATGATTAACAAGAACAGGAACGCCAACGCAAATCGCTTCAACTGGAACATATCCAAATGTCTCGAAATATGATGGACAAACAATCAAACCTTGACTCTTATAGAAATCAAGAAGTCCTTCTGCAGACATCGGCGGAACTAATTCCATAGTTTCAGGAAATTTTGTATTAGCATTGCTGATATCAGAAACAAAAGTTGCTTTGTGCTTCCATCCATCCCCAAGCAAATCTCTGTGTATATTGAAAAACGCATCAAAATTTTTCACTCTTGCATATCTTCCTACCGCAGCAATACTTTTTTCTACAACTGTATCACCGACCTCTGCTTCAGTAAAAATATCATTTACTGGATTAGGTATAACGTAGTTATCAGGAAGTTTTCTTCTAGAAAATATTTTCTTAACTGTGTCTCTACAGATTTCTGAGGGGTAAATAATCGCTTCTGCTCCTAGCGTAATATCTTTTTCCATGATTTTGAAAACCTCCTTGAACTCTTTGTCATAATGCTCGACTTCTTTTGAAAGTACACCTGCATACCAAAGTACATACGGGATATCTAGTTTCTTTGCAGCTTCAGAGATAATCCATGGAATATAGTAAGTACCATTCAAAAGAATTACATCAGGACGATTTTTATTCAAAAGATCTTCAACTGTCTGAATAACTTTTTTATATTTTTTTCTGATCTTATCAATGTCTTTAGTTTTTTTAATAACATCCATCACACCCAAGTCATGAATATTAATTACGTAGTGATCAAATCTATCTTCTTCGTATTTATCATAAATACGTGTATGTTTAGAAACTAATCGACCATTTAATTCAATTCCTAGAAAATCGTGACCCTCTTCATAAAGATAGTCTATTAATGCCATATTGGCAGAAGTAATACCTCCTAACGGCTCTCTTGTAAGATTCAATCCTAGCTTCATATGAGTCAAATTAACCATTACATTATATCAAAAATATATATCCAGATCTATACCCTTAACATACTGCAAACTTTATCTACTAACTACACTTTAACTTTAGTTTGAAAGAAAATAAAGAAAAGCCTGGCAATTTTCTTACCAGGCTTTCAAATAATTTATATTCTTTTTATCTACTCAATTCTGCCCATGCATAAAACGCTGCTCCATTAAGATCGATACTTTCTGGATCAACATTCTTATTTAACTTAGAAACAATTTCCTTATTCATTTGAGCTGGAGTATATCGAACATCCTTTCCAAGTTTTTTACCCTCTCTTAAAATTGCAGCGGTATTTTCGCCTCCACCATACGCAGAAATTACATCACTAACCTCCAAGAAAATCTTTGTAGTTTCTGCTAATCTATCTGTTCCAGGAACTTTTCCTCCCCAGTATGGGTCATTTGCTATATAAATTCTATCTACAAATCTAGAAAATCTACCACTGTATTGCAATGCAAGAGTAGATGCGACTCCAATCGTCATGAATCCCATTTCCTTTGCAATTTCGTATGCAGCTCCAATACCTTCTTCAGTTGCACCAATATTAATTATTGTTGTCTTAGGATCTAAAGTTTTTAATTCCTTTTTAATTTGCTTCATTACAGCATCTTTATCCTGATATTCAAGTTGAGAGTATCCAAATAAGGTAAATACATTCTTCTCTAAAGCCTTGATTTGTTTAACTATACTTTCTGCAGATGTTGGTTCTGTCGCGAATTGCTCCATAACATCTGGATCGTCTGACATAAGACTCTTGTATACGAATTTTTCTTCCGAACCTTCTTTCGAAGTAATCAACTTCATGATTTCTTCGTCGCTAGGATAATCAGTGTAGTTCAATATTTTGAATACCTGTTTTGCTGCTTGAAGTAACCATTCTGGAGTTCTGTACTTAATTGCTACCAGTCCATCACCAGTATTTTCTGGATCATCGTAGAATCCATAATTAAGTTTGTTATAAACGTTTGAAAGCAAAGATAATGCTCTGTCATGGAAGAACCGAACTGTGATCGCTCCTCTTGTTCTAGTATTTGAAATTCCACTTTGAATATTTCCTGTTGGAGTTCGCAGATCCTCGATATCTTGCGGAGCATCGCTTTCTGGATAAATCATATGCTCAAATGGTTGAGGCATGTTTGGTCTTAAAATTTCTTCAATGACTGATTCTGGTTCGGCAGTTAATGCTGATTCGTGGAAAATTTCAAACATAATAACTCTTACCAATCTTCTTACGCCATTCTCATCTTCAGGAGTACCTTCTGGAGATTTATCGATGTTTGGAAAAATAACTTCTTTTAGGAAATTATCCATATGTCTGTATAAATTTATTTTCTGAACATCAAACGTATAACCCAAAGCTCTTTCCCTCATCATTGTGTAACCTTGCATTCTTCGAACATGATTAATATCGTGATACCAGAAATCTAATGGTGATTGTTGGTGTCTATCAACTCTAATTGTTCTAGAAACAACACCTATAAATCCTATAGGTACAGATCTTACTCGGATTAGATCATCCATTTTAAGTTCTGTAATTGTTGGGTAAACAATCACATTTGGATCTGAAATTAATGCATGTCTATGATATGCGTATCTGTCAAAGTGATAAAGAGGAACTGCTTTGTTTCCTGGTTCCAGTCTATTCAACTTATCTAGAAGTCTTAGACCAGCTTCGATTGCGTCGATTGTTGGTCTGTATGGGAAAGGTCCGTTGAATGGTCTTGGATATGGATACTTTTCTTCATCCTCAAACTGAAAGTTTAGATTAATATGAGCGAACAAAGTTTTAACTTCCTTTAGTTCATACGCTAACTGTTGATGATCTTCCAAAATCTTTGAGAATTCAGGGGTATCTAGTTCATCCAAAATATAATTTACAGTAGGTTCGAATTCGGGGAAGCAAGCATTGAAGCCGTCTTTCTTGATTCTACAATAGAAATCAACGTAACAATCAATTGGATTTTCTATGATCTTTTGAACGAATATTTTATCTTTTTCTATGTTCGTCATAGTTAAATATAATAAGTTAAATATTAATTAAGCTTCGCCTCTTTTTGATAAAGCTTTATTCTGTATATCTAATACAGTTTGGAATGCTCCTGGATTTGCGTCCATACCTACAATTCTGATCATTATCTTTAAAGCATCTTGGACTGCATACCTTCTAGTTATATCACCTACGTCTGTTGCCAACAAGCTATTTAAGTAGTAACAAATATTTACAATCAACATAAAAGTGTCTACTGCTGCAACTTCTGGATTTTTTTCGTAGTTAGCTCTAAACGCCTTAATTGCTGTAACTACATCATTAGCTGTTAAGTTATCGAAATCACTTAGAAGTGTTTTTAAAGTGTGATTAAGATCTGTGAATATATGTGGAGGAGTTGTTCTACCAGCTACGGATTGAGCTGAGTAATCTTGTTTTATATTTTCCAATTTATAAGCAGTCTTTCTCCAATTCTCGTGAGCTTTTACCATTTCATTTACAATTCCAAACTCTTCTGCAATACCCAAGTGCAGGGTTAATCCGTCAATTGTTGTTTCTCGATTCAAATTAAGAACTGCATAGTATATTTCCTGAACAAGCTGCCTATCTGTTTTGCTCAGTTTACCTTCTACAAGATCGCTAAAATCAATATTATTTTGAACTAGAAGGTTTTTAACGAAATCTATCCAATGTGTATTTCCAGTTAATATTCTTTCTTGAGCTGAAATGATCCAATCTCTAAATTCTTGAGAAGTTAATTTATCTAGATAATCAAAATATGAAGCATTCGCTTTGAAAGCTAAGGAAAATTCAGCCTTGAATGTTGCTAAATCTTGTCTATATTGACTCTCATATTGATAAGGATTTTGAGCAATACGATGCATTAGTGGGAACAACGAACTTGGAATCATTACTGGGTGACCATCTTTTCCAAGTTCTTCAACTCTATCTCTTGTTGGCCAAGGAGTTCTTGTGTCGAATTGATGCTCTAACCAACTTTCGTGAGTATCAATAATTACTTGTTGAGATATCAAACTTAGTGCTTCAGCATCTGACATAGATTCCGACTGCACAGCTTTGTAACGCATAAACTCAGGAGTAGCTCCCGAATCTGGTTCAGACATTGGATTTAACGATGCTGTACTTCTCATATAAAATAAATTAATTTAATAAATAACTATAGCGATTGTAATTTCCTTTACCTATATAGTTTTGACAAATAATGTCTAAATTGATGCCAATTCTGACAACTACCAACTAAATGTTAAAAACTGCTAAAATTTAGCTATGAATAAGTTGAAAGAAGATGTAATCGGACTCTTGAACATGGGACTCAACCCTACAGTGGTGGGTTTCCAAGATGATGGGCTTTTTTACCTGTTCGACTCCCTTTTGAAAGGTAAACTGAGTTCTAATGGATACGATCCTACATTTACATTCACTCATGTAACTTTAGATTCAGGGTCAAAAATCACTAGTGAAAATTTAGAATTAGAAATAAATCGTGGATTAGAGTCTGATCCGTTTCCTGGGAACACTATTTACGAAACAATAGCTAATCAAATTGAAGTTGTTTGTGTAATGGATAATATTGCTGATTTGCAAAGTATCGAGACAATTATAGAAGTTTGCGATAATTTGATAAAGAAGTACCGAGAGAAACTTAGATTTGTTTATATAGTAGAAGACCCTAGCCTGTTGAGTAAGCTAAAAAACAAAATTTTCGCTCAATCTAGCTTCTTCGATGCAGTTGTATATCAAAAAATTGGAGTAAATTGGGATGAAGAAAGTTTATACGAATTTTTAAAACCTCAGTTTAAGAAAGAATTGACTGCTGATCAGCTAAATCTATTAAAAGAGATTTCTGGAAATCATTTTGGAACTTACAAACGCTTATACAAAGATTGGGTTTTGAACCTAGAAACAACACAACGATACGTAGAGTTGTTGATTGAGAATTTTGATCCAGCAACGCTAAATACCTTCAGGAAAGTAATTAGAAATGAGCAATTGAATTCTGATGAGGAGAAAATTGCTTCTGATTATTCTAAAGTAAATTTACTTAAAGGAAATAAGATTACTATTCCAATTTTAGAATCTGCAATTAAAAATTCAAAAGTTCCTAACAAAATTTTTATAGATACGACTGATAAACTTTCTGGATTAGATTTAAATCTACTTTCCAAAACTGAGAGAGACATTACGGAAGCGTTAATGAAAACTAATGAAATTATTTCGAAAGAAGAAATGGGAAATGTAATTTGGAAAGATCGCGCAGGAGAAATGTTCTCTGTTTGGGCTGTAGATCAAAGAATATCGCGACTAAGAAGGAAGTTTATGGATCTTGGTTTAGAATATGATATTCAAACAGTTTATGGGAAAGGGTTTAAATTGGTAAAATTTGGAAATAACTAAACTACATTCTCTCCACTTGAAGCTTGTATGCTTCGGCATAAATTCCATTCTTCTTCATCAGATCATCGTGTGTTCCTTCTTCTGCAATTTCACCGTCAGACATTACGATAATCCTGTCCGCATTTTTAACTGTAGAAAACCTGTGAGAGATTATCACAACAGTTTTATCTTTAAAGAATTCATAAATATTGTTAAAGATTTTGAATTCTGATTTAGCGTCAATCGCAGATGTTGGTTCGTCGAAAATTAAAAGGGGAGCATCTTTGTAAAAGAAACGAGCAAGTGCAAGTTTTTGACTCTGACCTCCAGACAATCTTATCCCTCCTTTAAATCTTTCGGATGGAATTGTTTCGTATTGATTTGGTAACGCTTCAATGAATTCTGTTGCATCAGCTAATTCCACAGCCGCACGAACTTTCTCCATGGAAATTTTTTCATCTTGATCTAGTGCAATATTTTGTTTTATAGAAACTGATTCATAATTAAAGAAATCTTGAAAGATTACACCCATGTTTTCGAAATGATCTGCATAGCTTATCTCATTTAAATTAACGCCATTTACAAGAATCTCGCCTTTCTCGACATCGTAAAGTTTAGAAAGGAGTTTGATCAGGGTCGTTTTCCCAGCTCCGTTTTCTCCTACAATCGCAATCTTCTCACCCTGCTCTATTTTGAGGTTTAAATTCTTAATAACTTCTTTTTCCGAGCGAGCGTAATTAAAACTTAAATTATTAATTTCTATTTCTGGTGCTCTTCCCGTTACAAATGTTCTAAAGTTTTTCTCCTGAGGTTTAAGCTCCAAGAATTTCCTAAATTCATTTATATCAATTGAGAATTGTGAAAGAAAACTCATCTCATCGGCAAGTGCAGAAACAGCAGTATTAAATCTAGTTAAACTTGCAAAACGAAAAGTCATTGTACCCAAAGAAATAAAATTCTCGATGTAAGCTATGACCGTTGAAACATATCCGAAGAAGTACACTATTTGCATTGGAAGGCCTGAAAGAAATTCAGCAATTTCCCAGCTTCTTACAATTCTTAAATACCCATCAAGATATTTTATTCTGAACGATTTAAAGAGACCATCAAAGAAATTGAACGAATCGTTAATTTTAATATCCTTTAAATAAAGTGACTCAGATAGATACGTTTTAGTTGTCCAAGCTCGTCTTTCTTCTTCGGTCCATTTTCTTCTGAATTCGAAATCTTTTCTTATAAATCGTCTGATAGAAAAGTAATATAAAAGCGAACCAAGAATGTACGCCAATATATAGAAAGGAAGAAAGGCAACAATTATCAAAAGATCTGCTACAAGTCCAGTAAAGATAGAAATTACATGAACAACACTTCTGAAAAGGTCTAAAGATTTTCTTACACTTTCAGAAGCACGCATCATTAGATTGTTAATTTCAGGGTTTTCTAGTTGTTCTAAAGTTAAATCTGCGGCCTTTTGGTAAATTCGTTCTGTACCAAAAAATCTTATATTCTGAGAAAGGTAAGTAGAAGAATAGGCGTTAATATGAATGGATATTCTTTCTGAAACTATGATTCCAAATAGAATAAGAATATTTGTAATCACCAAAGAAATTTTCTGTTCTTTTGTAACATCTCCTAACAAAAGAATATCGATAATTCTTGCACCCTGAAGTGTTAGAGCAATTGGAACAATTTTTCTAAAGACAGAAGTAAGTATGAACAAAAAGGTTCTCGATTTCGAAATTCCAAATACAAAACTTATAGACCAAAGTGCGTTAGAGAAAATGTTCATTAAGTAATAATAAACTAAAGAATTTGAGATTTAAAGACTAGAATATTAATCTCCAGGGAACAAATTTTACAAAGAATGTGATTGCAATCCAATAAGGTAAGCCAGGAATGACAACTGCCTTGTTACGCCTAAAACCCTTGTAACCTCTTTTCGCTACAAATTCTGTTGAGTAACTAATTGCTTTGTAGAAAGTTGAAAGTTTGTAACCAGTATTCGCACGACTAAAGAATTGTGTTCTAGTAACTGGTGGACAAAGAACTGTTACGCCAACCCCACGTTTGCGTAATTCACCTCTCAAACCTAGAGAAAAGTTATAAATGTATGTTTTAACTGAGGAGTAAATATTTAATGTTGAGCTTGGTATAAACGCTACTACAGAAGATACGTTCATAATTTGCCCAGAATTTCTTTGCAGATTAGGAATAAAAAGGTTCACAATTTTTGTAAGATTCATCACATGGACTGTAATGACTTCATTTATCTGTTCTTGAGTAGTATCTGCGACATCTTCGTCTAAACCTTCACCAGCGTTATTTACTAAAAAGCCGATTTCAAGATTATTATTGGTTACAAATTCGTACAATCTTTGTGGTGCATCAGATTCAGAAATATCTAATTTCAAAGTTCTAATATCCAAATCCTGTCGTCCAGATTCATTTCTAATTTCATCGGGGTAAAGCTTCCAATTTAGCTTCGTTTCTTCCAACAATAATTAGATTTACTCCATCCTTAGCAAAATGCCTTGCGAGATCCAATCCCTGAAGTGCTACCTGTAATTAGTGCATATGAATTTGTCATACTACAATATACCATCTTGGAATTAGTTAATTAATATGAGATACTTCAGTAGTTAAAACTGATACATGAATTTTACTAAAACCATGGAATTCGAAGGCGTTGCAATGAAACCTGTTGTTCAACCACAGCTTTTAGCAGGACAGACTCAAGAAGCTTTTTTTCGATACCCAGATACTATTGTGACTTTGCCATACGGTAGAAACCAGGCTGGCGAAATCGTACTAGGAAATTTCTCTTTTGAAGAAGCAGACACAACTAATAAGAAAACATCCCAACCATTTCCTAAATACATTCAAAATTCAACTGCATTCAACTTTCCAGAACAAACAGAGATTACCCAAGGAATGACTTTCAAAGATTTCTTCCATTCAGTTATAGTAGGAGAAGAAACAGATATTCGAAAAATTACTGCAGTTACTGAACTCATGATTTCTCAATACCCTAAAATTTTCGAAAGAATTTTCAACCCTGAAGTTATCAAATCTGTAAGAAACAAGTACTATTCAGTAATGATAAATACATTGAAAAAATATTCAGCAGATCCAAAGGTTTCGCAGCAAATGCAAGACTACATTCAAATATTCGAACACAACGGGCTAGAAGGATTAACAACATCAATGTCACAAATCGCTAGTATGTCAGGTAAATATGCAGATAAAATCCATGAAGATCCATGGATGAAAACCGATGAATACGGAGTATACACTGGTGGGCAAGAGGTTCTATCTTTCACACATACAGGAGATCTTGTTAAAAATGATATTCCTGATTTAAGAAATGTAAAAATTGCGCTGAATTTCGAATATGTTCCGGCTGCACAGAGTTTACAAGTGATTCTAACTGGAGGAGGATTGCAAAGATTTAATGATCCATCAAGACACGCAAAAATTTTTAAAGGAAAAGATGGATTAATTGATGAACCCCTAAAAGATAGAGTAATGAATTTCTATAATTACTTAACTTCAGCATTGATGTTTGTTTATCAAGGCGCTGGTGTAGATCAGGATGATATTATCCAAGTTGCCAATAATGCGTGTACAGTTATTATGGAAGTTATTCAGGAAACAGGGAAATCATTAATTCCCGAAAATTTCCCTGTTTTAGAACAAAAGAATCTACGTGAGATTTCTAAATTTATTCAAAACTTTTTCCCTTTGGATTTTAAACCTAACCCAGAAATCACAACTGTAACTACTTCCATCATGTTTCCTAAGATTGTAGGTACAGTTGCAGAAAATGCAACAAATACAGCAGACGAGGTACTAGAACCAGTTGCGTTAAACATGAGCTTGGAAGATCTTCTTGTGTTGATTCAACAAGGACTTATTCAAGACCAAAGATTAATAGCTGCAACTGGAACTTTTATTGCAAAAGAAATTTTCAACTTAAACTGATAATTATTTCTTTAAAGAATCTCTAATTTGTTTTAGAACTTTTAATTCCTCTGAATCTGGAACAACAGTTTCTTTAATTTTTTCGTCTTCTTTGATTTCTTCTTTCTTTTGCTCTCTTTTAACTCGATTGATTACTTTGACAAACAGGAAAACTGATGCTGCAATTATTAAAAAGTTGAAAGTAATTTGAAGAAAGTTTCCATATCTAACTGATACTTCAGGCATTAACTTCTCACCCTCCGTGTATGCTTCCCTAATTACTACTTTCAAATCAGTAAAGTTTACATTACCAATCAAAACCCCAACTGGAGGCATGATAATATCTTCAACAATTGAAGTTACTATTCTTCCAAACGCAGTTCCTAAAATAACTCCAACTGCTAAATCGATTACGTTTCCTCTAGATATAAATTCTTTGAATTCTTGGATTAGTGATTTATTTTCTGCCATAACTGTATAAAAGTTTCAAAATTTAAAGCTAAAAGATTAAAAATAATCTGACTAAATTTTATCACAACGTTTAATCTAAAGCAGATCCCGCATCAAGTGCGGGATCTAATAATCAAGTTGTTGTAACCTTAGTTGTTGTCTTTTTCTGGATCGATAACCTCGCTTGGTTCAGCTGGTTCATCGTTTGTTGGAGTTGGAACTCCAGATCCATCATTTGGTTGTGCTTCTGGTTGAGAATTGCTTTGATATAAAGTTGCATCTACGCCTTGCAAAGCTTCCATTAATTCCTTAGTAGCATTTTCTAAATTAGCCAATTCTGCGCTATTAGAATCTTTTACAGTCTTAAGTTCAGTTTTTGTTTTTTCAACACTTTCCTCAAGCTTCATCTTATCCTCTTCCTTCACCTTGTCTTTATTTTCAGATAAAAGTTTTTCTGTTTGATAAATTACAGTTTCAGCTTCGTTTATAGCTTTTAATCTTGCGAGTTCTAACTGATCCTTTTGTGCATTCTCAGCAGCTTCTTTTACGAATTTATCGATTTCAGCCTGATCTAATTGAGTAGATGCTGTAATTGTAATCTGTTGCTCTTTCTGAGATTTAAGATCTTTAGCTTTAACATTCAAGATTCCGTTTGCATCTAGTTTAAATGTAATTGCAAATCTTGGTGTATTTCTTGGTGCTGGATCAATTCCATCCAATCTAAAGTTTCCTAAAACCTTGTTATCTCTTGCCAAAGGTCTTTCTCCTTGGAGAACTTTTACATCGATTGCTGGTTGATTATCCACGGCAGTTGTAAACATATCTTCAGTTTTTTCAGTTGGGATTGTTGTGTTTCTTGGAATTAATACGTGCATTTCTCCAGCATTAACTTCTAAACCTAATGATAACGGTGTAACGTCCAATAAAGTAATGTCTTGAACAGAAGAATCTCCTGCAAGAACTGCAGCCTGTAGAGATGCTCCAACAGCTACAACTTCATCTGGGTTAACACTTAGGTTTGGTTTCTTTCCAAAGAATTCTTCCACTTTCTTTAAAACCAAAGGCATTCTTGTCATACCTCCAACCATAATTACTTCTTGAATTTCTGATTTAGAAATTCCTGCGTCTGTAATAGCCTTATTTACTGAATCAAAAGTTCTTTCGATAAGATTCATTACTAATTTCTCGTAGTCTGCTTTCGATAAAGTCATTCTGAAATGCTTAGGACCTTTTGCATCAGCAGTGATGTAAGGTAAGTTCACTTCTGTAGATTCTGCACTAGACAATGTAATCTTTGCTTTTTCTGCAGCTTCTTTTAATCTTTGTAATGCTGCGGGATCTTCTTTCAAATCAATTCCCTGATCTTTCTTGAATTCAGCAATCATGTGGTCGATTAATACTTGGTCGAAGTCGTCTCCTCCTAAGTGAGTGTCTCCAGATGTAGATTTCACTTCGTAAACACCATCTCCAATTTCTAAGACAGAAACATCGAATGTTCCTCCTCCTAAGTCGTAAACAATTATTGTTTGATCTCCTTGTTTATCAAGACCGTACGCAATTGCTGCTGCTGTAGGTTCGTTAATAATTCTTAGAACTTCTAGTCCTGCGATCTGACCTGCATTCTTTGTTGCCTGTCTTTGTGCATCATCAAAGTAAGCTGGAACAGTAATTACTGCTTGATTTACAGGCTCACCTAGATAAGCTTCCGCGTCGGCTTTAATTTTTGCTAAAACTTTAGCAGAGATAACTTCTGGTGCAACCCATTGATCACCAAATTTAATTTCAATTCCGTCTTTTGCACTCTTTCTAATTTCGAAAGGTAAAAGACCTACATCTTTCTGGACAGCAGCATCGTCGAAACGTCTACCGATTAATCTTTTGATTGAATAAAATGTCTGCTCAGGATTTGTAACCATTTGGTTTTTTGCTGTGATTCCAACAATTTCTGATTGAACGTCTACAGCTACAACAGATGGAACTAGTCTAGATCCTTCTTTACTCGTAATAACTTCAGGTTTTCCTGCCTGTACGAAGGCAACTACTGAGTTTGTTGTTCCTAAGTCGATTCCTACAACTTTTGCCATAATAATAAAAGTTTAAAAATAAAAAGGTCTAAAGATTAAATTAAGCTCGAAATTCAAAGATTGAAGTTCGAAAATTAATTAATCTTACACTTTATTCCTAATGTGAGCCACTAGGTGGCTTGTCGAACCATCAAGGTAATTTCACATTTCGACTTCGCTCATGTGACACCTTTGCTGCTCGAATTAGCAGTATAAGTATAAGCCTGCTAATTTATTGTGTCAAGAATTAATATGTTACAAAATGGGATTTTATAGTTCTACTAACTGTTTTTTTAACTCTTCAATTAATTCATCAATAATTGTATGTAATGATTCAATTCCTGCGACAATCTCGATAGTTATGTTTAGCTCCCTTTGTAGATAATTCTTTTGTACTACTAGGGAAGTTACGAAAGTGAGATGAAAGTTGCACAGCGATCAAATTGCCGAAATCAATGCGTTAAGTTCAGGAAAGTTCTGGTTGAAAACCTCTACAATCTCGGATCTGAATACAGGACAAGTTTTATTGTAAATTTCAGTAATGCCAGCTTGATATGGATGTGAATCATAGTTTGGGTATTCTAGATCAAATTGCTCACCATTATTACTTTCTGATTCTCGAATTTTATCTTGGGGCATTCTAACTGCAACTGCTTTATAGTGGGCAAAAGATCCCACAACTTTTCCAGTTGGGTCAATAATTGTCACACATGATAGAAAAGGTAAATGAACAGGAAGTCCTCTGGCAGCTAATGATTCAACCCAACCTACAGCGTTGTAATATCCTGTTTTTTCAACAATTGAGTATCCTAAAGCTATCAACTTCTTAGCTGTTTCTGACCCAGTAAAGTCAAAGAATGGTTCTTCAAAGACCTCGTTGTTTTTCATGTTTTCTACAAGTTCGCTTTCTGGAGTTTCCGAAACAATTTTATGTTGGAGTTTGAGAAATTCGCTTAAGTAACCGACATTAGCATCTGGTTGAACCCAATGACCTGCAGTTTGTATAGATTTTGTTGGAGAAAACCCCTTGGTCATCTGACCCAAAACTCGAGCGTATTCTTCGTAAGAACCGAAATATTTAAGCAAATACTGTCTAAAAACATTAACTGGTAAATTTGCTGAGTATTTTAAAGATAAGATTTGCAGCGTTTTTATTGAAAAGCTGTACGAATCTAATGCTGTATTTAACGGAGGTTTCAGCTCTTGAGATTGAATATCGTAATAGTCTTCTTCGAAATGTTTTAAAACTGCTTCTAGCTCTTGTTTATCTGTTGGTAGTTCTGAATTTAAGTAGTTTTTGAAAATGACTTCCAGTACCTTTCGGATATCTGGATTATCGCTTACAACAAATAATTGTTTTCGACCAATTAATTCAGCGATTAGACTTCCAGCGTTTAAATCTATCTGAGTATCTCCTTCCTTCGAAACGATTTGATCGAATAATGAAGATATAGCTATTTTTGCGATACTTGCTAGATAAACAGGTTCAGAAGGCTCCTGTATTAAAATATTTTCACCTTTGATAACTGAACTTGCAGTCTCGCTAGGTATTTCTAGAAATTCAGCTTCTTGGTATTGAGAAAATAGTTTTTGCTCACTTTCAGCATATGCCGAATTTACTTGTTCAATTCTTGCTTGAAGTCTTGATCTTATTACTTCTGTTTCTGGCGATAGTTCCCTAGGTTTATCCATAAAAATAGTATATCAGGATTACTTTCCCACTACTACTTTTGCTGGTTTAAAAACGCCTTCTCGATCTTTGTACTTGTAAGCTGAGCTGATTACAGCGATTACTTTTCCTTTCTGAGATTCGTCTGGAACAGGAATCATAGAAACTGCTTCCATCTTTTCTTTGTCAAAAATATCTCCAACATTAACAGCAATTGTCTCAACTCCAGCAGAAGCTACAGTTTGAACAATTTTATCTTTTGCTGATCTGATTGAAGATTTTGCATTTTCGATGTCTAGATTCTCATCATTCAGAGCCAGATTGATATCATCGTGAATTTCTAAGATAGACCTGATTAATCCCATGTTTGCCATTGCCCCGAATAATGCTTTTTCTCCCTCAACTCTTTTCTGATAATTCTGAAAGTCAGAAATTAAAGTTATTCTTTTGCTAGTCTCGTCTTTTAATTTAGCTTCCAAATCAGCGATTTTTGCTGATTCACCTTTGTGTTCAATTTTTTCTGTTTCTCCAAATGAGTTTGCTAAAACTTTTTCCAAAAGACTGAATTCTCTTACTACAATGAAGTAATCTGCATCCTTATCTTCAAGAGTTACTAATTTTATACTCTCTGAGTCACTGGACACACTAAAGTAATCGCTACCTGAATATTTAGTTAAAAATCCTTGGAAATCGTTAGAAAAATAGTTCACATTTCCTATGTCTTCTCTGCCTGCGCTAGGTTTTCTAATTTTAACTACATCGACTCCTCCTAAAGAAGTATTTAGAATTCTATCTAGCTTAATAAAAATACCAGTTGAACTTTCTGCAAAAAATGAACCTTCTTTCAAAAGTTCTTCAGAAAATTGTTCGTATTCTTCTGTAGATTGAGCGAAAATAGAAATAAACTCTAGATTTTCCTCTCCAAAGTTTAGTTTATCTAAAAAGCTCGCTGCTTTATCTGCAATTTCGATGATTAATGCTGATGCTGACTTCATAATTTTCATTCTTAACTTGGGATATTATAACACTTGAAAACTAATGCCAGAATATACCTTACAGTTAATCAAAGCTTGAAAAGTGAAGATAGAAGATCGAAAAAATTACTCTAGATCATCTCAGTGTTTTCTGGATACTACCTAATATTAACCCCAACTCTCTAGCCTCTGAGCGGAAATCTTGGAATCTACTATCAGAGGTCACCGCGCTAAGTATATCCAACCAGTAAACAGTTTCTGCAGCTTCCTTTTTTGCTATTTTAACCCTCATTTTAAAGTCCTTAGGACCAATATGCTGGTTAGCCTCTATATAATTGGCACCTATAGAACCTGATGAACGAATTACCTGTCTGAAATCGTCAATTAGTAGAGAGTTGTACTTGAATGTCGCTAGGTGCTGTCTTACGTTTATGGAAAAATTTTTGGCTCGATCTACTAAATCAAATGTTTTCATAAAGCTATTCTATGAAATCTATAAACAAGACACCATGTTTTGCAATACAATTTTCGATCTTTAAGTTTCTGATTTCGAACTTAACTTTGAATTAGTTGAAGAGACCTAAGTTTGTCAGTTAGCGAATTACCAAAATCTTTCTAATTGCTTCGATAGTGAATTGAAGAAGAGGAATGATTCTATTGTATCTCATTCTATTTGGACCAATAATTGCTAAGTATCCATGATTTTCGCCATTTATTCTCAATTCGTTGAAAACAATCGCATATTCACCAAACATATCTTGACCGGATTCTTCGCCAATTAGAACATTTGTATCATGATCTTTGACTTCTCTGTTCATCATTTCGGATAAAACGCTGTAATCTTCCAAAATTGTTAAGATTCTTTTTAGATTGTCTGTATCTCTAAATTCTGGGATATTTACTAATTCTGAAAGTCCTGAATACATTACTTGACCGTCTACAACAGCAATCGCTGCGTTTCCGCTAAACTTGCTCAGCATCACTACACTTTTTCTAATAACCTGTTCTGAATCTTCGTTGACTTTGTGAAGAACATTTTGAATTTCGTCTTGAGTTCCAGTATCGATATCGTCAAATCCTATTGATTCTAAGTAGTCTACAAAGAACCTCCATCCTTTAGTCGTAGGTATTCTTCCACTACTTAGGTTCTTTTGATAAAGATATCCTAGTAGTCCCAAATTCGACATCTCATTTCTAATTGTTGCTGGACTTAAGTCAAAATCGTATTTATTTTGAAGGCTGATAGAACCAACTGCTTCTGCAGTTTCTATAAACTCTTTGATTATTGTCAAAAGTAGCTCTTTTTGTCTCTCTGAGAACTTATCCATGTTTGTAGTATACCATATATTCTAGAGCTGAAATCGAGCTTATACTATACATCTATGATATAATTAATACATGCAAAACAAGGTTAGTATAATAATAAAAGTCATAGGTTATATCGGAGTATTTCTGATGATTCTGCCTATCGGAATTTTGGGTTACTCTGTAATTGTTCCAGAGAAATCTGCTGTACAGGCTGAGGAATTCAATTCAGAAAAGGAAAATGACATTCTATTAAAACCTATTTTCACAGAAAAAACTGCAACGAAATTCAAAGACCCATTCTTGAACATTAATAACGAAGAATTGAATGAATTACCTCTACAATTCGAAGTTCCTGTTGATTCAGTAGTTACAACAGGAGCAACAATAAGAATCCCTTCAATCGGAGTTTCCACAACAATTTATGAATCGCAGGATGCCGAAAAAGCTCTTGAATACGGAGTTTGGAGAGACCCAACAATGAGTACGCCAGACAGATACGGGAAACCTATTGTTATGGCAGCCCACAGATGGGGATCAGAGAGCTTATCTTGGGAATGGAGGTATCAGAATTTATTCAATAAATTTGACCAATTACAACCAGGTTCTACAGTTGAAATCACTTGGAATAACAAGATATACACTTTCAAAATCAGATCAATTGACCAGAACTTTGTTGTGGAAGAGTACGCTGACTTGATCCTATACACTTGCGTGTATTACGGATCTCCAGAAAGATACATTGTTTACGCTGATAGAATCTAAATGACTTTGAGGTTATATATATATTGAAAATATACTATTTCGTGATATAATCTGCAGGTATGAAAAACTTTTTAGTAAAAGCATTACAAATCACAATAGCATCAGGAGCAATTTTCGCTTCAGGTTTCTTATCTACAGCTACACCAGTTTACGCTGCTAATGGATGTGGGAAGGGAAACTATTTCGACTATAACCATAACAGATGCTTACCATGTCCAGTTGGACCTTACGGGGTTTCAATTTGTCCAGACACAGGTATCATTTTTGACGATAACGGTAATTTACAAACTGGAAACCTTATAGCACTCTCCGCTTTATTTGGATCCGGAGCTTTGATATTCTTAGGAAGTAAGTACAACTTATCAAAGTTACAATAATTCGTCTTTAATAAACTATGCAAGGTTTAATTGCAGGGGTTTCAAGATTAATTTCAAATATAGCACCACTTTTCTTGCTGTTTGTTTTTACGAAAACATCCAGCCTAGAAGATATTGGACTAATCAACTATTTCATTGCTTTAATCACGATCATCGGTGTTCTTACTGACTTTGGCTTACCAGAAGTAGTTCAAAGTTTTCTACCAAAAACTCAGAACAAAAAAGCAGTTGTTTCTAAGTCATTTTTCTACGAAATTGCTATAGTTTTGCTTGCTGGAGGCGCGATTCTATTAATCGATACTTTAACTGGACTATCAATCAGCAAAGGCTTTCCTTTCATTCTTTTAGCAATAATCATTTTCTCTAGTAGCAATACTTTCATTCTGATTTTCAATGGATTAAAGAGAGAAAAACTAGTTTCTACTTTCTACCTAGGATCAGCAGTACTTTTCATTGGCATTTCGACCATTTTGAATATAGTTTTCAAGATTAACGCAGTAGAAGCATTCCTTTACGGAAGATTAATTTCTTGGGTTATTTTCTGGATCTTACCTTTAATAGTTCTATTTAAAGACAAGTTGATTTCGATCTCAGGAATAAGATCAGGAGACAAAATATTACCTTTTGCAATTAACGCCTTCCTAGCTTCAATCGCCTATGTAATTGCTGGGCAACTTGATTCGATTTTGATCACGAATCATTATGGATTAGAGGCAAATGGCATCTTTAAATCTGCAGTTTTCGCAGGAACTATTCCAATCGCCCTAGCTACAATCTTACAAACAAAGCTTATCCCTGAGTTCTCAGAAAACTTATCGAAGGCATACTCCTCTTTAAAAAAGTACCTAAAGCTAGTCATTGGGTTGTCATTTGGATTATTAATAGCCGGCTTATTACTGGGTAACCTGGGACTTAACATTCTTTACAATGCAGAAATCGCATCTGGAGGATACTGGTACTTTATCGCCGCTCTTGTTGCAACTTTGTTGAATATTATCAATGCAGTTGTATTTGCTTACTATTACGCTGTAGATAAATCGAATTTAGTAAGAAATATAACAGTGGTCGAAACAATAATCTACTGTTCAGCAGCCTTTATAACAATATCTGATATAAACGCTTTTGTGCTAACAAACGTTATAACTAACATCGGAGGACTACTTTTATCCATCCACTACTTCAGAAAGCTTATCTAATAAGCATAATCGTTATCCCTAATCTGTTGCCAACTATTGACATTTTTACCTTTTTGATCTATAATAAATATATAAAGAATCAATACAAAAGTGAAGGTAGAAGGAAAGTACGTAGTCCTAACCAAGCTAAGTAACTCCACAAACCAAAGTTCCTTAAATTTGTAAGAAAGTACATAGAATCATTCATAGCTAGTAGCTATTATCGATTCATGGAAAAACTTACTAAATACTCAAGAAATCTAAGAAGAGATGCTACCCTCGGCGAAAGAAGACTCTGGAAACTACTTCGTAACAGAGAGTTTGCTGGATATAAATTTCGTAGACAGCATAAGCTATTTCATAGGTTCATTGCAGATTTTTACTGCAGGCAACTTAAGCTTATCGTTGAAATTGATGGTAGTAGTCACGACGAAAGCAGATACGATGCTGATAGAAAACGTCAGCGGTTCTTAGAAGATAAAGGTTTAACAGTACTACGTTTCTCGGAATACGAGGCGAGGTATCAAACGAACCAAGTTCTTGAGAGCATAGAGGTGTTTGTGTGTGAAGCGTTTGAGCTCCTCACCCCAACCCTCTCCTCTAAAGAAGGAGAGGGAGCTGTAACTTAGTTAGCTAAGTGCGGTGCCTTCTCCCTTGTACAAGGGAGAAGGTTAGGATGAGGGATAAAAAACGTTTTACACGTGGACATCAATCTTAGATACCGAAAGGGGCTGAGAAATGTTTACGACTTTTGTACTTAGTATAAAAGATCCCTGCCTACGCAGGGAGAACCTTAAAAACTGTAATAACATACAGTTAAAGCAATTTAGGAAGCATATTCTTCTACGCTAGAGCTATGAAGAACTGAGCCTTTTTTGTATTAACCTATGTTTACACAATCTGATAAAACGCAAACCCTAGGCTACACTAAGCAGTCATCGACTCTTTAGTGTAGTCTAGGGGTCCGCCGAAAAGCCCCACTACAAAGGTTCCGCCAAATATCTGGTGGAACATTTTGGGGCGATGCCCCAAGGAGATCGAGATGAAGAAAATCGCAATGATCATCATGTTTGGCGTTATCGCGTTGGCATCGGTCGGCTGCATCGACCCGCGGTGGTTCGTTCCGCCCGCGGCTCGCGGTGCGGCGAATCCCAACACCCCCGTTCCGGCGGCACCGACGGCTCTGCCCACGTTGCCCCCTGGCAACGGCGGCGCGTGCGTTCCGGTCGCGCTTGGGGTCAATTTCCCGGCGCAACTCACCGTCATCAGCCTGTCGCAGGGTGCGTACACGTTCATGCCGAACGTCGTCTTGACCGCGCCATGGATCATTGTCATCGACAAGTTCCCGGACGGCACCAACGACCGCAGCACGAAACGTCTCGTTCGCAGCACGTACACGACCGGCATCAACGGCTCGCACGTGGTCGGCCTCGGCGGTCCGGCGATTACCAGTCCGGATCAATGCGATCCGACGCTGGAATTCAACGCCGGCAACTAGGCATCGACGCGGACATCAGAAAGGGGAAACATGGGCGTCCCTTGCACTTCCGAAAGGAGGTGCGGGGACAACCTTAAGTCAATTAGCTTAGTTGATTTAAGGTTGGTAACAACATCCCCGCATTCGCGAGGATTACAAGGAAAGTTCTTTAATTTATGGACATCATTTCAATATCACATTTCTTCTACCCTAGAGTAGGAGGATTGGAAAAAATGGCATACTTAGTTTTAAAACACCTTTCAGAAAAAGGTTATTCTTGCATATCTATATTTTCTAATAATCAAAACAATTCTTACAGATCAGAAGGATTTATTTGGAAAAGTTTCAACACTTTCAACTTAATGGGTGGAACTTATCCAATTTTTGGGCTAAAGTTCTTAGCTTACATTTTCAAAATAATCAGAAAAAATCCAAACGCATCTGTTCTAATTTACGACAGACATTTAACTAGTAGCGTTTTTGCAGCATTAATTTGTAGAATCCTTAAAAGAGACTATATCCTTGTTTCTCAAACAACTTACTCTGGATATTTTAAAAATAGATTCATCAACTTTATTGCTGAAATTCTAGATAGAGTTGTTTTTAGTAGCGTTGTTAAAAATGCAAAGTTAGTAATTTGTGTTTCTGGAGCTAATAGAAATTACCTTTTGAACAAATTCTATAAGAAGGGATCTGCTGAATTGAAGAGAGAAATTTCTGATAAATTCAAAGTAATTTTCAACACTTATAACAATTCAGTAAAAAGACATACCCCATCAGTAAAAAGAGAAAAAACAGCAATTTTTGCTTCGAAACTAATCGGAGTTAAAGATCCCGATACTACAGCTGCAGCATTCTTACATCTTGCTCAATTATTACCTGATTGGAAATTTGTTTTTATTGGAGAAGGAAAGACAATTCTGGAAGATATCGAGGACTTACCAATTAACTTCGAATATATTCCAAGATTGTTAGAGCAGGATAGTCTGCATGATCTTTTATCTAGATCTGCGATTTTTGTTAACTCATCTATTCAAGAAGGATTATCGCTTGGCGTTATCGAAGCTGCAATTTTAGGAAACGAACTTGTACTTTCTGATGCACCAAGTAACTTAGAAATTCTTGAACTTGCCAGAGCAAAATCAAATTCATTCAAGAGAGGCGATGCAGAAAGCTTAGCAAACAAACTATTAGAAAAAATCCAAGAACTTGAATCAGTAAATATGATCAAAGAAGATACATGGAGAGACGAGTTCTTAATTTTATGTTCTCAAGAAGAAGTGCTTCGATCTTACGAAGGGATAATCAAATCCCATAAGGCTGCAAAAGAGTTTCAAAGTAGATTAAACTTAAAGAAAGCAGCTTTTAATTATGAAAAGTAAGTTACCAGCAATTTTAAGCGTTTGTTTAGGGGGAGTTTTCGTTCTCTCTGAAATTTTATATTCAGATCTTCTGATTTTGAATTTAGGATTATCCCTTGCAGCATTCTTGTTTCTTCCAAAGCTAATCAAAGAAGTTTTTAATATCAAGTTTCATTTCAGCTTAATTTACTTAGCTTATCTAGGAGCTTACATTACAGCCGTTTTCTTAGCTAGAACTTTCTCTTTAGATTTATTTGTTCTTTCGACAATTATTCGATTACTCGTAGGAATTGGATTCTATGGATTACTTTCACTCAATTTCTACGTAAGAGAATACAAAATTGATTGGAGATATATTGCTCTTTTAGTAGTTGCACTGATAGGAATTTTGTTCCTTAATTTTGGAGTTTTAAGGCAGCCAGGATCGATCATTTCTCTTGATTCGCTCCAACACCAATCTGTTGTAAATCAGAGCTACAGCGACCTTAAAATCTGCATTTCTCCATCCCAATGTAACAATTTGTTTCTGAAGGACGGTTATACAACTACTTACCATTCAGTTCTGTTCTTTGTCTCACCTTCAGATTTCCTAACTCAAAGCAGAATTGCTGCAATGGATATTGTTTGGCTTGTGATTTCTGCGATAGCTGTATTCATGTTTGTTAAACACTTTATTAAAGATCAAAGAATGCAAGTTATAGTTACAGCAGTTTCTCTTCTTGTGTTTGTGAATGGTGCGTATGAATTCATCTTGTTTATTCCACAAACATTCTCATTCTTTATATTCATGATGTCATTTACTAGGAAGAAATTATCGAATCTTGAACTGGTAACTTTCGCTATTTCGATGCTTTTAGTTCACTTAATAATGGGAGCTTTCTTAACTTTCTTGATGGTTATGTTTGAATTAATCAAAAGAAAGACGGTTGGACTTAAATCTATTACGCTGGTTGCTACTTTAGGCATGATTCTGACGTTTCTTTTCAGTGCTTTACAGCTTACTTTCGAAAAGATATTCCAATCTAGTGAAATTGAGTTTTTAGGAAATGCTACAAACAAAGCTTTTCCTGAGAATTTAACAGAACTTGCAAATATAAATTTAATTTTAGTAATTGGTTTACTAGCAACAACACTAGTTTACTTACTGGGATTCAGAAAAGAGAAAGCATCATTCACCCTTTTACCACTGGCTTTAACGTCTGTAGCTGTGTATTTCTTTTCCCCGACTTACGCTAACAAGTTTTTAATCGGAATTGGACTTTACGGTGCAATAGTTGTTATCGAAATTATTAGCGATCTTATTAAAAATGCTACTACTGAATTGATTGTGATTACTTTGTGTATTGCATTCTCAGCATTGGCATTTGTGGGGAACTACAAGCTAACTTTATCTTTCTACAAAACTGGAGATAATGTCTACTCTGCTCTGAATGGAAAAGAAAAAAGCTTAATTAACTTTTTGAAAAATACTCAACTAGATTGCGAAGTTGTTACAGATCCATTTTCTCAAATAGCGATTACTGGATTAACAAAGTTTCAAACTTATCAAGGACAGTACATGAGCCCAGATTACAGAAAGATTATTCATAACTTCCTTCAGAAACCAAACGAAGCTACCTTGGGTGCTGTTTTAGCTTACCTTGATCAAGAGAATACATGCTTTATTTATTCTTACAGATTAGAAGAAGCAAGAGTCGAGAAAATCGACATGTGGGCGAATCAGCTTTACTACTATGTTGTAGATAGTTCGAAAACATTGAACGACGATTTAGAGCCAATCAAAGTTTTAGATAAAGATATGAATCTTGTTTACAGAGATAAATATTATTACGTTTTTAAGTAATGGTTCTCTACCTGGCGGCAGACAGGGACAAGCTCACCACTCGAAAGAGTTTGTATTGCAAGACATGGAGAAAGAAATTAAATATAACGATAATAAATTAGTTAATAAACAAAAATGTTTTACTTCTACATTTTCAAAACAAAAAAGGATCAATACATTCAAGGTGTAACTAAGAACATGCAGACTACAATAATCGAGTACGCACTAGCCTACAAAACAGGAATAAAACTTCTGGATGTTCAAGCTTTCAAACGAAAGAAAGATGCAGAAAGCGTTTTGCAAGAATTTCAAACTGCACCTACAGTTGTTATCGAGAGAATCGAAACTTCCAAAAAGATTTAAGTATCAATCACCCCTTGATCCAATCAATTGGATCACTCACCTCGAGGGGAGAAAGTTCGCCACTGGCGAGCTGGAGTGGTGATACAATTTATAAATGATACTTGAATTCACTAGCAAAGGAATCTATTGCCCTCAGGGAGATTTCTACATTGATCCAATCTCCGCAGTTGAAACCGCAGTAATTACGCATGGACACTCAGATCACGCTAGAGGTGGACATAAACGATACATTGCCACACCGGAAACCATCGCCATTATGAAATTTAGGTTAAGCAAGAAGATTAATGCTGACCCACTTGAATATAGAAAACAAATCAACATAAAAGACGTAATAGTGTCGCTACATCCAGCAGGTCACGTTTTAGGGTCTGCTCAGGTAAGAATTGAGTACGGTGGCGAGGTAGCGGTGGTTACTGGTGACTATAAAGTTGAATACGATAACGTCTCGGAACCTTTTGAGCTTGTTAAGTGCAACACTTTCGTTACAGAATGCACTTTTGGATTACCATTATTCAACTGGCAACCTCAGGAACAAGTATTCGACGAAATCAACGAATGGTGGAAAAAGAATTCTGAACAAGGGATAAATAGTGTTCTCAATTGCTATTCCTTAGGTAAAGCTCAAAGAATATTAAAGAATATTGATCCCTCAATTGGACCAATAGTTTGCCATGATACTATTGAGGATCATAATAAAATCCACGAGCAATTTGGGATCAAGCTACCCAAAAGAACTGACGCTTCCAACCATGATAATAAAGCCTTGATCCTAACACCAACATCATCTTCCAAAACTGAATGGTTTAAACAATTTGGAGATCACAGACTTGGAAATGCCTCTGGCTGGATGATGTTTGATGGCTTTCACAGAGGTGTTCACAAAGGATTTGTTTTATCAGACCACTGTGATTGGAAAGCCTTAAATTGGGTCATAAAAAATACAGGTGCAGATTTAATTTATTTAATGCACGGTTATACTAAAGAATACTCCAACTATTTAAACGGACAAGGAGTTTTTACAAAGGTTGTTGAAGAATTAGGAAAGACAATTTCAGAAAACTATGCAGAATCTTCCGAATATGCTGAATAGTTAATCTGACCGATACTTTTAATAGATTAATCCTCTCTTTTAAATTAACCATAATTGTTCATATAAAGTGAACACTATTTTTCTTTCAATGAATATCGTGACACTTAAATTTAAGTGTTCATTTTTTGAACAAAACAATTTTACCCAAAATTACTCAAAAACTATTGTTATAAAAGAATATTAATTGATTATTCTCTATTGTGAGAATAATGGTAGTAAAACATGAATTCTAGCGATGTAATATTAACGTAACACAAAAGTATAATTATATATGTTACGATTATATCTACGTAAATTATTGTGTATCAATAACACTTCTATTTATTTACTATCCCTTTCGGACTCAACAATGGGCACATCCACACATTTGTCCTAATGTCCTAATAGCCATTCAATATATTGTGGATAAAAAGAGAAGCCCTAAAGATAAATGTATCGTATACGGAACAGATTTAACCTGCAATTTTAAGTGTGTGGATAAGTTTTAGTGAGTCAACGTATCTAGGTAAGTTATCAATGTGGCAACTTGCCCTCCCTCTAGGGTTAACATGTGCGATCTGTAAGACTTTCTTCCTAGCCAAGATTTCCAGCCTACAATAGTATTTTTATCGGCGAAGTTTTTAGTTATCAAAGAGAGTGCGGATGGAGTAAAAGCCTCCACGTCTACTTTATCTGCTGACTTTATACCTAATACATATTCAAGAATCTTTCTAGAAACAACATTTCCGTGAATCTTCCAAAAGTCTGTTAAAGAGAATCTTTTAGACAGAACTTCTTCTCCAAAAATGATACCTAGTTCCGACAAGTTACTACCACCACAAACAAGCCCTTCGATATGTGATCTAATTTTTTCTTGTGCACCTAAAAAGATATTTCGATTACTTTTAATAAGCTCGACCACTTTACTAGCTCCTTGTAACTCGTCTCTGTAATACCCAGATTCTTCCCTTAGAACAAAGTTAATGACAAAATCGCCAACGGCTACTCCACAATTTAAAGACTCCGTCTCTAGAACAGGAACTACAGGAAATCCAAAGAAGCTATTTAGCTGATCTGCTAATTCAACATCCTTTTTAATTTCATCCTTGACTTCTACTTTTTCAGCCATTCTTTTTTCAACGTCAATTTTCAACTGCTTAATAGAAAATCTGATTTTCTGATCAGCGAAATCATACTCGGAGACTAAATATAGATCCCCTTGAACATTGTAAAATTCGTATCCGGTATCATGATGAACTTCTCTACAGCCATCAATATTCTTTCCCCTAACAACACCTCCTCGGTTAAATATAGAGCCTTTTTCGTAAGGATATGTTCGGTTAAACCCATCCCAATCCATGTTAACATCATAATATTGAGGACTTAATCTCAGTTCAATAGCATCTTTGAGCTTTTTCAAGCTTCTACCTTCGATACTATGCTCGGCTGTTATTTTATCTATTATCGAATCTAAGCAATCAACTAATTCACCATTATATTCGTAGTTAGCAAAATCAGTTTGCGGTTTCAATTCTGGAGTATTTACTCTCTTCATTTCCGGGATTGCAGTATTATTCTGAGGATGAGTAATGTTAAAGAAGTACTCGTTTGATTTTCCCCATCTGTTTCTGAATTTCTTATAAATTCTTTTCAAACTCTCTAAATCGAGCTCGCCCTTAAGAACTAAATCATTTAAAAAAGATAAATAGGAATTTAGTAACTTAGATACATTAGTTTTCACGATGCTTAGGAATTCCCCAGATAGCTCAAAATCCTTCATCATCGAAACAAATTGTAAAAACTCTTCTATTTCTACATCTAAAATACCCGATACCTCTGTCTTATCTAACTGGGTAAATTGGGTTTCCATCAAGTTAATTACCTCTGAATCCCACGAATTCTTTTCATAAAGGGAGGATCCTGCCAAAAAAGATGCACATTTGTTTAGCAAGATAAGTCGCATTCTGGATCCTCCAAGTGGATTTAAATCATCGATCACAAACGACTCGAATCCAATTATCATACCAAGACTGATTCTTTGCATTTTTCTCGACAAATTCGTCACAACACCGGTAGCATTTAAACCAGTAATATTAAGAATTGGTGCTATTTTCATAGCAAGCGAAACTAAATCAGAATGGTTTTCATAAAGACCCTTGTAGATCAACTGATAGAACCCTTTTACTGTTGCACCAAATTTGTAAAAATCCTCTGGATTGATTCCCATGTATTCTTGAACATATGAAACCATTTGACTAAGAGGAATTTTTTCGAGATCTTGGGCATGTGTCAAAAATCTGGCAATCCAAATCGCTGCCTTTTGAGTAGAGAGATCTTCAACGCCACTAAGACTCCTAAGCGGCTCCATGTATTTCATGATTGCTGTAGTCAAGTCTCTTACTGTGTCCTCTGACAAACCTTGCTCTACAGGTTTGGCATTATTTACTTTCCTTACAACTACAGATGGATTAGACTCAAACCAAGTAGTTCCATATAACTCCCTTCTACTCTCAACCTCTTCGGGATGATTTTTTTCTAAGTACACCAAGTATTCATTGATTTCTTTTTCGATTTGCTTTGCAAGCACAGCTTTTTTCTCTGGAAACATCGTAGCAATATCCATAATTACATTCATCTTTTGTATATATGAAACATCATCACTTAACGGGGCATTCCAGTACTCACGACTATATTTAGATCTATAATCAATTATGCTGTCTAGAAGTTCAGGAAGAAGGGCTTCATCTCCGAAACCAACTCCCAACGCATAAAAAGTGGATACAAAGAAATCCTCATACACTCCTGCAATAAATGATTTCTTCCATTTTCGCAAATCCAGAAATCTAGCTTTTGTAGTAAAGTATTTAAAAAGAATCAGAAAATCTGAATCAGACATCTCTCTTTCCAGGAAATCTTCAGCGAATCTCTTTGCATAGCTTGCAAATCCATTCTCGACCAAACTAAAACCTTCGAAATCTATAGACTGCTCAAAAATTTCGGAAAGTTCTCTAATCATCTGCCTAAGAACATCAAACCCTAAAATGCCCAATCTATCTTGGATATTCGATAAATCACTTTGAATAATTACTCTAAAGTTTACAAACAGGAATTCACACGCCATTTTTAAACGATCCTTGTCTGCAGATTGTGGAAAACGCTCCGGGTGTTTTTGAAGGACATGATCGTAAAGAAAATTCCCAAGCTTTTCAGCTTGCTGTGGAAGACCTTCACCGTGTTCAAATATGCTCATTTTGTCGCCAATGACTGCGACCAATTATACTATTCTACATTGCTTTCTGTATAGCGGATTCTACTTCAGACAAGCCTTTCTGCCAGAAAGATGCATGAGAAATATCTAGCCCTGCTTGCTTAAAAATTTGAAGAGGAGATTGTGATCTTCCTGCTCTCATAAAATCTTTCACCTTTTCAATATTTTTTGAATCAGCCCTGACCAAAGATTGCAAAGCCTTTGAAATCAGCAATCCAGAGGAATACGAATAAACATAGAAAAAACTTCGAATATGACTCCAATAAACCCACCAGTTCTCTGCCCCTGTATTCATCTTTACAGCATCGCCCATATAACTCTTCATATGCTTCAAAAAGATTTCTCCTATTTCTTTGGTTGATAAGAAACCCTTTTCTCTGAATGTTTTATGCAGCTCAGTTTCAAAGTTGTAGCAAGCTACTTGTCTAAAGATAGTAGAAATCTCATCATTTAATCTTTCCATTGCTAGAAGACGTTTTTCCTGAGGCTTTAATCCTTTTTCCACTTCTTCTAAAACGAAATCCTCCATGAATGTACTTGCAACTTCCGCAGTTGCTAATGATGCTCCAAAATTGACTGAATTTTGAGCCCTAGCCAGTGTAAAATGGATCCCATGCCCAACTTCGTGTGCTAGTGTTAGAACATCATTAAGCCGGTCTGTATAGTTCATTAAAATGAAAATTGGGTCTTTGTTGTTTAACGCCGAGCAGTAAGCTCCGCTTCTTTTCCCAGTTTTAGGATAAAAATCTACTTGTTCATTATTAATAAAATCGAAGTAGATACTTTTGAATTCTGAATCTAAGTTTCCCAAAGTCTTTCCGACTAAATCAACCCCTTCTTCAATTGTATATTTCTTTTCTACATCGCCAACTGGAACATTTCGCTCATGGTAATCAAGTTGCTTAACTCCTAAATATTTTGCTTTCAGCCTGTAATACTCTTGGGCCAGATGAAAGTTAGAAGTCACAGTTTGAACTAGTGCGTCTACTACATAAGATTCAATATCATCAGACATATGTCTTTGACTATCAGGTCTATCGAACCCTCTCAGCTTGTCTGTATTGAACTTATCCTCAAGAATTGAATTCAATTCGTAGGTAGCAGCTTCTGAGTGTTTTTTGTTAATTTTATGAACTAACTTAGCTGCGGAATCTCTTTCAACTTTATCTGTGCTGTTAATTTTAGACATAATTTCGGAGAATGGAACAACTTCAGATTTACCTTTAGAATTTGTAACTTTGCCTTTTTCTTTTGCAATGAAATCAGAAACCATCTGAACCCAGTTACTTTTCGAAGTCTTGGATTTTATATTCATAATCTTTTCTTGGTCCTCTGTTAACCAGTGTTTTGCATTGTTATATGCCATTTCCAAGAAGTGCTTATACTCCGAAAGTAAAACACTTTCCAGCATAGCTTTCTGATTCGCTACAGGAGTTTTTGCAACTTTAAGATTGAAGAATTCAACTTGATTGTATAAATCGATAGCTTTTACATGTAGCTTATTAATCCTAGCTTTGATTTCGGTATTTTCTTGCTCTAAATCCTCCCATAATCCTAAGTACTGACTTTCTCTAGCGTAAAAATCGTAATCAGTTGTTAAAACGCAGTATTCATCCAAGGCTTCTTTAAGAACTTTATCCGAAGTTTGAAAATCATCTCTAACTGACCATTTTTTTATAAAAGCTTCAGTCTTCATTAGAACTTCAGATTCGTATTCTGCAATATACTTTTCTTCATCTTTGAAAAGTTTAGAAAGATTCCATTTTGTTTTAATCATACTTTTAATATAACTTCGTAAGCACCCTTTTGGCCATTAAAGTAACCAGCTTCCGAAAACTCCTTTACCAATCTGTGAGTCTTCAGTAGCTTTGCCACTAATGGTTTAACCATCTTACCAGTGCCTGTAATAATTAATAAAGCTTTATTTCCACTAACATGCTCATCCTCCAAGTATTCGTTCAAAATCTTTTCTACATCGAAATGATCCAATATTCCAAACTCATGAAAATCCAATTTTGACTGGTATAGAAATTTTAATCTCATTTTTTTATTTTAGCAAAAATGTTGTTGAAACATACTTTTTTGACATTGTTAGCTGACAAAAACAGATTACATGTTATAATTCGGCATGTACAGAGAAGCTGTAAGAACATTTCCAAAGGACTATTCGGAGACTAATGTCAGAAGAATAGTGGGTGCAATAGACATCTCACGCTCGCTGACAGTCTTCGCACCTCAAGGTTATGGCAAAAGCGTCTTAGCTAGATATCTAGTATATAACAGTCGCTTCAAAAGAAAATACAGTAAAATGAGAAATATCCACATGGTTTACGTAAATCTCACTGAACTGTCTGCCGAAGCATTCGATGAGATTACAATTAACAACATTCAGCCAGAAAATAACAAACAACGTAGATTCTTAGAAATTTTGGCAAAGAGCATATTTAATTCCTATACAGAACTTTCTCAAACGCAGCTACAAGAAAAATTAAGACCTATTGTCGAAAATGCTGATTATAAAAATGAATTCTACAGAATCTTTGAGAGCTTCTTAAACAATGTTAAATACAAAACAGTATTCTTTGTTCTTGATGGAATGGAATCTATAGCTGGAAAACGGTTCGAAGCTCAAAGAGAGTTTTTAAGTACATTGCGAGAGCAGCAAATCCCAAGAATCGAATATATTTTCTTCATGGGAGATTTAGAATTCTTGGCGAATATTCATCGAGAACAATGGGGAAGCCTAGCCAACATAATTGCCTCTAAAATTCTTTTGATGAAGATGCCCGAAACAGCAGAGTCTATTTTGCCAATGCATTTTGACCAGAGTCGGTTCAGATTCAATTTCTTTACGAAACGAACATCTGCCTTTAGAGAAAGACTGAAGCTTATCAGGAAAATAACGGGAGGTTATCCACCATACTTTAAGTATTTGTTCAAACTAAGAAGTACTCGTGAACTAGAGACTGCAGTCCTAAGCAGGGAATTGCACTCAGTTTCTCAGAGCCTTTACGATTCTCTAAACTCTGAACATAGAGAACTCCTTATTCAATTACTTTCAGGAGAAAGAATTAGCCAGTCATCCCAAGCAGCAATTGAATTAATTGCACTTGGAATTTTGATTCCCCACGGGAAAGAGATAGGTATGTTCTCGGCAATTTTTGAACACTTCATTAGAAACGAAGTGAAAAAACTACACCAGAATTCCCAACAGCCTCAATAGGTTTATTGAAATAATTGACATCAGAATCAATACTGCAACCACAACAACCTTTCTTATTATCTTTTTCCATTTAGTTTCAAAGAATTGAAACTCACTTCTTATCAAGAAAGGTTCAACTTTATCACTTTCGGTTAGGACGAACAAGAAAATTAGGCTCATGTAAATTCCCAACGGTACAAATAAGCTTGTTACAGCTATTGTCACTAAAACAAGAATATTCAATATCGAGTTCAAGCTTAAAGCCGATTTCAGTTTACCTCCATTAATAGCTTCTCTTCTGAACAAGTAGAAGAAAATAGATAAGTATCCTGTCAAGCCTAAGAGTCCAAAAGAACTAATAATTCCAAACAGAGTCGAACTAGTTTTAACCGATGGTAATACACCTCTTCCTGCTATTATTTGCATAAAGTCCTGACCATCAAGATCACCAAAATTCGAGAAATATGTAATTAACTGCTTTAGAGCATTAAATTCAACTTTCGTAGATAATAGTACAAAAAGCAGAACTACTAAGCTAACTACTCCAGATACAACATACAGCTGAAGCACCTTATTATTTAAAAACTCTGCTTTAAAATTCTTCAATCCAACTCTTTTAATTGCTCTTAGTACCAATACATAAAAGAATAAAACTAAAACAAAAGTCAGAATAATTAGGAGTTCTGGAGAAACTGATCTGAAAAGGAGAGCTGCAGTTACTAAAAAGACCATCACATTTACAACTCGAACTTTAAAATCAGCGACCTTTAAAGCAAAGAGAAAGTTAGCAAAGATAGTTGCAAAAGCTAATCCGCCAGCTAAGTAAAGGGATGAGGTATCTCTAGGAGTCCACAAAGTGTAGTTTATTATTAATCCGAATAGAATTGAAATGTTCGAAACTACAGCAACTACTGGAAGGTTTCTTTTAAGTCTACTTCCAATATTAAACAGATTTATAAAGTAGAAGGCCATCACAAAAAGAATCGCTGCAAGTCCAGAAATGGTTCTTGCTCCAATTAATCCGAATGTATTAGCAGAAGTTCCTGGAGATGTAGCAACCGAAGGAATAATTATTAACAATGCAAAGATAAGAACGTTCAAAAAACCTGCAGGATCCAGGAAAAGATTTCTTCCTTTGTACAGAAACAATCCAACAAACGCACCAACAGTCAGTAACACAGCACATGCAAAAATCCCAAATGCCAGTTCTTCGTTGTATAAATTAGCCGAGGTAACAAACATCAACGGAGTTAGAAATAAAATTGAAGTTAATAAACCTCTTCCCATACGAAAAAGAGTTTTAATAACATTTGGTTTTTCGACTTTAATAATTCTGTCGTTGAATTTTAACTGGATTGCTTGCATATAGATTATTAAATTTAATTACTTATCCCTTGAAGGATATTACCAAATACACCTCCTGAAACAACAACTATTGCCAGGATGACAAACAAAGCTAGATGAAAATGGCTTAAGCTTTTTCCGTTTCCAACTATATTTGTCTTGTATATTAAGAATAAATCTCCTAAAAAGATCATTATAACTAATACTACAAATATGAGGTTAATATTACTTTTTAAATCTATAGAAATTCCTGAAGTCTGCAAGTCTTCGATATCTCTTCCTTCGTACCTAATTACAACGTTAGATGGAGCAACAACGGTATTTGGATCAGGAGAAGAGAATACTAAACTATTGTTTCCTTGAATTAAATTGTTTACTGGTATTTTAAAACTACTATCCATTAAGTTGTAGTTTGTTACAATCCCATTTAAATCAACAGTAAAGTTTGCTTCCGAGTTACTAACTCCGTCTAAATCAAGAGGGAGTGAAGTTACTACTTCCCCATCAATAGGGCTTAGTATGTTTATTCTATTTGTATTCATTACTGCTCCACTTTTGGGAGTTCCAAAGTGTGCTACAACAATTGTATTTCCTTCTCTCCCCTGGTAGTTTCCAGAAATAATTCCAAAACCAACTTCAGTGAACTCGGTTCTCATAATGTTTTCCTTATGAGTTTTGCTATTCATCCAAGCAGTCATTGCCGTATTTGAATTTGCAAAACCTTCCGCAAGATTTTCACCTGCAAATACATATTGATAACCAGATTCAGAGAAAAACTCCCAAGGAGATTTTCCATCAGGGCAGTAGTGGTCCCAACAGTTGGAATTCAACATAGCTAACGCCTTGCTTTCTGCAGATAAATTGAGCGATTCATTAAGTCTAAGACTACCTAAACCACCTTCAGCTCTGACTTGATTATGTTCTTTAAGTAACTGATCTATTGTAAGTGCTGTATTATCAGCTTTTACTGGGATAAAAACGTTAAACGCAAAAATAAAAATTGTTACGAGAAGAAGTATCCCTCTTCTAAATTTGTTATGATTCTCTACGATGTTACTCGAATGTATCATTTTCGTAAAAGATTTATGATATATTTAACTTATTCAGTATATTATTTACATGAGATTTAGTAAACGTTTTTTGACAATAGCACTTTATTCTCTAGGAGTAACCGGTGCAATCTACATATCCATAACGAGATTGGTGCGTGAAGGAAATTCATCTGTTTTTGTCATTTTTGCTCTTTTAGCTCTGTTCATCTTTGTTTCTGAAATTTTTATTGACTATGTCTACAAGAATAAAAAACTCGAAATTAACTTTGATATTAACGACGAAGTTAATGAAGCCAGCGAAGTTTTGAACAAAATACTCTTGCCGTTTCTACTATTTATTGCATTGTTTGGTTATACATACTTCAACTTTTCAGCAAGATTTGTATTTATTGTATACGCAATTATTTATGTATCTTTCTTAATGCTATTCTTGAACATTAAGGCATTTTTTGAACTTGACGTAAAAACTCAGAAGAATACTAATTTGGTTTATGATTTAATAAAGTTTGTGACCTTCTTTTGCTTTGTCGATACTATACTCAATTTATTTAATGCAGGTACAATTTCCAGTGTAGCTTATGTGATTCTATACCTGGCTCTTTTTGTTATCTTGAGTTATCTGTTCTTAATTAGATACGTTAAGGAAAACCAGCAAATTAGAAGATTTTTGTGGATTCAGTTTTTTGCGGGGTTGTTCTCGTTAACAATCATCTTTTTACTTGGGAACTACTCACCCCTACTCTTATCTTTATCAGCATTCTTTGTTTTCTACTCCTCTTTAGCTGTAATTCACCACATAGTAGACAACACTTTGTCGAAATGGGTTGTGTTTGAATATGCCCTAGTATTAGTTATGGCACTCAGCGTTTTGATAGGTGTTGGATAGCCTTAAATCCGTTTCCTTGATATAATTCCAAGTCTACTCGGGGATCGTCTAGTGGTAGGACTACAGTTTCTGGAACTGTCGACTGGGGTTCGAATCCCTGTCCCCGAAATAGTTCAAGTTTAAGTCTCCAGTTCAAGTTCTTAAACTTACACCTAAACATAAACTTACACTACCTCATCTAAATCTCTGAAGCTTTACTGATTTCTCCCCTCCTTGGCTTACTTTGATCAAAGTTGCAACAGAAATTAAAGAAATAACCGTACTACTACCTCCATACGAAATGAAAGGAAGTGTGATTCCTCCAAAAGGAATAACTGCAAGATTGGCGGCAATGTTCAGGAACGCTTGCGAAGCAATTCCAGTCGTGATTCCTGTTGCCAAAATGTTATCGAACTTACTGGTCGTGCTTTTAGCTATCGTATATCCTTGAGAAATAAATACCATGAATAAAACCATCACACTAACAGAGCCAACTAAACCAAATTCTTCACCAACAATTGCGAAAATAGAGTCTGTGTAGGCCGCTTCTTGCAAGAAGAATAATTTCTGCCTAGATTCTCCGTAACCCAAACCGAAAATACCTCCTGAACCAATACCAACTAACCCATTCCAGACTTGAAAACCTTCATCTGCTTTTGCTGCGTTTGACGGTTCACCATCTACAAGAATTTGCACAAATGCATTAACTCTTTCTCTTCTGTATTCAACGCCAACTAAAGCAAAGATACTTGCGATAATTCCCATTAGAGTTACAACCACAATCGCAGTTTTTTGATACTTTTTATCCACACCTATATAGTAAGCAGCAATGAAACCCACATAAATAATTACTATTGTGTCAAAGTCTTTCTGTAACAAAATTAAAAGCGAACCCAGCAAAACGACGACGACAGGGAATAGCAGGTAAATAAAGTTTAAAAGTTTGTATGTGTATTCTCTATCTCTATAGTTCTTAAGGAATTGCTCAATGCTTTTCTGGGTTGAAGAACTCATCGTAAGCCAAGCTGCCGTAAAGATAATTATTCCGAATTTAAAAAGCTCACTGGGCTGAAGGTCAAACAACCCTAAATCGATCCATCTTGTAGCTCCATTTAAAGTATTTACAAGAGGCATATCAATATTAAATAGCGCTTTGGGGAGAGTATAAACAATCAGTAGAAGAGAAAACCCTGTAAAAATGTAACCTAGCTTTCTTAACCCTTCGTACTTAATCTTAATAAAATAGTAACCAACTAAACAACCTAGAATGATCCATATACCTTGTCTCTTAAAGTAGTAAAACAAGTCACCATCTCTATACACATATGCTAACGAAGAACTTGCGCTGTAAATCATCAGAAGTCCAAAAACAAGAAGAATTGCAACAACTATTACAAGCCCTAGATAACTTTTAGGTTTTTCTTTATTTGCGTAAACATCCATAAAAACATTCTACAATATACACCTAATTGATTGATATTACTGTATAATTTGTATATTAAATTGACTACTGTACTATGAGAAAGTTCTTTAATTTATTGTTGATTATTCTAGGAATTCTAGCATTTGCTGGATTTACAATTTTCATTCTTCTTTACGCGCAGGGAAAGACATTTGATGGATCAACTGGATTCACAGAAACCGGGATTGTAAGAATCAATTCGAATCCTAAGGATGTAGAAGTGTATGTAAATGGTGAAAAAAGACCTATGGTTGAAAGCAAAATTGATAATCTTAAGCCAGGAAAAGTGAATTTCACTTTAAGAAAAGATGGTTATTATGATTGGAGCAAAGAAATACTTGTAGAAGCAGGAATTTTAAAAGACTTATTTGCTCAAATGATTCCAACTACAATTGAACTATCTGAAGTTACAAACGACGAAATCACGCAGATTCTACCTTCCAACTTAAGCGATTACATTTACTACATTAGTCTCGAAAACGGAACTAGTGAACTAAAAAAGATCAAAATTAGAAGAGATTTCTTGGATTTCGCAGAACCATCAGCAGTTAGAATTAAAGCTTTATCCAATATCGAACTCGAAGTTCTTACCATGAGTGAAATTCTAAAGGTTTCGCCAAACAACTCATTACTTCTTTTTAGTAACAATCCTAGAAGTTTAACTGGAACTATAAATCTAGATAACGGAGAAATCACATATATTACAGACTTACCTACAAAAGTGAATACAACAATTAGTTGGTTGAATGGATCGAATTCGATTTTAGTCACTTCTTCGGGGAATCTTAACTATGAATATACATTAGCTCCAAAGGTTTCTACTATCATTGCTTTTGAGCCATTAGCTATTTACGAATCAGTTAATTTTGCTATTTATAAAACTGCAGCGGGAGTTTCTTTATACGAAAATCAAAGGACATTACCTCTTACGACAAGCACATCAATTAACGGTGTATTGCTTGCTAGCTCTAATATTATTCCAAATCGAACTACAACTAAGATCTTTGCTGTTCAAGATGCAGAGAAACATATAACGCTATTCGATTTAGATCGAAATTTAACTTTAAAATCTAACTTAACTGGAGATATTATCTTCTCGTCTTCGGATGCTACACATTTTGTTGTAGAAAAAGATGGCGGTGTATTTTCAATAGGTTTTGAATATTCAATTGCTACTAGCACATACAAATTATCTGAAGGAGTATTACTGAAAGATCAAGCAATTAGTAGCACAGACGTTATTACTTACGAATTCTACAACAACAATAAGAATCTGCTTTACACAGCAAAATCCAATATTTTCACATCTGATATAGATGGTGGAAATTTTAGAGAAATCTCTATCCCAGAAGGTTATAGCGTTTTGGAAGCAAGCATTACAGCAGACAACCAATTCATCTACACAATTCTTAAGGATAACGAAACTCAAGCAATCAAGATTTACAAAATCAGTATTGTTTTGAAATAAGACAAAGTAAGCAAAAGAAAAAGCTAGGAGTATTTCTAGCTTTTTTATATTCGAAATTAGAGTTTCTTACATCATGAATTGCTTCTCGTCTTCTATGTCTCTTAAATCTGTAACTCTTTTTGTAGCGTAGAAATTATTCTTATTGTATCCTTCCTCTACTTTCTGAACAATTTGTTGTAACTCAGCAACATCAGAAGCTGTGTAAAGTTTATCTTTCTCATCTGCACTCAAAAGAGAGTTTAATGATGGAAGTTTTGCTTTCCACCCTTCTCCAAAAAGAATAACTGGCTTATGCTTTCCGTAATACATTTTTTGCATCGCTAGCAAGAACATAATGTCTGTTAGGTTTACCAATCCATGTGTGTCTACAACAATAAACAATTCAGAACTTGTGTATAAATATCTAAGTCTTTCTACGATATTCGAGAATAAAGTTTCTGTATAGTTCTTTAAATCAGGAATTTCTCCATTAGGTTCATCTGAATATGCAGAGAAGTATGGTCTTAGGTAAGCACCATTAATCTCCAAATTTGTAGCATCTTTTAACTCATCCATAACAACCTTTCCATATCCTTGTGACGAGTCTAAGAATATTCTAGAAATCGATGATTTAAGTGCTGAAACTAACGATCTTAATGTTGATTCGTAGTTAGAGTCGTTCAAGTCCGAGTTCAATCCAATGAAAGCAACATCTTTGAAATACTTAAGTTCTAAGTTAGAAACTGACTTACTTGGAACTTTCTCTACAGCAGGAGCTTTAGGCAGATCAAATTTTGATGCATCTAATGGATTAGCCGCCTCTGTCTTTGGTTTTACAAATTCGACAGGAGTGATTTCCTCAAATTGCTTTGGAATCCCCTTTGGTGCTTCATTTTTAGGTGCAGGGGCAATATCTTCAAACTCTTTAGCAGGTCCTTGTGGTTTTAAATTTTGAAACGATTCCTTCTTTGGAGCTGGTTGAACGTTTTCGAATTGCTTTGGAGTCGTATTGCTCATTGTTTGTTGCGTAGCATTATTCACAGTCTCAGGAGAAAATTCATCTAGCCAACTCAAATCTAATTCTTTATTTTCGCCACCAGCTATAGGTGCGACAGGCTTAACTGGAGATTCATTTGCTGATCCTGTAAGCTGTGACCAATCAATCTGAGGCATGTTTGTAGTTTGTGCGGGAACATTGCCCTTGCTCGAAACTGTTTCCGAAACACTAGGTGCGGGCTGGAAAGACATATCAAGTTCATCATTTAGTGATTTTGCAGGTGTAGGTGGTTGTGAGTTAAAAACAACAGAATCCATAGCTGGGTCGAAGTTAAATTTCGTTGTGTTTTCAACTACAGGTTCTTGTTGAACTGATGGTGCAGGTGTGTCTAAACTAATTTTAGGTAACTCTTCATTAAAATCTAAATCAATTCCACCCAAGTCCAACTTATCATTCTGACTAGGATTTTGCTGAGTAGTCATGCTAACCCCATCGTTCATCATTGCAGTTTGTGTAGAAGATGATTGCACATTACTTTGAGCAAATTGATTAGGATCAATTGCTGAATTCTGTGCAGGATTTGTTTGAGGACTAGCTTGGCCTCCATAATTTGGAGTCAATGGCGCTCCGGCTGATGGAAGCGGATAAGATACAGATGAATTGCCAAAGAAACTTCCGTAACTGGCTTGAACATCATTGTTATCATCATCGTCGTTTTGTGTTTGAAAAGATGCAGCTCCCTGCTGTGAGTTGGTATCTTGCTGCGGACTCTTCTTTAAAAAATCTAATACGCCCATAAGAAATTTAGTTAACTTAGTTACTAGTTATAAAATACTATAAATTTAAGATGACTACAAGTTTATTTGAGTTTTAAGTAGAATTGAGAATGTTTATCTGCAAGGGCTATTCGGCGTCAATGTCATCTTCAGAATCATTTAAAATACTTTCTAAATGTTCTACCATGTCCTGAAAATCTTCACCTTCGATTCCATGAAGTCCAGCACCTTCGATTAGATTATCAAATCCTGAGAAAAGGCAATTCACACAATGGAATTCATAATCTTCAGTAAGTACATCCACAAGTTGTGGGTATGTATCAATTAGATCCGAGATCTGCATATTTGGATCAAGTTTTATTTTCTTATCTTTTCCCATACTTCTGAAATTTTAAAATTCATTTCTTCCGGCTTTAAAGTAGATACGGCTCCAATATTTAGTTGATCCCAATTGTAAGTTCTTCGAATTTCTTCTAAGATCTCTTCAAATTGAATTCCTTTTACAAGCTCGATGTATTCTTCTAAAGTGTAGCTTTTTCCATGAAGTTCTTGTTCCTTATCTTGTTTAATTATCCAATTAAGTACTTGCTCAGGATTATCGTAACGCATTTCTTCTGTATCAACCACTCTCTTTACAATCATCTTGAAAATCTCTTCGCCTTCACCTTTTTCTTTAATTCTCTCTAAGCCTGAGTAGGCTTCTTCTAAAACTGTTTGAAGATTTTCTGGAGCAAACGAAGTCTCGATGTAATTCATAGATCTACTGAACAGCCCTAAATTATCTGCGTAAACTCCGTAAACCATTCCTAATTCTTCTCTCAACCTTCTCCATAAAATCGATTTCTGAAACTGTGGATTTGCTATTACAAAATTAGCGAATTTAGCAATCAATCTGTTTCTGAAGGTGTCGTGTTTAACGCTTAATCCTGGGAAACTTAAAGTTAGGTATAGCTGATCAACATCCCCTTTAAATTTAGATTGCACTGTAAACCCTGTATATTCAGGGAATTGCGTTTCGTAAGAATGCAACGATTGATTAGAATTCTTTAAGCCTCCAAAATGTTTCTCGAGTGATTTTTTCAGATCATCAATTTCGAAATTTCCAACCACAAAAATCTCAATATTGCTTGTAGTATAGTTTTCTTCGTAAAAATTTCTTAAATCATCTCTAGAATACTTTTTAAGATTCTCAACAGTTCCGATGATTTGTCGGTTAAAAGGTGTTTCTTTTTCAGCAAATCTTGATTCCATTAGAACCTCTATTACTTTTGTGTCTACAGAGTCTGCATCGCGTTTTAATTCATCAAGAATAATTCCCCTTTCTTTTTCCACGTCTTCTTTTGTATGGTTTGGGTGAATTACAAGCTGACTGTAGTATCTGATTGCGTCGTCCAAATATCTATATGGATAAACTCCATGATATGAGGTCACATCGAAAGTAGTATATGCATTTCCATTTCCACTAATTGAGTTTGAAAAATCATCAATTTCTTCCCATGTTTTAAAATCTCGAGTACTATCAAAAGCTAAATGTTCTAAGAAGTGAGAAATACCTGTTGTATCTTTGGTTTCGTCTAACGAACCGATTTTTACACTTACATTTATGCTTACTGAGTGAATATCTGTAACTCTATAACATATACACTTTATACCGTTTTCAAGTTGAAATTTGTAACTTTGTCCTTTCATTCATATGTCTTAACCGCAAGTATTATACCACTCATGGATTAAGATCGAAGTTAGAAGCTTGAAGATAGAAAAGACGAAGAGTCGAAGATGTTAAGATGAGAAAACAAAGATGTCATAGTGAGCAGCGAGGCACGAGCGTGTCGAACTATTGAACATTATAAGAATAACCCGTATTATAGTTGTATGATCGATGTTAATAAACTACAAAGTGTAAAATTATTCAGATGGACTAGAGACTATCTATTCCAAGTAATTGCAAAGATTGTGATTGATGATCCAATTCTTCTCTCTGCTTTTAAAGAGATAGACAGAGCTGATTTTGTGCCTGAAAAGCTTCTAGATTCTGCATATGCTGATTCTGAGTTAGAATTAGCCTACGGAGAAAAACTTACCAGCCCTATAATTGTTGCTGATATGCTGAACCAAGTAAAACCAGTCCCTGGTGGAGTTTATCTTGATATTGGAACAGGCACTGGATATGTAGCTGCTCTTCTGGCGTATTCTGCTACCGAAACTGGAAAGGTTTACAGCATAGAAAGAATACAATGGTTATGGGAAGCAGCAAGATCAAATGTTAGGAAATATAAATTCAGTAACGTAGAAATTGTCTATCGAGACGGGATGGAAGGACTTCCCTTAAAAGCACCTTTCGATGGAATTCATGTTTCTTTTATTCTTGACGACGCTACTGTAGATAGATTAAAAACACAATTGAGAAATAATGGTGGCAAGTTAGTCTATCCTGATTCAAACAACAATATTATTGTATTAGAACGGTCAGGAGATAACTATACAACAGAAATAGTAAAAGGACATGTTTTTCAAACTGGGAAAATTGGACTTAGTTAATTTTTGAGATTTTACCTTCTCCAACTAAGTAAACAGCAGGGATTGAAATATCGTATTGGTCTAATTGACCTTCAGTCAGCTTTTCAGCACTAATTTTATACCCTTTGATTGATCTTAGTGTAGTTTCACTCTGAAGTTTAGCATCGCACCATCCACACCAATTTGTTTCTACAACCAATACGCTCAAGTTAGATGAGTTTATTAAGGAATCGATTTCGGAAATTTCTTCCACAGCATCGTTAGAATATACGTCTACTTTAAGGTATCCGCCGAATACCAAGACTCCAACAATCAATAATGTAACCAAAAAATATTTTTTCATATTTTGCGATATATAGAATATCAGTAATTCAATACTATGTAAAGAGATATGACCATTGTGTTGTATAATTAATTATGATCAATTTTAATAAAAACGTTACCCTACTTGGTGGACAGGCTTTTAATTGGATGCCAAAAAATGACATTTTTGTAGGCTTCTTTACTGACAAAATTGTTGTTGTCTCAGACAAAATTGAAGTTTTCGGTAACGATAATTTTGATGCGGAAACATACTTTAATCCAAATAAAAACTTGGATGAGATACGAAAATCATATTCAAATGATCAGTTTGTAACCGAATCAATGTCTAAATACCGCGATTTGAGGGTGCTAAATCAAGATTTCGAGGTAACCTTACTCAGCTTTATCTTAACTTCCCATAAAAATATCAAAGCTGTTAGGAAATTGGTATCTGACCTTACACAAAAATATGGAAGAGAAATTGAGACTCCTTACGGAATTTTCAAGACTTTTCCATCTGCTGAAAATATAGCTAATGCTTCTGAGAAGGAACTGCGAGATATTGGTGCTGGTTTTAGAGCAAAATATCTTTTACAAGCTGCCCAAAAACTTGCGAATGAAAAAGAAAAATACTCTACTTTCACTACAAGACAAGAATGGGAGGACTATTTGATAAGTTTTACAGGAATTGGGGAGAAAATCCGAGACTGCATTCTCGTTTTTGGACTAGGATTCACTGATATAACCCCTTTAGATGTATGGGGAAAAAGAGTTCTGACTGATTTTTATGGTGTTGATCCTAAACTTTCTTACGAACAAATGCGAAATAAATTTACTGAAATGTTTGGTGAGAATACTTCCATTATCGGCCAGTATTTATTTGAGTATATTAGAGAGTTCAAAGCTGAAAAGCTTTTATAGATCGTTAACTTCTTCTCTATTTTTCTTTTTCAGTTCTGCTGCCGTGTAAAGCTCTTGCGGATTTTCTACATATCTTAGAAATAGTTTTCCATCTAAGTGATCAATTTCGTGCTGAAAAACATGAGACTGATAATCTCTAACTCGGACTACTTTCTCTTCTCCATTAATATCTAGAAATTTCACTTCTACTTCAACTGGCCTTGCTACCTTCCCAAAAAGATCACCATCTTTAATACTTAGACAACCTTCCCATTCTGTAGATAGTTCTTCTGATCTATACGTGATTTCTGGATTAATAACTACTTCCCAGATCATTTCTTTTGATTTAGGATTAGCTTCTTCAATATCAAATCTCCTTAAAACTGTAATTCTTTTGCCGTAACCAATTTGGGGTGCTGCAAGCCCAGCTGCATGGTCTAACCTAGATTCGATTGTCTCGAAGAGATCTTCAATAATTTTGGTCACTTCAGATGACATTGGATTTTTTACGTTTTCTGCAGGAGTCTCCAGGATTGGATTTCCCATTTGAATGATTTTTCTCATTATCTTTCTCTAGCAACTAGTATAAATGTTAGTACAGCGGTAATTATACTAAATACTAGTAAAGAAATGGTAGCGTCTGGGAATTCTATAGGCTGAATAGAATTTATACCTAGATTTATTGTAGATTTTGTAAATACCAAAAGTCTTAGTAAATAAGAAGATCCAAGAGCAAATGCCAAAGATAACAGAACAGTAGAAACTAACAGAAGAACGTTATTCACTTGAAGTTTAAAGAATTTGAGAATATTTCTAGAGAATGAAACAGTTACACCATATAAAAGACCAACTAAGACTTTATCCAAAACACCTGATGAAGTATTCAATCTTACTGCACCATCCAAAACTGTCACAACAAAGAAAAAAATGATTGTATTTACAAGAATGTCGTTTAACTTTTCCATAAGTTTATTATGAATAAATTAAAAATAAAAAGCAATAGTTACTTGGTTGAGTCTATGCGTACCCAAGTCTTTTTGAAAGATTTTTTTAAAATTTTTCTTTCCCAGAAAATTGTTATCCACAGCCACAGTCTTGTTGGATAAAGCATAATTGACCAGAACAATTCTTTTAGATTTGTAGCGTATTTTATAGGAAACCAGAAATACTCCAGTTCTCTCCAAAACGATCTAGTTTTAGTTTCGGTCTTAACAATTCCGTAATCCCAAAGTTGAACGTAGCCTCCAACAGATCTCTTCTTTTGTTTAAAGTAATCTGAAGAATTTTTAGGATATTTGACATAAACAATTGCATTTGGCTCGTATTCGATTTTAAATCCTCGGTTGAAAATTTCGTATGAAAAGTATGCATCCTCAACCAAAGTATCTACAGGTGCCCTGATATCTGATTTTCGCATTGCGAAAAGATATCCACTGACTGGGAAGAACGGTCTTTTTTTAACAAATGTAGAGGATTTTCCAGAAGTTTCGTTTGATAAGTCGATCATTCTTTTATGATGAGCCGCGTCAGATAAAAGATGCCCGAAGTATTCCATCATTGAGTTTTTTGAGTCTGAAGATCTAGGTCTTCCTGTTACAGCAAATACTTCTTCGTTCTCAAAATGCTTTAGCATTTGATTGATAACGTTTTCTCCGTAATGAACATCTCCATCTCCGAAGAACCAGATATCACCTTTTGCGTTATCCATTAGGTAATTAAGTTCTGCTGGTTTACCTTTACCTTTTCCATCTTTTACAAAGTCAGAAACCCAAACTTTATCTTCAATTCCTAACTCTCTTACTTTTTCTAAAGCTTTAGCAATTGTCTCTTGATCTGGAATACCTAAAAGCACCTCAAAATCGCCTCTAAAACCGTTTAGGAACGTTTCGATACATTTACCGATAGTTTCCTCTTCGTGCCAAGCTGTAATTAGTAATGAGATTTTCATAACGAAATTATACCTTATCCTGATAATTTAGATTAAAGGAAGTTGCTCTATTTCAACTAAATGTTCTTGAATATGTTCTATATCAACATTTATTGATTTGTGTGGAGTATCTTCTGCACTTGGACCGTACTGAGATTTCCAGTTATCCAACGATAAAGATTTATACTTGTTGAGTAAGTTGCCCCAAGAAGCGGTAAACTCATCGTAAATTTGATCCCATGACTTTCCAGAACGTTTTTCTACTTCATATTTATTAAAAGCATCAAGCTGACTATCTTTTATCCAATCCATTGGCGGTTTTCCGGAAGTAAGCAGACCCAGCTGTTTAATAGTTAACAAATTCCAACCGCTGAAGTGTGACATAACGTCCTTAATTGTCCATTCACCGAATACAATCTCATTTCTTTTATTTTCTGGAAAGTTATTGACCGCAGAAGTCATTTCTTTTATTGCTGATTCCAATTCAGTGATCAGCAGATTAACATCATTCAACATAATAATTCTAAGTGATTAATAATAAAATTATACATATTGTTGATGGAAGTGTCGAACTATAAATGAGATGGCAACTTAGAACTTGTAAAAAATTCCGCAATGAATATACAATGTAATATGGAACAGAAACCAGAATTTGAAACTGTTTTAAACCTTCTAGCTGATATTGCTGGATACTTCGATGCTCTAAAAGTAAACTATCTCGTTTACGGCTCAATAGCTTATCTCATTTTTACAAAAGATTTGGGTCTTTACGTGAATGACATAGATATTATCGTAAGCAAAGATGACTTTGACAGAATATCCGAAGTTTTCGCAAACAACGATCTTCCTTACAATTTAAATATCACTGAAAACGCAATTCATGCTAATCACAAAACACTAACAGGTAATGATGGTAAGCCCTTCGATGTATCGTTAGATTCCTTCGAACACTATTTCGAAGGACGGGGAATAACATTCGAAGATTTCACTTCTGTCAAAATTGACGGAGCTGAAGTCAAAGTACTACCAAAAAACAAACTGATTGAGCTTTATGAAGGTAAGAGCAAGGATCAGATTGTGGCGAGACAGCGATTAGAAACACTTATGAGGTCAGCCTAATTGATTTAATATCCTCAACTGCAAGCCAAGCAGCAGCACTTCCAAAACCTTTCTTATTAATTTCAAATGGACTTTCAGTTTTTGGATTAGTTAATCTGATGAGAGTTACAAATCTTTTTGGTTGATAAAATTCACTGTAAGTTCTATCAATCAAACAAATATCATCTCCATAATCTCTTACAATTTTGTAGAACAAACTTTCATCTAAATTCTCAAACCGGATAACTTCGGAAACTTCTGCTGAAGCTGTAACTGGCTTTCCAGAATCTTTGAAGAATATTGTGTCGTCTTTACGTACCTTTCCCTAAGGAGTGATTTTGTTTACAGATCAACGTGATTCGATAACTTTTTCGCCAGAAAGTATTTTGGAAATGTAGCCATATTTTTTATTCATTATGGCAACGTGATGCATTTACTTCAGACTAGTTATTAATCCCGATTCTATCTCATCTTTGACTGTATCTTCGATAGTTTTATCTGTGAACTTAACTTCCCACAAATCATTCATTTTGAATATTAAAGTTCTGTGATGACCGTTATCTGATCTTACGAATTCTAAATCCCTTAAACCAAATTCTTTTTCAAGTTCATCAAAGTTAGGAACCCAAATTTCTGCATGGTCCAATCCAGATTTAAATGTCCCAACTTTTTCTGGCTTCGGCTCCATTATTTCTAAATAGAAAACACTACCAAAAGATGTAGTTTCAATTGCATTCTTAAGTCTAACTGTGGTGATCCTCCGATTATTCATCTGGATGTAATTTGCTGAGGCGAAAAAAGCAAGGTTATCATTTATAAAGTTTTCATACTCTGAAGTATCTGAAAGCTTTACGGCAATGTGATCTATTTTATAAGGTACTAAATCTCGTAACCCTTTCACATCAAGATACTCTGTTAGAACACCTTCATATTCTTCAATTTTAGATACTAAAGTTTCTAATGTTAGTTTCTGCATATCATTTTGTGAATAAATATATTTCAAATAAACCTGTAGAATATGACGAGACTCGAACTCGTCTTTCGTAAAACTCAAGAGAGACTTATGTTGAAATCTTAAAAGCGATGGACGAGACTCGAACTCGCGACCTTTTCCTTGGCAAGGAAACGTTCTACCAATTGAACTACCATCGCTTTTAAGATTCTAACTGTACTTCCTTGGCAAGGTGAGAAATGCCTCGGAGGCATTTCGGAATTCTACCAATTGAACTACATCTGCGTTTCAAGATTATATCAGATGAAAAGCATTATGGTAATCCCACCAAAGTGTTTCATCGTAATGAAACTCAAATAAGTGATACAATAAGTTATGGCATACAACGAACTTACAAACGAAGAAAAAAGAGTAATCGAAGACAAGGGAACTGAACATCCTTTTACAGGAGAATACGATGATTTTTACGTGACAGGAACTTTTATTTGCCGTAGATGCAATCTCCCATTGTTTAGTTCCAAAGCAAAATTCAATGCAAACTGCGGATGGCCAGCTTTTGATGATACATTTCCAAATGCGGTGAAAAGACTTACAGATACAGATGGGTACAGAACTGAAATTGAGTGCGCGAATTGCGATGCTCATTTGGGACATGAATTTACTGGTGAAGGATTTACCAAAAAAGATACTCGTCATTGTGTAAATTCAGTTTCAATAAAATTTGTTCCAGAAGGCGAAACATTGCCGGAAGGTTTAACACAACAAACATGAAAGGAGAGGATTACATAACACAAGGGTTAATTTTGGAATTCCAAGGAAAGGCAGATACTTACGGAGAAAGAACAGATTCAAATGGCCAAGAAGTTAAGTTTGCTGAGGTTAAAAACCCAGATTTCAGATATACTGATACCTATCTAAATGCGAGAATTTCCAGTGGGGTAGACGAAGCAACATTCCCAGGAGGAAAGATAACAAGGGAATACGGCGGGCAAACAGAAGATGCTTCAGTTTTAGAACCCCTCGGAATAACCGAAGCCGAAGTGTTTGAATTTCTTATTGAAATTATCTTAGCTAATGGTCCATTAACAAGATTAGCAAACGATTTTTCAACAACTGATGATGATTGGAAATACGAGTACATAGTAACTTACAAGGACAAAGATGAGACTGAAGTTTTAGGCACAGAGAAAATTTTCTACAAAGGAGTTCAGGTATTCATACATTACTTCGACATCAAAGTAACCGAAAGCTAATCATTCAAGCTCAAATTTCCGGATTCAAACTTCTGGCTTCTAGCTTTTAGCTTTTAGCTTTTAGCTTTTTAAGTATTATCTTCAAAACCACATGGTTTTAATATAGTATGTAAGAGTAACATCACAAAATTATGTATCACGTTTACGATTGCATTATAGTTGGAGGCGGAATTTCCGGTCTTGTTTGTGCGCACGAATTAAAAAAGCAAGGTAAAGATGTTTTAGTAATCGAATCTGGAAGTATTGGCGGAAGGATGGAAACTATAGAAATGCATGGACACAAGATAGATCTAGCTGCAGGATTCATTCTCGACTCTTACAAGGAGTTACTCAAGGTAGCTAAGGACGTTGGATTAAAGCCTGTTAAAAGTAAAATTGAAATGAATATTGGTATTGTAGAGAAAAATCGAAAAATCAAAGATGCATCACCTATTCATACAAGCCTGGCTACCAAAGTTGAACTTGTAAAAACTGCAGTTTTAAACCTACACCAACTAGCAACCCACGATATTACAGACTATTCAACTTTAACAAAAAAAGACGAAAACTTAGCCGCTTGGCTTAATCAACAAATCAATCATGAATTTCTCGATGAGATTATCAACCCTCTTAGTAACGATTTATTTTTTTACGGAGCAGAACATTTCTCAAAAAACCTTTTCTTTGGACTGATGCGTTACGTAATTGGTAGCAATCAAATGAACTTTCCTAACGGAATTGGCGAACTAAGTAAGAAGCTAGCTGAGAATCTTTCAATAATCGAAAACACACGAATTGGCAGTATAGTTGAGAAAGCAGATCATGTTGAACTTACATATGGTTCTTTCCCATTTAGAAAGAAGATAAAAGGGAGAAAAGTGATAGTTTCTGTTCAAGGTAATCGGGTACTAAACTTGCTGTCTGTTCCAACTGAATCACAGAGAAACTTTTTCAAACAGATAAAATACTCATCTACAATAAAGCTGTTTGGGATAAGTAACGCAGATGAATTTAAGTCTCATAATCGCGTTTACTTTAATGGTCATAAATCCCTTGCATCTGTGAACGTAGTTAATCAGGAGGAAAATGAATCATTAATCTCAGTTGGCTTAAAACACGAGTATTCAAAACATATTTTAGATGAAAAGTGGAGTGATAATCATATTATTCAGGAAGTAAAGAAACTCGATCCTAGTCTAGCAAATGTAAAATTTATAAAAGTTCAGAGATGGGCATCGGCTGTACCTATGTTTACACCTAATCACATTCAAAACATAGACTCATACCAAAACACGATTAATACTAGTGGGATAGTATTCTGCGGTGATTATTTAGTTGGTCCTTTTGTAGAAGGCGCTGTTATTTCAGGACTTCGTGCAGCAGAGAAAATATTAGGTTAACCTTCCGCTGCTTTCCATATCACAGAAAATATACGATAATAGAACTTATGAAAAAATTTGCAAATATAATTCGAGGTTTTGTAATGGGAGTGGCCGAAATAGTTCCAGGGGTAAGCGGATCAACATTAGCGCTAGCTATGGGAATTTACGATGACTTTATTGGACTGCTTTATTCTGTTGCTGAATTTGCAAAGACTTTAACAAGATTTGTAATTCGAAAAACTGATTTGGCGTCTCTTAAAAAGTCTTTCTTCGACATTAAATTTGAGTTTGGAATCCCACTAGTTGTGGGAATGGGAATTGCGATCGCACTACTGGCAGGAGTATTGTCTCACTTACTAGAAACTAATAAGCCGGAAGTATACGCATTCTTTTTTGGACTTGTGTTGACATCAATATACCTTCCATATAAAGAACTTACCAAGTTTGGCTTTAGAGAATTTTTAATCGCAGCAGTAACTTTTGGCATATTTTTCATTCTTTTCAGTTTGAATTCGGTAGAATTTACAGAATTGCCTTCTCCAATCTACTTCTTCGGTGCCGGTATGCTTGCTATTTCAGCAATGGTGTTACCTGGTGTTAGCGGTTCATTCATAATGGTTTTACTAGGAGTTTACGATTTCGTTTTAGGATTTATTAAAAAACTTCTGTCCTTCGAAATTAGCCAGTCAGAATTCATTTCATTTGCCTTATTCGGTTTTGGAATTCTTTTAGGATTTATATTCTTCGTAAGACTATTGAAATACACTTTAAATAATTACTCTAACGTTGTATTTTCTTTCCTGATAGGAATTATGATAGCTTCTTTGAAAGTACTATGGCCATTTGATGCAGGAAGTTCTGCAACTCCACTTGCACTAGTTCTATTAGTAGCGATTGGAGGATCGGTGACTTTCTTAGTAACTTGGGTTTCGAATCAAAGCAACAAAGACAAACTCGAAATAAAGCCTGAACCAGTTTAAGGTTCAATTAATCTTCCTCTATATGCCATCAACACAGCTTTTACTGTATAATCCAACAGTATGAATAATATTAGAAACTTTTGCATAATCGCACATATAGATCACGGCAAGTCAACTCTTGCGGATAGACTTATTGAGTACACAGGTGCAGTTGCAAGCCGAGAAATGAAGGACAGAATGATGGACACCTTGGAATTGGAGCAAGAAAGAGGTATTACTATCAAATTACAGACAGCAAGATTGAATTATCCCTACAAGGGTGACAAAGCTGAAAAGGGTGCTTACATTCTTAATATGATCGATACTCCAGGGCATGTAGACTTTAGTTACGAGGTTTCTAGATCTGTAGCTGCTTGCGAAGGATGTTTGCTATTGGTAGACGCTACTCAAGGAATTCAAGCTCAAACTCTAACAACAGTTTACAAGGCAATGGAATACAATCTACAAATTATTCCTGTACTGAACAAAGTAGATATGGATATTGCAGAAGTCGATAGAGTAAAAAAAGAAATGATCGACACTTTTGGATTTAAAGATGAAGACATAATTTTGGCTTCTGGTAAATCAGGAATTGGAGTTCCAGAAATCTTAGATACTATTGTGGAGAAAATCCCAGCTCCCGATTTAGATATGAGTTTGATCTTTACGCCTGATAAAGGTTTTGCTACTCAACCACCAAAAGCTTTAGTTTTTGATGCATTTTATCACGAATACAAAGGAGTAACCGCTTTAGTAAAAGTACTTTCAGGAGAATTCAAATTTGGGGATGAAATGTATTTGCTTGGAACTAGTGAAAAAATCTCTCCAATTGAAGTTGGGTACTTAACTCCAAAAATGTTCAAATCAAATGTTATTAAACAAGGCGAAGTAGGATACATCGCAACTGGACTTAAAGACATTCATAAAGTTCATTCTGGAGATACAATCACAAAAGTTTTAGATGATGAGCAGCAGCTTTTAGTCGAACCAATTACTGGATATAAATCTCCGCAGCCAATGGTTTTTGCCAGTTTATACCCTGTAGAAGCTAACGACTACGAACAATTCAAAGAAGCTTTAGAGAAACTATCTTTGAACGATGCAGCGTTGACTTATCAAAAAGAATATTCTGCAGCATTAGGAACTGGCTTTGTCTGTGGATTTCTTGGACTATTACACTTAGAAATTACTCAAGATAGATTAGAAAGAGAATATGGAATTGATTTGATTGGAACAACACCAACTGTAGAATTCAGAATTAAATTATCAACAACAGATTATTCAAAAGTCTCTAATATCAACGTTTCAAATATTGATACCGAAACAAATATCGCAACAATCAGAACTGCCGCAGAATTCCCGGATGGAAGTTTATTCTCTGTAGTTTACGAACCATTTGTAAATTTGGAAATCTTAACCCCAGAAGAATATATTGGACCAATAATGCAATTGTGTCAGGAGAAAAGAGGGACATACAAATCTATGGATTTCTTGACTAAAACAGCTTCAGAAAAGAAGCATGCAATTTTGAAATATGAAATGCCAACTGTAGAAATTATTGTTAACTTCTTCGATAAGTTAAAGTCAATTTCTCATGGATACGCATCCATGGATTATTCTTTCCTAGATTACAAACCAGGAGATATTGTTAAAGTTGGGATTCTTGTAAACGACGAACCAGTCGAAGCGTTATCGTTCTTGACACATAGAGGAAACGCGGCTAGAAGAGGAAAAGAAGTTGTAGAAAAGTTGAAAGAAATTATTCCAAGACAAAACTTTAAAGTGCCTATTCAAGCAGCAATCGGAGGACAAATTATTGCAAGAGAAACAATTCCTCCATTCAGAAAAGACGTTTTAGCTAAACTTTACGGAGGAGATGTTACTAGAAAATTAAAGTTGTTAGAAAAACAGAAAAAAGGAAAGAAAAAGATGAAGACTTTTGGAAGTGTTGAAATTCCTAAGGAGGCGTTCTTGGAAGCGTTAAAGGTAGATTAAAATGATTCGTGAAGTAAGTATTTAGCTCCTACCTACTCTTCAGCTCTACTTCTCATATGTAGGAGTAAAGAGTCCAACTCACTCTGAGTAAAGAAATAACTTTTTACTCCAGTGATTTTCTCCCATACAATAGCGATGATACATATAGGAACTAGGCCATAAATCAATAAAAAATAACCTGCAAAAAGTACACTATCCCAAAATCTCCAGCCTGAATAGGTAAGGATAACAATAGAAAATACTAAAATTAGTAAGGCCGAAATAACCATAATGCTAATAATCTTATCTAACAGGCCTTTCCATGTAAAACCCTTTACAATTATGTATATTGCAGATGAGTCTGGAGTTAAAAAGCATTGTCCATAGGAATAGTTCACTGCTAAAACGTATTCTGCCAATGTATGCCCTGCCATAAATACTATAAAACTAATGCATTATACACTTAAATATTCTGTTTTATAATTGCTATCTATTGTCTTCAATTCTCTTCAAAACTTCCTTCACGTCTCCAGATCGATCTCTTCTGCAAATAAATAGAGCTTCATCTGTGTCTACGATAACCAAGTTATCTACACCAATTGTCGCGATGATTTTCCCTTTTTTACCTTTGATTAAAGAATTTGTAGTATCGATGTCTATGATATCTCCGTCTTTGTAATTCTCTCCTTTTCCTTGAACAGAATATTCATAAAGAGAATCCCAAGTTCCTACATCTGTCCATTTGAATGGAAGCATAAAAACCGCACCCGATTCTTCAAAAATGTGACTTGTTACCTCTTCGATATTTCCTGGATTGGTAATTTCAGAATAAAGTTTTTCTGTTAATTCATCTTCATTATGTTTGCCGAAAGTATCTCGAATCTGAATCATTTTCTCGTACCAATCGTTGTGATACTTTTGAGTAGCTTCTAAGAGTAGATCTGAATACCAGCTCAAGTGATTACAGTGTATTACCACATGGAAATTATCAACCATAGCTTTGGTTTCTTCATAAGTTGGCAACCTTCCGAGAAATTTCTTAACTCCATAAATTTCTGCGTTTCCTTCTGAGGGAATTTGATTTGATAATTCAAAATAGTCTACTCCCATTACTGGATAAAGAGGATTTCGAACACCTGTTGTGATTTTTTTATGTGTTGAAACGAATTTATCGGTTTGATTAATTAGATCAAGAAATTTATGATTTGGTTCTCGAATACAATCAGATTGAACAACATAGAAAGGTTCTCCAGGATACATGTAGTCAGTTTTCATTGCTGAGTAAAGAGTTCCAGGACCTTGGTTCTTTTTAGCATCTGGCTCAGCAATAATGTTTTTCTTAAGAATTTCTGGTGTCTGATTTAATACATGATCAACATACATTTTCTTTGTCGAGATGATAATGTCTTCCGGTCTGAAACCTTCCAATAATCCATACACAGTATCTTGGAATAAAGTCTGGTTCCCTACAACACTTTGAAAATGTTTCGGCTTTTTTTCGGTACTGTATGGCCACATCTTTGTTCCTTGGCCTCCAGCTAAGACTATTAATTTCATGTTAAGTTTAGTTAAACTCTAAAGTAAATTTATATCCAAGGTTATCACCAACAAGCTCTTTATTCATCAGTTTTAATTGTTTAGGAGAGATTCTAAAAACACCTGCAGTATTACCTTCAGCTGTTTGTTTGGCATCATATTTCTCTGGAGTATCTGTCCATTCATTTATAAACCACTGAACTTTATCAACATCCGTAATTCTTTCTATTGTTCCCCAAGCTTGAACTGCCTCTTTATTTCCATGAACTTCCTGTGGAGAATCAGCAACAGTTAATGCAGCTTTTCCATTCTTTAACGCTTGCTGAACGTGGATTGTGCTTAACGAGGAGTAGAAATAAATGTTAAAATCTTTATCTACAACATACCAGACAGTACAAATCCAAGGATGAGTTTCATCGTATGTAGAAATAACAATTTGCTTTCTAGATTTAAGAAAATTATAAATGTGCTCTCGAAGTTCCATTCAACTTAATTAACTAACGCTATTTTACACCATTAACTAATGGTTTTACTAAAGATAGGAAAGTTTCATCTCCTTCAGTCAATTCCATGAACACTTCTGGGTGAAATTGAAATCCAATTTGTGGTTTAAGATTATGTTTAACAATTTCTATTCCATCTTGTGACTCTCCTAGGATTTCGAAATCATCACTCAATCCGTTCACAATCCACTTGTGCCTAGAGGAAGCAGTAATTGTTCTTCCATCAGCTAATTCAATAGTAATAATATCTTTAGTTGGTTCGATCATTCGCATCATAGTGCCACCATAAGCCTTACATAACAGCTGGAATCCAAAACAAACTCCAACTACAACTTTGTCGGTTTCAGTGATGAATCTCATTATATGCTGAAAGTTTTCGGAATCGTTATCAACGTTGTACGTACTACTTCCAGAGAAAACAACAATTTCGTCTTCTACCAATTCTGGATGAAAAACTTCTACACTTACAACTCTGACTGGGCCAAGTTTGCTCAGTAGTTTAACTAGTAGGCCAAGTGAGTTAGTCCCATTGTTAACAACTAGAATGTTTTTCATTAGTATTTCTCTCCAAAAACATTTGAATACCCTTTAATTAGAAGCATTGTTTTAACATCCTCAACCATTTCTGGATTTCCACAAATATAAAATTCATCTGATTTACTATAGTTGATAAGATTTTCTTGTAGAAATTTTGTTACTCTTCCATTAAAAAATAATGCGCTTGGAAACCTTGTCGTATCTGAATTTTCCTCTTTCGTAATACACTGTATGTACCTAAAGTTCTGATTTATGAATGGTTCGAAATATTCGTAAGAAACTTCGTTTTCAAAGAATCTACATCCAAATAAGAAATCTATCTGAACATTTTCCATTTCATTTGAGTTCTTAATTTGCTCAACCATTGGATAAAAAGGAGCTATTCCAGTTCCAGTCGAGATAAAAACTTTCTTATTTACACTTGGCTTCAAAGTGAATCTTCCGTAAGGACCAACTATTAAATTTTCTGCACCAACTTGAACTTGCTCAAAATATTGAGATGCGATTCCTCCAGGAATTGTATCGATCAAAAACCAGATTCCATCTTCATCAGTTTTGAAAATTGAGTAAGCTCTTCGGTGGGTTGGGGTTGTTTGAATCCCCACATACTGTCCTGGGACAAATGAAAAGCTCTTGTCGATCGAATATTTAAATAGATAAGTAGTTTCAGCAATTTGAATTTTTTCTAAAAGTTTTTCAGTTTTATTATAGAAATTCAGCATTATCCAAAAAGTGTAAGTTCAGTTAAATATTCATACTGATCAATATGATCTTCGATATTTCTTCCAATTATATAATTAATATCGAAAGCTTTGCACCCATTATTTTCTAACAACAGATATCTTCCACGAAGCCCTAGAAATTTCCCAACCAAGTTGTGATCATTTTGAATCACATTGTAGTCTTCTGGATAAAAATAATAGTCTGTAAGATCTACTAAATTACCTTTTTCGTTAATTCCCAAAGTTTCCATTTTTGAGTCGAAAATCTTTTCTACATTCTCTTTTTTGGGTTTAATTCCCAAGTATTTTGATTTGTGAACAGACTTTACAGAAGTTGTGAGATTTAGTTTTATAGATACTTCTTTTTCCTTTTTCTGAATTTCAAAACCATCAGATTCATCTATAAATGAATAAAATTGAGCATCTTGTTCTAACAATCTTTTTTCACCTCTATCTACATTTGCAGTGCCCACTTTTACCAATCCGGGTTCAAAATAGGCTAAATACAAAAAATGTTTTTTCTTTAAATATTTGTTCATTTCTTCGTTGGGAGTTGCATTCATAAAGAATGCTGACTTAAATCCTATCGCTCTTTCACAATCATCACACAACACAGATTTCTCACCTATCTTGTTCCCTCTTAAACATTTCTGAAAAGTACCATTTTTAAAATAGCCTGGGCAAAATTTCTCTACTGAAAGTTTAAAATCGAATTTGTAATTTTCTAAAGGAATGGACGAAACCGAGGAATCCGAAATTAGATCTAAGTAAACTTTCCGATCTGATTTGTAGTAAATATCTAGTATAGTCATAATATTGAGTGTATGGATTCGACAGGCTCACCATGACACTCAATTGTCATCCTGAGCTTGTCGAAGGATTATCCGACACTTCCCTTCATCGACATCTTGATTAGCTCATTCATTTCAACTGCATACTCCATTGGAAGTTCTTTTGCTATTGGTTCCACAAATCCTGCAACTATTAATCCACCAGCTTCTTCTTCAGAAAGGCCTCTAGACATTAGATAGTAAAGCTGGGATTCACTAACCCTAGAAACACTTGCTTCATGTTCAACTTTAGCAAGTTTTTCGTTAATTTCATTGTAAGGATACGTATCTGTTTGGGAAATGTTATCCAAAATTAATGCATCACAAACAACTTTCACTTTCGCATTCTTTGCTCCTTTAGTAACTTTGACTTGTCCTCGATAACTTGTTCTACCACCATTTTTGCAAATGGATTTAGTGGTGATTACACCACTGGTGTTTTTTCCAATGTGGATCATTTTTGCTCCCGTATCTAAATGCTGACCTTTATCTGCAACCGCTATCGACAAAACCTCTCCGTGTGATCTATTTCCTACCAAAATTACGCTTGGATACTTCATAGTTTTCTTCGATCCCATATTGCAATCAACCCATTCAATTGTCGCATCTTCGTAAGCCAAGCCTCTTTGCGTTACTAGGTTATACACATTTTTAGACCAGTTTTGAATTGTTGTATATCGTATTCTTGCACCTTTTAAGGCAATCAGTTCTATTACTCCAGAATGCAGTACATCTGTCGAATAAGTAGGTGCTGAACAACCTTCCACATACTGAACTTCAGACCCTTCGTCAGCGATAATCAAGGTTCTTTCAAACTGACCTAGGTTAGCGGTTTTAATGTAGAAATATGCTTGTAACGGAACTTCAACCTTGACTCCTTTTGGAACATAAACGAAACTTCCTCCACTCCAGCATGCTGTATTCAAAGCTGCATATTTGTTGTCTGTTGAAGGTATTGCTTTACCAAACCATTGTTTAAATAGTTCTGGATATTTTTTCAAAGCAGTATCTGTATCTGTAAAAATAACACCTTGTTTTTCCCACACTTCTTTAACTTTTCCATAAACTACACTCGAATCATACTGAGTCTCTACTCCTGCTAGAAATTTTCTTTCAGCTTGAGGAATTTTAAGCTTATCGAACGTTTCTTTCATCTCTTCAGGAACTTCATCCCAAGTTCTAGATTTTTTAGACTCTGGAGTTACATAAAATCTAATGTCATCTTCTTTTAGTTCTGATAAGTCGACACCCCAAGTCGGCATAATTCTTTCCTCATAATGATCATAGGCTTTCAGTCTATTTTCTGTCATCCATTTCGGCTCTTCTTTAAATAGAGATAGAGCTTCAACCACATCTCTGCTCAATCCTGGTTTGGATAGAATGTCTTTTGCTTCTTGAATATTCATGATCTGATTATATCATTTCGGATTGTGAAGAAATTTTCAAATTTGTATTCCAACACAATGTTTAGAATTCTCATCATCTCTATATTGAAGGAAGTTAATATTTTTTTATATGAAAAATCCTACAAAAAAGGTAATGACTTTTTTTGCACTAGGGACGATTATGTTTTCAATGTTACAAGCACCAGTACATGCGGTGGCAGGACAATGGTCGGCAAATGGGAATTCTATTTACTACATGGATGGATCTTTAGGAATAGGCTCTACCAACCCGGCAGGAAAGTTTACAGTTGTAGGTAACGATTCAAGTGTTAATACAACTATACTCAAACTGGGAAATCTTGATGCAAGGAACTGGCACTTCGTTGCAGCTAAATATCAGCATAATGCTTATGGAGACTATGCTTTGGTTTTGTCTCAACCTGCATATTCTGGGGGATGTGCTAACGCTTGTAGAGGGGATTTAGTCTTACAGCCAGGCAGAAATACAGTGATAAATACAGGCAACGTAGCCATAGGAACTAATAATCCTGGCAATTATAAGCTTGCAGTCAATGGAACAATAAAGGCTAAGGAAATTGTCGTTTCCATGAATAATTGGGCAGATTACGTATTTGAAGACGATTACAAATTACTGCCACTTAACGATGTTAAGTCATTCATTGAAGCAAACAAGCACCTACCTGGAATACCTTCTGCTAAAAACATCGAATCTAGTAACTTACCTATTGGAGAAATGCAACGTTTACAGATGGAAAAAATTGAAGAATTAACTTTGCATTTGATTGAAAAGGATGAAGAGATTGGCGAGTTAGAAGAAAGGTTGGAGAGATTAGAATATTTAGTTAGTTTAAATTAAGAGCATATGAATAAGAAAGCAAAATTCCTGGTAATGTTTTTGCTGCTGGTTGCGATGGTACCAGCGGGAATGTATTCGATTGTAGAAGGCCGGGTTGTGAGTGGTGGTGTTGAGGGTATCTCAGAAGATGCTTCTCGAATAAACTCACTTCCGGAACTCCCACCAGGCACAGAATTGGACTATGATACAAGTGACCTACAGGAGCTATATTCAAAGGATGAGATTGCGAGGTTAGTTAATACAACTAGAGTTGTTTATAAGCATAAAACTTCATCACTAAAATTCAAGGTAGATTCTACTATTATTCCAGAATCTTTTGAGAATAACGCCGCTTTCAACTCTATTAATTGGCAACGTACATTTATGTTAGCCTCTGGAGAAGCTGTGCAAATTTCAGTATGGAACCTTGATAAAAAGAAAGCTGCAAAAGCACTTCATGAAGCATTGGCGAATCGGGACGGTTGTTCAATAGACATATCAAAATATTGCACAACTAATTTTCCTGCACAACCACGAGTCAGCTCGGCATACTTTAAGTATCATATATTTGAAAACTCATTGGTAAGAGTTATGTATACTTTTACGGAACTTTACGAAGTTGAAGCATTTAAACAAATTGCTAATAGCGTAAAAGTAGATGGAGTAAAATTATTCGAGAAAAAAGATTTTAAAATTTTAGAAGGAAATATAAAAATACGGACAACTAGTGCTTTGCGTGGAGCAAATACATGTGGAGGCCTCACGGATACAAACAATCCTTATAATTGTTGTTCCAGTAGCATAACGGGACAACACAATGCCAATTGTACGTGGTATGCGGCATATAAAAGACCCGATTTAAAAGGTATCATAACCCAGTACCCGGGTGGTCTTTGGAATCAAGTTATAGAGACCAAACCCGAATTAATCAGTTCAACCCCTGTAGCAGGAGCATTAATTGTTTGGGAGTTGCATGTTGCATATGTAGAATCTTCTGACAGTAACTCTGTGACTTGGTCTGAACAAAACTGTTACAACGCATGGTACCATGCAGATGGAAGCTATGGTGGCGCAGTAAACTCATTCAATGCAGCTGTAACTAAACACTCCCATTCCCCAGACTATGGTGCAGGATACTTTTTGGGGTATATCCTACCGCAAGGTGGAACTAGTTCAAATTCATGCAGTGGGAATAATCCTGTAATGGCTAATTGGAATAGTTCTGGGGGATTATCATGCTCACCCACAGGGACGTTAAAAATACATCCTACCAGTACCTTGCAGAGTACGACTGGAGATATTAATATTAAACCAAGATAGTTAAAAGTATTATATGAAAAAAACATACATAATCGTTTCGATTTTATTACTAATAACTTTATTAGTAGTACCATTAGCTTTCATACTCTTAAGGACGAATTCCGAAACCCTAAATGTATCCACGAATTCTCAGTCAGTCGAGGACACTGTTGAAGTTGATCCGTTTCACTCGTCCATTTATTACGTTCATTTAAATAATGTTCATTTTTTGCATGAGGATAATTCTATAAAGCTGACAGACTTTCCAGAATCTGAGGATTGGAACTTCACCGAAATAACTAGGTTTGGGGATAAACTTGGATTTGGAGTTTGCGCTACAGAATTAAATAATTTTGGATGCGAGATAATGTTGGTGAATATTAATACCCAAGAACTGGTTACAATTTTCTCACTAACGCCAGATGATCTATTGGAAAACCTAACCTTTCACTCTGAAAATACATACGCATTCGATTACTTCAGAAATGGCAATAGTTGGATACTAGAACTGCACAGCAATGGAACTAGAAGCCAGCTACACAACATCGAATTTGACGGTTACGGCCGAAACAGGAGTATCAATGATGCTGACTATCTTTCGTTTTCTCCTGAAGGAAATCATTTATTGCAAATCGCTACTGATTCACCACGCAGCCAGGTAGATTTTAATACTTACATTTACGATGTAGATACCCGTGAACAAAATGTGGTTAGTAATGCAACCCATCCGACATGGGCAACAAATGATTCTATTATATTTAAGAACTATCCGGATGGTGGTCTCTCTAGCTACAATATTGAAAACAGTTCAACTCAAGCTGTTGACGAAAGCGCCTCTGCATTAATAATTGAAAGAGTTGGAAATTTGATACTTTATCTTGCTGGTGGGGTCATTAATTCAGTTGGTAACGATAGTATAACGAACCTAAACGACGGCGCAGTTTATAAGTTTAGAGGTTATGATAATCTAGTAGTCTATCAAATTACTGAACCTTGTTTGGGACCAGATTGTCTGGGAAGGAACAGCGACTACCAGCTTAGCGAATATTTAATTATGGATACTCTGACAGGCGAATTGTTAGATCTTGAGATACCGAAGGATACTGTCTTGTTTCATAAAGGAATGTTTTAAAAAATATGAGCCATAAAACAAAAAAATACATTTTAATCTGATTAGGACTAGGCTTAGTTTTAATAATCTCGCTTTTAGTAAATTATCTAGTGAGTATAAGGGTGAACCTTAATACAGCCCCTGTCTCCTATCTTACCGAAGAGCCTCCTCTAGAACTTATTGAATACAGTGGTGAATTTCTGAGAGCAAAGTTACCTCCAGACTGGGACATACAAGAGCTTACAAACATCGATGGAATGGATGATTTGAGGACAAACGCAGACTACATAGGCCTGACTGGTATAAATGTTTTAAAGAATGGTGAAACCCTTATGCAGTTAAGGGGTGTTGATGGAATTGGAGGAATTAAAGTTTGTTCAGAACTACATCAATTCTTGGATACTAATCCAAGTTACATAGAAAATAATGTTCTATTTGCACGAGAACAAGGCTTAAGTGATCCTATAGTAGTTGATCTTAGCGAGCATGATTTTGTAGAGATAGAGATTTTAGGTCATGATGTCAGAAAAGTTGGGGATAATTACTATTGGAATAATTCCAACTCATCATCAGAATTTAACCCAATATGCGGAGATTTAGGATCTATTCAAGAGTTGGAGGGTTTGAGCTTTTCTATTGAAAACACCGCAAAACCAATATTGGAGCTGTACAAAGTAACTTTCGCCGATAATCTTACTGATTCAGACTTTAAAGGTGATTGAAAGTATAGTTAACTCATTGGAGTTTAACGATGTGGATTAACTTTAATGCCAGTAACTACTCCACAGGAAAAATCATCTCCCCCGTTTCTTTGTCAAAAATCTTAATGGCAAAGACGGGACATGATTGTGCTCCCATTAAAATATCGTCATCAGAATCAAAATCTTCTGATTCGGTATTAATTTCAGCTCTGTTCTCATCATTCATTACAAAAGTTAGAGGTGCAATTACCGCACAACTCGCTGCACCAATACATTGATTCTTATCATATTCAACGATGTACTTTGAATTCACTGATGTTGCCCTGTACAATCCAGGACCAATCTCTTCTACCGTAATATTACCTTTTTTGAAAACCTTTTTAGGTTTTGTATTTTCGTCATTTGTATCTTCCATTACTCAATTTTAACAAAGAATTCATTATAAATCGCTGATATATGTTTTTGGATTTTGTTTTTAACTATGATACACTATAGGAATGCTTGAATTTAACCACGTCTCAAAAATATACGATAACAATATAGTAGCTGTAAATGACATTTCGTTCAAAGTCAAAGAAGGAGAATTTGTTTTTCTAATCGGTGCTTCTGGAAGTGGAAAAACCACAGCTATTAAAATGTTGATTCGTGACGAGAACCCAACTACGGGAGCTGTATACTTCAGAGATCGAGACATCACAAAGATCGGTAGGTCAAGAGTTTATAAATTAAGACGAGAAATCGGAGTTATTTTTCAAGACTATAAACTTATTCAAGATAAAACCGCATACGAAAATGTAGCTTTCGCAATGGAAGTTGCAGGTAAGAAGAATAAAGAAATCAAAGAAACTGTACCATACGTTTTAGATATTGTAGGACTTAATCATAGATCGAACTCTTTCCCTAGACAATTATCCGGAGGGGAACAGCAGAGAGTTGCTATCGCAAGAGCTATTGCGAATAGTCCAAAAGTATTGATTGCTGATGAACCGACAGGAAACCTTGACCCTTCAAGTGCATGGGACATTGTTCAAATTTTGAACAAAATAAACAACTGGGGAACAACTATTATCATGTCTACCCACGGTACCGACATTGTCAATTCTCTTAACAAAAGAGTTATTCAAATGGAGTCTGGAAGAATCATTCGAGATGACAGTAAGGGGCAATACGAATTAGCTCAGAAAAAAGACTTTGAACAAAAAATGGATCAAAATGCTGAGGAAGTTGTAAAGAAGAAAGACAAATTAAAAATCAAAATCGATATGGATGAACCATCCGAAGAACCAGAGTTGGAAGTCGAAGAAGGATTAGAAATTTCTGAAGCTCCTCGTAAAGGAATTTTTGGATTCTTTAAAAGAGTAAAACCAAGAGTAGAAACATTCAATGCCTTAGAGCAGATATTAGGAAAGCCTTCAAAAGAGAACGATAGCCAAGAATACGAATTAGAAGAAGAAACAGATTCTGAAGCAATAAATAACATCGAGGAAAATACTGTAGCAAATCAAATGCAAACTTCAGAGAAGGAAGACAAGAAAAAAATCAAAAAAGAATCTGTAAAAAAAGAAGTTAAGAAAAAGCCAACAAAGAAATCCAGACCATTGAGTATGGATAACTCTAATGGAGAAATTCACACTGGGTTAGGAAACACTTCTCTTGACCAGCTTGAATTAGAACCTGAGTTAATAGAAGTATTAAAAGAAGCAGGGTACAATAATGTAGAGGAAATAATAAACGATGGGGTTGAAAACCTAAGAGAAAAAGTTGATTTAAGTAAAAGAGAATTATTAAAAATAGCTAGATCAATAAAATCTACTCATTCATCAGAAGAATAAAATGTTATCAAGAATATTAGCAAATACAAAAAAACAGATTCAACGAAGCGGATGGGCTGGTTGGGGATCTGTAAGTGTTATGACACTAGCTCTGTTAGTAGCTATTATTTTTGGAGGGTTAGCTTACTTCAGTAATCTTTGGATCCAATACATCGAATCCAGAAGTAACATTTTAGTTTTCTTCGAAGTTGGAATGGACAAGGAAGTTGTAGAAGCTCTTAAGGAGAAATGGGAAATGAATCCTCAGATCAAATCTATAAACTACACTACAGAAGAAGAAGCTTACTCTATCTATGGCGACTATTCTTCAAAAGTTCAACCTATTCAATATGAAGTTCTAAGCACCAATCAATTTATCGATGGAAAGCTTCCATCGAGTTTAGATATTCAAATTTACACACTAAACGATCTTAAATCAGTTACAGAACTTGTTAAGAAAGATATTGATAGTGAGGTTAAGAAATTAGAAATTATCCCAGCAGATTCAAGCAAACCTGTTGAGTATAAGTATTCTCAAGATCCAACAGTACCACCTATTACTTTAAGAGTTGATAGTGAAAGTCTAGACAAATTACGAGAAGTTTTACTCACTTTAAGAATTGCTGGAATTGCAGTTATAACATTGCTTTTTGTTGTCATTTTCTTCTTCACATTCATGACAGTTGAGTTCAGATTATATAACCAGATGGAGGAAATTGGAGTCATGCAACTGGTCGGTGGAAGCCTCTACTTTATACGTACACCCTATATTCTCGAGGGAAGTTTCTACGGATTTATTGGTGCATTGATTTCTACGTTCTTAATTGGAACCGTTTTAACTGTAGTATTCGTTCTTAACCCAACTTCTGCAATTAGTGTATTCTTATACGAGAATTTTGCAAGATTACCGTGGCCACAAGTGACACCTTTCGGTTGGGCGGGAGTTATTGCTTTAATAGGATTTGTTGGTGCATTTATCGGAGGATTCAGTACATGGTTCTCTATCAGAAGATATATCAGATAAAACCTAAAACTTCTATACCCTCTATTCATAGACTATCGTATAATGACTAAAACCAGCGATTATATGATTGAATTTACAAAAAAAACATTCCTAGAAAAAATTCCCGACTATGTGATTTCTATTGCCGAAACTCTACAGAAAGCCGGTTTTCAGTCTTATCTAGTAGGTGGCAGTATCAGAGATATCTTACTTGGAAAAACTCCCTTAGATTTCGACATTGCAACCAATGCGTACCCAGAAGATGTGCAGAAAATATTTCCTAAAAGTGTGCCTACAGGTGCTAAATTTGGGACTATAACTGTAATTGGGACATCCAATACTGGAGAAAACTTTGACGTTCAAATAACAACATACAGAAGTGAAGCTGACTATTTTGGAGGCAGATGGCCAGCTAAGGTTGAGTTCGCAAGGACAATTGAAGAAGATCTATCTCGTAGAGACTTTACTATCAATGCTATTGCTCTAGATTTGCAGAACTTCGATAATGAGCAAATTGACGTGATGAATTTATTTGTAGATCCATTTAACGGATTAGAAGATTTAAAAGCTGGCGTGATTAAAGCTGTTAGAGAACCTATGGAAAGACTTACAGAAGATGGATTAAGGGCAGTTCGGGCTTGTAGATTAGCTTCTCAACTTGGATTTCAGATAGATGCAAATACCTTGAAAGCTATCAAAGAAACGAATCATGTTACTGCTCAAGTTTCTGTAGAAAGATTCAAAGATGAATTTCTAAAGATTTTGTACAAAAGTAGTAAACCTTCAGTTGGTTTAAATTTACTAAAAGAAACAGGAATTCTAAAACTATTTATTCCAGAGCTTTTAGAAGGAATAGATGTAGTCCAACCAGAGTTCCATACAGATGATGTTTTTACACACTCGCTTCAAGCCTGTGATATTGCTGAAGACAGAGTAAAAGTAGCAGCTTTACTGCATGATATTGGCAAATCTCGAACCAGAACAGAAGATGAAAAAGGAATCCATTTTTATGGACACGATGTTGTGGGAGCACGAATGACCGAAGAAATTTTGAAAAGGCTAAAATTTCCAAATGACGAAGTTGAGCGAAACATTAGATTGGTTAGATGGCACATGTTCTACTACCCTTCAGCAGATTGGAGAAAATCTGATGATGAAATAAAAAAAGGAGAAGATATGGGATGGACGGATGGTGCTATTAGAAGATTGATTATTAATGTCGGAGGTGAGGAGGGAATTGACGATTTACTCAGACTTCGCATCGCTGATGCTGCATCCAACCCAAAAAACGATTTTGACCCAAAGGAGCTTGATGAATTAGCTTCCAGAGTAGCTTCCGTTAGAGCAAATGATATGGCTCTTAAAATCACTGATTTAGATATAAAAGGACAAGATCTTGTGGAGAATTTTGGATTACAACCAGGTCAAAAGTTGGGTGAAACTCTCAAGTTCTTACTCGAGAAGGTTTTAGACGATCCAGCACTGAATAAAAAATTAGATTTATTAAGATTAGCAAAGAGCTTTTTAGATAGTCACCAAAGTTCCGTTTAGTGCTTCTAGCTTCATTATTGGGTCAAAAAATGATATAATTATGTGGTAAAAAACTTTTATGGCAAAGAATATAAATAAAACAAGAACAGATGTCATTTTAGAGAAAGTGCCTCCTCTAATGGGTGTTGTATTACTATTAACCCCACTTGTTGTGAGCTTTATTAGTCCAGAAATTGCAGCTGTAATAATCATTCTTTTGAATGTATTTTTCTTATACAAATCCTTCTCATTTGCCGTTCTATTCGCAATCTCTCTAGTGAGAATTCGAAGAGAAGAGTCTGTCAATTGGAGAAAAAGACTAGATTCGTTACTAAATATTGGTGATGCTATTAAGCAAATCGATTTAAACATTGATGGAGCTAGGAAACTTACTTATCAAGAATACTTGGTTGCTAACACTAATAAGAAAGTTTCTCGTCTTAGATTCTGGCTTGATAAATTCGAGACTCTAAGATTCCTAAAGATAGAAAGAAACGAGTTAAGAAGAGTACAAACAAATGTAACCGACTGGAAAGACATTCAACATGTGGTAATTGTCCCACATGTTAAAGAACCTGAGTCCATCCTAAGAGCTACAATGGAACATTTAAAGAATCAATCCTTTCCTACAAAGCAAATCAGTGTTGTTTTAGCAGCAGAAGCTGCAGACCCAAATGGTGTTATCGTTTCCGAAAAGTTACGAGAAGAATATAAAGAAGTATTCAATAACATCTGGGTAACAAACCACATACTTCAAGAAGGAGAAGCTGTTGGAAAATCTGCAAACATGGCATGGGCCGGAAAAGAAGTTACTCAACATATTAATAAGCTTGGATGGGACAAAAAGAGAGTAACTTTAACAAGTTGCGATGCTGACTCTAAACTTCCTAAGGACTATTTCTCTTACCAGACTTATCTATTCTCAACTACCCCAGATAACGAGTATCTGTACTTCAACGGAGCATTGGTTCTTTACAACAACATCTGGAGGTTACCTTTCTATGCTAGAGTTAAAAATTCGATGTCTACTATTTACAACGTTGGAAGACTTGTTAGAACTGACAAATTAGTGCCTTTTTCTACCTACACAACTACTCTTTGGTTAATCGAAGAAATTGGATACTGGACACCTTGGGTTACACCAGAAGACTTCCATATGTTCTTTAAAGGATTATTCAAATACCCTAAGAAAGTACGAACTATCCCAATGTACATGAAGATTATGTCAGACGCTGCTGAAGGAGAATCTCACTGGGAAACTATTAGAAACAATTACAAGCAAGAAAGAAGATGGCAATGGGGAATTTCTGACGATGGGTGGGTTCTGAAAAATTTATTCACAACTCCGTTCTCAAAACTATCTCCACGAATGATTTACCTATCTGTACATACAATTTTTGACCACATCTTTGGTCCAGTAGGATCTTTAATGATTCTAGTTGGAGGAAATATTCCTGCATTGATTAGTCCTGAATTCGGTTATACAGTATTTGGTGCGAATTTACCTAGAGTTTCTTCTAGCATTATTCAACTTACATTATTCTGCTTCATACCTGTAATCATTTTGGATATTTTCTTAAAACCTCAAAGTAATAAGTCGATTATTACGAGAATTAGATACTTACTTGAATGGGTTACCCAGCCATTTGTGGGCTTTATTCTATCGGTATTACCAGGTTTAGAGGCTCATACAAGACTAATATTCGGAAGATATCTTGAGTATTACGTTACTAAAAAGAAGGGAGATTAATAAAACAAGTTCGAATAAAAGAAACTCGAAGTTCGAAAGTTAAGGTAATCTTCTTCCAAGTCTCGAAAGCTCTATTATTTTGACCTCCTAGTCTTTCTAGCCTTTGATCTTTTCTTAAGGTAACGGCGGGATTCGAACCCGCGGATAAGAGTTTTGCAGACTCTCGCCTTACCACTTGGCCACGTCACCATTTATTTCTTTTTCTTTTGCAGACTCTAGCCTAGACTTTATCCTTCGTAGCGTAGCGAAGGGGGAACTTGGCCACGTCACCGTTTAGAAATTTTCTTTTCGATTATACCTTTTCAAGGTGAAAAATCCTACCCCAACTGAAGAATCATTACTTATCCATTACCCAAAGGAAACCTTCATTTGTAATAAACACAGTATATTCATGTGGCTGACTTGTAATAGGTTGTCCTTCTGAACTGATTTGCGTTGAGTCAACTATACCTCGTACAATCCATCCCCAGAAACCATTATCATTTTGATAAAATTCAAAAACTCTTTGCCAATCCGAAATGCCTCCATTTATATCCCAAGACGAGAAAGCTTCATCAGGTCTGTTTTCTTCAGCTTCGTTATTAAAATTGTATCTTCCATAAACCTGACCCAGTTTGAAGATTGTCTTAAAGTTAACAAAAATAAGTTCATTTCTAAATTTGATGATTGGGCCAGAAAGATGCACAGTATCTCCATACACTTTAAAGCTGTATTCTTCTAACTTTGCCTCCTCTGGTGTGCTTCCAGCACCAAAAAGCTGACCTAGTGCAGTATTTTCTGATTTCTTTATTTTGAGATAAACATCTGCATACGTTCCATTAGAATCAACTTTTCTCTCCGAAACCGTTACTTTTGCTACCTCTTCTCTTTGAGTAAATACAGAATATGTCCTTAATAGCAACGCAGTATAGCCTCCAACTGTTATAATTAGACAGATTACTAGGAATAAGCAGAATAACAAAAGGGTTGCAGTTACTTTTACAATGCTTCTCATATATAATTTAAACTACATTTCAATTATACAAGATGGGAAAGTTTATAGAAAGACAAAAGGAATTCAGAGGTGATTTTCTTAAACGAAGAAAAAATAAAATAATTTTGGTTTTAGATAACTTCAGAAGCGCTACTAATGTGGCATTGGTGATGAAAACTGCTTACGCACTTGGTGTAGATCGCGTTTATCTAGTTGGGGTCACTGCAAAACCTCCTTTTGGAAAGGAACTAGCTATAGTTTCTGATGGTGCAGAAGGAAGATTGGATATTCGGGAAAGTGTTTCGACAAAAAAACTAATTCAACAACATAGAGAAAAAGGCTTCCTAACAATAGCCGTAAACATGGTTCGTGATACCGTTTCTTTGGATACTGTAGACACTACAGATACCGATGTTTTAATAGTCCTTACTGATCAAAATCTATCCAAGGAGGTTATGAATGAGTGTTCTTATATTATTGCTACAAACAAATTCAGAAAGTATACCGATGCTGGATTAATTAACGATTTGGCAATAATCCTCTACTCGATTAGATAGTTTTACGCCATTGACGAGAAGCAGCTTCATTATCTCCAAAACGTCATCCCTGTGAATACAGGGATCTCGTGTGTAAAAGTATTAACAAAACAAACTCTTTGATTGGGAAATCGTGAAGAATGCTATCTTGAATTATCGTAACTTACCAAAACAAGATTCCTGCTTTCGCAGGAATGACATTGTTGGTTATTTTGAGTTTAGATTAAAACGGTAGATCTGATGGATCGATATCGTCTTCACCTCCTGTAGATTCAGGTAGAATCTCAGAATCAGCATCAGATTTGCTAGAAGATGATTTTGCTTTTGGAGTGTAACTTGAACCTCCCTCGCTATTGTCCCCTTCGAATCTTGCAATCAGGATTACTTTTTCTGCAACAACTTCTGTTTTGTATTGCTTCTTTCCATCTTGCCCATCCCAGCTTCGTGTTTGAATTCTTCCTTGGATCAAAATTCTTGTTCCTTTCTTAATTCTTTGAGCTAATGATTCTGCATTATTCCAAACTACAATATTATGAAAAGATGGCTCATCTACCCACTCTTCTCCTTTTTTATATCTTCGGTTTGTTGCTAAGCTAAATGAAACAACTCCTGCTCCACTTGGTGTATATCTTAAATCTGGATCTTTTGTGATGTTTCCTAATAAGGATACTTCGTTTAAATCGCCGAACATAAAAATGTTTTTAACAGTTATTGCTTTATTATAAGTTAAATTTTGGATTTCGTAAAAGACTTATTATGATTCAGGAAATTCCATAATAACTCCTGCACTTAACAATGCTTGCATGTTTGTATAGTACCTGTACAAAGGCTTATCCGCTTTCACTTTTGGATTACACCAATGAGGATCAGACTCAAACTCTGCAGGAGTTTGAATAACCAAATCGGGTTTGTTTGCTAATTGAATTTTAAAGAAAGCCAATTGCTCGAACGACATAGGGTGTTTTTGTATAGCGAAGATTGGAGTTACCTGTTCAGGAGATACTATTATTCCTGTTTCTTCCCATACTTCTCTTAACAAACACTCCAGTAAAGTCTCTCTTTTACCTCTTATGAATTCTCTTTTTCCACCCACCAACGAAACAGTTTCTGCACCATTCATAGATTTTCTTCTATGAAAACAAACATCTCCATCATCCGCGACAATGATTGCTATACATCCTGTTATGCTCTCATACTCTAAAGTAAGATCTAATTTTGTAACTGGCTGATTAAACTTTTCCATCCGATGATTATACCTTGCAAGAAACTTTTCTGTATAATGATTTTATGAAGAGATTGTTTAAGTATTTGTTCCTCGCACTACTTATTTTAATAATAGGGACGTTCTTGTTATATCTTTCAAGAAATATGAAGCCTAACGAGCTACCAAAGAAGGATAATTACGTAACTCCACGAACTTTCGAAGTTCTGTTAAGCTAGCTTTCAAAATAATATTCTTTGATCTTTCCATCTTCGTATAGAACAGTTCCTTGAACAATTTGACCATAGAGAACTTTGTTCAAAAATAATTTATTATCCTCCCACATCTCATCAAAAGGAATGTCATCAAAAGCATATGGACCAACTGGTTCCATTGCATCACTTGCAACAGGTGTACCTTCCCACTCTGTACACACAAAAATCTCCATTACAAAATCGTATTTATTATTTACGTTTAAGTATGTAATGGTTCCTGAGCTTTCGAATTTTGAAGGCTTACACACAATATTTCCATCTTTATCTGTTCCAAATTCTTCGATAAATTCTCTTACAAATGCTTCCTCGTTGGTTTCTCCTGATTCTGGTTTGCCGCCCACCCCTGCAATTAAACCAGGACCTAAATTGTTCGACACCTTAACTCTTCTTCCTAGTATCACAGAATTATCTTTAACTAAATAACCTACTACAGTTGGAATAAAAGTCCTTTCAGTTTTTAAATACTTTTCAATGTTCATATTCGTGTTCTATAACTAGATTCTTTATAGCAGCCTCAATTAGCTTTGCATAGTCAACTAAACTTGAGTATGTTTCATCATCGGCATCTGTAAGTGGTTTTACATTCTGAAGATCACAAAATCTATCCATCAAGCCTCCCGCTGAATCTAACAATTGAAGCCTTACTGCCTCTCTGGGTAATCCTTCTTTCATTGAAATCTCTGCAATCTCGAGAAATTGTTTTCTTACATTTTCATCTCCGAGCAATGCTTCGTATTGTTCGCTATTTTTAAGTTGTTCCATATAGGTTATTAATATGATTTGAGTATACAAATTTTATGCCAAAATCGTCTATGCACATCTTGCACATTTTTTGCACATAGAGTTATCATCACTTTATGAAAATTTACTACACATGCTCCACTTCTGAGTTTTTGAAGTATGAGAAAAACTATAATGCAATTAGAGAATTTTTGATTAAAGAAAATCATATTCTTACAAGAGATTGGATTCCCCATACAAAAGAAATGATTGTTAACGACAAGATTGCAGTACGAGATATTAAGAAAATCTATAAGGAATGCATGCGAGCAATAAACGAAGCTGATCTAGTAATCATTGAAGACACTGTTTCTAACTTTAGTACTGGACACCAAGTTACAGTTGCTTTGCAAAGACAGAAGCCAACTTTAGTTCTTTGGGCGAAACCTAAACAGGCTCATTTTAATACATCATTTATACAAGGAGTAGAATCTGATCTTTTAGAGTTCCAAGTTTACAACGAAGAGACTTTGCCAAAAATTCTAAAGGCATTTATAAAGAAATACGAAAACGCAAAACAAAAGAATCGATTTCACTTGGTGATAAATGATGTTGAAAGAAAGTATCTTGATTGGGCTCAGTTTAGTAAAGGAAAAAGTAGAACTAATTTAATTAGAGAATCGTTAAGAAAAACAATAGAAGGTGACAAGGACTATTCTAAATATTTAAGTGAATAAAAAAGATCCCGCATCAAGTGCGGGATCTGCGTTCGAACTTATCGATAAATCTTCAATGTATCGGACTTGTCCGACGAAGCTTTAGCGTAGTCGGATTAACCAACAAATGTTAAAGCTTTACCTTTCTTTCCGTATCTTCCTGTTCTTCCAATTCTATGAACGTAATCTTCGTAAGATTGCGGTTCATCGTAGTTAATCACAAGAGTAATATCTGGTATGTCCAAACCTCTAGCAGCAACGTCTGTTGCAACTAAAATGTTAATCTGGTCTGTCTTAAACTTAGAAATTACTTTGTTTCTAATATACTGTGATTTATCTCCATGAATTGCATCAACTTGTAAATTTCGTGCGTACAAATTATCAGATACTCTGTCAGCTTCTCTCTTAGTCTTTGTAAAGATAAGAATCTTCTGATTAGGTTCTGATTCGATAATTTCAACAAGTTTATCAATTTTACTTCCGTCTCTTCCTACTCTTACAATATCTTGATCAACACTCTTTGTAGGAGATGTTCTAGCAAGTTCGATTGTAACTGGATTTCTCAATAATGAATGAGCAATCTTTTCTACAGGAGTATCCATAGTTGCAGATAAGAATAATGACTGTCTTTCTGATGGAAGTTTAGCAATCAATGCTTTGATTTCATCAACAAATCCCATGTCTAACATTCTATCCACTTCGTCTAGAACAATTGTATTGAAGTTTTCAAGTTTTAACACTCTTCTATCTTCTAAATCTTTAAGTCTACCTGGTGTTCCGATAACAAATTGAGGATTTCTTCTTAATCCAGAAATCTGTCTGTAAGCACTAGCTCCTCCGATAATAGTTTCAGCTCTTAGGTTAGTTCCTTTGTTAAGAGATCTGAATTCTTCATAAATCTGAGTTGCTAATTCTCTAGTAGGAACAACAACTAATACCTGAGTATCGTTCTTAGTAATCGCTTTATTCATTAGTGGAACTAAGAATGCAGCTGTTTTACCTTGTCCAGTAGATGCTAATCCAACAACATCTTTTCCAGCAAGAATATGCTTTATAGTTTTGTCTTGAATTTCTGTTGGATGAGTGTATCCTTTTTCTTTGATGTTAGCTTTGATTGTTGAATCGATATCCATTTCCTCGAAAGATGTACTTGCTACATAACTGTTGATCTGTTCTAGAGTCTCAGCTTTTGCAATATATTTTTCGTGACCGATTTTCTTTCCTTCAAATCTACCACCCCTTGATCCTGAAGATCTTCCTCTTCCACCAGATCTGAATCCTCCAGAGCTTCTTCTACCTCCGAACGAAGATCCACCTCGAGAACTGTTTCTTCCGAAACTTCCTCCTCTATCTCCATATGATCTTAAAGAAGATTCGCTTGAGTCATTTCTGTCATAGCTATCACTTCTTTCTGATCTTTCTGAGTTTGAAGATCTATCACCATAAGATGATCGTCCTCCAAAAGATCTTCCTCCTCTAGATGAACCACCTCTTCTATTATTGAAAGGTCTTCTTTCTTGAGAGTCTCCGAATGATCTACTTTCTGAACGTTCTGGTCTTGTTGGTGTTTCTAGAAAGTCTTTTTTGTTGCTAGTCCAAGTTCTTACGTCTCTTCTTTCTGAAGAACCTTCTGATCTTGAATTAGTTGATCTACCGCCTCTTTCTCCTCTGTACCCTGAATTAGATCTGTCTCCAGATCTAGACGTGGAATACTTACGTCTGGTTTTATTGAACATAGTATTTTGTATAATAATTAATTTTCGGCCTCCTACACTTATTTCTAAGAGTTTGACCCTTCCCGCCTAAATGCGAGGTACAATCAAAATAGACTGCGAAAACCAATTAACCAAAATACTTATCGCAGAGAGCTACTTTGAAGTTATACAACTATTATATCATATTTCCAGGAAGAAAAGTAGAAAATATATACCCTATAGTCTGAGCGGTTTAAACGATAACCTTTAATATTTCAGGCTATAGAAGCTTAAGCACGGCCACGTTTCGCCATGGATCTTCTAGCTCGTATGTATTTTCTGATGTTTTTATGTAAGATACACCTTTTTCATCCAAGACAGAGATAATTGAATTGTAAAGTTCAGAATCGATGTAATTGATTGCAAAACTCTTTAATCCCAGTTGAAGGGGCACTCTTCTTCCTGCATTAGCACTCTCCCAAATATTCATACCAATATGATGATGATAATTGTCTTTCGACACAAAAAGTGTTTGTGGATTCATCGACATAATATCGAATTGAAGTAGATCTACGTAAAATTTTCTTGCTTCTTCAATATTTCCAACTTTAAAATGAATGTGACCTACTTTTATAGACTCCTTATTAGTGACCGTATTTAGATGGTTAGCTATGTAAAGTTCTTCATTAATATAGACACTTCCCATAATTGGTTTCCCCGAAGCATCAAATTTAACTTCTTCCAAGGGCTTATCGAAGTATAATTCCAACCCATTTCCTTCTGGGTCTCCAAAATAAAAGGCTTCGGTAGCTCCGTGATCAGAACTTCCTTGGTAAATTTGAGGCATACTATCGAGAATTCTATCTACTGCATTTGCTAGCATTTCTCGAGTCTCAAAAACTAATGCTGAGTGGTAAAGACCCGCAGATCTTGAACTTGGCAGAGTATATTCAGGCTCTTCGATAAGCTCCAAAACACCTTTTCCATTAGAACCTAGCAAAACCGAGTTATCCGCAGAATTAATTGTTTCAAGTCCAACCATTTCTGTATAAAACTCGCGCTGAAGATCTATATCACTAACATACAGCTGTATTGTTGATAGTTCAATTGATTTTTTTGAATTCATATTATTAATTATACTGATTATTAAAAGTCCTGCGACAATTATTGTTGGGATTGCAGCCAAAATGTAAAAACCGTATTGTCTGAGCTTAGATGTTTTAATCTGAATAGTCATAAGTTTTTAGTAATTAAGCTTATTACTCGATTCAACTTAGGATATTTCAGCCATAAGTTTTTTTCTCCCAGAACTTCTCGTAAAGTTTCTGAATATCTCTCGATAGATCTGGAATTTTAAATTCTTCAAAATATTTCTCAATATTTTTAATATCTTGAGAAAATTTTTGATAACAGTTTGGATTTTTTGAAATATTCAGTACTTGCGGGAAATCTATTACCACAGGATGACCTTTAAACCACAAAATATTGTACTCAGAAAAATCGCCATGCACAAAGTCTTGATCTATAAACAGATTTAAGCAATCAATTATTTCCTCGAGACACTGTTGAGCTTCGGAATTACTCAATTCCACATCAGAAAGTCTTGGTGCAGGAACATCATTCTCACCTATAAATTCCATTAATAGATAGTCTTTCCCAAACAAATATACTTTTGGAATATTTGAACTTAACTGAGATAGCATTCTCATTATTTTAAATTCTCTTTGAGTCCACTCAGCCATAAATGAGTCCTTTCCTTTATTAGTTTTGTTCTTCATTGCACGAGCCATTCTCTGATCGCCTATTTCTCCAATACCAAGATAATCGTGTTTACTAGAATACTTTTGATTTTCTTTATAGATTTTAAGGGCGAAATTCTCTCCATCTGCCTTTATTAAATGAACAGATGCTTCTTTTCCTGATCGAATTTCCTTTACATACTCAACTTCTGAATACGTAGATAGTAATTCGTTAAAAATTATTTCAATTTGCATAAAATGTGAAGATCCTTAGGATTTCAGTTGTGGATTTGCGAAGTTATTTACCCTGTAGAATAATTCGATCCATTGATTGTGGTTTGATTCCTGAAGTTTCCATGGGATCGAATTAATAAGTAAATGCCTAATTATAACAGAAATTACTGTTCAATCTGAATATTAACACTGTACTCAAACGATTGGCTGAGTATCTCATCCTCGATGTATCGCTCCAACTGGCTCTGTAGGAATACTAGTGAATCTTCTAAAGTAGAAAATGGCAGGAGAACTCTGAGCCTTGAAGTATCGTCAGAAAAGTAAAAGTCTTCTTCTGTAGGGAAAAGTGGTATATATTGTGGTAACTTAAGCAAAAGTCCTGTAAAACAACCCAGAATGTATTGCCTAGATTTTAATCCTCCATCTTCTAGATTCCCTATCGCTTCAACATAATTAGCTTTCGATAAAGTTTCAGAACCTCCTAATGCAGAATTAATAACATCAACGAGAACATCGTTCTCTTCGTGTCTTCTAGTACTCGAAACTAAAATTTCTGCTGTTGCGTATTCCACTAAGTTTGACTAATCGATTGATTATACAAAGCTATCGCATGGAAACGCAATCAACAATTAGTTTTAGTCCTTTTTCCCTATGTAAACAATTTCGAATAGAATTTTGTCTGGAGATTCAAACATTATTTGATAGTAAGTTTCTGATTGGTCTCGCGTAAATTCTGGTCTATGTTTTGGAGTGTCGAAAAGCATGTCAGAAGCCATTTCTGTTACCACTTTTGCAATCTCATCTACATCAGATTGTTTAGAAACTTTGATAGAAATGTGGTTTGTTCCAAAAGCGTCGTAATTTTGCTTTTCTTGAACATCAGCATCTGAAAACCACAGACTAACTCCAGCTTGATCAGAGAATCCCAACATTGATTCGTCATCGTAGATTTCGTTCCAACCAAGAGCTTCCATAAGTTGGCCATACCAAGCTTTGTTTTCGATATTTACATTTACTTGAAGATGGTAAAAAGATGATTGCATAATTTTGTTTTAACTAAAAACATTATTACATAAAATTACTGTTGAAGACTATCTAAACAATTTCTTAAATCCCAGTGTCAAAAAGAAAATTGAACTAAGAACCAGAATTATTGTTGCGCCAGTTGGGATATTTAAATAATAAGAAAGATACAGTCCAATTACGCTAGAAATCAAACTTAGCAGAATTGTTAAGTAAATCATTTCATCGATTCTTCTAACCATTAGCCTAGAAGTTACAGAGGGAATAATTAATAAAGCTATAACAAGAATGTTTCCGACAGCTTGGATTGAGATAACAACAGTTATCGCAACAAAAATATTCATTAGCAAATCGAGCCTGTTTGTGTTTATTCCCAACGCATCAGCATATTCTTTGTCAAACGCGGCAATTACAAACCTCTTATAAAACATTGTGAATGTAATTACCAAAACAATAGTAAAGATCAAAGTTATTAGTAAATCCAAAGCGGAAACACCTAGAATGTTTCCAATCAAAAATTCTGATAAAGACGCTGCAGTATTTACAGTTAATCCTCGAATAATTATTCCGAGCGCAAACAAAGTAGTAAAAAAAATCACAATTGAATTGTTTTCTGAAATTCGTTTATCTCGAGAAGTTAGTGTAATTCCAACAATCGAAAGAATTCCAACAATCATTGCTCCTATGATATTACTGACTCCGAAAACAAAAGACAAAACGATTCCTGGGTAAACTCCGTGAGAAAGACCTTCACTGATGAAAGCTGTGTTCTTCAAAACCAAGAACGTACCGATCAAACCAGCAATGATAGAAATCAGCACCAATTCAAGCAAAGCTCTTTGCATGAATGTGTTTAGAAATGGATTTATTAAAAATTCAAACATATTAATGATGATGATGATCGCTTAAAGTAATATCTCCCGTTTCCGAAGAGATTAAAATATTCTGTCTAAATGTTTCTAATAAATGTTCTTTTGTGCAAACATCTTTAGGACTTCCGTAACAAACAACTGTTTTATTCAATAGTACAATTTTAGTGGAAATTTCTTGTGCCTGTTTCAGATTATGAGTAGACATCAAAACTGTTTTTCCTTCTTTAACGAGATCCTTAATCAAAATCAGCAAGGATTCTTCGGTGATCGCATCAGTATTACTGAATGGTTCATCTAAAATAATTAAATCCGAATCTTGAGCTAATGCTCTTGCAAGAAAAACTCTCTGAAGTTGTCCTCCAGAAAGTTCAGAAATATTTCTTTCTTCTAAGCCTTCAAGCTGAACATTTTGAATTGCATCAGAAACTTTCTTTTTGCTGAATCTTTTACCTAATTGTGATTGCTCTACAACTTCTTGAACCGTGATTGGGAAATTCACGTCTACATCACTTGATTGAGGCATGTAACCAATTTTATTGAATTGATTTTTGGATGACTTTCCTTTGAATTTAATTTCTCCAGAGTAATCGAGTAAATTTAATACTGCTTTGAAAAGTGTACTTTTACCAGAGCCATTTGGTCCTATAATGCTTACGAGTTCTCCGTTCTCAATAGAAACATTAACTGACTCTAAAGCAGGAATTTCTCCGTAATGTACATTCAAATTTTTTAGCTCAATAATGCTCATCTATATTAGTGCTTTTACAATTTCTAAAGTATTGAACATCATCATTTCAATATAAGTATCTCCCTTCGATCCTTCTCTACCCAATGTATCACCAAACAAAGTAGAAATCACCTTTGTGCCTGTTTCGTTAGCAATCTGGCTTGCTAGCTTTGTACTTGCAGTGTTTTCAATAAAAATTGCTTTAACATTTTGTTCTTTGATTTTTTGAATCAATTCTGCTGTCTCTGCAGGAGTTGGTTGATCTTCAGTAGAAAGACTTGGAATAACTGACCCAACATACTCTAAATCATAAGCTTTTACATAATATCCAAAAGCATCATGGTTAGTTACCAATTTTCTATTTTCTTCAGGAATTCTTTGTATCTGAATTTTTATATACGTATCTAATGCTTCTAATTCATTTAAATATTCTCCTGTATTTGTTCTGTAAATTTCTAGATTATCAGAATCCATTTCTGAAATTTTATTTTTAATACTCGTTACAATTTTAATCACATTCGAAACATCAAACCAAATATGTGGATCTCCAGCCTCGTGACCATGATCTTCTTCTGTTTCTGACTGTTCTTCATGGGATTCCAATATTTCTAAAGATTCGGAAGCATTTAGTTTTTGTGCGCTTGATTCTTCGATTGTATCTTCTATCGCGTGTTCTAAATCAACCCCGTTAAAAATAATTAAATCTGCTGATTGAAGTTTTTCGATATCTGCTGGCGTTGGTTGATATTCGTGAGGATCTGTATTTGAAGAAAAGATTACTGCTAAATCGACATTTTCTCCAACAATATTCTTGGTAATATCGTAAAGTTGTGTTGTTGTTGTTACAACTTTTAGTTTATCAGAAGCTACTTTGCTACTTAAGAATCCAACAATAACTATTGTGAGCAATGCAATCAAAACGAAGCCGATTAATAATAGGAATTTCTTTTTCATAAAATTGAATAATAATTATTTACAGTCCGGACAAATGCCTTTTAAATTTAATTCGAAATCTTCAAAATCAATTCCTTGAGGAAGTATACTTTTGATTTTTTCAACATCAACTTCTACAGGAATAATTTTTTCGCAATCATCACAAATAAAATGCTGATGGTAATCTCCTTGTTTATTTAATTCGTAGCTTGTGATCCCTTTTTTGACATTAACTTCTCTTAAGATTCCTTTCGCTGAAAGCATAGCTAAATTTCGATAGATAGTAGCTCTGTCAATTTCTGGAACTAAACTACAAACTTCTGTAGCCGTTAATAAATCTCCCTTTTCGAAGATTGAAATAATTTGTTGTCTTTTTTTGCTGTGCTTCATATGCGACTTAGTTGCATAATAATAACGCGACTTAGTTGCAAAGTCAACTTTGTATATCGAATATTGTGGGTTAAAATATAGCAGGTACTTTATTTCTTAGAATTGTTATATGGATCCAGAACTAATACCTATACTTGCACCAATTGACGCTCAAATTTTACAAGCAGCTGCAATTCTTAAGTTTCCTTCGGATGAGCTAAAAAGAATTCATTCTATGAGATCAGAAATTGATGACCGAATCAGAACTGTTAGGGAAGAAATTATAAGAAAGAGTAAAGAATTAAAAGAGGAAGTTGAAAGAAGAACAAAAGAAATCAACACTAGAATTTCTACAACGATCACTAATATTCCAGCAAACTAGAAATTCCCTCTGCACTCTATGGTATACAAAGGGAATTCAATCTTTCAGACGGGTATCTTATCTCATCATTGGCGGCACTCCACCATGTCTACTCATTCTAGGATCAAAGTCCAAATTTGCAGATCTTGCAGCCTCCCGTGTAGACTCAAGTTCTTCTAAGGTAGTATTTAAACCTTGTTCATTTAATGCATCTACTAGCTTCTGATCTCGTTCATCTTTCATTTCGCCAAAGTGAGCTTGTCGCTCTTCTTCTGTCAGTTCTGACCAATTCTGTCGCTCAAGAAGTCCACGATCTTTTGGGCGAATGGTTTCGAAAGCTTCGTACAGTGCAGCTAAAATCTCTCCTTGACGTTCAGTCAAAGTTCCATCTGTAACTGCCTGAGTAATTGCGGCTTCCCGCTCGACCTCATGTTCTGATCTAATTTCTGTATGAACCGATTCAACAGCAGTCTCCACTGTAGCTTCATCTATTCCTAGCTTCTCTGCTAACTTCTGCACAAAAGTATTAACTTCTTCTGGATTTTCTGCAGCGTATACCCCAAAGGGGATTAATGTACTTACACCTCCAATTACAGCAACTCCCATCGTACCTAATAATAATTTTTTGTTTTTCATTTTTGTTTATTTTAATAATTAAATAGTTTCTAATTTTAACTTTGTCGACCTAAAGTAAATTAGATTATGTTCATAATAAAACCGACATGTGAATTTGGTATTAATTTATCGAGAAAATTATCAGAATACGATATAATATATATAATCACTATTTAATAAAAATGAACAATTCAGTTTTAGAACTTTACAAATTAGAACTAGTACCTGAGCGTAAATTTTTCATAAATTCTGTACCTTCAAGGGATTTATTTGCTTCTCAATTAGGAATTCGACAAGATAGCATGACCAGAGCAATAAGAATCATTTCGCAGTGCCCAGAAGATATTTCCCTTGAGGAATTGGAATCCAGGACATTAGCAATTAATCCGACCTATACTGGAGTTTATGACCATCCGACTTTACTAGGAGTAGTTCGGGATACAAAAAAAGGTCAAAGAAAAACTTATATAGTTCTAGGAGGCCATCACAGAATTGCAGCTGCTAAACTTTTCTCGAAATCAATAGAGGTTGTTTTATACGAATCTGATTTTAATATAGGGACAAGATACGGCATTAATTCAGACTACACAGACAAAATCAAAAGTAGCAACCACCCATCCGCTCTTCTTCTCAATCAGATACCTTATTTAGTAAATTTCTCTGTGATTACAAATCCGTTTAAGGAAGTTTAATCACATATCTCGAACAACTGCCTTAAGAAATTCTCCCATATCACCCACGAGATATTGCTTACCATCTGACGTTCTTAAGTACATCGCACCATCCACAGAGTGACAAATTACTGCGCAACTAATTATTAAGTCGAACTCTACACCATATTGTTGCTTAATCTTTTCTGCTTCTTCGAGAACTTTATTATAACCATCTACAGTAGAAACTATAATTGGCATCACTATTTGTGATGGCCTGTAACCTTTTTCAAACATTAATCTAAGACTGGCAACCTGACTCATACCAGTACTTAGACAATCGTCAAACAAAATGAACTGTCTTAAGGTTTCGATATCATACTGTGATGGTTCAGCTACATCACCAGTTCCTACTGCGTAATCTCCATCTTTTCCTCCGAGTCTTTTTACCTCTACTTCAATTTTCTTATCTCCGAAGAACTTTGCATAAATTTGTTCAAAAAATTTTGCACCACGTAAAGCTTCCCAAGCTGCAGTTTCGTCTGGTGAGTATCTTGAAATATCATCTTCGTGTGCTTGTGCTATTAATCCAGCAATCATCCTTATAGATTTCTGATACTTCAACTTATCTTCATCTTTTTCCGAATCTCCATTGTTTGCCAGATTTGTAACTTCTGAGAAATACTCCTTAACAAGAATTTGATCGATTTCTAGCATTCTATTTTCTAACTCACTTGGTATAGGAAATTCTCCAACTCTGCCTACACAATGCATCCATTCTCGCGGATCCCCTACTAAAGTAGCTTTTGCTAATTTTTTCAAGGTTTCTAGAGGGACGTGTGCTTTATCATCTAAAACGAACCCTTCCAAACCTAGTCTCGTGAGCTCATCTGCTTCCAGCTCTTTCAATCTAAAGTACTCAGCCATTTCTTGAATATCTTCTGTTCTCATATTAAAAAAGTAAAAAAAAGGAGCTACTTTGCTCCGTAAATATGATTATTTTATTATTTTTTTGATCTTCATAAGCCTAGAAGATCATAATACAAAAAACGTGTTGTTTGCAACTATAGAAATTAAAGTGCTTTGTCTACTATGTAAATGACACCATTTGACGATATGATATCTTTAAACAAAATAGTTGAATTGTTTACAAGAATATTTTGGTCATCAACAATGAAGCTTAGTTCTTGACCTTGCTCAGTAACGAATTTAGTTCCATTAGTAAAGTCCTGGGATAAATATTTCCCCGACAAAATGTGAGAGTTTAAAAAATCTTTCATGGCATCTTTGCTTAATGTTAATGAAGCGAAAGCTGAGTCGACTGGAACAAAAATTGTGTATGGACCCGAAGTATTCAATTCTGCCTGCAAACCTTCTGACTCAATCATACTGGTGAAGATTGTAAGATTGTTTGCCTTCATAAGATTTTCCACGATAGAAGAGTCTCTTGTCATAATTCCACCACCGACTGTAATTCCTGAATCAGGAACAAGAACACTATCTATAATAAAAATAGTTCCATTTTTCGATTCAATGTTTGGATGTAATACTTTTGCATCATTTACGAAAAGGTCAGCACCAATTTTCGAAAAACTTAATTGTTGACTGTTTACTGTTGCCAATCTCATCCCATCAGAAAGTTCTTCGGCTTTGTAATTACCCACAATAAAATGATAAGTCAGCAAATCTGTTAAGGATGAAATTCTCTCTGGTCTTAATAAATCTTCCAACATTCCCTCTGGCAAATTGTTAAACGCTTCATTCACTGGAATGAAAATTGTGTATGGACCAACTGATTTTAGAGTTCCTGTTAAATCTGCAGCGGAAAGTGCTACAAGAGACGTTTCTAAATTTGAGGATTTGTTTACGTTCTCAATAATATCCTGTTTCGAAGACATGATGACGCCATCTACTTCTATTCCATCAACTTCTTTTTTATTGAAAAAGGCGATGTAGCCAATAGCTGCAAAAACAACTATTAGTCCAAGAATCAGCATTCCATTGTTGCCTTTCTCCATAAATTGCCCTAATAAGTAATTACATTACTTTGTGCAAGCTGTTTAGAACATCATCCAGTAAAGTTAATTTAGATTCTGAGCTTACACCCTCTTCGATTCCAAAATAGTAAGCATTTCCTACATAACTTCCGAATTCGTCTGTTACATTAAATGCAAATTCATTTGTTACAATAAAGTTTTCATCAATTCCACAAGCTGTATTAAATACTGTTGGATTTTCCTCTCTAGCAACATAAAGTTGAGATTCAACTCTTCGTATATTTCTACCGAAAACGAATATTTGAACGTAATCTGCATTTGTATAGTCGATAACTTGAGTTGGATCGAGTTCGAATTCTGCTCTTTCATCCCTAACCATTTGTATGTAACTTGCTTCTGTATCTGCAAATTGTGCTACTGATGAACAACCACCGGCTCCGCCAATTCCTAGAACTCCAGCAAATTTAAAAACAACATTGCTATTTTCATCGACAATTTCAAAACCAGTCAAACCTGAAAAAGTTGCTGCATCAGCAGCTCCTTCGTAAAGTCCTTGTGAATTAGAATATTCTATAATATTCCATTGAGTTGGAATTGTTGCTTCTACATATATACCTCTGAATAATCTTGTGTTGCTAACTTCTTCTTCATCATTATTTGGACTGTCATCCTCATCAGAATCGTTTTCATCATCTTCATTTTGATTATTCTGATCATTTTGAGTATCTTCTTGTTGATTGTTATTTGTATCCGCAACTTGGGTGGGTCGGGTCGCCGAATAAAGCACAAACAAAATAAGTCCTATTACTATAAAGGTGAAGCACAACAAAAGACTAATTATTATAATCAACAACTTTTTTTTACTAGGTTTTTGAATTTGAGTTTGCTCAGTTGAAACATTTTCCATGCATTTTGATTAACTAAGATAAGTATAAGACAGACTAAATTGAATTGATACTACGACTACAAAAATCCATGATAATATTTAATTAGTTACTTTAAAAATATGTCTTCATTACCAAAGTTATCTAAAGATTTACTAGAAGAGCTCTTAAAATCAAGTGAGTTGGATTGGGAAATACTAGAGGATGGGGTAACTAAATTACGAAAAGAATTTAAATTCGATACATTCGAAGATGCGGTTGCATTTGTAGATAAAGCAACACAAGAAATCTCTAAACATAATCACCACCCCGATATACAAATTTCGTATAACAAAGTGGTGTTTACTACTTGGGATCACGAAGCTGAAGGAGTCACCCAAAAGGATCTTGATCTAGCAAAAAGCATTACGCTTTTGTTTTAAGAGCAAGGTTGTAATCAGAAATCATTGCAATTGCCATGTTGTAAATTTCGAATCCGATCTCGAATCCAAACTCCGAATGACTCACTTTACTTGATGCTCTAATCAAATCCTTTTGCAGAATATCTCTACATAACTCATCAAAGAATATTGCTCTTTCTTTTAGTTCGTCAGGTGAAACACGAGTTCTGTTTTCTGCATATCTTTTTGCTAAATACATAACTGAGCTGGATTGATCTGGAGTTGCTGGGTATTTTGTATTGATGAATTCTTCTAAACTTCCTGCAAACTGCTGCTTAGGTAAAGGAGGTGCCGCAGTTGTATCTAAAAGTGCTTCCGCGTCCAGCTTCTCGTCTTCAATAAACATATCATCACCTGACATAAATTGTATTTAACAAATAAATTCTTAGTAGTCCTGAACTTGTTCAGGAATAAATATTATTCTATCACGGTATATTATCTAAGCGAAATTACACATATTATAGCGACGTATCTGAAAGTTTTAAAATAGCATCCCACTCGCCTTTCGATACCGACGAGACAGAAAGTCTAGATAATTTTACTAATTCCATGTTACTAAATTTGGGATTCATTTTGATTTCCTCCAAGGTTACTGGTTTATTTAATTTTTTAACGGGTGAAAAATCAACTACAACCCATTGACCTACGCCAAGTTTTCGGTCAATTTTCTCTGTAGGGTCTTGATAAAATTCTTTTGTAACTTTAGCAACGCCAACAATTTCTTTTCCAACATTACTATGGTAATAAAAAGCCAAGTCACCTACTTTCATTTCTTTTAAATTATTTCTTGCTCTGTAATTTCTAACTCCAGTCCATATCGACTTTCCATCTTTCACAAGATCATCCCAAGAGAATTCGTCAGGTTCTGATTTAATAAGCCAGTAGTTCATACGTTTTTAGTTAAAAATTGATAAATCTATTTTATCAAAATCTATTGGTGGATTTTCATCGAAAACTTTTTTGATTAGAACTTTATACTCGTCTTCGGTCCATAAAACTAAATTCATTTCTGATATAAACTCTTCAATTTGGTCTTCTGCTTTATTACGTTGCGATTCGTCTTCAAGCTCAATTTCAATTTCGTAGTGATCTTGTAGCAAACCCTGATTTTTTAAAGAAATTGTAAAATTCTTATATTTGTAATCCTCTCGATAGTAAAATCTTGGACAACCATTTACAACTCCAAACATCCTTAGGAAATCGAAAATTGAGTCAATATTTTTAAGATCAAAGGGAAGGGATAGCTCCTGCCTTGCTGTATCTTTCAAGTCTCCCAATTTTGCTTTAAGTCTTGCTGTAGTTGAATTTTCAGAAAGATTCTGGGAAATTGAGATATTTATTTGATTCTTGTTTTGATCATTCTTGAAAGTGGTAAAGATTCCCAATTGATTATACTTTCCTAAGAGTTGTGAATTCTTCGAGAGGAATTTCTGAAATTCTTGAAACTGTTCCTCTAATAGTGGACCTCTTTTTTCGATTTCGATCATAAGATTTTGTACAAAGTTAATGATATCAGCAATCTTTTTCTTAAAGATCCACCTAAAGTTCTATGTATGTTCAGAGATAAATCACATCATTTCAATATATTGCTATTTAATGATATTAGAGGAGCGAATGTTATATAACCTTCTGGTCGAGTTTTATCTGCCCCTAATAACTCTGAATAAATCTCCCTCATAGAATTGTTCAATTTAGAAGCATCCACAGTTATCTCTGGCTGAAGTGCTTCTGTATGAGCATAGTGAATATTTTTGGTTCCTAATCTCTGTACAACATCGTTTTTGGAGTAATAAAAGGCTTCGGTAAGATAAATTGCCAAACTGTTTGTTAAATTCACAGAAATTGGGATTCCTGCATATGCTGTAATATAACCATAGGTTGCCAGGACTCTACTTCTCGCAATCACAGCACCGGGGGTTTTTGTTTGACCAACAATCAATGCTGGATTAATGTATTCAATTCCAGCTTTGTACAGAGCACCAGCAACTCCTTTACCCTGGAAGTCTGGATGGACAACTATACCTACATCACATGCAAGAACTTTATAACTAAATAATTTTTTTGAATCTAGTTCTGATGAGGTGTTTGATTTAATAAATTCTATTAGTCTACCTCCACGTTTATCCTCGATATCGTTCTTCCAAAGAATAAAATACAAACTTCCCACCACTCTACCTTCTACTTCAGCTAGAAAAATTACAGTACGGTTTTCTCCATGATCAAATTCTTCTTCTACAACTTGTTCTTTTGTTTTGTCTCCAACAGGCATCCCATAGCCATCAATTATATGATCAGCAATGCTAGGATTCCTTTTGCCTGCTTCTACGATTTCACTTGGTGTAAAGATTTTTATTTTGACTTCAGGAAAAGATTCAATGTGCTCCATTAGTTATAAAACATAATATCTAAAACATCGATGGTTGGAGTTTCGTAAGGATGAATTTCTTTTATTGCTTTGACGACTTCAACTAATCTATCTTTGGGACAAATCATTTCTACTTTATCCTCTGGTTCTCTAGACATTTTATTCTGACTTCCAATAAAGGGAGCTGCATTTTCACTGGGGAGGTAATTACCAAAACCTTTTGTAATAAATGCACAGTGAGTATAGTTGCCTACAACACCTGCCCCTGCGTGAGACATTGCCTCTATTAACTCGTCGGTATAGGCTTCTGGAATTGTCACAAAAATTTTATAGACTTCTTGCATACAATTATTTTAACTATAAGGGCCGTATTGAGCAATGACAACTAGAAACTTAATACTCATGATTACAAACGCTACATAAGGAATAAACCTGAACTTATCAGAAATAGTTAAATATTTACTTAACAATAGAATAACAATAAACTGAACGACTAATACAATATTGTAGAGTAAACGGTCCCAATAGTTCCCCAAGCCAAAAAAGAAAAGAATAAACAGTCCCAGAAGTAGAAAGTATGGTCTAAATTCAGCGACAATCTCCTTCTTCTGACTTTTCTTTAAAACAAGTAATCCAATGTACAGGACAATCATCGTTAATAACGAAATCCACATTTCAGTAGTTTGAGATAGAATGAATGAGCGAATGTGATTAACAATATTTTGAATCCCTGCACCAAATCCATTCTCAAATCCATCCAGCACCCAAACAAATTGTCGGTAAGATTCCGCTGCATGATTAAAGTATGTGCCTGTTTTCCACTTTACTACCATCGGCCAAATAATAGTTGGTAAAGCTGTAAGAGTAATTATTATACCTAGTGGTAAATGTTTCAAAGGATTTAGTTTTCTCAAGTTAATATTTTTAAGTAAATATTGAAGTGCTAAAGCACCTGAAATCAAAACTACACTTGGGTAAAGTGTGGCCCCTAGACCAACTGAAGCAGCGATCAGATACTTTACTGAATTTTTTATTCCGTACTTATATTCATAGTAAATGATGGAAACAGAAGCAATTGGTATTAGTGCATTAAAAATTTGCTGATGAGGAGTAAACACAAATGCTTTTACAACTTCATTTGAAGCAAGCGCTATAACTCCAGTTAGTATTAAAAACAGACTGAATGATTCTTTCTTGGCAATTTTCAAGAATAAGAAAATACTTGTAAACAATAAAGAGAAATTGAAAAGAATGAATCCCGCAAGAAATCTTGCGTCAATAAATAATCCAGTTTCGGCTGGTGGAAATCCTGTAACTTTTGATAATGCTATAAAGGGTAACGAGTATACAATTCCAGTTGGAATCACTCCAGGTCTACTCTGCAATAATTGACTTTCGTCAAAAACCGTTTTTGGATACTTCGCTAAATTAATTAACGCACTTGAATCGCAATTTAGAACAAACCCTGCAGAATCATTAAGTTCAATGTACACTCCACAAACTTGATCTATTCCTTCTCTTGGAGCTGGTGAGAATAAAAATGCAAATGGCAGTAAACAAAAGATTGCTGATGTGATTAAAAACCTGGAGTTGCTTCGAATTAACATGGAGGATTTTTTAAGAAGATTCATTCTAGATTAGTAATTTATTTTATCTTAACATTAAATTGATAAATTTAAATCTGCTACATTACTGAGGTATAAATTCTGATTTTACAATATTCTTTGATCATAAGTTTCTTGATCGACTAAATATACTCCCGTACAGGTAATTAAGTTTAGCTGACTTTGAACTCCTGAATTTTGAGAGAATAGAAATTTCCCAGCATCTTCTGTATTAACTGTGATCACTTCTAACACTTTGAATTTCTTCGAAGTTCCGTCCCCTATCTCAATAGAAAATTCGTCATTTGGATTCAAAGAACCGAGATTTTTGAAAATCCCTCCTAAATTTGGACCATCTACATGACCATCAATAATACTCAATCCTGTATCTCCAGGTCTGACGCTGTCTACAAACCATCCAGCAAAGTGAATATTTGGAGGAACCGCGATCTCTACATTCTGATCTACACCTACTTTTAAAACGTATCCTTCTGTGGAAATAGTTGGAAGATTAATATATTTAGGATCGGATTCTTTCCCATACCAGATATAATTTTCATCTGGTGGAACTTCATCAGGAATATCTGTGGAATGAGTTATTACAACATCATTAGGATCAACCACCTCTGGTTCAGATTGTGGAGGCTGCTTCTGAAAGATCAGTGAAGTGTGTTCGCTAGTTTCGATAACTACATAAGGATGAGCAACAGTTTCTTGATCTAGTTTAAGCCAGTAAAGCTCTCCTTGATTGATGGCCATAATTAGTAAGTACTCCATCCTCCATCAGCTACGAGAATCGCTCCATTTATAAAACTTGCCTCGTCGGAAGCTAAGAAAAGAGCTGCTTGTGCAACCTCCATAGGATCACCAATTTTTTGATTACCTTGATTTGAAAGCATTGATTTAATTAACTTACCCGCAGTAGAAAGATTAATACTGCCCGACATTATATTGGTATTCATTGCCCCTGGAGCTACAGCATTACATCTAATACCAGATTTAGCATAAAAGTAAGCAGTATTTTTTGTAAGACCAACCACACCATGTTTACTTGCAGTGTATGCTGCTCCTGCTCTCCCACCTTCTAATCCTCCAATTGATGCTATATTCACAATAACCCCAGCCTTCTTTTTTTGAAAGATTTTGATTGCTTCTCTCATCATATAAAAAGTTCCTTTTAGATTTATATTAATCACTCTATCGAATATCTCATCTGATACATCACCAACGGGATCTAGTTTATCCATAACTCCTGCATTGTTTATTAGAATATCAATCTCAGAATTTTCAAAAACTTTCTTCACATCATCTTTGTTTGAAATATCTGCAGTAACAGAAGTTACGGTTGATCCCTGCGGAAGCTCAGACATAAATTGAGCTAATGTTTGTTGGTTATAATCTATTGCGATTACATTAGCTCCCTGCTTCGCGAATAGGAGCGCGATCTCTTTACCTAAACCTGAGGCTGCTCCTGTAACTATAGCCGTTTTATTTCGAAGTGATAACATAACTGGAGTGATAAGAAATAAATTAACTAACAGCTTTCTTTACTAATTCAATAATTCTTTTTTCCTCGACTGGGGTTAGCTTTAACAGTACAAACGATGTTGGCCACATGTTTCCATCATCTAAATTCGCTGAATCATTAAACCCTAATGTTGAATATCTTGCTTCGAATTTGCTTCCTGCTTGGAAAAAACAAACTACTTTTCCATCAGCATTTGCGTATGCTGGCATACTGTACCAAGTTTTTGGGAATAACTGAGGAGCTGTTTCTGTAACAAGTTTATGAATTCTTTTTGCCATAGATTTATCCGGTTCTTTCATAAGTGCAATCACAGCATCAATGGCTTTTTCGCCTTCTGCTCTATTCTTATTCATCTTTGCTTCTGCTCGTAACTCTTTTGCTCTTTCTCTCATTGCTTGTTTTTCGAAATCGGAAAATACTGGTTCTGCAGGTTTTGTTGCCATACTTTTTTATTAAGAGTTATTAAGATCATCTTATCAGAAAAGGTGATTTTGATAAATTTTTGTGTAAAATGTTAATAGTTAATAAAAGAAAATGATTTCGACACAAATTCTAATTGCAGCTTTATGGGTAATGTTAATGCTCGTTTATCTACTTGGTGATGTTTTAAGAATATTCAGTGGAGACTTTAAACCCGGAGAAATTATGGGAAAGAAAGTAGGTCAAGCTGTGTGGTTGGGAATATCGATATTTATGTTAATTCCAATTCTAATGATCTTTTCTACTTTGACGTTGGATTATTCAGCAAATAGGATCCTGAATATTGCTGTGGCAGCATTGTTCCTTGTCTTCAACCTGTTTGGTTTACCTAGCTACCCTTCTTGGTACGATAGATTCCTAATCGTTGTTGGATTGGTGTTTAATGTACTGACGATTGGTTACGCTTGGAATTGGGTTGTCTAAGTCTCACCAAAACCAGTAATAAGATCCTGTAATGCTTGTAGTGGTTTTCCTCCATTCAAAGAACGTGTTGGAGGAACTCCATGAACTTTTACATTAGGTACATTTTCTAAGTCAGAAACTAAAGTGCCGTCCACAGTCGCCGATCTTGCATACTCAGGAGCATTATCTCTACGCAGAATATTGTAAGCATCTTTTTGAAACACTAAAACATTACCCCCTTTAGGCATGAATTCTCTTATTATTTTAAGATGTTTTTGTTTTTCTGCTTGTTGGATTCTTTTAAACACATTCGATCCAAATAACCTCCGAACTCCAGAGACCCCTGTCCATGGTTCGGTACTTGGAGTCGAAGGCATGGAAATAAAAGATATGAAACCTAATCTAAATGGAGATTGATAATCCAACTCTAAAAGTTGAGTTCTTCTTGTTGAATTTAACTGCTCTCTTGATTGATTATGTAGTGTTTGATCAGTATTAAAATTTAAGAGTTGGATTTTTCTAAAGATCCTCCAAATTCTGTGTTCACGTCCATTACCTTCATACGAAAAAATCATTTTTAGATTGATAGAACTTGGTGCTGGATTTCCAAACATGAGTAACAGAGGCGATCGGCCATCATCTTTGTCAGGAATCATCCTTTCTGAAAGATATGTTATTCTGTGACCATCTTTAAACAAGACGCCATCATTCATCTCATCAGATTTGTAGAAACTATCCCATCTACCTTCGAAAGCTTTTCTATCTAATTCGTCAGGATACAATTCGTTTAGATTTAGTACATACTTTTCTATCACATCATCATGTCTTTCTAAACTCAGTAAATTTCCAAAATCTTCCATAAATTATTTATATGACTCTAGTAAATCATTAACGAGATCCATAATTTGGATTTCGTCTTCGACATTGATATCATATTCTACCCCTGTATTAGTAAAATCTTCAATAAAGTTTTTAACTTCCTCGGGTCTCCAATCATCAATTCTTTTAATCCTAATAGCTTTAACATTTCGAAGGATCAAGTGTTTGATATATGGATTTACTGAATCCGAAAACATCGGTTTATATAGAAATAGAATTGGCTTATCGTGAAGTATTGCATAAGCGATTTCTATACTAGCACTAACTCCGATATATCCTATCTGATCAACGAATTTGTTATGAACAACGTGAATAGGATTTCTCTTGATTGCTTTAAAGAAATCTATCTCTACTGAATGGAAGTTCTTTTCTTCTGTAGGAATAAAAGTGACATCTATTCCGTTATGCTGACCGATAATTCCATCATTAAAAGGAAATTCAACAATAACTCCAGCAGACTCTAGTTTCTTTTTAAGTTCGAAAAGTCCATTTTCTAGCTTTGAAAATTTACCACCAAGTTGAGTTTTCATATGAGAATATTAAATATTACAAGAAATAAATTCTTTCCATTGACTAAACCACTGATCAACTGATAATTTTGTAAAATCTACTTGAGTTTCTTCAATCTGATTAATTTTGTTGATGAATGAAATTGTATCTTCGGAATTGAGAACTTTTAAATTCTGAGCTAAGAAGAAATCTTCGATATCTTTTTCAGCTATAGTAGTTGAAGATTTCTCATCTACCGTCTTTTCAACTTCGACAAGGATTTCATCCATATGATGATACGAATCAATAGTTATGATGAGACCATTTAATTCATACTTTTTTCTAGTTACATACATTGATACAAAGTAGTTGAATCCTAGAGAAGTAAGCATGTTTACAATTTCTGAAATCTCATCATTCTGAAAATGAATTTCGTTCTCTTTTCTACCAGAACTATCATGCCAATTTCCTTTCTTCACTGTGAATAGGGACTCATTTTTAGTTGTTCTAATTTTAATATCAAGATCATTGTTAGGATCGGAAGTAAAATCAGAGTTTTGAACTTTTACTAAAGTATATCTTTTAACTTCACTTAATTTCTTACTATTCGAATTTAAGTATATAAGAAGCTCATCGTTTTTGGCGTTTGATATCAAAGCACGTTTTTCAACTTCAATCATAGTAATATATTAATAAATATGATGTAACTCCGTATTAAGATTAAGTATTTCAGCAACAATTGAATCCGCTGCTCCAGCAGGATTCTCAATCGAGTTTTCGACTAAATGCTCATAACTAATGTGTTCCCTTAACTGCTCACTTGCAACATTTAATCTGTGCTCAATGACTGATTCATCTACATCGAATCCTCTATTTCTTGAAAGTATTCTTCTTCTAATTTCTTCCAATGCTAACTCTATCCCATCATCTTTTAGTAATATTTCATTAGATACAGGACTGATGAAGTATCTCCTTGATGAAATTCCTAGTTCTGATAATAATGCATTAAGCTTTACTCCTGATAAAACATCTAGATCTAAAATAGCAGTCTTCCCATCTCGAATAATTTCTATTATATCTATTAACCTTGTACCATAATACCCATGTTTGAAATTTGTAAACTCTCCAAACTCTTGTCGTACTAACATCTCTTCAAATTCAATCTGAGATACAAAATTGTATGTAACTCCATTAATCTCATTTTTCCCAATAGATCTGGATGTATATCGAATTACTTTTGTAACTTTAGAATCAGATTTTTTTATTATTTGGTCAAGTACAGTTCCTTTTCCAACTGTATTTGGTCCAGAAATTATTACTACATTCATAACTAAAAGTTTTCAATAAATGAACACAATTGATTTGGTAAAGCAATTGTAACTTTTGCACTTGCAATAGAGTTTTGTTTTCTAGCTTCATCTCCACCCAATAGTTTTCTTGTTCTTTTAGAAGTTGCATCCCATAAACGTTCCATTGTTTTATCACTGTAACCCAGAGCTACATCAGCAAGATGAGCTTCTTCTTGATTATCGTTTAACCTATAAAATAGATGATCGCCCTTCAATTTAGTTCTAATTGCAAGTTCAAATACTGGAGCTTGCCGAGTTACTGGCATGTATTCCAGTGGGGCGAATGCTACCAACCAGGAAAGTACGTCCTCATCTCCGAGAGGCGTTCTTAAACCAATTGAAACTAAATCACCTACAGGCTTTATATGTCCAACTCGGATATTTTTTAAACATACAAGAGAATTAACTATCCGAGAAACTTGTTCTGGAGTCGTTACATCTGGAAAAAGAAAACTAATAACTTCGTTATGCGGATCAGCAATTGCTTGCGATATCATTTCGTCTAATTCAGCAAGAGTCTGATCCTCTAAGTTTCTTATAATTTTGCTTTCCCAGCCAATCTCTTCCTGCTTATATGCAATTGATTGAGCAAAGACACAACCATTTTGACCAGTGTGATGCCAATGTTGCTGTATCATTTTTACAGAGTGATCATTTTCCCAAACTTCATCTGGTGCTTTAGCGTATCCTTTCCCTAAGCAGTACTCCTCGTAATCGTTTCTCGTAGGAAAACTATCTTCCCCCACAATAAGAGATTTAGAAATAACATGGTTTATATTATCTCTCATAATATTATTAGTAATAATTAAGTAGCTTATGAATTAATGCCTTTTACAACTAAATTCTGTGCGAGTACTTTTTTATTAAATGTCCTTTATTATGATTGCGAAAACTCGCCAATTCTCTTTCCCAGCAATACGATAGTGCCAATATTGATTGACATTTTTTGAAGACTAATGTAGAATTATGATTGCAAGAAAAACACAGAGAACACTCTGATGTTAATCTTGGTACGAAGCTGATTGGTTTAGACCTCGAAATCAAAAACCAACCAGCTTTTTTTACATTGACTCTCCATACACACATGTGTATAATTATACAGTTATGTGTAATACCATGTGTATAAATATTACTATTGCAATTGATTTTATGTCAAGCAATTTTGTCAATTATATTAATCAAATACATTAATTTCATGAAAGTCTTCTTTAGTTGTTCAACAAACGATATCTTAAAACATAGAGAAAATTACGAAACAATAGTAAAGACTATCTCAGAAGAAGGTCATGAATTAACAAGAGACTGGCTAAAACGTTCTGTTGACTTAGCTGCAAAGAATGAGCCTGAGTTAAATAGGGGTAATCACTACTCTTCAGTAATGTCGGCAATAATTGATGCAGACGTCGTTATTTTCGACAGTACTGTAAAAAGTATGAGCATAGGACATCAACTAACTTTTGCTCTAGACAAATCAAAACCTGCACTACTACTTGCAAATATATCTGATAAAGCGATGGAAGATCTGTTTATCAGCGGTTCGAAATCCTCTTTCCTTACAATGAAAAACTACGCAAATGCAAAGGATCTTAAAGCATTAGTCAAAGACTTTTTAACAAAGAGTTCCTCAAAATCAAAAGTCCGATTTCAAATAGTATTGGACAAGGAACAGAATGACTACCTTGAATGGGCAGCATTTAAATACAAGAAGAACAAAAGTGATATTGTAAAAGTATCTTTGAATAATTCCGCCGAACAAGACGAAGATTACAACCAAAGACTATCCAATCAACCCTAGATCAATTTCACTCATTGGAATTGGAGGATTTTCCTTGAATACATTAAGCATGATTTCTTTATATTCACTCTCGGTATAAGCCTGTAGATTATGTTGTGATAAAAAGTCTTCAATTAATTTTTCTGCATCATCTTCTTGGTCTTTATCTTCCAGTTCAATATCGATTTCAAAATGATCTGGTGCTAAACCGCCTTCTTTTAAAGTAATGTTCAGTCCATTGTACGAGTAATCTTCTCTATGATAAAAACGAGGACACCCTTCAGTTATTTGAAATATTGAGAGGAATTTAAATACTTCATCAAGATCTGATTTAGTAAAATCCATACTACTTTCAATACGTTTTCCAGATTCCATTCTTCCAGTTTTACTTTTCAGTTTGCATTTAATAGTATGATTAATTTTATCTTTTGAAATTGATACATTTATGGAAGCTTTTGTATTCTCTATATCACCTAAGAATGGATTGTTGAACTCGATAAAAATATTTAATTGATTACAATCATTTACCAAAGTTGCATTCTTCTGCAAAAAGTTCCTTAGTTTTAGCTTGTTTTGAGGATCTAACCTGCCTCTTTTTTCAATTTCGATCATAGGGCTTAACCTTGTAAGTAGGATTCTTCTGAAATATGCACAATTTTACTATCCATAAATTTATCTGCAATCTTTTTTGAGAAACCATGTCCCATCCAAATTGTCGGTTTACATTCGATTTTAGTTCTGATTAGTTTCCCTGAATTCATTGTATCAGTACCTTCGATAGATTTTCTTGTAACATAGTTTCCATCGAAATAGATTGGCAAAAAAGGAACCGTAGCAAAGGTATAAAATGAGGATCCTTTAAAGATTGAACCATAAAATAAAATATTTGGATTGACCGCTGATATTATTCCTGTGTAAGTTTCTTTAAACTTCTGCACAATGAACTGCGCGCCTAAACTAAATAATAATGACATCGCGTTCACAGGCGCACCATTAATATTGTATGCTCGAGTTAAAACTAGCATTTTTTCCATTTCTACATCAAAGGGAAGTGCTTTCTGCAAATAAATTCTATCTAATTTTGAGTAAGCAGAATATGCGAATGGAAATTGCTCACCTTTTCTAAAAAGTCCCAGATGTATAAGAGTATCTTCTCGTCTTTTACCAATATAGTGAAGGTTCTCTTGAATTGCAAAACCAATCTCGGGATCTACTTCTTTAAATTCAATTTCTAGTTCTTTACCCTGTATGTCAACTTCGATTATCTTTCCATGATTATGTTTAACTTTTGATAACTTATCGGTAGAGCTTGTTACTAAATGCTTTAAACCTTTAGGCAAACTATTGATTTTCTTTCCTAATATAAGAGCCAACCTTTTCGCCTCAAGATAAGGTGTCTGAAATTCCACATTTCCATCAGTATAGATTTCTTCAAGTGAAAATTTAGGGATGTGCAATGCAAGAGCAGTTTTTAGATAACCTGCTGGAATACTGTGCTTTTTTTCTAGATCGATAATTCTATCCCTCAGCACATCTGTAATTTCTTTTACAATCAGATTGGGACTAAAGATATCTTCTGTTGACATTAGCTCGTGTTATACACGGGAAGTATATCATTAATGGACTAAAGCAAAAAGCCCTGTCATCCGACTGGGCTTTTTGTATGACCTCACGGAGAATCGAACTCCGATTAGCAGATTGAGAATCTGCTGTCCTAACCGTTAGACGATGAGGCCAATTGCAGCCTTCGACTGAAAATTCAAACAAATGAAAGATCCAAGTTCGAGATTTCAGTTCCATGGCTCGCAATTATATCACGTAGTAATTAAGCTTTGTGTATAACAAAAAACTCCCTTTCGGGAGTTTTCAAAATTCAACTTAAATTCAATTATTCTACAGCACCCTCTGCTACTACAGTTGGCTCTTCAGCTACAACTTCTGCTTCTGGTTTAGCTCTTCCAGCTGCTTCTGATTCTCCTTTAATTTCAATTGACCATCCAGTCAATTTGCTTGCCAATCTTACGTTCTGGCCATCTCTTCCGATTGCCAATGATTCTTTAGTATCTGGAACAACTATAATAGCTTGCTTTTCTTCTTCGCTTACAATCTTCACTTCGATAGCTTCTGCAGGACTAATAGAGTTCATTAAGAATTTCTCTCTGTCTTCTGCCCATGGAATAATGTCAATTTTTTCTTCGAATGCTCCAGCTTTTAGTTCATTAGAAATTGCATTAATTCTAATTCCCTTTTGTCCAACGCATGATCCAATTGGGTCAACACCTTGTGCCAATGATCTAACAGCTACTTTTGATCTTGATCCAGGTTCTCTTGCAATGCTTACAATTTCAACTGTTCCAGATTCAATTTCAGGAACTTCCATCTTGAATAATCCGTGTAAGAATTCAGGATCAGCTCTAGAAACTAATAAGTATTTGTTTCCACTTTCTTCCTCTATAATTTCTTTTAACAATACTTTGATATTGCTTCCTAATTTGTAGAATTCTCCGTTAATCTTCTCTTCCTTAGGCATTACTGCTTTAGCTCTATTGATTTCGCAGATAACATCTCCAGTTTGTGTAACTTTCTGAACGAATACAGTAACAACTTCTCCAACCTTGTCCTGAACTTGTCTGATTGCTGCATCTTTCTCAGCTTCTCTTAATCTCTGAACAATGATCTGTCTTGCTGTTTGAGCTGCAATTCTTCCGAAGTCTCCTTTTGGAGTAATATCAACTAATACAAAATCTCCTAGTTTTAATGATTTATCTGTCTTCTTAGCAGCTTCTAAACTGATCTCGATACTTTCATCCTCTACAGTAGCCACCACTTCTTTTTCAGCAAAAACCTGAATATTTCCTTCTTCTGGGTTGATTTCAACTTTTAATCTATCTTGATCTCCAAAACCGTATTCTGCTTTATATGTAGAAGCTACAGCTTCTTTCACTGCATTAATGATCTCATCGGCATCTATCTTTCTTTCAGCTGCAATTTGTCTAATTGCTGATATAAAATCTGATTGTGACATAAGTGTTTTCTAAAACTTAAACATCGAATTATATCACAAGGGATTGGCTATTTCTAATTGTATAAGCTAAAATAAAATAGCAACCGGAGACTTCCGGAACCCAAATTTTTATGAATATAGAAGAAGATAATTTTGAACTCCAAAATGTTGTATTGCCTGGTCAAATGGGTTTTGATTTTGGAAATCGAAGAACTATCAATAAGCTAATAGGGCAAATCGAATATTTCCCAATTTCTAGAACTTTTGCCTTTATCTTAGCAGTAGTCTCTTCTATCCTAACAAATTTAGGTATTTTCGCCTATTTGTTGTTCAAAATTGGAGAGTTACCAGAGAAAATGCCATTGATCTACAACTATATCGAGAAAATCTGGGTCCAGATTGACAAATTCTTACTAGTTATTGTGCCGTTTATAGTTCTAGCAATTGAGATTTCGGTGATTTTTTATTGTATACGAGTCAGTTTCATAGATAGAAGGTTATCTATTATAGCTTTGGGAATAGTATCATTATTCAATATTTTGATAATAATCAGTGCTATTCAAATTTTTAGCCTTGTTTCCTAATGAACGAAATCCTAATTCAAAACTTATCCAACTTGCTTTTTCTTACTCTAGTAGCTTTTTTGATTACATTCTTTGTTACACCGTTAGTTGGGAGATTAGCTAAATTTGTTGGTGCAATAGATCTACCTGCTTCACTCAGAAATCGAACAGAAAGAGGTCTTACATCCAGAGTCCACTCATATCCTTACCCCAAATTAGGTGGACTAGCTATGGTTATTTCCATGTCTATATTGCTTTTGTTCTTTGTTTTAAGGTCTTCGAACTACTCATCTTTATCAAATTATCTTGGAGTTTTCATAGGGCTGGGAATTATTATCCTTCTTGGTTTTATGGACGATATTTTTGAGATATCGGCAGCGGCTCAGCTTGGACTTCAGTTCCTTGCTGCCTTTTGTGTAGTTATTTCAGGAATTTCTATTAATTCGATATCATTGTTTGGCTTCCAGATTGATTTCCAATGGTTCAATGTGATGATTCAGGCAGGTGATTTTAGCTTTAGTTTAATTTTCCCCGCGGCTATCCTTACGGTTCTTTGGATAGTTGGACTTATAAATGTCATTAACTGGGTTGGTGGCGTTGATGCTTTAAACGCAACTGTTACTAGTATCGCATTAATAACATTGTTGATTTTAGTTACTTCAGCAAACAACTTACCTTTAGCAGCTTTAATTTCTGTTCATTTAGGTTCTGTGTTGGGAGTTTTACCTTTCAATTATAATCCTGGGAAAATCATGTATGGTTCGATTGGAGACTATTTGAACGGCTATCTACTGTCAATTTTCGCAATACTTGGAGGTGCCAGGTGGTCTGCAACACTGCTTATCTTGGCTTTACCTATAATGGATGGACTTTATGTTGTTTACACAAGACTGAGGGATCACCCTGAATTAAGAAGCAAGCCTTGGAAAATTTTTGGAGTCAGCGGTTACAACCATTTTCATCATAGACTCTTGGCGAGCGGATATTCAAAGAAACTTGTAGTGCTGATCGAGGGAGCAATTATGGCAGTTGTAGCTGCAGTTATATTATTATTCAGTGATTTGAAATTTGAGTATGTAGCTTTGATTATAGTTGGTGTAATTATGCTTGCAGTGTTTGCTCTTTCTTCTTACCAAAAGAAACGCGCTGAACTTCAAAATAGAGTAAAACTTGCTTCTAATCTAGTAGACGAAGAACAAAAGGCAGGGAAAAAGAAAGGTGACGTTGTTGTAAATACAATCTACAAAGACAAAGATGCTGACCAAGAAAAGTTTATATACTAAAAAAGAGCTTCTTTCGAAACTCCTTTTCTGCGTTTGAGTATCTCTTACTTACTTACATCGTTTATTCGATTCCCTGTGATAATAGCTTCTCTAATTTGAGCTGAGATATCACTTATCGCTCCCGGTGAATGAGGTAATAGTATTGTATTAGTATGACCTGATTGACCCATCTCCTTTAGTGTGTCGAAATACTGAGTAACTAGAACTAAATTCATAACATCCTGTGCTGTTGAACCTTGAATGCTGTTTTTAAAGTCTTCTACTGAATCTTTAAGACCTTCAATAATAGCTTTCCTCTGATCAGCAATACCTTTTCCTTGTAATGCTTTTGATTGAGCATCAGCTTCAGCAGATTTTACTTTTAAAATTCTATCTGCTTCTCCTTTTTCGCTAGCAGCTACTCTCATTCTTTGTGCTGCGTTAATTTCGTTCATAGCTTCTTTTACTTTTTTGTCTGGTTCAATATCTGTTACCAAAGCATTTAAAATTGCGAATCCAAAGCTGTTCATTGTTTCATTCAATTCTTCCTTAACTGCAATAGCGATTTCGTCTTTCTTTTCGAATAAATCGTCTAGATTGATTGAAGGAACTCTTGCTCTAACAACATCAAAAACATACGAATTGATCTGTCTGTCTGGACTATTCAATTTATAGTAAGCATCATATACTTTATCCGATAGTACATAGTACTGAACAGAAATAATAACGTTTACGAAAACGTTGTCCTTAGTTTTTGTTTCTGCTTTCATATCAAGCTGCATAACCCTTAAAGATAGTTTTCCAGCTATTCGTTGTACTAGAGGGATTTTGAAATGTAATCCTGGATTAGCAATATACGAGAATTTACCGAAAGTCTCAACAATGAAAACACTTTGCTGCTCTACAATAAAGAACGTTAGAAAAAATATTATTACAGCCAATGGTAGTAAGCAGAATAAACATACAATGATGAATACTTCCATAATCTTAGTTAATAAATTATAGGACAATTGTACCATAACAGGACTCGAGCCTAGATAGACACCTAAATTCATTAGTGGTATTTTGATAGTAATATGAAAATAGTAGTTTCGGGATGGCCAGGTTGCGGAGCAACAACACTTACTCTTTTACTCGCGAAAATTTACAAACTAAAGCTCGTTCGTGGCTCAGAAACGTTTCGATTAATTCTTAAAGGAATGAACCTCGGCGAAACTGGCGCAGATATCGTTAAAGCTGAAAGCCTTATTCAACCATACTACGGACCTCTTTACGACAAATATATTTCAACACTTTTTGCAGAAAGTTCAGATGATTTAATAGTAGATAGCGATATAGCAGGATTCTTCATACCTGATAGCGAAAATCTAACTAAGATCTTCCTTATCGGATCGGACGAATCTCGAAGAAGTCACTTCATAACTGATTCTAGAGCAGAAGATGTTGATATTCAGAAAGAAAGAGACGCATCTTTGCGAGAAGCTTATAAGATGTACGGGTTTGATATTTTTGATCAGGTACAAATAAGGGAACATTACGACATTCTGTTCGATAATTCAGAAACACTAATCGCTGAGCAGCTCTTTCAAATTACTAACAAAATCAGACCTTTGCTGACTTTAGAACAGGCAGCCGAAATTGAGTCAGATTACTGGAAGATTGGTAAATCTGGTTTAATTGATCAATTAGCGGAGCAAAACTTAATTCTTAGAGGAAAAGAAATTCTTCAGGATATATTTAAGAAATTCGCTGACGAAATTGAGCAATTACCCGAAGAAGTTAGGTCTGCGATACGAAAGTCAATTCTTTAGAGTTTTTCTTCTTAACAAAGAACACCAAAACGAAAATTATTACCCCACCTGCAATCAAAAGCGATGTTTTTACGACAGAGTCCAATGCAGTATTTACAGGATAAGATGCGCTCGATAGCACTGTAAGTTCTAGAATCTTGCCATTGCTCAGTTCGATTTTTAATGTACCAGGAGCTTTGTTTATTGGAATTAGATTCTCTCCAGGAATTATTACTCTATCAAAACTGTTCACAATCAAATTCAGTGCTCCATTAAGTTCAGATTTGTTAATAGTAAAAATTGAATTCGTTTTATTTGAAATCTGTACAAGGTTAGCAGAAGTGTCTGTTATTGTAATTTCACCTTGTTCTGGCATTGTTAACGCAGACATCGGTTCGATTCTTACAACCTCTGGAGTATCACCAAAAACTCCCAATGCAAGATCTTTAACATTATTAGTTACTCTTCCCATTATTAGTTTCGTAGGATTTTGGTTTCCTAAAAACTGTTCAGCAAATAGGTTAATTTCCCCTACCTCCGAAGCTACCCAAGCAATGGGGAAATTGATTTCAAAAGGATCTAAAATATATCCATATCTTACTTCTGCTTTAACTCCAGCTTTGTTTAAGGATGAACTGATTATCATTGCAGCTTCGAAACTATTCAGAGCTTCGCCACTATCGGCTTTAGTCCACAACACATCTGTTAAATCTCTAGAAACTTTAAAGCCTCTATTAAGATTCATACTCGATTTCAAATAATCTAGAACCTTTGTCCTGTCTTTAAATTGAGCTTCTTGAGCTAACTCCTTATAGAATGTTGAATCCTCGTTAACCTCAATTCCTTCTGTCTCTGACACAGTATCAGATTCCTGTGATTGAATATCTGCTGAGGCTTCTATTAGGACTTCACCGGGTTTAGCAACCCCATAATAGTTAGAATGACCTTTTAAACCCGCTATAACCCCAGTCATTTTTGAATACTGAATACTTTGCCCTGCATCTTGAGCGGGTAGATTCACAAGAATATCGCTGCCTTCCTCTGCAAGCAATGTGTACTTAAGTCTAAAACTGTACATGTTACTTGTTCTCCAGGTAACCTTCAAATTTTCTGTAGAGGTGAAAGTCGAAATTTTCTGATTCTGAGAAGTGATCGTTGATGGACTAACATCTCTCGATAGATAAGCACTGCCATAGCTCTCTGGAAAAGCTAAGGTGTAGTAAACGTTTTGACCTGTAATTGGATTCACAAGATCTAACTCTCTAAAGCCACTGATATTACTTTCCACTGTCGAGACAGTTAAATTCACATAAACAGAACTTCTAGCCATGTACGGGAGTGGTCTTGCGAAGTTTAAAAGAATGCTATTGTATTCGCCTGGAGTTACTTTATAGTCTTGCAAATCATTTGTGCTTACATTCAATGCTGAGTATTCTTTGAATGGGATAGAAAATTCAAAAGAGGTAATGTATTTGTCTGGTGTGGTATTTTCAATTTCAAAATTTAATGTATACGACAACGAGTTATCGTCATAAACTTGGTATTCAGCTTTTATTGATCCTTCCACAATGTTACCGCTTGCCTTTACACTTGCAGTAAATAGTAATAAAAATCCGACAAAAATGGTAAAATGTAAGACGTATTTAGTAAATTTCAAGTGTCGCATAATTTCAAAAAAAGATTTGGTCAGAACTTCTTAAAGAATACCAGATTTGCGTGGAGATTGGTTGAAGTATCTGATCCACAAGAAGGTGATCAATACATCGAAATAGGTCCGGGAGATGGAAACATCACCCAATTTTTGTTGGAATCTCATGTAAAAGTAATGTGTGTAGAGGTCGATTATGACCTAATTCCTAAATTGATTAAGAGATTCGACATCGATGCAGATCCAGATTCACAAATTCAGATTGTACACAAAGACGTAATGGATTTAGATAAAGATTTCTACGATAAATTCGCGGGAAAGTCAGTGAAAATTATCGGTTCTTTACCTTACAATATTTCAAAGAAGATCATCGATAAATTCTTATCAGCCCATGAGCAAGGACTTTTAGATGTTTCCAACATGACATTCATTGTTCAGGAAGAGGTGTCTCAAGATATTGTATCTATGCCACCAAAAGCTAATTTCTTTAGCACCTTAATGCACATTAGATCAAAAGTGAAAAAGTTCGAAAGTATTCCTGCAAGACACTTTTTTCCAGTTCCTAAGGTAAACGGAGGTATTCTACAGATCACACCAAATGGTAAAGGTTTCTCTGAATCATTAATCAAATTTATCAAAATTGCTTACTCATCTCCAAGAAAACAGATGGTAGGAAACATAGTAAATTCAAACAAGTATAAAGCTGAAGATGTTCGAAACGCTGTAAAAGAGCTAGGGATCAGTGAAACAGCTCGAGCTCAGGAGGTCGAAATCGAAAAATGGGAACCTTTCTACAAGAAATTGAATCCTTAAAGTCTTAATCCTCCAAGTCTGAATATTGGATTCAGGTATCTTCTCAGGATTTTTAGCTCCTCCATCTTTAATAGATGGGAAACTAGGTAATACACCATAGATGAAGTTGCAACAGTAATCATTGTAAGAATGAACAAGTTTATTGTTGTAGATCCTCTATAAGCATTACCCGTCGAAGTTGGCACTGTGTAATAAAGTACATTCCAAGTTTTGTACATTAAATACATTGTTACAAACATAGCTAGACCTGCAATGAATTTTGGGATTAGTGATTTGAATAATTTTCCTAGTTCAAGTTTGAATTTTGTATAGTTAAATACAAGAATCAAAGCCACAAATTCGATAGTGTAAGCTACACTCATCCCTAAAGAGATTCCTCCAACTGCAGCCATCCCCTCACCTCTAGTTGTCAGATTTTCCATTGTTACGTGAGTTGCGGTAATTGCATATTCAGCATTATGACTAAACAAGTTTGTAAATGCGATTGCAAGTACGATGTTTAATATTAGCGATCCTAAAGATATCAAAAATGGCATTAGAGTTTCCTTGGATGCGTAGTAAAGCCTGTACATGTACCATTTGCCAATAACGAAAATGTGTCCCACAGCGAACCACAAAAGAACCCAAGCAATTTGATAAGTTCCATCTAAGTCTAAAGCTGTATCCGTTTTTAAACCAAACGTAAGTCTAACTACAGGAACTCTCATAATTATCAAAGTAATTATGAAAGGCAACGCTAAGAAAATCATTTCATTGAAAGTTTTATTCACAATGTAAACGATTCCTTTATAATCTTTATCTTCGTAGTGTTCAGAAAGCTTTGGGAAAGACGCATATGCAAAAGTAAATGCGAACAATTGCGGAACAACTAACGATAAGGAATTTGCAAAGTTCAAAGAAGTTGCAGCTTTAACCCCAAATGCGATTGCATCGTTGATAGTCAAAGCAATATGTTCCGATGCTACTGCAAACATTCTAGGTATCGAAATTCGCAGCAATTCACCCAAATAAGGACCCTTAAATGAGAAAATCATCATATACCTCAATCCAAGGTAACGAGCTAACGGAATTTGAACAAGCAAGTGTAAAACTGAACCGATATAAACTCCAATTACAACAGCCCATGGGGAAGGATTTCCACCCATTAACGGGATAAGTACAATCAATCCAAAAATTCTTCCTAAGTTGAAAAATAACGGTGAAAGCTGAGGAACTAAGTATCTATTATAAATATTAATTCCATTAGAAATGAAAACACTTATTGCCAAGATTATTTGTGGCAATAAAAGTACTCTTAAATAATCAACAATGTTGGACATTTGATCTGGTGTGGGATAATTCTCACCAGCAAATGCTCCTAAATACAATGGGAAGAATCTATCAGCAAAGAAGAAAATTACTATTGAAAGAATTCCAAAGATTAGCAAAGACCAATTCAAAATAGCATTGTACAATCTCAAGAAGGCTTCTTCTCCTTCCTTTTTTCTTGCAGAAATCAGCGTTGGAATTACAACCGCTCCTACAGAACCTAAAATTAATACATTCGAAATTAAATCAGGAATTGAGCTAGCAAGAATAAATTGATTGTATTCAACACTTTTTGTTCCAAATGATGATGCAGCAAGAAGATTGAAAACCTGTCCAGTTATCTTTGTTAAAAGTACTGGTAACATTGCGAATAAAGCAGTCTGCAAAATCTCAGTCTGTTCCATCGACAGGATATTTCTAAGATTTTGCAGACTTCTTCTGATAGGTGTCATGTTATACGAATGTCCAAGATATTAAACCAATAAACATTCCCAAAGCTGCTCCAATGAATAGTTGAAATTTATTATGCTTTTCCAAAACCAATCTTGATTGAGCAATTAAAGGCAGTCCAATCAATCCCACTAACCACCATAACGAAATCGCATTTGCTAAGAAAATCATTGTGAATCCCCAAGAATAGGTATGAAAACTCATTTTATCTATAAATTTATTAACAAAATACAAAATTCCAAAAAGCACAGTTAGAAGCATGGCAATGTACATCCAAAAGTAATTCATGTTGAAAGCTTTTGTAATCACAACTGCAAAAACTGCACCGAATAACGCAGACAAGTAAACAATATTTCTATTTTCTCTAGAAAGTGCAAATCCGTTTCCATTTCTATTCTCTTTAAATAACTGCCAAAGATAGAAGTATACAGGAATTACAGTTACTAAGAAAAGGAAAGCTATATACTGGAATGGATCGTACTGAATAACAAGACTGTATAAGCCAAAAGACATACCTAGAACTAGTACAAATAGTGGATGCGATATCCCTGAGATGAATTTTGCCCAGTTTTCTTCCTTCAAAGTAGTATTGATAACTTTATTTATTGTAGAACAAATAATCGACAAGTAGAAGCGGATTCTAAAACCCTAGTTCCCGCCTCCCTTCGACTACGCTCAGGGTGACAGCGGGATCTGCATAGCTTTTTCGAATCTATTACTTCTTCTGATTATATTTTTCAAGCTTAGCTGCCATTTCTGCAGGTTGCTCTACTCCCTTCATTGTGAAGCTTAGTTTTCCTCTTTCGATTTTTTCAACTTTTACGTTTACGATTTCTCCCGGTTTGAAAACTTCTTCAACTTTCATGTCTCGAGTATTTTCTGCGATAGCTGAAACATGACAAAGTCCTGAAATATTCTGAGTTACATCAACAAAGATTCCGTAAGGCATTGGCTTAGAAATTCTTCCAGTGTAAGTCTTTCCAATCTCAGCCTGCTCGAATCTTGAATCTAATTGACTCTTAACAAAGTCTAATTGAGCTTTATTTGAGGCAGTCACAAGAATTGTTCCTTCGTCGTCGATATTTAAGTCAAGATCTTTTCCAAGTTCTTTTCCTCTCTCAATTAATTCTCGGATATTCTTTCCTCCTGGGCCAATAAACTCACCTATTCTTTCTTTATCGATTGAGATTGTAGTTACAATTGGTGCATTAGGACTAACTTCTGGTCTTGGTGCAGGAATTGCTGCCTTCATAACTTCTAATACTTGAAGTCTTCCAGTTTTAGCAAGTCTGAATGCTTCTTTAAGAACAGCTGGTTTTACTCCTCTCAATTTGTTTTCGTATTGAATAGCTGTAATTCCTTCTGTAGTTCCTGTAACTTTAAAGTCCATGTCTCCATAGAAATCTTCAATTCCTTCGATGTCTAACAATAGTCTGTAGTCATCTTCATTTTCTGAGTTTGTAATCAAACCAACTCCGATTCCAGCAACTGCTGCCTTCATTGGGACTCCTGCAGCCATCAACGCCATGCAAGATGCACAAGTTGCAGCCATAGATGTTGATCCGTTAGAAGATAGAATTTCTGATACAACTCTAATTGTGTATGGGAATACATCCTCAGAAGGCAACATGTTCTTCAAAGCGTTTTCTCCAATTGCTCCGTGTCCAACCTCTCTTCTACCAGGTCTAAAATTGAATTTTCCAGCTTCTCCTGTTGAGTATGGAGGCATGTTGTAGTGGTGCATAAAGCTTTTTGTGGATTCTCCTTCCATCTCATCAAGAACTTGAGCGTCTCCTAGAGAACCTAAAGTTACAATAGATAAGGACTGAGTTAATCCTCTATTGAACAACGCACTTCCGTGAACTGTATTGATTACATCAACTTCAGCAGACAAAGGTCTGATTTGGTCTAAACCTCTTTCTAATCTTCTCTTATTATTTTTCATAATAGAATCTCTTAGAACTTTTCTAGCAACGTAGTCAATTCCCATGTCTAAATCGTGAGCAGTGAATTCTGCACCTTCTTTTGTAAACAATTCGTCCTCTAACAATTCTTTTGTGATTGTTGCAATCATTCCATTTCTATCAGCTTTTTCTGGTTGGAAAATGCTGTTTTCAATTTCAGCAATCTTTTTAGCTTTGATCAATTCGATAACCTCTTTTGGAGCTGGTAATTCGATGTCATCACCAAAATCAGTCATTCGTTCTTCCCCTTTCTTTGAGAAGTATTCGTTTACAAAGTCGTTCTGAATTTCGTTTAAAGCAGTAATTGCTTCCATAGACTTATCAAGAACCTGGTCCATCTTATCTTCTGGTAATTCTTTACCCCATCCTTCGATGTTTAAGAATTTTCCTGTTACTCCAGAGATTAAGAATTCAGCGATTTCGTCGTTTCTTTCTGTAACTAATGAATTCAAATGAATATCTCCGTTAGTACTTACTGATGTAACAACGCTTGAAGAAGGTCCAAAATATGGAACTCCAGCCATCATTAAAGCGATACTTGCCCCAAAAACAGCTAGTGGCTCAGGGTCATTAATTCCATCGTAGCTCATAACTGTAAGAGCCACTAAAACAGGTTTTCTAAATCCCTTTGGGAATAAAGATCTGATTGAATGGTCTACCTGTCTAGCTTTGATAATAGCTTCGTCAGAAGGTGATCCTTCTCTTTTTAAATATTTAGAGCTGTTGATTGCTCCTCTAGCGTACATTTTTTCTACGTATTCAACAGACAATGGAAAGAAATCTTGCTGAGTTTCTTCCTTAGAAACTGTTACAGTAGCAAACAAAGTTGTTCCGCCCAGTTCAAGCAATACAGATCCTGCTGCCTGCCAAGCCAATTTGCCTGTGGAAAGTTTAACTTCTTTTCCTAAGAAGTCGTATGTTTTGGATATCTCCATACTTTTATAATAAAAATTAATTAGGAGGTGATTGCGAAAAGAATATGTATAAAAGCTCCTTGAACTTGCACACATATCCTTTCGCTGCAATTTCTCCTAAGGGCTATTATATAACATTTTTAGGCAATAAAGCACCCTTGTGGAAGTGGAATTTATAAAGTAAAATCCTGAGAATTTACAAGAAACATACACATCAATTTACAAAATGGAAAATGTAAGAGAAATCGAAGCTGAATTGCATGCACTTTTGGTTGACGAATTTGGAGAAGCTAAAGTTAACGAGATGATGAGAGATCTAGATACAGAAAACGAAACTATAAACAATAACTTGTTTAACGCTAGGAGTGATGGTTTGTGTGTATTTTTAAAAGCATGTGGAATTTCTGATCAGAAGGCACAACATTTCTTAGAGGTTGTGCTATTTAATGATGAATTAATGAAATCGTTTAATCTTATCTACATTATTTTAAAAAATACAGGAGGTGTTCATATATTTCCAGAAACAATGTCATTAGCTTCTTTCAGAATAATGCTATTTGATGGAGTAACGTCAGTCTTCATGGATCTGATAGAAAAATGCCTAGGCAAGAATCTCAGATTTCACTCAGCAACTTTGAAAGAACAACTTGAACTCGAATATTCTTTGGCAATAGTTTTTAATGCAATTATATTTGGGAAGGAGATGGTTAACCCGGTAAATGTTGATAGGGCTGAATACCACGAATCAATGCCTGAAAAAGATTTACCTGAAGTTCGAGTGGAAGATTTTATAAACGAAAGGGCTGATATATTTCAATACTACTTTGCAGAAGCAGCCTAAAGAGCTTTAATAATCTCAGCGATTTTTCTTGGGGCATCTAGGTCAATTAAAGTTTTTGCGAAGTCTTGGCAGCTCTCTAAACTTTCTCCATTGAATCCTTTTTTCGACTTCTTTTGATTGATTCCGATTAGAATTGCTTGGTAAAGAGTTTCTGGCATCATCTTTTCATTTTGGATTAATGTATAACCCAATCCAGTTTTCTCTACATACTTAGCGTTTACCACTTGCTCATCATGCGAAGTATTGGGAATAGGAATCAAAACACACAATTTCCCAAGAGCAAGAATTTCTGTAATTGTGTTCGCACCACTTCTACCCACAACTAGGTCAGCTCTTCCGAATACTTCCCCAATATGTTCTGTAGAAACATAATCTGTAATAACGTATCTCCTTTTCTTTTCAATCGGTAAACTGTTCTGAATTTCTTTTGCTCTCTGGAAGTCATTAGTAACTGTAGAATTTCCTGTTTGATGAATTACGTTTACATCTTCTAAAAGTTTATCAATAAAATCGAAAACTCTTTTGTTGATTTGGTTAGACCCTTGATTTCCGCCAGTAATGTATACAGTTGGTCTTTTTGGATCTAAATCTTTAGTATAGAAATCAGTTTTAGAAACCAAAACCTCTCTTCGTATTGGGTTCCCAACTAGAACAGTCTTATTTTTTGGATAGTACTTTAGTGATGTATCCCAAGAAACTAAAACCTTATTAGCAAACTTGGCAATTATTTTATTTGATAATCCTGCGACTACTGTTTGCTCATGAGTAACAATCTTCTTGCGGAACAACCAACCTGCAATTGCAATTGGAACTGCGGTGTATCCACCAAAGCTTACAATGGTTTGAGGTTGCTCTTTCAGAACTATCCAAAACGCTTTAATAATTCCCACGAAAACCATAAATAAATCCCAGAAGAATTTATAGAACTTTCGCAGAGGAAGATGTCTATTTAGTTTCCCTGAATTTAAGTTAATGAATGGAATTCCTAGTTTAGAAATTGTAATGTATTCTGCGGAATGAGATTGGTTTCCCATCTGATTGTACTTCTGTCCAACCCAAACAAATTTTGCATATCCATTTTTTCGAAGTTCTGAAAGTACTGCCAGTGCAGGTGTCATGTGACCACCAATAAGCATTACTTTACCCTTCATAGACTTTGTCTTTTCTTCTTTTTCTTAAATAATTCCTAGCGCTTCCAAAAACGATTACCGAAGCAATTGGCAATCCAAAAGCTGCAATGAACAATGTACTAATTTGAGCCTCATCTGGAGTAAATCTGACAACCTGTCTAATTTTTGATCGAAGCTCTGTTAGACTCTGTTCCTTACTCAACCATTCCAAAGAATTAATCAAGAATGTAAATACTAGTTGGTCTTGTGAATCTCTTTGAACGAGCGATGTAATAATATCGTCCGAGAATACGTCTGAATCTCCAACAACAATTGCTCTTGATTCACCTTTCTCTAAAGACGCTGCGATAGTTAAAGATTTATCATTCTCTCTTTCCGAGAACATTCTTTGAACCGAAACATCCAAAGTATCTTTATTTTCTGTGTTCGATTGAGTAGACGTTACATACAAAGGAGTTACAGTTACACCTTCCGCAGTGCCTATTGTTAAAGAATTGCTCCATAAAATTGGAAGTGATGGTGCACCCTGAGTAATTTCGTTATTTGAATCTGGTCTAGTTGGAAGAATCCAGAATGGATAATCAATAGGTACTTGAAATAAACCATTATTAATACTTACTACATTATTTTGAAGTAAATCGTATGCTACTTCGTTATTCACTTCGATTCCGTATTCTGAGAAGAGTTTAGCTAAAGTGAATTCTGTTTCTGTTCCACCAACATCGCCTGTTTCACTAATTTCCAAAGTATCCTGAAGAAGCATTATTGATCCACCTCTTTCGAAGAATGCTTTAATTTCATTTACCACGGAGTCATCCAATTGTTGGTTCACGCTTGGAATTAATAACACTTTTAAATCCTCAGGTAGCGTTAGTGATCCATCCTCAATTTTAATTTGTTCGAAATCAAACAACTTTCCGATTTCAGATCTAACTATAGTATAAGTAGAATCCAATGTATGTTTAGTCCCAGTAGCCAAAACTCCGATCTTTAGTTTATTTAAACCTGCCAAAGCTTTGATTTTTGTTGTAATTTGAAACTCCAAATCATTTGATGCAGAGGTAATATTGATCACCTCTTTGGTCCCTTTGTAATCAATTACAATACCAAAGTACCCAACTACACTCTGAGAAGAGTCTTCCGAATTAATTTGAAACAAGATTTCCTGTAATCCAGCATCAGAAGCTTCGTTTCTTGAATCCTCTGACGAGCTTGTGTTTATTCTTTCATAATCAATTTTACCTGGCAAGAATCTTGCATAGTCAGTTAGTAAATCGTTTATGCTTTTTTGAGTTGATTGTAATTCGCCTGGAAGATTTCCTGAGGTATAGAATTTTATGCTTACTTCTTCAGGCACTTGGCTAACAATATTTTTTGTTGCTTCTGATAATGAGTATCGTTTATCTGAAGTTAAATCAATTCTAAAATACACATTTTGAAATAGAAAAATAATTCCAAACCCTAAAACGATTGTTAGTGCTAAATTTACATACAATTTCTTGAACATTTCGCTCTTCTTCGAAAGAATCTCAGACTTAATTCCCCAATGAGCAAGTACAAAGAAAATCAGAATGAATCCAGCAAAGAAACTTAAATCTTTTATGTCAAAAACTCCGTTAGACAAGCTCTGGTAATGAAATAGGATACTCAAATTCTGAAATGTATCTCTAGCAAATGTTGGAATAATATTTAACCAGTCTGTTCCTCCTAAAATTAAAAGTAGACTTAAAATCAAAGTAATAAGAAAAGAGGGAATTTCTGAATTAAAGAAGGTAGATACCCAGATTCCTAGTGATAATAATGCGGAAGCAAACAAAACGATTCCCACATACTGAGCGAAAACTTGACCCAGGTCTAATGGAACAATTAAACCTACACTTAGTACAAATGGGATTGTTAAAAGTAACAAAACTGAAATCAATCCTAAGTAGGCTGTAAATTTTCCTAAGATAATATCTCTAACTTTTACTGGTATCGTAAGTAGATACTCATAAGTTCCTGTTCCTTTTTCTCGAGCAAAAGCACCCATTGTTAACGTCGGAACAATGAATGTCATTGTAATTGCCATCGCATTAAACAACTGAGTTGTATCCGCAGTTCCAAATTTTAGATACTGAAAAGCAAAGAATAGTATTAGGAATGTTACAAGGAAAAAAACTCCTGCAACAACGTAGAATGTTGGTGTATTAAGAAAACTTTTGATTTCTTTTTTTGCGATACTTAAAAATTTCATTCTTTTAGTTTAATGAATAATTCTTCTAGATTTGTATTTCCTGGCTGCATGCTTACAACATTCAAACTATTTTCTCTTAAGACTTTGTTAATTTTGACAATTTCGTCATTACCAGATTTAACTTTCAATGAAAGCTTTGTACCTTCTTTAGATTCTTCGATCGATGGTTCAAATTCTGCAAATAGTTCTTTTTTCACTTTATCTTCAAGTATATGAATATTGTAACGAGATGAGTTTTCTCTTAAAGATTGTAGACTTCCATCCGCAATAATTTTCCCTTTATTAATAAGGATAATTCTAGAACAAAGTGCATCTACTTCCTGAAGAACGTGCGTACTTACTAAGACTAAGCTATCTTCTGCTAATGACTTAATTAAATTTCGAATTTCATTTCTTTGTAAAGGGTCAAGACCTTCCGTAGGTTCATCGAGAATTATAATTTTAGGTTTTCCAATAATCGCAATCGCTATTCCTAATCTTTGTTTATAGCCTTTTGATAATTCAGAAACTCTTTTGAAAAAAACTTCACTTATCCCTGTAGCTTTAACTACCCTATCTATTTCCGATTTTCGCGTTTCAACTTCGGAGATTCCTTTAAAATCCAACGCAGAATTAATACTATCTTGAACACTCAATTCTTTGTAAAGTGGATTACTTTCAGGCATGAACCCAACATTGTTTTTATAATCTTCAAAATTCTCGTAAATGGATTTGCCTTCAAACTCTACTTTTCCTGAATCAGAAAAGAAATATCCTGCAAGAACTCTCATTGTTGTAGTTTTACCCGCCCCGTTTGGACCTAAAAGACCAACTACTTCACCTTTGCTAAGTTCGAAGGATAAGTCACTTAAAACTTCCCTATCTCCTAAAATTTTTGAAACTTTTTCTAGTTTAAGCATTTTTAAAATAATGATGGTTCATCTAAAGGTGTCATTTCTGGTTCAGAAACTTTTGTCTCTGGAGTATCTTTATCCTGCTTTTTAATTCTTTCTTTTTTCCATAATCTTACTCCTCCAAGCCACTTATTGTAATCAGAGAATTCTTCTCCTTCTGTAATTCTTGTTGTAGCTGTATCTGCAGTTCTTGTTTTTGCAGATAGATTATCTATATTTGTTAACGCCAAGGCTTCTGTAGTTGCTGGCAATACTGGGCTTCCAAATTCGTGAGAACCATGATGAGATAAGATCAAATGACAAATATGTTCAAAAGTATCGTGATCGATTTTGCCTTCTGCATATTTTGTGAACATAAGCATTCCCAAGTTAATATGTCCCATTAGAGTTCCTGTTGTTGAATATTTAACACCAATTCCAGAATAGTCAAATTCCTGAACTTTACCAATGTCATGCAATACAATTCCTGCTGTCAAAACGTCGTAATTGATTGTTGGGTAGAATCTTTTGAGTGATCTAGAAATTTCCAACATTTCTAAAATGTGTTGTAAAAGTCCTGATCTAAATTCATGGTGAACAGTTTTGCTCGCTGGAAGATATTTTAGAATTTCGCTTGTTGTTTTATTGTTTACTATTTCTAGAACAACTTTTTTAAGCTTAGCATCTTTGATTGTATTAATTTCTTTTATAAGCTCTTCCCACATTTCTTCTGCTGGAATTACGCTGCTTTCTAAGAAATTATCAAAATTTGTTTCGTCCGAAGTTCGTGCATCTGTAACGTTCATTTGGAAAACTCCTTTAAATTCTTCAATTTTTGCGCTTAGTGTTAATAAATTTCCTGGAGTAAAAATTGCTTTGTCTAGAAAATTTAATTTATCTGCCCAGACTTTTCCTTCGATTCGTCCAGTATTATCCATCAATGTTACTTTGCAGTATTCATTTCCATTTTTATCTAATGCTCTATCTGATTCTAAAACCAAAAAGTCTTCGTCAAAAAGAGAATCCCCTTTCTTAAGATCTTTTACAAAAATATTTTTCATTTGGAATTATTTTATGTATATAAAATAGTATAACCAGTATAGCACTACTGTTACTATTTCGAACACGATCGAGAAGATCTGAATGATTACTCGGCCACCTCGCAATATTAATGCGTTACCGAAGATTTTAAAGAGTTGCCACAAGATTGAAAAAATATTTACGATTGTTAATACAATCGCTACTGCAAGAAATGCTCCTTGTAATCCAATTGCTGTTTGAGAAAGCAAATAAATTGCTGCAATAGGAATTCCAATATTTCTTAAAAGTAAACCAAACATATATTAAAGTATAAGAATTAGGTTAAGGTAGAAGGCTTTTTAGAATTTCTTAGTCTTCCTCTCATCCTTTACCTCTTTTTAGTATACATTGGTGTACGCTAAGTTGAAAGTGAGAAGCTGATTACTCTTGGAGCAAATTTGAAAGAGTCTTGTCTCTAGAATTTAGAAAATGTTTTGTAAGCTGATAATGTTCTGTATCTTCGTAAGCTACTTGTTGAATCGACTTTTCATCAATATGATAAATGTCCGCAGAGGGATAACCTAACAATATTGGCGAATGTGTCGCAATAATAAATTGGGAATTCTTCTTTATTAATTCGTCGATCAGAACTAACAATTTGAGCTGATTCTTCGGTGATAAAGCTGATTCTGGCTCATCTAGTATATATAGACCATTTCCCTTAAATCGATTCTCAATTAATGATAGGAAAGATTCTCCCCGTGATTGATTATGCAATGACTTACCACCGTAAATAGAACTATCTGAATAACCTAAATTATCAACTTCTGTAGATACATTGTAAAAAGTCTCTGCTCGAAAGAAGAACCCATCTTTAGGCAATGTTAACCCTTTCTTTAATTTAAGATATTCGTGCAGATCGGAATGAGTTTCCTTTGTACTAAATTGAAAGTTCCTTGAACCTCCTTCAGCATTAAATCCTAATGATATTGCTATCGCTTCTAAGAGTGTTGATTTACCTGAACCGTTTTCTCCTACAAAGAAAGTAACCTTAGGATTAAAAATAATATTTGATAAATTCTTGACTACTGGTAGATTAAATGGATAATCTTTATGAGCAATGTCTTTTTGAATTGAAACCTCAAGAAGGAAATGTGTAGAGTCAATTGTTTTCATTATCATCTATTTTATCACAGAGAAAATCTGCAAAGGACTTTAATTCTTTCTGAGATTCCATTAACCAACTTCTATACCTAGCCTTTGAGAGTAATTCCGTAAAGATCTCATCTTCAATAACAAGCCTATAACCTCCAAACCCATCTCCAATAGGGTTAATTGTGAGCCTGACATGATTATTTTTATGAATCTTGTAAAATTCATAAATAAACCTACTTAGTCTGTATGCTTCATCTTTATTGAATTGTTTAAACTTTTCAACAAAAGTTTCGTATTTAGATTGATAATTTCGATTGTTAGGATATTTCTGTATTGAGTTTAAAGCATTAAGAAAAGCTGAGCTACTCTCCAGTTTTTCCGATTCTTTTGAGGATATTTGAACGTATGGTGTCTGACCAGTCAAATGCCCACTGCATGAACTAGTTGTTTCAAATCCTAAGGATCTTAAGATAGCAACTATATAACGTATACCTTTATCTATTGGAAGGTTTAGACCATCAATAATGTTCAAAACCTCGTCATAGTTTCTTTGTAGTTTTTTTGATGTGAATTTCATATTATTTGTAGGATCGGTAGTGGCGTTCAAGTATTACTTGACCGGGGGATTCACCCCGCTGCCGCGACAAACGCGGCAGACGCCTTTGCCCGGAACTGCACAGGAAGGACACTGATGTTCTTGTCCACCGGGAGCCTTTTTACGGATCCTCCCAGTTCCTGAGCAAACGTTGCACTTGCCATTGCCATTACATCCGGTACACTTAGCCACGCTAAATCCTTTCATGTAAATGCCAGATGGCATATCATCTCTATATACTAAGTACAAGTTGATGACAATACGCTCATAACGTTCTTAAAATATAGACTATTCCTTATCATGTTAAAATAGTTCAATGCAGATTCAATCTAACTGGAAATTAAGAGCAATTCTCATAGGTTTCATCGCTCTATTCCTTGCGTACAGATTATTCGATATAGAAAGTTTCTTAACTTACGATCTGAATGGAATTCAAATTGGCTATAGGATCAATGATTTAGTAACAACTTTCAGAAGTATTTTGATTCAGTCTTTTCCATTTTTGGTTATCGGATCTTTAGTTTCAGCTGTAGTTGCAGTGTTTATAAAAGAAGAATGGCTTTTGAAGATTATTCCTAAAAATAGATTTTTATCTCACCTCGTTGTTTCTCTTCTGGGATTTCTGATGCCTGTTTGTGAATGCGGAAATGTCCCTGTAGCAAGGCGATTCATGCTTCAAGGTTTTAAAGTTTCTCACGCTGTTACGTTCTTAATGTCGGCTCCTATTTTGAACCCGATAACTTTGTGGAGTACCTATGAAGCTTTCCGAGGTGTTTATCAAAATGATTTAATGGTCTGGTCAAGAATTATTGCAGGATTAGTTATCGCTAATGGACTCGGATTGATTATTAGCTACAAAAGAAATCAGTTCTCCCTTTTAACAGAGAAGTTCTACAAGGAAGTTTGCGAACATCCTCAAGAACCTAAAAAAGAAAAAATTGATAATTTTACACAGACTTTTGCAAAAGAATTTACGACAGTTGCGACTGCATTGATTATTGGTGCATTCTTAGCAACATTGTTCCAACTTCTACCAAGAGAATTTATTCTTGCAGTTGGACAAAGCCCGTTGATAGCAATTCTAGCAATGATTTTATACTCTTTCATAATCTCTGTTTGCTCTAATGTAGATTCATTCTTAGTAATCCGATATACATCAACATTTAGTCCTGGCGCAATCGCATCTTACTTAACGTTTGGTCCACTGATTGATATAAAAATGCTTACAATGCTGAGATCTTCGTTCAAAGTCAAAACATTGTTATTCTTTACAGTTTTCATTTTATTAACATCGATAATTACTGGTTTGTTAGTTAATTTACTAATATGATTTTCGGATATTTGTTTTCAATAATTTTTGGCGGATGGATTTTATTTGCACACTTTGTTCAGAATAATTTATCTATCTATACTTCCGACAGGTATTATTCTTTAATATTGATTGCAGGATTTGTTTCAATAGTTATAGGAATTGTTGGATTGGTTTTGAATCGAAGCAAATTGAATGAATACAACTCTCCAGATACATTTACACTTTTAGCAACTCTGATAGCAGGAATTCTTTTCTCACCTATTCTTTTGATATTTTCGATCTTCATTTTGGTTGTTCCTCAATTTAAGTTTAAATTAACTGCTAACTTTATATTTTTAGCAGTTATTGCAACAAGCGTTATTTTCCCAACTAAAGGGATTTCTCCTGCACTTGCCGAAGAACGTGCCGAGGAATTAAATACTGTGAATATTCAAGGAGGAAGTAGAATTTTGAACAATTTTGCGGTTTCGACAGATAAATACGGAATTGGTGATTGGCTTGCTTCTATGGCCTACAACGGAGATCCTCAATTCTATAACGGCAAAAGTGTTAGCGTTGATGGATTTATTTTTAGAACAGCTAATCTAGCTGAAAATGAATTTTTTGTTGCCAGATACACAATCCGTTGTTGTGTCGCAGATGCAGCTCCGGTTGGGTTAAAAGTAAAGTTTGATCTTGACGATAATTTCAAAATAGGTGATTGGGTTAACATAAAAGGTATTTTTGAAGTAGATAGCTCTAAAGGTTATGAAGAAAACATAATTATTCCAACGGAAGTTAACTCTATTCCTGTTCCAGAAAAACAATATATTTTCTAATGAAAAAAACTATAGAAACAATAACAATCGGAATCCTTTTAATAGCAGTATTAGTTCTGAGTATCATTTCACTGAATACTGATTTCAGAGTTTCTGGTTACAATGTATATACGAATAGAAATGTGGTCAGCTTGTTCTTTAACGAACCAGTTTCTAAAGATTTGAATTTGAATGACTATATTTCTGTTTCGCCAGAAAGTTCTTTTAAAGTTACTAACTTGGGAAATCGAGCAGAAATTATCTTTGATCATATTTTATTAGGAACAAAATACGAGATATCAGTTTCTAACTCCTTATTAAATATTTTTGGGAAAGCTATAAAGGAAAATTCATCAGTTAGTTTTAACTCTAAACACCCAACTCTTGCTTTCTACAACAAGGATGGAAATACTTCTTTCATAAAAAGTTACGATTTACAAAGACAACACGAAGAAATTCTTTATTCTACAGAAAATGTGATCAAAGGATTCTCTATAAAAAATAATTTTCTTTTAGTTAACGAACAACCTAGTTTAACTGATACAAAGCTAGTGCTTATAAATGTGAGTTCCAAGCAAACTATTAAAACAATTGAGTTAGAAGGAAAAACTTCATTCAAAGCAGATCTTGCTGCTGATGGAAGTTTCTTTGTTTACATGAGTCAAAATGTTCGTGCCGAATCGGATTTTGTTATACCACTTGGTCCTAATGAATTAACTTTGGTAAATATTAATAACAATTCAGTTGCCGATATAAATTTCAGAAAAATTACAGAAGACGTTTTGGATGTATTTGTAACACCTGATAGTAGCGCTCTTTTGATCAGAGGATACGATTCAACATTCTATATAAAATCTGCGCACGAAGACGATGAACCTGTAACGCTTTCTAAATTCATTGGAACTGGCGGTTTCGACAACAAGGGTCAGCGAGTAATATTCTCTTCTTTTGATCCAACACAAGTTTTTACTTCTTATCCTTTCATTACAATTTATAATTCTGATAGAACTACCGAAGATATTAGATTCACAGAAGCATTCATAACCGATCCGACTTTCTATGAAGAGAACTCTGTAATGTACGCAAAGAAACTGAAGGATTTGAACGGAACTCCAGGAATTTTTGGAATTTTTAAATACGTTGAGGGGCAAGAAACATCTGTACTAGAATCTCCAGATCTTTATGAAAGTTTTGAATTGCCAAAACTGAGTTCAGACAGCCAATACATCTGTTACGAAAGATATTCACAGATGGCACTTTTAGATTTTAATAATCAAAGAAACTTTATTAATCAGCGAAAACCTAAGGATGCAGACATTTCTGTTCGTAAGTTTGGAGCAACTTCTGATCAGATTACTTTCGAAAATGCATACGATTGTCAGTGGTACTAGGGGCTGTGAGCTATGGGCTGTGAGTTTTGAGATTCGAAACTTGAATCTTGAATCTTTTAGTCTTTTCGCCTTTTAATCTTTAACCTTTTTCTCTTTTACCTTAGACCTTTTTGCCTTTTTAATTTATACTGAACAAAGTAATACACAATAATATGAAATTAGCTTTAAAGACATTCAACACATTAGCAATACTTCTTCTTTTAACAACACTAATCGGAGTTTTATCAAGAGTGAATGCTCAGACAGGTGGAATCTCTATGACTCCTGTAGAAACAGAAATTAGAGCAACTCAAGGTGACCCAGCAAGTGGATCTTTTGTGATAACAAATAACCACGATAAGACCTTGGGTTTCTTAGTTAATTATGGAGAAGTACAAGATGATAAAGTTACCGAAGTTGCTGATTCTGCAAGTTTCTTAGCAGCAGATGTTCGAAGTTTCGTTTTACAACCTGGACAAAGTCAAACAATCAATTTCTCATTCACTGTGCCTTCAACTCAAGTAGACGGATTCTACGTACCAGTTGTAATTGTTCGAGGATCTGAGGAGTCCGAAGGGGCAGCTGTGGTTGCCGCGATTGGTCATAGAATAAATTTATTTGTATCTGGAAATGGTCAATACAAATCAGCAATCCAACTTAATAGCTTTGACTATACCGATTCGAATTCTTTTGACAGCAATATCTCTGTAGATGTTAACTATACAAATGCTGGAACTTATCCTAGTAAGATTTTAGGTAGATTCCAAATTGTAGATCAGAATGGAAATGTTCTTTATCAAAGAGTTATTAACGAAGGATTAAAATACCTTTCGGCTGGAAATTCCCTAGACGAAACATTCAGTTTTGATTTTAATATCCTAGACACCATTACTTCTGCACAAAAAACTGCTGAATTGCAACTGACAGATACGTATACAGGTCAGACGCAAGTTTTCAGATTAGATATTACAACCCAAAATAAAACTTTGTACGTTCTGATTGGAGGAGGTGTAGGGATTATTCTGCTTACGTTAGTGGGGGGATCCGCATCTAGAAGAAGAAAGAAAAATTTATCTAATAAATAAACTCCGTATGTTAATTAATATTATTTTAGCTTTAGTTAGCCTTGGAGTTTTAGTTTACTCTGCAAAACTAGTCGAAGTTGCATTTGTTCATCTAGGAAGAGTTTTTAGAATAAATGAATTCTTCTTAGGATTTGTGGTTCTGGCAGTTGTCACTTCTCTTCCAGAAATAAGTATTGCTATTTTCTCCAGCGATCATCACCCAGAGATTTCAGTTGGGAATTTGATTGGAGCAACAACCGTTATTCTTACACTTATTATTGGGCTCTCAGCAGTTAAGTATGGAAGAGTTCCTTTTGACAAACAGTTTTCTGCAAAAGAGGCACTAGGAGGAGTCTTTATAATTTTATTAGCTGTAACAGCACTTATAGACAGAAATTTAGCTATATTTGAAGGAATAATTCTCTTAACTGGTTACTTCACATATGTTGCAATTATAAATCGGAAAATGTGGACTCAAGGTAGACAGGTTTTCTTTTTGACTCTAGACAATACCTCTATATACAGAAATATGTTCTGGGTTCTACTCGGAATATTCCTGTTGTTATTCTCATCAAGTCAGATAGTAAGTAATCTGGAAATTATTGTTGAAGGATTTGGAATTTCCGGAACTTTTGTTGGAATGATTCTATTATCTCTAGGAACAAATTTACCTGAACTAACTATTTTAATGACTGCGAACGGCAATGATGAGCAGAACTTAGCACTAGGTAACTTCTTTGGTAGTGCATGTATAAATGTTGCGATATTAGGAACGTTGGCTGTAATGGCAAATGGAGTTCTTGTGACAGATGCAGTTACTCTTTTGATAGGAATATTCTTCTTGGTATTTGCCTTGATCCTCTTTGTCTTCTTCTCTTTATCAGAAAGATCTTTGGATAAAAAAGAAGGGATTCTACTAGTTGCCGTTTATGTTGCAATGGTAATTAGTCAGATTATTGTTTTGCTTTAGAGGAAGGTTTTAACAATATCTTCGATTTTAACTCATACCGCGTTACTTTAAATAATCTTTTAACCTACTTTTATAACTAAAAGTAGGCAATCCCGTATTAAATACGGGACCGGGGTAAAATGAGTGAGAATAATATCACTCTTAAGTCAAACTATCAGCACAGCATTTTACCCCCGTCCCCGACATTAAACTTAAGTCGAACAAATATGCTATAAGTAAAACTTACACGTTCATGTTCTACGGGGTTTGGGAAGAAATCGGCGAGACTTACACTAAAAAGTTACTCGTTCCGATTTCGCCCCCAAAACTTGGGCTCCACCTTTAGTTATAAAGGTGGAAATATCTCAACTACACTTATACCGAAGAAAATGATTAACTCAAAAAAAGATAGGAGGTATGGCTGTATAAGAAGCTTATTTTACTTAAAATTGAAATCCTCAAATTTAATCCTATCCTTCTCTACTCCAAGTTTTATAAGCATATCCCTTAAGGCGTACATCATTACGCTTGGACCACAAATATAGATTTCTCGTTCTTTGAAATCGGGAATATTATTCTGAATATATTCTGCGTTTATAAATCCTTCTGAATCCGAGAAGTGTGGGATTAGTTTGAAATCTTTAGCTTTCGACTTCTCTTGAAGTTCAGATAAGTAAACAGCATCATTATTATTTTTATTTGAATGAACAAATACAAGATCTAATACATCTGAATCATTAACCATCGACAAAAATGGAGTGGTTCCAATTCCGCCTGAAATCCATAATTGTTTACGCTCCGTTTTATCTACAGTAAAGTAACCGTGTGGACCAACAATCTTCACTAAATCGCCTACTCTCGCCCTATCTAATGTTGAGGTGTAATCTCCAAGTGATTTTGCCGATATACGGATTATTTCATCGTGGGGATCGGAAGAAATTGAAAATGGATGAGCTTCCTTAGAAATAAGATTGGAATCGAGGAATTTTATGAATACAAATTGTCCAGCTTTGAATAACAGCTTCTCTGCTCTAGGTTTTAGTTGTAACTCGTTAATAATTCCTAGATTTCTTATAGCAGAAATTTCGTAAATATATTTCTTATCAAGATTTCCGTAAATCCATTCTCTGTAAATAAAAGAGCCTGTTCCTAACACTATAAGTACAAAATTAAACAACCACACTACTCCAAAACTATTTTGAAAGACATGGACTGATGATAAAAACAGCACTACAATCATAAGCTTGTGGGTATACTTCCAGATATGATAAGGAAGTTTTATAACTAAAGTGAACAGCAGCAAAATGTTTAGAAGATAAAACGCTCCCATTCCAGTATTGTAATTGAGTAAACTTCCAGGAATATAGTGCAACTTTAGACTTTCCAAGTTAAACACAGAAGAAGTTGCGAGGAATAAAGGATGAAGAAAAATGAAAACATACGCATATCTTCCAGACTTTTTATGGGATTTATAGACTTTGTCCAAACCTCCGTAAATCTTTTCCACAAAGCCGAATCTTGATGCATGGAGAAAACTATTTGCAATAAATGCTATTCCAATAAGTCCTGATAATTTCGCCAAGCCTTTCACTATTGTTACAGGAGGAGATGCATAAGCATCCAGCACCCAGACAAAAATTGCTAACAGTGGAAGAATCCAAAAAAAGATTTTATTTAATAATGAAGATTTCAAAAACATTTTCTAAGTATAAAGGAAAAAGATTAAAAGGTCTAAAAATAAAGAGAAAAAGATTAAAAAGCGAAAAGGCGAAAAGAAGAAAAGACTAAAAGACTCAAGGTTCAAGGTTCAAGGTTCAAGGTTCAAGAAATCCTACTTTAGATTTTTGAGTATAGCAACAAAAATTAATACCAGCTCCTTCGATTCTTTCTCAAATTCTCTAAATTTCGGATCTTGGGTCACCTCTGCAAGGATATTACACCAGTAAACAGTCTCTGTTGCCTCTTTCTTAGAAATTCTAATTCTCATTTTGAAATCTTGCGTTCCAAGATTTTGATTTGCCTCTATATAATTTGATCCAATAGAACCAGAAGATCTTATCAGCTGTCTGAAATCGTCTACGAGCAAGGAGTTGAATTTATATACACGAAGGTGCTTCCTCACATTTATAGAAAAACTTGAAGTTCTTTGTATTAGATCAAACTTAGGCATATCCAAAGTTTAACTATGACAGTATGAGGAAAACAATGTGTTTGGATACAATAATCAATGATTCTTTGAATCTTATAACTTGTATCTTGAAACTTTCTTTATATACTTCCTGCAGGTAAGATATCAAGAATGTTAATACCAATAATTCTTAATATTAAGATACTGAATGTTAAAACGATTAGTCCAGTTACAGTTCGAATTATCAACTCTCTAGCTTTTTTAACATTAGCCTCATTACCTGTCTGATACATGATTCCTGCGTAAATTAACATAATCAATGCAACACCTCCCATTACTCCGTAAACGATTCTAATCAAACCTGTAATCAATCCCGATGGTGTTGTATCTGTACATCCAATCCCTGTCCAGACGCCTCCTTGAGCTCTGCAATTACAACAAAGGTTATAGTTTTCTGAATCGACGCCACCTGCTGAAGCACTCTGACTTGCGGAATTTGCTCCGCCTAGACATGCGATTGTATCTATAACTGAGCCGTTGCAAAGTGGAACACTTCTGGTACTATCAGTTTGAGAAGGATCGCAAATATTAAGAGTGCTTGTTGCTGCATCTACATTAATAGGCTCCCCTGGGCTGAAACATCTCTCGCATTTTAGACCAACATTTGCTGGTTGATCAAATACATTAACACCTCCTTGCTGAATACTTCTTAGAGTATCAGTATTATCTAAGAAACAACCAAAATTGCTGGCACATTTTTTTGGCGCGAGTTTTTGAGGAGCTACTGTAATTGAACCTGAAGGATAACCAACTCCCATCCCCAATCCAAATTGAGGTTTGATAATATCTGAGCCTACCTCAGTAGTCGCATCTACACTGGGAACGAATTTACCTCCAACTACTTTAACACCAATAATCATATTCGCACCTACCATTGCTTTCAATGCCTCATCAAGCGTGTCATAAGCAATTTCATCTGCTTGATTCAATTTGTCAGCAGAATAAATTATCTGTTTATCACTTGTGTAGCAACCTTTTTGTGATGGATCAACTCCTTCAACTATATAGATACCTGGTGTCACTCCTGAGTTTGGAATCTTACAACAAACTCCAGCTTGTAATGCTTCAACAGCACTTTGTTCTGAAGTATTTACAAACTTATACCCGCTAGGACAACACCCAGACACGAATCCAACTGTAAAATTCAATCTGTTTGGCGCTCTTTGAGGATTCCATCCAACAGGACAATATCTTGGAACTGCAAATAGTCTATCTTGAAATCCAGTTGTGCTTGCAACACTTTCTATATTTTGACAAGATGGATTTGGTTCATTGACTTTACAAATCCCAGCATTGTTAAATTCTGAAAAAGCCATCCATCTAACTATTACATCAGAGAATGATTGCTTAACACAAATATTGGCGTAATCATTGCCATAAGATAATTCTAAACTTTCTTGAAGTTTGTTTCTAGTAATAGTATCAAAAAGTTGTGAAGATATAGTTCGTTCCAACAAATTATACCCACCTGGGCAGTTCCCATAATTGTTTACACAACTAATACCTGAACCTAGAGTAGTATAATCATATTCACCGCCAGTAGTGCTGCCGGTTGTCGTCGCGACAGGAATAGTACTCCCAACAGTTAATAGACCCCCTACATTCAAGTTATTTAGTATACCTGATACTTCAGATCTACATGACGAAGTATAATCTCCTCCAGCTAGTTTAAAATTCGTAGAAGAAGGTCTGACTGTTCTATTAAATATCAAAGCTGTAGAATTGACAGGATCTGGCTCAATGCAAGTTACATTAGTTAAATCACTGTTAAAACAATCTTGAATTTGACCTAGAATAGAAGTAATTGCAGGTTGAAAAACATCGAAACTACCTAATGTTAAGTCCTCATCAAGTTCCGCAGTAAATCCTGGATGAGAAAGTATAAAATCAGTACCTAGATCCATAGCAAAGAAACCTCCACAAGCAAAATTTGTTAGGTTTGACTTAATGTTCGATTCATTAATATTATTCGTTTGAATATCATTAGATAAAGCTATCAGATAAGGTTTTAATATTGAATCTCTAAATTGATTTCTAAGTGGAGAGTCTGTATCAAAAAATATTTGAGCATTTGGATTAAAAGAACCCATATTGTTTTCCAGATATGTATAAAGCAAATTTATCACTTCAAGTTGATTGGACTTTAACTGAGCGACAGTACTGCTCGAACCAGAGACATTGATTAACTGTTGTAATGCAGCATCATAGTCAATATTAGCTGCGGCACAAACTACACCTTCATCAGGATTAACAGTTTGCTGAACTACTCTAAAAGGATTAAGTGGTGTAATACTTAAAGCTATACTGAAGAAGATTACAACTATACTTTTGATTTTAGTAAACTTCGAAACCATACTAATTAAAGTCTGAAATTGAAAGATTGAAGATCGAATTTTTTGTTTTCGATCTTCTTTCTTCGAGCTTCGTTAATTACTCATTAAACTTTTCTTCTTTCCCTGTTTTTTATTTACCATTCTATTCTTAAAGTAGTAGTATCCTACAATTATTACGGCTGTAATCAAAATAACTTTCCAAGGAAGTAGCCAGAATGACACAGCATAATCTACTCTTGCATTCTCTCCTGTTGCTTTATCCTTGTAGAATAATTGCAGTGTAGCGTTATATCTTCCAAATCTAATTTTATTTAAATCTTCCGGGTGAACAGCGAAACTGTAGTCAGTAGTTTTCGTCTGCTCATTGTAAGTTCCATCGAATCTGAATGCTCCATCACTCCAAGTGTTTACAAATTCTCTTGTTGTTCCGGAAAGAACGGAACCTTTTCCCTCGTTAATGTTTTGAATTAAGTATGTAGGTTTTGCTAAATCCCCTTGATGAACAGTAATTGATCCTCCAGGAGTTAAGTAAACGTTACCTGTATTTCTTAAAGTTAAAACGAAATTCAAAGGATGCCATTCAAACATTCCTAAAAATGGACCATTCCCCCATGCATCTTTAACATCGAAGCTACTAACTTCCAAATTGGATTTAATATCTCCAGGAACTGTTACAAAGATTAACGGTCCTAATCTAGAAGCCAATGCTACTTGGTTTGGACCTGCAGAAGGATTATATTCAGAATCTGAAAGCAATAATGCTGCTGTATATGATCCTGGTTCTGCATCTGCAGGTACAGAAATCTCGAATCTAACTTCAGCTGTATCTCCTAGTTCAGTAACAGTATAAGATTTATCTAACGGTTTAATCCAATCTTCTAAAGATGTTTTCGGTTTGTTTCTACCTTTCTCTAGGAAGACCGGTGTTCCAGATTTACCATCAGCAGTAAAGTCCGAAGTGACAGGGAATAAAGTTACAACTAAATCTGCTTCAGGATAATCATGTCTTAGCTCAAAAGAATCAGAAATTGTTCTACCCTTTTCAACTGTGTATTCCAAAACTGTTGCGTTAATAACCGCCCCATAAACTCCTTGACGAGTATCTTCATCGACTGCCGTATCTTGTGCCAACACAAAAACCGGTGATCCTACTAAAAATAAAATGAATGAAAAGGAAAGGACTCGAAAATATTTCATAGAATGATTAATAAACTAAAACAATATCATCTTACAAGAATTCATGATAGTCGACAATACTTTTTAGAGGGAAAGATGAAAATATTTTGAAGAACCTTTAAAACAAAAACATAGAATTAAGAACCCTCCTTCGCTCTTTCGAGCTTAGGAGGGTGGGGAATCTTTAAGTTAGTTTGCTAAGCTTAGAAAGAAGCTGTAACAGTGTAAGTTACTACGTGTGAGTAAGCACCTACTTCCTGAGCAGCATCGATTCTAACTCCGTGTTCCACTAATGTAGTGTTAACTAAGTCAGTACCTGCAGGTGAAACTGGACCAGCATTAGAAACAATGTCATCAGCAGTGTTATCTGTGATTACATAGTAGTCTGTTGGAGTAGCTCCAAAGTCGCCTCCTCTAGTATGACCAGCAGCAGGTGTTAATCTAACACCGTATCCTGATGCAGCAGTTAAATCGTCTCCAGCACCAGCAACATCTGGGATACTAACAGTAGCAGTCTTTGCTAATCTGTCTTGAGTAACTCCAGCTGTGTCTGCAGAACTTGAAACATAGTTAATTGTATATCCAGATCCAGCATTTGTAGCAACCTTTAATCTATATTGACATCCGTTTACTCCTGTACCAGGGTTTGGTGTAGCGGCAAGTTGTAGAATTCCCATATCACAAACTCTGTTTCCAGCAGTTAAACCAGGCGCTAATAAAGCAGTATCAGCAGCATTCTTCAACACAAATGATAGTGTTGGAGGAACTAAAGCAGTAATGTTAACATCGTTAGCATCTCCAATGTACCAAAGGAAAGCTCCGAAGTCCCCAGACTGGGTAGTAATTCCAACTGAAGTGTTTCCAGCTTCAACATTAGTATCTAATCTACTTGCTGCAATAATAATTTCGCAAGTACCAGGTACTCCAGTAATTCCAGTTAAAGATAAAGTAGGATTAGCAGTGTTGTCCGCAATTGGTGAACCCGCTAGAGTTACAGCACCAGAACAACCGTTTGCTACAGTAATGTCCGCTGAGGCAAGACCTCCGGCATTATCAACGATAATTCCGTTGTTAGCAGTTAATGGACCTCCAGTAAATGTTATTTGAACAACATCTGTAGGAGCGATAGCAGTAGTAAAATCAAATGTAATTGTTGGCGTAACGTCAACGTTTACAGCTGAGGATGTAGCAACAATACCAGCTCCAGTAACATCCATGTTTGTTAACGCTGCTGCGGAAACACCAAAGAAGCCTGAAAAAGGCGCTGCTAATAGAGCAAAAACAGTTAATAGTGCAACTTGTTTTTTCATTCTATTAAAATAAAATAAATAAAATAATTTAGCATATAACAACACCTATCTTAAGATAACCCCATGCATCTCAGTAATAGTTGTGTAATAGCATTACCCTAACAGTAAAACATTTATCGAAAGTGATGTCAAGGGCCTTGGAAGCACTCAATCTGCAAAGCAGGATCTCGATCGAGAAATGAAAACACTCATTCTGAGTAAATTTGTTGATTGATTTTCTTGTAACTTTTTAGTGGAATTTGGAGTATTAAGCTTGATGTTCAGCTTCTACTTTTTTGTATCTTGATTTTGCTTGGCAATCTTCTGAGCAACCGCCTTCAAATTTTGCTTCGCATTCTTCGCAACAAATAAATTGCTTGTTGCACTTTGCATTGCAACAGTTAATGTATCTTGCAATTTTTTTCTTACAATGTTCACATTCAGAAATAACTTCTGGGTTTACTGAGTTAACAGGTACGTGAATTCTTGAATCAAAAACATAGCAAGTTCCTTCGAAATCTTTTCCTCCTGTTTCTTCGCCGTATCTAACGATACCTCCGTGAAGCTGTCTTACGTTCTTAAATCCTTTTTCAACCAAATATGCAGAGGCTTTTTCGCATCTGATTCCGCCTGTACAGTAAGTAACAATTGTCTTATCTTTTAAATCTTCAATTGAATCTACAAACTCAGACCATTCCCTAAAGTTATCGATATCTGGTGCAATTGCATTTTTAAACTTACCAATCTTAGATTCGTAGTTATTTCTGGCATCGATAAGAATAATTTCATCACCTTTTTCTTCCAACTCTTTTTTTAAATCTTTTGGTTCGATATATGGAGCTTTGTTCTTTACAGAAACTTTTGTTCTTAAAGATACAATTTCGTCTCTAACCACAACTCTTAATTTTGGAAATGGATCTTCTTCTGTATAACTGATTTTCCATTCAATATCGCTAAATTCGGGATATTTCTGAGTAGCTTCCATATACTCATTTATAGACTCTTCACTTCCACCTACAGTGCCGTTTAATCCTTCGTCTCCAATAAGAATCCTACCCTTTAATCCGAGTCTTGCACACAAGTTGTACTGTTCGTCCCTGAATTTCTTAGGGTCTGCCAGTTCAATATATTTGTAGTATAAAAGGACTTTAAACATAAGTGGGTTAATTATACCATATGGGCTGTGGGTTATGAGCTGTGAGCTTTGGGCTTTTGGCTGTGAGTTTTAAAGACCTTTTACCCTAGTTATTTGATACTTCAAGATTCAAGATTCAAGATTCAAGATTTAAATATAATCTTTCGCCTTTGACCTTTTTCACTTATAATAAAGAATACTTAATTTACCACTTCAACTTTAATATGTGCGGAATTGTAGGATTTACAGGTAAGCCTGACAACGATACCCTTAAAAAAATGACTGATTGCATCATCCATAGAGGACCAGATGATGACGGATTTATCGAGACTAAAGCTTTCTCAATCGGATTTCGAAGATTGGCTTTTATTGACCTTACTGAAAACATTTATCCATTAGAGAACGAAACTGGAAATGTAAAAGTTGTTTGTAATGGAGAAATCTATAACTATAAAGAACTTAGAGAAGAACTTATTAATAGAGGTCACAAATTCAGAACACAATCTGATGTAGAAGTCATTGCTCATGGATATGAAGAATGGGGAATGGATGTTGTTAAATATTTAAGAGGAATGTTTGTTTTTGTTCTGTTTGATCAATTAAAAGAAATTCTATTTATTGCAAGAGACCGAATTGGAATCAAACCTTTCTACTATACAGAAGTTGATGGAAGACTAGTTTTCTCCTCAGAAATTAAAGGAATTTTATCAGGCTACGATGTCGACAGAACTCCTGATGAAACTGCTGTTTACAAATTCTTAGCTTACAGAATTCACGATACAGATAAAAACACTTTCTTCCAAAATATCAAGAGATTACTTCCTGGTCACTACATGGTTGTTGATGACAAAGGAAATTTTAGAACTGAAAAATTCTGGAACCCTACATACAACTCAAGTTTTTCTTCAACTAAATCTGACGAGGCTTACGCCGAAGAATTTAGAGAATTATTTGTTGATACTGTAGACAGACATTTACTTTCAGATGTTCCAGTTGGAACAACACTATCTGGAGGTTTAGACTCAAGCGGAATTACATCTTTAGCAGCAAGACTTTATGCAGAAAAACAAAATCCAGCTCCGCTCTATTCATTCTCTGCTGTTCACCCTGGAGAAACTGTAAACGAAGAAGAATACATCGATGCAGTTGTTGACTACACAGGAGTTGAAAGCATAAAAGTTGCTCCAAGTGTTGATCAATTTTGGGAAGAATTGGATGAATGGACTTATTACCAAGAAGAACCAGTAATCAGTGGAGCGCCCTATGCATATTATGTTGTTATGAGAGAAGCACGAAAGAAAGTTAAGGCAATTCTTTCTGGACAAGGTGGAGACGAACTTTTGGCTGGATACATTCCTTATTTCATGAGTTACTGGCAGTCAGCAATGGATCAAGGAAAATCTCTTAAAGCTTTTAGTGAAGCATTTGCAGGAAAAGATTTGTACTTCAAATACCTTTTGAAAAAGATGGACGACTATCTTCACAGAGGTAATCAGATTAAAGGTGTTCACTTTTTGAATAAACCAGAAGGTTTTGAAATTCCTGAATTCAAACATAAAAGAAATTTGAACGAAAGGTTATTCGAAGATGTGACTTCTACAACAACTCCTTGTCTTTTGAGATACGAAGATAAGAACTCAATGGCAAACTCTTTAGAGTCTAGAGTTCCTTTCTACGATCATGTTATGGTTGAACACATTTTCAATCTTCCTATTGACCAGAAAATTAAACATGGATGGAACCGATGGGTTTACAGAAATGCGATGAAAGGATTAATGCCTGAGAAAAATAGAACACGAAGAAGCAAGATTGGATTTACAAACCCAGAGTGGGAATGGATCGAAAGAAAGAAGGAAAACTTCATAGAGATATTCAGTTCAGATATATTTAAATCCCGGAAATTCTGGGATGCAGATAAAATTTTAGAGGGTTTCAAACTTGCTTTGGATAACAAACTTAGAGGTGATATTTTATTCTTCTGGAGAGTCTTCTCTGTAGAAATGTGGATGAGAACTTATGTTGATAAATTCGAAGTTCTTAAAAAGGAGAGTTAAGCTAAATCTAAGTAAGCTTTAGCGTTTGGAATAAGGCAGTTGAATCTCTTCTGCTTTACCTTTAACTTGTTGATTGCAACCAACGTAGAAGCTCCTAACGCAACTTTCACACAATCTTTACTTGCAGATAACGCTATGTACTCTCCGATAGATTCTGTACCTCTATTGAAGTCTTCAATTTCGTATCTTCCCATTGGTCCATACCAAGCGATTGTTTTTGCACTTTCGATTACTTCTCTAAAAAGAACAAGCGTCTTTTCTCCAAGATCCACAATAAATTTGTTGTTTGGAACAACCTGAACGTCGTTATCAATAGCTACTGGGTTTTCTAGGCTTTCTGAAACAATATGATCAATTGGTAAAATCAATTGAATTTTCTTAGATTCTACTAGTTTAATAATCTCTTGAGTTTTCTTTAAAGCTTTTTCGTCTAGTTTTGTCTTACCTGTCTTCACACCTTTTGCTGAAAGGAAATACAATGCCATTTCTCCTCCGACTAAGATCTGATTGAACTTAGTAACTACCTTTTTAAGACCAGTTAGTTTATCTAGTCTTCCTTCACCACCGATAATCAAAACAGCAGGTTCTCTAAAACCTTCTTTCATTTTCTCGATACTATCAAGATCCTTTTGATAACTAAGACCGTAGTAAGATGGTAATTTCTTTTCTAATATTGAAATTGAAGCTAAAGATTCATCCCCACCGAAAGCTTCGTTTACAAAAGAAGTACAGTAAGTAGTAATCTTTTCCATGAAATTTTCTTTATCTGCTGGCTTACCTTTGAATTCTTCTTTGTGGAAATTCAGGTTCTCTAGTATAAGAACATCTCCGAATTCCATGAATTTAATTGAGTTGTCGCAGTTTGCAACATCAACGAATTTTATTGGTTTTGCCAGTAAATTTCCGATTGCAAATCTAACCTGCATTAAGGAATTCTCGTCGTTGTATTCTCCAGTCTGCTCGCCTAAAGAAGCTAAAATAACTACTTTTGCCTGAGCTTTAATTAGTTCCTGTAATGTTGGGATAAGATTTCTAATCTTCGTATCGTCAAGGATTTCACCATTAGAAAGAGGCACGTCCAAATCAGCTCTGATAGCTACGATCTTTCTTGCGAAATTACCGTCTGAAAACCTTTTATAAGTTGTTGTCATATAGCTATTATATCATTTTGCCAAGGTTTTTGCAATGGATGTCCTCGCCAATATCGTTTACTGTTCGATATTATCGATGTTTTGCCGAGTCTCAAAAGAAGGGAAAACAACTCCATCTTTTCGAAAAATCCCTGTGCCAGTAACGAATTCCAGCCCCTTACCCTTCATTTGTCTAAACAAATTTAGGGTGCTACTTCTAATGGCATCAAGCTTTTTAGGAGGCAAGTAGCCCAATTTCAAGAATAAATCGTTACCAAATTCTTCTATAATGTCCTTTTGATGCTCTGTAATTTCGAAGTAGTAACTTTTATTACCATGGCTTAATATCAAAAGAAACGGTTTTTTCTTTGAAATGGCAATTTCCATGCCAACGATCTTACTAGCAATCTCCAAGTTAATAAGGGTTAATTTCGTGGACTTTCCAAGCAACTCTCTATACCCTTGCATATTCACTATCTTCACAGAACTAGCGAGCATAGGACTTTTTTGAGCTACTTGTGCCAACCTCGAAAGAGTAATTTGATCGAATGCTTTAAATGCCTTTCGTAATAGATCTTCTCGGGCTAAAGGAAACCCTGTTCGAGTTGCGCCAGCAGGATAACATTGCTCAAAAGGAACTCTAGTATTTAGGTTCACCAGGATTTTGTTAGCTTCTGTTGTATGGGTAGTAACATCTGTAAAGCCACTTTGAATCCTCCATACTTGTTCATCGATGTAGTCTCCTGTGAATCCTGCTATAAATTTTATATAACGATACCCTGCTTGGTTTCTTGAGCAAGCAAATTTTACTGTATTCGTTGTGGGATCTGTAAGAACATAGAAATAGAAATCTCCTCCTCCATAGATCGTATATTTAAATGATGCAGAGTCTAGTTTATAAATGAGCAACTCTTTCCCTTCCCACCCAATAACATTTTTAGGATTGTAAAAACCTTTTACGTCATCAAAGAACTCACGGTTCATAATCTCTATCTTCTCTTCTAAATCATCTTCAGACTTGGAAATTACAACTCCACCTGAACTATTAAGCCTTCCCGGACTCAATTTCTTTATTCGCCAACCCTCATTTATGATTTCCCGATTGATTCTAGCCATCGAGATCTCAAGTGTTCTTGGAGAATATCCCCTAGAAAATCTTCGTAAGTCCCATAGATTTAAATGTCCTTTTCTGAGCAATTCATCGTAAAGAAAGTTGGTGATGGATTCTATTCCTGCTGATTCTATTATTGGTATTTTGTTCCTAAGGTCTTCCATAAAAACGATTATAACTCTCAATCCTCTTTTCCGAGTATCTATTTACGAAATGAAGTTACAAAAATACTCACTAAAGTCTTACTAGCTTTCCCATACGGGGACTGGAAATATCAGAAATCTGTCGATCACGCATCCAGTCCCATCTGCTATGGCAATTCCGTCTCTTTTCATAGCTGCAACCAGTCCTTTAAAGTAGTAATGAATGCTATCGTAACCATTCGTTCGCGTACCACCATATAAAATCACATCTCCATCAAACGCGCTGATTGCACTTGCTTGTAGGGTAGAAATTTCTGCTAGCTGTAGCTCTTTTCCATTGGATATTATTAAAAGCCTGGTTCGCTCTTTAAAGAGGTTAAGCGGAATCTTGAGCTTATGTATTACTTGAGCGGTATCTAGAGGGATAAGTTTAACTTCTCCTTGTTTAAAAGCTTTTTTGGTAGCTTCGAAAGCCTTTCCAGAAGAAAGAATTTTTTGAGAAAATTTTGATGGACTCATAGAAAACGAAACCCAGTTGCTTACTAGATCTATCCTATTTCTCAAAATACTTAGCAATGGATGCTTTCCAAGCATGGTTTTTAGGTAATCTATCCTGGCATTAGAGTTGGTAATTATGGAATACCCTCCTGCATTCGTAGCTTTAAATAATGGTTCCATCTGGAGAATTTTGCCTAATCTTTTTACTTCGTTAACAAAATGATCGTACTTGATTACTGTTGAGAGGGTCTCCCAAATTAAGGAATCGAAGTACTCTACTTCGGCATCGTTTAACCTTTGCAGTTGGATTCCGATCAATGAATTTAAAGTAGCATAAAAAAGTCTGCTTTTTTCATTCACCCTTACATACAAAGTTATTGACTGGACACTGTAGTCAGCATCTTTAAAGTCTTCAGTACCGAAATTGAATATCTGGACTTCTCCTTCTGATGTTTTATACGAAGCTGATGGTTTCTTTTGGAGCGATTCTAGCTGAGAGTAAAATCTTTCGTTAATTTGTTGGACATAGATTGATGGATCATCTTCAAGATTAATAATGACCATCCCACCGATACAACCTCCTGAGCCTGGTCTAATTCTAACAATTCTCTTCCCCTCATCTTTTAATTTTTCATTTAAATAATGTTGAACAGCATCTTTATAACTTTCTGAATAACCTTTTAATAGAACTGACATATCCATCCGGGTTAGGAATTTCAGATCATTTATTACCTCTACTATCCTTTCCCCTAAAGCTATCTCATTATTGACTGGCGGAATAATTGGGTCTGTAAGCATTACTGTTATGAAATACGAACTAGTTGTTTATTTAAAATTTCATAAGAATATCTTACATCTATTTTCTCTAAAAAATCTACATCGTGGCTTACAACTACAATCGCTCCTTCGTATTGTAATAGTAACTCAGAAAGCCTTTCTTTGGTTTCAATATCTAGGTTGTTGGTTGGCTCATCTAAAATTACTAAATCCGACTGAGAAACCGTAGCCAAAACAAAAGCTAGTTTTGCTACTTCACCTCCGCTTAAACTTGCTGCTTTTGAATACTTGATTTGGTTCGAAGAGAACCCTACACTACTTAATGCTTTAATTATTAATTCATCCTCCATCTCACTAGTTACTTGTTTTACATTCTCTATTGGGGTTAATTCAAGATTTACAACATCATATTTTTGATTTACGAAGAGGGTTTTAAATTCCTTTCCATATGTTACTTCACCTACAATTTGTGACGAGTGAGCGTATGGCAAGTTCTTTATGAATGTAGTTTTCCCTGAGCCGTTATCTCCAGAAATCGATACTCTATCATTTCCGTATAAAGAAAAATTGATATTTTCGAGCAGAACTTTATCTTGCAATTTTAAGAATCCATTCGTGATGTTCACTAACAATCCCTTTCTATTTGATGATTTAAATTCAATAAATATCTTTTTTCTTTTTTGTTGAGAAAACTGCTTCATTTCAGATTCGTGTTCCGCTACTCCCTGCTCGAGTTTCGATTTTGCAGCACCGTGCTTAACTTGACCGCTAAGTTTAAGAGCATTTCGAACTATCTTTGGCATACTTCTGTCGTTACTCTTAGCAGCTCTTGTTAGTTTTGATTGAGCTTTTTGAAACTTAATATTTTCTTTGTGTAGAGAATTTTTTGCTTTGCTAAGTTCCTTCTGTGCTGATTCGTATTTTCTTGCAATTGATTCTTCAGTTTTTCTTTTTTCTTCTAAATAGAAATCATAATCTCCTCCAAAGACTTTAAGATTCCCACTCTTTAGTTCCCAGATTTTGTTTACAGTAGAGTTTAGAAAGTTAATATCGTGACTTACGACAATGAATGTTAGATTTTCCTTAATAAGGTAGTTCGACAAAAAGTTCATTGATTTCTTATCTAGATGATTAGTCGGTTCATCTAAAAGTAAAACATCCGGATTTTGATGCAATGCTATACAGATTTTAAGCTTCATTAGCTCTCCTCCACTTAAGCAACTCAGTTTCGAATCCTCGGATATTTTTGTTTGAAAGATTTCTTCTATTTTTGAGAATATTTCCCACCACTCTTCAGTGATTCTTGATAAGTACTGGTAAACCAATTCCTCGCTTCTATATTCGTCGAAATCCAGTTGACTTACATAAACGACTTTAACTTCGTTACCTGCATTGTTTTTTATTGCTTTCAGCAGAGTGGATTTACCAGTTCCGTTAACACCTATAAGACCAATGTGATCACCTTGTAGAACTGATCCGCTAACTGCGTTCAGAATTTCCCTATCGAATGATAGGTTAAGATTATTGAATGTTATTAATGATTTTTGATTATGCATAATTCCAGATTAACAAAGTAAAGTTTGCTGGAACTTGCTGAAGATATAGAAAATCTAACTCAACGAGTTTCAGCGATTAGTTGTTTACTTTATTTCGCATCGGAATTAGTTAATCTTAAAAATGTTTACTGTGTGTAATATTCGGAGACTAGGATTCGAACCTAGACAAGCAGCTTCAAAGGCTGCGGTCCTACCATTAGACGATCTCCGAATACTACACACATTCTTTTTGCGGGACTAGCCCCGTATCCAGTACGGGGGAACCTAGACAAGCAGCTTCAAAGGCTGCGGTCCTACCATTAGACGATCCCGCAATAATGCATAGCATTTTATCAATAAAAGCTAAAAGATAGAAGTGCCAATATGCCTAATATTACTATTCTTATGAGGCATCTCGTAAGGAGAATACATACCCTTTAAATGAAGTTGTGCTTTCTTCAGACCTTCTCCAAGTTCTACCATCAAATTCACTATAGAACTCTCCAAAGGATGATGGTCCAAACCTGGATCCTACAGTACCTTCGAATTCTAACTTAATAGCTCCATTGAGAGCCGATTCTAATTGGCTAGGTGGCAATAGCTGCTTTAATGTATTTTCTGGTATAACAAGTTGAAATGACATTCCAATCTGCTCTCTTAATGCTTGTAACTTTTCTACTAAAATACTAATTGCTCCAATTAAGTTCATCGAGTTAGCCACTCCGTACTTTCCATAGTGTATATACTCTTGATATTCTACACTTTTTTATGGAGAGGATCTAAGCAAACTTAAAATTCTTCAACTTTCACCAATTGAAGCGAATCGTCTTTTGCCACAACCGTGTAATGATTGTGTAGTTTTAAATCTATGTGTAGTTTTTCCAGAAATTTTCTAACCTGAGAAGTTAATACCTGTATGTACGATCTTGTTAATTCTTCTCCAAAACAGTTTGCAGTAATGTTTTCGATTGTTACAGGTCCAGCCTCTATTGTAGGTAACAGAAACTTTAACAGGAATTCCATTTTGGATTTACTCTTATATAAAAAGTTTTCAATCAACGCAATATCTTCATCAATTTTGTTATCTCTTTTCTGTCTTTCAAGAGTAATTTTACTTTGTAATCTTTTCTGAAAAAGAAAAACGACATCCAAGTATTCTAAATGACCACCAATTACTGCTCTAAGGTAGTACAAAATATGCTGCACTGTTTTTATCTCATTTTTATCCACTTCGTAGTAGTGACTAAAAGAGTCTAATATATCTGAAAAAAGCTCTGCCCAATCGCTTACAACTCCAAACTTCTCTTCAGAATTTGCATGGATTCTTCGAACTTTACTTTCCCATATTCTCAAAATGTCACAAACATAATTAAACAACTTTGGTGATTGAGTATTGAACTCCGTGAGTTGTTCTCGGAAATTTACCGATTCGGTTGTGAAAATATATCTTAAATCTACAGAGTCATTCAAAGGCTGTCTTTTCGTATCTAATCTTTGTCGCTCTGAAAATGTTGCTCCCATAATGCATAATTTTTGTGATTATACTATCAATTCTTCTGACGTCAATACGGTTGAATTTAGTTTAAATACTGTATTCTGAAATTTAGCTACAAAGAAGATTTCAGTACCGCATTGGGAATTTTTGAAATGAGCTAAGAACTCTCCTTTAGAGTATTCAGCGTATTCTTTTGTCTCCTGTGGTGACATCTCCACAAAGCCTATATAACTGCTATATTATAGCATAGCAAGTCGCTATATATCGGCATCAGGGAATAGTTTTAGCTTTAGTAGCTAATCTCGTAATCTTCGTTTTCTAGACGCAAATCTTGAATATGATCCTTAAGGAAGTTGAATGTTTGCTCTGCCTTCATTTCTTTATTTCTTAGAAGCTCATCAGCAAACGATTGAATTAATGATTTATGCTCACCTACAAGCTTTTCAGCTTCCCATTTTGATTCAGAAGCCATTTCTTGCAAGTACGAATTTGTTTTTTCGAAGTCAGTGTCATAATTTTCGCTATGCATTTCTGTGACCGGTTTGACAGATGTATTAACTCTATCGTCTAGACCGAACTTTCTAATATAGTTTGCAATAAGACTTGTGGCTCTTTCGATATCTGATTGACTTCCGGCAGAAACCTTTTCTTCTCCCATGAATAGTTTTTCGGCCGCCATTCCAGCATATAGAACAATTAACTTCTTCTTCACATTTTCTTTAATATTAACAATCTGATGCGGGAACACAAAACCAGAGATACTGTTTGACGACGAATTCACCACAACTTGCATTGGAGCGATTTTAAATAGCTCTGAATAAAGAACTGCATGAGCCGCTTCGTGAATTGCTGTAACTTTTCTATAAATCTCACTTTTACTTGTTCTTATTCTGTCTAATGTTCCTTGATATGAAATCTCTGAGAAAACAGAGTCTGAATTGTCCTTCCCTACGATTTGCTGTGCTTTTTCATTGTAAGAAAGATGGATTGTATTCACATTTATTTTTAGAGCTTGAGCAAGAATCATTGCTACTTTATTTTCAACAATTTCTGTAATAGTACTGAATAATGGTCTTGTTCCTTGAACTGGGAAAACACCGTTCTTGTAAATTAAGTTATGAATTGTTTGATCGAACGAAACTTCTACTCTAAAAGACTCACTAATTTTTTCTGCTATCTTTTTAAGTCTTTCGGAAATAATTCTTTTATATGCACTTTCACTTAAACTTGGATAAATTATATGAGTGTTACCTAATCTACTTATTTGTTCAGGTTTAAATCTTAAAGACAATGCCTCTTTAATTTTAATTACGTTGATTTGTTTGGTTTGTGCATGAAAAATATCCGCATCTACATCAGCTTGATCGGCCTCTGCAGCCATTTCATAGGCTTCGTCTAAGTTTCCACTAATAATTACTAGTGATTTAGAAAAATCAGCCTCCTTAAGAACTGATTTTGTACTGAACTTTTCAAAAACTAAATCATATAGTGTTGAAGCAGTGAATGTTTTTATGACTTCGATATCAAGCGGTAAATCTACAACGTTCTTTAATTTGCTAAGATCCCAACTACTCAATCTTAGTTTTGGCGGTGCTTCACCAGCTGCTTTTGCTCTTTCTTCACTTTCTCTTTCAGAATCAAGCATCGAAAGAATCGAGTAAAGCTCCATTACTGAATCCTTTACAGCAAATTTACCATCACTCAAAAGTTCCCAGAAATCTCCAAATTTTGTTTCGAAAATATCTTTTCCTTCTTGATCAATTGTTCTAAATTTCTGAATTTCGTCAAAGAAAATTATGTTTGGCTGCGATGGGTCTACAGACGTTATTCTTATTGCTTCGGCAACTGTAGACATATATCTATTGTAGCCTGCGTCTCCGTTCGTTAGAGTTATCTCTGTGAATCTTTCTCTTAAGTCCAGAAAGTCGACAAGTTTTCTAACCAAATCAGTTTTTCCGACTCCAGTTAATCCCCACAAATTTATTACAACTGGACGTGTAATAATTTCTGGCATTACATACCAGACGTATAAAGAATCAATTAGTAGATCAATTTGTTCGTCTATTCCGAAAAATAAATTCTTCAAGTAAGATCTAGCACTGTTTAATTTTTCTTCTTGTGAGATTCTCTCGTTCATAAATCGATTATACAATTTATTTTAGCGAGTTGTTACTTCTGAAGGATCTATAAATCTTTCAATTAGTGAGTGGAATTGTTCCGCCAGCTGTTCAATTAATTCTTCCTTTGAAATTTCCTTTTGAAGATATCGTTTTAAAACAGGAGCTCCTTTTTCAATCTCAGAATAAAGTTGCACCCAGCGATCGCGCCTCGACGGATCCTTTTCATAAAGCTTTCTATAGTGTTCTAAATTCTTTGAAGGTGACATTCCAAAAACTAATACATCATTCAAGGAGTAAACTATCACTTCTTCGATAAAGTAAGAAAACGTAGCTTTATAAATGGCCTCGATAGTTCTATCAAATTCTGGGAAATGTTTTTCAAAATATACTGCTGGATTAAGTTCTTTATGAGTAAATTCGTGAGCTAAAATTAGTAGAGAATTGTTGAAATTACTTTTAGTATTTCCAGTAGTAGAAACTTGAGCGACAATTCCCTCCCCATTTGCACCACCTTGAGAAGAGTTTGGATCAGGAGAATAGGTTATATATGCTGGTAAAACTCCACTTTTTGGAGTTGTTTCGAAAACTTCTGTAAAAATCAGAATGTTTTTTTGAGTTGTTAAATTGTTAAACTGTCTTTCTAGTTCTACTGATGTTTCTTGAATTGTTGGGAGAACAGACTCGAGCTCCTCTTTTAAAGTTTTCCCATCTTTTCTTTTGGCTTCTGCAATCGCAACTAAATGTTCTAACAACTGAGAAAATTTATCGTTTTCAGGAAATCCAGAGTAAGCCCAATTTAGTAATTCAGCTTCCTGATCCCATCCAAGCTCTGCTTTAATTCTTGCGTATTCTGACAAGTGCTGCTGGACTTCATCTGTAATTTGATAATTGGCAGTAAAGTATCTTGGAATATGTGGGCCAACAAAATAATCCCATTTAGAAGCACCGTTTATGAAATCAACTAAAAGTACATTGTAGTTTGTTCTTACGTCAAGCGTTCGCATTACTTTCCTCCTAATCTTACGTATTTTATGTAAGCAATTATTAATTCATAAGCTTCGAATGCTGGAACTAAAATTGGATCTTTGTTTTCAACCATACTTTTAAATTCCTCAAACGAAAACCATTTTAATCCATCGACTTCATCATTTTTTATATCAAGATTAAAATCGTAATTACCAAGATCAATAAATGTATGTATGAATTCGTTTTCAACGATCCCCTTTTCTGAATCAGAAAATCCACCTCTTACAATTCCCTGCAAAAATAGTGTATCAATATTAATATCTATTCCTAATTCTTCTTTTGCTTCTTTGATTGCTGTAGAAACTGGATCTGAGCCAGCGTCAATGTGACCTGAGACTGGTGCAATCCAAAGATTAGGAAAAAGTTTTTTCAACGGAGTTCTTTTTTGTAGAAGAATATCATTGTTTTCGTTGATAAACCAGACATGAGAAGAAGCATGCCAATCACCATCTCTATGAACTTCTGAACGATTTTTTATAGCTTCTGTTGGTCTTCCAAATTTATCGTAAAGTGTTAGATTGTCGTCCATTTTGATGTGTTAAATAGAATTATTCTATCACAACCTTACGGAGTTAAAGTGTAACCGAATACCCCTTTTGAATAGTACAAGTCGCCCCTTTTTTCGATCACAATATATGCTTGAGCATTGTAGTAAACTGAAATATTTGGATCTGTAATTTCTCCTCTGTATGTAATGTTACCTTCAATGTATTGATTAGGCTCTCCAGGTATAAATAATTTCCAGACAGTGAAGTTCTGAAAAATTCTGTCGAAGTTTAAGTAACAATAAGGTTCCCCAGGGCTCATGAAAAAGTACTGTCCTACCCAAGGATAAGATGTGATTAACGCTTCTGGACTTTCGTGACCAATTTGGAATACAGTGTTTCCATTCAAATTGAATAATCCTGGCGCATCGTTAAAATATTTATCACATACTTTATCTGGACCTGTAATTTCCAAAATTGCTGGCAACCAATAGTCTTTTGTAACAACGAACAGGAAACAACAGGAAGAGGCAATGCAACATGCGATTAGAATGACGAAAACAAAGATAAATGGAACTTTCATAATTATTTGATAACTAGTTTATGAGTACTAAATAGTGTACATTACAAAGTTGCGTATAAATCGCATTTGTATCCATCGGGATCTTCCACAATACAATATCTCTGCCCCCAAAAAGCATCCCATGGTTCTTTGAAAATTGCAAATCCTGATGATTTAATCTTTTCCGCAACTGAATTTAGTTCTTCTACAGAATCGTATTGGATTGCAAAGTGAGAATGATTACTTGGTTTTGGTTCTTCTCCTAATATTTCTGTAATCAATTTCTTGGAATCAATCATCAGTCTAGCATAACCTTCTGGTGTTTCTGGTTCTAGATGATCTTCGTCTTCTTTGTATTCTGGAAATTTGAAGCCAAGAATTGTGTAGAATTCTACAGTTCTCTTAAGATTGCTTGAGCAGACTCCAATTGCGTTTAGTTTCATATATTTATTATACGATCGTAGTTGGAAAAAGGAAACTTAGTAAGAAAGCCGGTGGGTTATTAGAAAATTTCCAATAACACTATTGCTCAGCTTACCAAATATCCCACGGGATACTGGAATCGCTGGACCTAAAATTCTGTGTTGAAACTCTGTGGCCACCGGCTAAATTAATTATAACTTCAAGGAAAAGAATTAGTCCAGAATTTTGTTCCAATCTTCTTATGAAATAGAAGTATCCAAACTTTTAGCTTTTTACGTTTACATCGTCTATACTTATAGAATTCTATTTTATTCGAAATATTATGAATCTAGCCATCCTCTCAGTTTTAGTTTGTGAAATTCTTCTTATCTTATTTGCAGGTTATTTGGTAATTTCCTGGATTAGCCAAACTCCGTTCTATCCTTCTTCAACGAGTAAATTGGACAAAGTTTTAAAAGATCCTTCATTGAATCTTCCAGAACACATCAATTTTGTAGATATTGGATCTGGGGACGGAAGGTTCGTTATCTGGGCAGCCAAGAAAGGTTTTAACGCGGAAGGAATCGAATACAATCCCTTTTTATCGCTTTATAGCCGTTTTAAAATATTTGTTTGGAGACTTAAAAATGCGGTGATTCATAATAAAGATTTCAAAAAACACGACTTTAGCAAGTACAATTTTGCTTACCTGTACATCTTTTCCGAACATATGGATGGAATTAAGGAGAAATTATTCTCAGAAATGTCCGAAGGAAGTGTGATTATCACCAACAGCTTTAAGTTTGGGGATTTGCATCCAGATGCTAAAATAGACAAGTATAATATCTACTACGTTAAGAAATGAGACTTTTTATAGGATTATTCCCACCACAAAGTTTTCTTCGGTTTGTTACGGAGACAATGCGTGAGTTCGACAAGGAAAAGAGAAATTTGAATAACATTCCTTTGGAACAAATTCATTTGACGCTTAAATTTATAGGTTCCGAAGTGAGCCTGGAAACTTATGACGAAATTTATGATCTTTTGAAAAGATTTGAAGGCCAATATACTAAGCCTGAAATCTCGGTTAATAAAGTTCGATTGGGATTCCCTGGGCAAATCGATCCTAGACATTTAATTCTGGATATCGAATCAACAGATACTCTTTTGGAGCTTTCAAATTCTTTACATAAATTGATTAAACATCTTGGCTTAAGAGATACTATTCGATGGAAAGATAAACAGTTCAATGAATTCCATGTTTCCATTTCGAAATTGAAGGACAGTGCCTCTTCTACAAAAGGTAAAGATATTAAAAGAATTTGCGAAACTTTAAAAACTCCTATTCCAGAATCGTTCTACCCCGAAGAAATGCTTTTAATGGAAAGCGTGTTAATAAATGGAGTTCCTAAATACAGAAAACTTGCGAGTATAAAGTTGTAAAGTTTTTCAGCCTTTTTGAATATTTCGAGACTGTAAGCTAATCTATCTTAATCTTTCTGACTCTCTTTACATTCGAATGCTACTTCGTTGACATACCCAATCTCTGCTATTTTGAAACAACTGTAGCAAGTCCATTAAAATTGATCCGTAGCGTATCTAGATCCGCTCTTTGTAAATAGTTCTCTAAATCAGATAATGGGTCGACTGTGAAAAAGGATTTTTTAAGTATATCGAAGTACAGGACCACAAGATGCCTACTGCCTAAAACTTCATGTTGAATAGAAATCATGGCATAGCTATTCGAAACATTGGTTAAGAACCTGCATACTGTTGATAAATCCACACCTATAAGAGCTTCTGCTCGTAAATCAAAAACTTCGAAAAGTTGACTTGATATTCTATGGTCATATCCTCCCAATATACTAAATGCCGGTACAAGATTTTCATCAGGATCGCTAACATAAAAATTTTGTGTATAAATAGAGTCAGCTGGTCCTAAAGTAATATCCAGTACCTCATTGCCCTCTAGGTATCTAGCCTTTGCCACTCTCACATTATTTTTGTGGAGTCCTGCTAACATTATAGCTATTTGCTTTGGTGTAACAGTACTTGCTAGCTCAGAAACCATCATCGCTACGCAACAAATCCCACATGAAGATCTCTTTAGATCCTCATTAACAAAACTTTCATACTGGTTGTAAAAGCTGCTTTCTTTCATCATCATTCAGACTTTCAACTATCTTTTTCGACAAAAACTTATTTGCCTCATGCCCAGGTTTGTTCACCTCGATGCTTAGTACTAAAGGAATACCAACCAGAGATAGGTCACCTAACATATCCAAAATTTTATGCTTAACTGGTTCATCAGGAGTTCTTAATGGAGTAATGAATTCATTTTCTGAAAACACTATAACTGGCGATAGTGTCGGATCATCAGGAATTCCAGGAAAGATCTTTTTTACGTTCTGCCACACTTCACCCTTATCATCCAGATGAGATCTCATAAAAGATCTTGAAGGTGCAATATAATTTAAATAGTTTTGTTTTGTTACATCCAAAACAAAACTTTGTTTCCCGATTAAATTTGAGAAATCGATATTTGCATCTATTCTGAGAACCTCGCTAGGTGTGATTACAAATTCAGTATCCGTTTCCTCGTATCTCAATGCGAGCTCTTCGTCACACACTATAACTTTACGATATTCTGGTTGCTCTACTGATCCAGCATTTGCTAATGTTCTGGAGAATTCTTCGGCACTACTGCTTTGAAAGGGTATCTGTCCTTCAGGTAGATCAATATAAATATTATCTATTTCCATTCCCCTAACTGCTGACAAGATATGTTCTACAGTGCTAACTTCCACCCCATTGCTAGCAAGAGACGTAGTATGATTGTATCCATCGAGTTTCAAATTTTCGATATTTGTTTTTATTTGGACCCCATTTACTACAAATACTATACCGACATTATGTGCAGCAGGCCGGAACACCGCACGACAGGTATTTTTCGAATAAGCAGAAAATCCTAACATCTCAACCTGATGTCTTATCGTAGTTTGGTTTGTATTTAATTCTTTTAGTTTAAACATTTATGGATCTAAAAAGCTAAATGGATTTGGATGAACCAATCTTATTCCCACGCTATCAATAATAGAAGATACATCAATCAACCCACGTGTTACAACCCTTCCTCCGTAGTCACATTGTCTGAAACCTCCCCCAAGGATAACTGTATAAGCACCATCACTTGAGGACCCCCATTGACCGAAGTTCTGTCTAAAATGCCCAAAGGAGAATACCGAAACATTACCAGTGGCATGTTTGATACCTAAGTAGTTCTCTGGTACCAATTCAGAATTAACAGGTAGAGTGCCACCATCGCTTATTGAATTATCCTCCACGAAAGCCATGAAACTATTTTGTTTTCCTTGTATTGGTTTGCCCGATGCTTGATACGGAAAAGCCCATCCTTCTGGAGCTGAAAATGCTACATACTCAGGTTCTGTGGGAAGACGAAATTTTAAACCAGTTTCTTGGTTTAGCCATAAGCAATATGAAATTGCTTTGCCATAAGTAATGCATGTCACTGGACTATCATCGTCTGGTGATGTTGCTGGTCTTCGATGTTGCTTGTCGAATAACTCAAACTCTTTATTTGTGACTGTAAACTTACTAGCATAAAAACTTGGAACATTAGTTATTAACCTCTGAGGAGTTTCGTTCAATCTACTTTCTTCTATTCTGCAAGGCATTCCTTTCTCATTCCCCATTAAGACTTTCGATGGATTACATAAAACAAATCCTTTTGTAGTTAACAGATCTACGGCATTTTCTGCATCTTTTTGATTATAGATACCCATTGATTCTACTAAGGACTTCTCTCGCCAATTTAGACTTCGTGAAAAGCTTTCAAACTCCTTTCTGTAATCGATTGTTGCAATTTGTTCTGTATTAACCATGAAAGAATTTTACGAAAATCAGAACAAATCAGCATTGTACTGCAATACAAATTTCGGAGTAAAGTTAAAAGTATAAAACTTTAAAGTTCCTCAGCAATAATTGTTGTGTAAGGAGGACTTTTCTTTCTATCACCCAAATTGAAATGTTCTCTAGCGTAAGCCTCAACTCTCTTGTATGCTTCTTCCGCTTCGTCGTGACTTACTAACATTTCTACTTCTATAAAGTGCCTTGTTTGATCTCCAATAGTTGCCATGTCGATATCAACGACAAGACCGTCGGTTGTATAAGTCGTTCGTAGTTTGTTAAGTCTTGTCACAGGAAATTCTCGTTCTTCCCTAACCCAACCATCTATTCCTCTAACCCAAGTCTTTGTTTCTCCAATTACTTCGAATTCTACTTCCCTTGGAATTCCTTCAAGTCTAATCCTTTTAAAGTCATAGTCATTTGCAGGACTTTTTTGAATATCAAAAATTATATCTGATTGAAACTTTGTTCCTTTTTTTATCAATCCTGATTCTTTTAAGATTTTTTCAATCTCATTTCTTTCTTCTAATGTGATTTCAAATTTAACTTCAGCTTCTACGTGAGCTTTTGGATTAAGCATATTGAGTTTATAAAAACTAGTTTTCGATTTTTCGCTGTTCTTGTTTTTGTTCTTGCCCAACAAATTCAGGAAGTTTGAATGAAAATTTACTTCCTTTTCCAATTTCACTTTCAACAGTGTGTGCTCCGTCCATTAATTCAATCAAACTGAAAGTGACATATAATCCCAAACCTGTTCCTCCTGGTCTAATAATATTCTTCTTTTCATTTTTCTTCAGTTGTCCTTGCTCTCCAATATATTGATCTACTCTATAAAATTTCTGACCAAGACTCTTCATATCTTCATCACTGATACCAATTCCTGTATCTGTTACTTCGACCCAAACAAAAGAATCTTCTTTGTGCATTGTGATTTTCACTTCACCTTTTTCTGTATACTTCACTGCGTTGCCGATAAGATTATCTACAATTTCCTGAGTTCTAACTCTATCCGCAAAAACGAAATAGTCTTCAGAAGGTTGTTCGAATATAACTTGTAGTCCTTTCTTTTCTCCTTCTTTTTTGAATAAAACTAATGAGTCAGAAACAACATCTGCAATATCTACTTTTTCGAATAATAGTTGGAATCCTTTACTATCAGCTTTTGCAGAAGACAATAACGTTTCTACAAGTTTAACTTCTCTTCTTGCAGACTCCATTGCGATATCGATGAATTTTCCTAAATGTTCCGGAGCAATAGTTCCATTCTTTTTGAATTCCATATCCATAACTCCAAGTGAATTTCTTACAATCGTGATTGGTGTTCTCAATTCATGACCCATAATGTCGATCATGTCTTGTTCGTGTTGTCGCAAAGCTTGAACTTGATCGTAAGCTGCCTCGAGTTTTTCGTTTTGCCTCATCTCATTTAATACACTTCTTACCAACAATACAGAAATCACCAAGTAAAAAATGAATATGAACAATTTCACTACTTGTTCAGTAACGTCATTACTTAGCACAAGGATGTCTACTATTATTAATAAACCAATAACACTTATCAAAAATGCAGTCAGTGCCGTTTTTACATTTAGTAGTTTATAACGGAAAATTGCATAAGCAGTAAATCCAAGAAATATAACCGCTGAATAATCTCCATAATGTTGATACTGTGCAGTATTAAGAATCAGAGGGGAAAGAACATTGAATATAAGATTCAATATTATCATCAAAAAAGTACCGATGATGAAGAATCTGATTTTTTGTTTCTCAGATGATGTAATAATAAAATATTTACTAATAAAAAAGTAAATGAATATAGTTGTTACCAAAATCGAGAACACACTAAATAGATTGTATAACCCACCAAAAACGATTTCATTACCCCACTCTCTAGTTACAACATTAAATATAATAGTATCTGTAAATAACGATAGAAGAGAGAAGGTTAAGCTAAATATTAATAGCAAAGTCTTTAGAATCTGGTTAAATATTTTCAGGAAACATTCAATGTAGAATATGTACGCTGCCAAGAAGAATGCTGATACACACGCTAAATTTAATCTGTACGCTATTATTGAAATAGAAAGATCATTTTCTAAGTAACCTAAGTATGAGAAGTCTACCCATCCAATTAAGCAAATAGTCATGAAAACGAACCATTTGTAAAGCCTATCATTGAATGAGTTCGAAAGAACTACTATTATCAAGAAAATACTGAAGGCATTAATTGTAACTAATATTGCGAGCTCTAAAATATTAACAGTCATTATTGTATTCTAAACAAAAATAGAAATTATAACCAGCATAATGGGCCATAGTAAGTACTCCCCATCTGCAACAAAATAAGAGATTCCTCTTACTAAGTAACTATCTTTAACAAAGATAGGACTAGTAATATACCCGATTCCATATGGGATCAGCATCAGAAAGAAGATACTAGATGCTGGTAAGTGTCCGAAGTATAAACCTAGGAATATCGGAATCACCGTTAAGATCTTTAAGAAAATAAGTATACTTACGGTATTTTTAACTCCAAAGACCACTGGGAATGTTTTAATTTTACGATTTCTATCGCTATCCACATCCTTAATATCAAAAAAAGTTGAATTAATAAAGGCAGTCAAGAAAGTAATGCAAAATATAAATATGTAAAAAACATTTATAGGTAACTCAAAAAAGAGTGGTACTACCAATATTTGGCTAGCCCAAAATAATGCTGCATAAAAATTTTTACTTCCAACAAATGATTTCCCAAACCTTGCTTTGAAAATATCAGTATATAATATCCCAAAAACCACAATGAATAAAACAAATAATATTGTAGGAATATTAGTAGTAACAAGTACGAGGATCAGTATCGCAATATAAATCAAAAGTACAATTTGGGGAAATACATTTTTGTTTAAGTAAGCACTTCTTTCAGGGTTCGAATCTTGATCGTAATCTAACTCTTTATAATGATTATAAGCATATATAATTTGAGTACTTAAGTAGGGAATTAATAAGATAGTCAGATTAAATTGGGCATCTATTAGAAGAATTATCGTTAGAACAACTCCTGTTGCCCCCATAGACAGAAGATGTCCTCCATAAATCAATTCCTTTATAATTTTGTTAACAATTGTCATACTAATTATTGTTTACTAATAGCTTCACCTATATACTTAGTAAACTCCTCAATTACTGGAATCTCCGCCTTATGATCATCAATGAAATTCTTTCCAACAAAAAATATCCCAAGACATTCATCTTCATGTATTATAGGAAAAACAATGCCAGATTTAAAGCCTGTTAATTTCTGTAACATTTTGCTAACTGTTTTTGAAACAGCAGGAACTGTAACATCATCAAGATTCTCTGTATAGTAAGGCTTCCTATCAAGGAAAGCTTTAACACAAAAATTATTTGTATCTTGAGATAAATCTACATTCAATTCCGTAAATGGTTTCCCGATCACTTCGAGAACTGGTTTAATAAACCATCGATCAGTTGTTATTTGAGCAAATAGTTTATTACCCTTTTTTAATGTTATAAATGCGGAAAGTAAGTTAAGTTCAAATATTATATTATTTACTGCCTTTGATAAAATTTCATCTAAATTCTTTGAGTTAAGTAATTCATTCGGAATTTTTAAAAGACTAGCTAAGTTTGTCTCAACACCAAACAAATTAGCAGATTCGATTCCGATCAAATCTAATGCATCCACAATCTTCATTAATGTCTCTTAGTCGGATTAACTTCCCCACTCTCAATTCTAGAAATACTTCCAGGAGAAGCCTCGATATCCAATTCCAAATCGAACTGACTTTTCCCAGCTCTTTTTCTAAAATTTCTAATTTTTTGTCCTACTGTATTATTCATCGCGTTGGTTTGTAACACCAATTATTGCATCACCAATGAACTCGGCGAAAGCTCTAAGAATTGGCAACTCCTGACTAAAGTCGTCAATATAACCTTTCCCAAAACATAGTACACCTACTGCAGTACCCTTTCTAATAATAGGTATCGATACTCCATTTCTAAAACCCACTATCTTCTGCACAATGTTGCAAAATGTTACGCTTGCTGATGGGACAACAAAATCTGAAAGTCTTTCAGAATAGAATTCTTTGTTTTCTTTAATACTTCTGATACATAAGTTGGTTGTATTACAGTCCAAGGAAACATTGTATTCGCTATAAGGTTTCTCAAGAATTTTGGAGATTGCATCGAAATACCAACTTTTTGTAAAAGTTTGAGCATACAATTTACCATTTTTTACTACAGCAATAAAAGCGGAAAGAAGTTTAAGTTCAAACACAATATCGTTAACAGCTTTTTGCAAAATTTCATCAAAATCCGAAGAATTATAAAGTTCTTTAGAAATCTTAAGTAATTTCTCAACTTGAGGCGGTTGGATTCCAAACAAACTATTTGATTCAAAATACGTCAACTCGAGTGCACTCACAATCTTCATCAACGTCTCCTTCGTCGGATTAACCTCCCCACTCTCAATTCTAGAAATACTTCCAGGAGAAGCTTCGATATCCAATTCCAAATCGAACTGACTTTTGCCAGCTCGTTTTCTAAAATTTTTTATCTTTTGCCCTATTGAGTTCATATTTTTAGTGTTGAATATTTATAACCTAAAACTTTAGTAAACTCTCTTAATACTTCTCTTTCAGTTTGAAAGTCATCCTTTACATTCTTTGTAAATAAAATGGTTCCTAATATTTTGTTTTGACCTGGAATCGGAAAGCAGATGTTAGCTTTATTTCCAGTGAAAGTTGCCAATGTTCTCGAAACTGAAACACTTAGTGGTGGACATGCAAAATCTTCTAGTTTGTCTGACAACAATTCTTTTCCTTCGCGAATAACCTTGTACATAGAATTCTTCTTAAATTCCTCAGACTCGAACCTAAATCTAAGATTTTTGAAATCTGTCCCGATTATTCCATTAATTATGGGGGTGTACCACTGACTCGTCAAAGCTTTCGCTTTTATAAATTCTCCATCGATTAAACATACTATAATAGCGAGAAGATTTAGTTCTTTAATAAACATAGAAGTTGCTTTATTAAGCAGGTCTTCGGAATCACCTGCGACAATAAGTTCATTGATGTTTTCTAAAACATTTACAGAAAACTTGTTTCCAATGTTGAAAAGACTCGATTGCTCAAGTTCATTTAGGTTTAAACATTCTACTATCTTCATCAGCGTCTCCTTAGTCGGATTAACCTCTCCACTCTCAATCCTAGAAATACTTCCTGGCGAAGCCTCTATATCCAATTCTAAATCAAACTGACTCTTGCCAGCTCTTTTTCTAAAATTTTTAATCTTTTGTCCTAAACTATTGTCCATATATCTCGACAGATGTGCCAGATTATAACCCGAAGTTGCTTATAATCATTGTATTGGAGTACAAATTTATCTGTCACGCTCAACTATATAGTCCGCTAAAGCTAATAGAAACTTAACCGAAGGATGATTATTATCGTAGTTATTCAAAAGTGAAGACTTTGCTTCTTCGCAGTATCTTTTTGCTAGCTGGCTTGAATACTCTCTCGATCCACAGTTATCTAGCAATACTTTTACTGTTTCCAAGTCTTGCAAAGTTACGTTTTGGTTTCCTAATAGCTTGTGAAGCACTTTTCTAGATTCCCAATCAGCGTTAGTTTCTGCATGTACCATCAAAATTGTTCTTTTTCCTTCTTTCAAGTCGGAAATCACTGGTTTACCTAAAGCTTCTTCATCTCCGTAAATTCCTAGAATGTCATCCACGATCTGATAAGTAATTCCGCATGGAATGGCGAAACCTCCTAATGATTCAATCTGGCTATCCTCCGCATCGGCAAAAATAGCTCCTAACATCATAGGATTTTCGAAAGTATAATTTCCTGTTTTATATCTATAGATTTTTAAAACGTCTTCTTCCTTCAGCTTATCGTAAAAACCTCCCCAAATATCCAGAAATTGTCCATATCCCGTATTTATTATGTGTCTTTGTAAATGGGTTAGTGCTGATTTAATTATTTTAGGATCAAAAGAAGTTTCTAGAATGAGCTTAATTGCCATGTGAGAAACAATGTCTCCAGCGTTAACGGCTAGTGCATTTCCAAAATGAGTCCACTCTTCTCTCTTTTTTCCTGAAAGCGTTGAAGTAGTAGCGTAAATATCATTTAGAGTGTGATTATTATGTCTCGTATCAGCTTTATCCATCATGTCATCATGAATAAGCAGATAAAGGTGAACAAGTTCTATTGCAGCTGCAACTTTATAGATATCTTCGTTTTCTTCGTTAGTGAATAATTTGTATGTAGTATAGACCAGAGCACCTCTTAAGCCTTTTCCACCATGCGCTATTGTCAGTAGATGCTGGAACAAATCTTTCAATTCTGGGGATATTTTTGATGCAACAATCTGTTCTTCGCGTAAAGTTTCTAAGACAATTTCTTCCACTTTGCTTGATACAGCCTTTAATTGTTGCTTTACATCCATGTCAGTTAGTATCAGTTGTCACAAATTACTAACAGATTATACACTAAATTCGAAGCGATTTGAAGCCTATTTACTATATATTTGATATATAGATATCTACGAAGGAAATGATTAAGCTAGGCAGATCTGACAATATCAATATGGCACATAGCCCTCTGGATCCACAGCATATCCATTCTTAAAAAGAGAAATATGTAGGTGAATTCCAGTACTGTTTCCCGAAGTCCCCATCATCATCAATGCTTGACCTTGCTGAACTCTATCCCCTGCTTTAACCCAGAACTGCCCATCCCCGTGGTAGTAGTGACTTACAATTCCTCCTCCATGATCCACTTTTACATGATAGCCTTCTCCAAAATTTCCCCATCCAGCATAGATCACGACTCCATTTGCGATAGCAGAAATTGGACACGGTGGGTATCGAGAAATATCAATCCCATTATGATAAGAAGTATACCCTCTTTGGTACGTATAGCCTGCACAATCAGGGTGAATTAAGGGATTAGAAAATACACCTCTTGGGATATCGATGTCTCCGACATTATCTGTTCCTCTTAAGTTTCCGTTGGGAATAAATAACTTCTGTCCAACATTCAAGTTATACGGCTCTACCAGACTGTTTAGCTCGATTACATTGAATCTATTAGCTTCGTCGTTCGCCAAACTTGTGATCGAAATAATACTGTCTAACGAATCTCCTGGCTTAACTTCGTACAGAACTCCATTAATTTCTGGTATGGTCAAAACCATTCCTATTTCTACTTGATTTGTAAATGGACTTAAAACATCCCCGCTTGCCCAACGAATCGTATCCATCGATACGCCGTGAGTTGCAGCGATAGATTCTAGAGTGTCACCAGGCTTTACGGTGTACTTTTCTGTTGTGATATTTATTCCTCTTTCTGCGTTAAGCAGAACAGTTTCGATTGAAGCACCTTGGTAAAGAAGATCGCTCGTTGAACCTAAAGAATTCCCATATTCAGCAGAAGATCCACTGACAACATTAATTCTATAAACGAATCCATATACAGCAACAACCATTGTTGTCATTAAGATTCCTAAGTGAATAATATTTTTGTATAGATTACTTCTTCCCCAAAATAGTCTGCTCACGAATCTGGATTGAACATTGTAGACACGTCTGTTTATGTTTTCCAGATTGTCTTTCCTCAGAGCACCCGAAAAAAGACCGGGCTGACTATTTGCCATAGGATTACGCTAAATTAGAAGCTAACTTTTACGTTTTCCCTTTCCTCAGCGTTTGTTATTTCGAAGAATTTTCTAGATTTAATTCCGAAAATTCCTGCAATAAAACTGTTTGGGAAAACCACGATCATTCTGTTCAAATCTCTTACCGCTCCGTTGTAATATCTTCTTGCTGACTCTAATTCATCTTCAATTTGTTGAAGTGAAGTTTGCAAAGCCATAAAGTTCTGATTTGATTTTAGTTCAGGATAATTTTCTGCAACTGCGAACAGAGTTTTAAGAGTTGATCTTAATTCTCCTTCCATCTTTCCAAGTTCTTCTGGATCAGCAGAATTGTTCATCATTCCTGATCTTAATGCTGCAACTTTTTCAAAAATTTCTTTTTCTTGAGAAGCATATCCTTTAACAGTTTCTACAAGATTTGGAATAAGATCGAATCTCTTTTTTAGTTGAACATCGATTCCACTCCAAGCTTCATCTACTAATACTTCCTGAGACTTTAATTTGTTGTAAACCGATAGAACATAAAGTGCTAATCCAACTGCAATTGCACCCAAAACACATAAACAAACTAGAATGATTATTCCTGCTCCCATATTTTTGAAGTTAATATTAATTATTAAGTAAATTATATTGGAGTTGTTGTGAATAGTAAAGAGAGATTATACTTCGATCAGTTCACCGCCACCTTCATCTTCGTCACCTTCGTCGTATGTGTAAAGCCAGAATGGCGAAGTGAAGTGACCTTGATCTACGAATCTAAATAATCTGAAGCATGAATATCTCATCAAACCAAGTTTTAAAAGCGAGAAATCTACTTCATCTGCATCTTCCGTCATAAATAATAACTCATCCTGATAATCCTCGAACTTTAGTTCCCTGAGAATTTCTATAATGTCAGGGAGTTCGTATTCCAAAATACTTTCAATTCTCATCAATCTTAAATATTTTCTAAATTCTGTTTCATCCGTCATTGTATATTTCTCCTCTGGAATCAAGTTAATTCCGTAGTATTCAAAAGTTGACATTAGCCACTGAATTTCTTCGGAGTCTAATGTTAAGCCAATGTTCATCATATCTATGTAAGCTTCTGCTTCTGCTAAATTAATATCTAAAGCTACAGCTATAAACATCTGAACTGAAAATTGGAAATCCGACAACGCCGCATCGATTGCCAAGCAGTCTCTTTGTTCACCAACTTCCATTGCTTCGATTTCGTTTACATTACCATCTTTATCAAAGAAACTTAGATAAATTCTTCTTTGGCTAAGAAGAGTGGAAGCTGCACTCATAAGCTGAACTTTCTTTAGCTTAGCGAAAGATGGCATAATCTTTTCCACAGGTAATTTTAGTTGGGTTCTATTGGTCACGGTTTTAATGATACTGCCAAGAGTTCCTTCTCCCATCTTTAGAGCAAAATCTCTTGCATCGTAATGATTTATTTCAGAAACAGGAATTTCCATTTCCTCCACAACAACTACTTCATCATTGTCATTATCGATTTGATCCTCAGGATCAACTACGTCTGCATAGAGTTCTTGAAACCAATCCCTCATTTTTTGGAAATATTTTTTCTTATGCACTTCAGGTCCAATAATTCTTTCTTTTCGCGAACTATTTTTTCCAAAAATAAATCCAAGGTCTTCTACTCTTTCAAGAATTATTTCGAAATGTGCAGCAGAAACTGTTAGTTTACCTTCAAAAAGATATTTGATAACTCTAGTGATGACTTCGTTCTGACATTCGATCAATCTTCTTGCAGTGTCTTGTATTTCGAAAGGTGGTAAACCTTCTAATTGCAATGTATTTCTGTAAAGATCAATTTCTTTGTTTTTATCTCTTAGTACCAGTCCTAAATCTACTGGCGGATTATTTAGAGTCTCGTTGTAAAGATCTTCAAAGTACGAAAAGAAAATTGCTTCGTTATTAAACTCTGAAGGGAGATTTAATTTTGAATATTCTGGCTCTCCAAAGAAATCAATATTCATAAAGTTGATCTTCAGAATAGGCTACTGGATAAAGATCTAATCTCATTTCTGTAGAATATAAATTAGGATCTGTAAATCCAAACTCTTCTAATCTTGATATCAAGTAATCAGGTCTAGATTCGCCGTCTTCAACAATGCATTTAGACATTACAGCGTGTATAAAAAGATTAAAATAATTGATGTGTATAGTATTTTTTGTGAAAAGCTGTTGAAGAATTTCAAAGCAGTATTCTTCATCCAACTGAGTAAGTTCCATAATCCAATTGACTAATTGATCTCTTAATTCGCCAATAGAAACTACCAGGTCGTCATAAGTTACAATTGGATCTTCATCATCGACTGTCTCGTTGTATTCTACAAAACTGTACATAACTCCGTCTCTAATGCTTTCGATTTCCAATAGTATATGTTGCATAGAAATAACTTGAGCCAACTCATCCACAGGGTCTGGTAAATGCCAGTTAGTGACCAAATCTGCAAGACCTGTGCTTTCCATGCCAAAGCGAGCAATCCCCGTTCCTTCTGGATCAAGTTCATTGGATGCAGTTATATACGTATTAACAATATTTGATAAATTTGATGGAGTTGCAAAGGCCATAAGAAACTTTCCATACTCTTCAGCTTCAAAATCATGTTCGTTGTCGAAATCGTGTTCACCATCATAGTCCGGTTCTGAGTACGCTTCTAATGTAATATCTACAGTATCCATATCAAAATAATCGTCATCATCTTCTGATTCATCCCCTTCTTGAGCAACGTTATTTTTTTCTTGAATCACGATGCCAAGTGTAGATGTCAACAAAGCTATGCATGCTTCGCGATGGACCTTGAAGTCGAACTTATTTGAGTATTTCCAAAGGTACTTTTCTAAGTGAAGAATAAATGAATAGTCTGGAAATTTATAAGATTCTCTTGCGACCAAAAAAGCTGCTGCTATCTTTAGCTTCAATCTGTCTTCTTCGCTATTCGAAAGGAAATATTTACTTTGAAGGTCTTCTATAGTTTTTTGACATTCTTGAGGATATCTTCGCCAGACTACTTCTAAAAATCTACATATATTCTCACCAATATCACTCTCAATCCCATTAAACATAGGGTCCATATCGGTTACTGGAATATAGTATCTTCTTTCTTGTTGCATTTGGCACCTTAAACTAGTGACGATTATATACTACAAAACTGAAAGGTGGAAGGAAAAGAAGTAGGTTTATGGAAAGTTGATAAGTCTGGGTTCTAGCTCAAATTCTTTACCTCCTTATCCCCCACTTAATTCTTCACCTTTTACTTAATACCTATTCCTATTTAGCGATTCACACTATATAATCTGAGTAATATTTTATTTACATTATCTAATATGGAAAGAACATTTGTGGCAGACACTCTGCAAAAAATCGGCGAAACAGTTACCTTGATGGGTTGGGTGGATAATGTAAGAGATATGGGAAAGTTCGGATTTATTGATTTGAGAGATAAAACAGGTAAAATTCAGTGTTTTGTTGGAAGCAAAGATGATATTCAAAAAGTAACAGTCGAAAGCGTTGTGGAAATTACTGGATTAGTGAAAGCTAGACCAGAAAAAATGGTAAATGCCAAGGTTGCTACAGGAACTATCGAACTTGAAACTCAATCTTTAACTTTGTTAAACAGAGCTGAAGCTCTTCCAATCCCAGTTGCAGGAGATGGTTACGATATTAACGAAGAATCCAGACTTAAATATAGATATTTGGACTTGAGAAGAGAAAGATTATCAAAGGTTTTAAGAACAAGGTCTGCTTTGGTTAGGGAATTCAGAGAATATTTATACAAGGATGGATTCACAGAAGTGGAAACTCCAATTCTTACAGCATCTACAAAAGAAGGATCAAGAGACTTTGTGGTGCCTTCGAGAATGAATCCAGGAAAGTTCTACGCTTTGCCACAAAGCCCTCAACAATACAAGCAGCTTTTAATGACTGCTGGAGTTGATAGATATTTCCAAATTGCTAGATGTATTAGAGACGAAAACTTAAGAGCAGACAGAGGTTTCGAACATACACAATTAGATGTCGAAATGAGTTTTGTAAACCAAGAAGAAATCATGACTGAGATTGAAAACTTGATTAAAACTTCAATTCAGAAAATGGGAGGTAAGCTTAAAGATCAAGTTTTCCCAAGAGTTACATACGCAGAATCAATGGAAAAGTACGGAGCAGACAAATTCGACTTAAGAACAGAAGAAGAAAAGGCAGAAGGTGTATTGGCTTTTGCTTGGGTTGTAAGTTTCCCATTCTTTAAAAAAGTGGACAAAGAAGACGCAGCTGAAGTAGCAGACGGAAAGAGCGGATGGACATTCACACATAATCCATTCAGTTCTCCAATTCCAGAACATATCGACTGGCACTTAAAAGGCGAAAACGTTGAACAAATTGTTACTGCTCAATACGACTTAGTGTGTAACGGATTCGAAGTAGGAGGAGGAAGCATTAGAGCTCACAACCCTGAAGTTTTAAGATCAACCTACAAAATCATGGGTTACACAGACGAAATGATCGAAAAAGGAATTGGCCATATGCTTGAAGCATTTAAATACGGAACTCCACCACATGGAGGAATCGGTTTAGGAATTGATAGATTAGTAATGTTACTTTGTGGAGAAGCTTCTCTAAAAGAAACGATTGCATTCCCAATGTCTTACACAGGACGAACTGCTGTTATGAACGGACCTTCGGAACTTGATCCAAATTTCTTAAAGGAGCTAGGATTAGAAGTTATAAAGAAGAATTAGATAGTATTTTCTTGTCTGATTTTTTGGGTACAGTCCAATCGGACTGTACTTTTTTTATATAAATTGCGACTGCAAATCAATTCCTCTACTTCAAAATCTGTTTAATTAGCTAGAAATATCTTACTGAAGCGGAACTCTACAACGACGAAAAGCTTTCCCACCTCCCTTTCACAATTTTCTGAAAATCTTTTACCGTCATACCTACAGATTTTGTTCTTGTTCCACAGTTGAAGGAGACGTTTTCATTCTCTAGTATAGAATTTTCGTAGAAAGTCTCGATACCTAAAAGAAATCCAAAAGGAGGAATCCCTCCAATTATTAGACCGTACTTTTCTAAAATAATTTCTGGTTTTTCGAAAGAAAAACTATCACCCAAAAGCTTCTTCATTTTTTTTGAATCTAATTTCATATCTCCAGGCAATACAGCCATATAGTTTTTCTTCTCTTTTGAAGTTACTAGAATCAATGCTTTTGCACCTTCGTGAATGGATGTTCCACGAACTCTTGCAGCGTCTTCGCTGGTTGGAGTTGGTTCGTGTTCGATAAAGTTGTAGAGAATAGAATTATCTTTTAAAAATTTCTGAATTGAATCAGCTATTTGATCGCCATTGTGCATATGCAAGTAAATTCTAAATACAGATTTGAAGTTTAGTCTATATCTTTCGCTAGATAATATTACTACAAAAATCGAAGAGTTGTTTTTTAATCTTTTTATCTTTTAATTTTTCAATTTATCGAAGTTACCGCCACAAAAGACATAATTGCAACTCCAAATCCTACGATCAATTGTGGAATCGTATGTTTTTCTGATTTGTATCTTGCGTATGCAATTGGGATTAATGTGAATGGGAATAGGATTGGGTGTGCGGATGTGGTTATCAGACCAACTGTCATGTAGGCAATATGAGCACTTGCTTTGTATTTCATTGCGATTGCCATTACTAAAAGTCCAACTGTAGCTAAAAGAATTATAGATACAGCAGAAATAGTATGTTCACTTTTTGCCGAAACTAGAAGTGCTACTAAGTATAAACTTAAAGCTGTGAGATTCAAGTATCGAATCACTCTTGATTTCGCAATATTGAAAGAAAAGTGATTTGGATCTTTGGCATATATCCATAACAGAATCGATGAACCGAGAATTAATATACCAGCAACCAGTTGCAATCTCCCTACTGTTTCTTCTCGTCTCAGAACCTCTAGCATAACTATTGCCAGAACAATTCTTGGGTTAGAAATAAAACTTACTAAGTCGAATTTTTTCATATATTACTATTATGAATTCTTTGAATTGATTTTATTATGCTAAAAGGAAACTCGCATTGTAGTGCAATACAAATTTTCAGCTTTTTGGAATTTGCTTTTACAGAGTACAGCAAAAATTATTCTATGACAACAAGAAACGATGACAGATGACATTAACTGTACTGCTCAGGAAAAGCGTTTATATACAAATTGAATTGGAAAAATTTATCTGAAGCCGTCAACACTATTCGGCATAGTATTCACAGTAGCGATTAAAGTTCTTTGCAAGTTGCTCCACTTGCTTCAGCTCAAACCACAAATTGTAGTTTGATTTCAAGGCAATAAAGAATTCGCGGAAATATTCTCTGCTAAGAAATCTCAGATCTTTAGATCTAGCAAAATTATGACAGCATTTTAATAATGAAGTTTTGACAACTATAACAGGACTTGAACAAATATGACCAATCTCTAGATCTTGAAAGGAGGAAATTTCAACGATTTCTTTTTGATAATCATCCTGAGATTCTGATTCGTTTATAGGTAAATCCATTAGAAGGGAAAGTTCAGTTGCTAAAGAAGTCTTACCAGCGCCCATCAACCCAAGGATAAATATCTTTGTAGATTCTTTGTTTGCGAATTCTCTTAAGTTATAGCTACTAAATTTGTAGATCATATTGCATAGTCGCATGTTTTTATCTTTTAGACATTGTAATGCGACACAATTTTGTACCATCAATTTATATCGCTTTGTGTTTTATGTCAATTGTAGTCACTCACGCATGCTGATATAATTTTTTTTAATTACTATACAACTATGACCTATCAGGAATTTACTCTAAAACTTAAATCGCGAAAGAAACTTATTATTATTTCGTCTTTTATTGTCATACTGATAGTTCTTATAACTATTCTGATCGTACTTTCAAATAGACCAAATACTGCAATTATAGAAGATCCAGCTTATACATTAAAAGTAGAAGGTCTAGGTGCAGACATAACTGTAAAAAACTCTGAGAACGAAATTACAACAGATTCAGAATTTGAAGTCCAAACTGAAAATACTGTTGAGACAACCACCGAAGGTTTTGCAAAAATCAGTCTATCAGAGAATTCTTATGTAATTTTGGATGTAGATTCTAAAATAGAAACTGAATTTACTCAAAATGGTTCAGGAGATACATTTGTGGCATTAAAGCTAATCAAAGGAAGAGTCTTCGGAAACTTGGATGATGACTATCTAGAAATCAATACTGCTAACACTTCTACAGAAGCTAGAAGTTCTGCATTCGACTGCAAAATTCTACTGACTAATTCAACCATTTGTAACAATTATGACGGTGCAATTTTCGTCACAGTTGGTAAAAGCACTCAAAGTATTCAGCTACAAAAAGAAAAGACGATTACTGTAATCGGAAGTGAAGAAGAGATTAAAGATTTAGATGATTCTACAACAAACTATTGGACCACATTAATTAGCTGCTTAGCTAGTTTTCCTAGTGAATCTGTTCAAAATACTTGCATCACAACTGCATTAAATGATGTGAATGACGTTGCAGAAGAGCCAGAAGAAACTGAGGAAGAAGAGGAGGAACCAACACCGGAACCAGTAGTAACTTTTGATTCGACAATAACTTCCGAAATTGAGACTAAACACGAAATAACTGTTCTGCTAACTTGTAGATTTAATGCTGTAAACGGCGAAGATCCAATGGACTTCAAAGTTGGAATATCCAATACAACCAATTCCTCGAGTGTTACAAACTGGACAGAATTCATGGGAAACAAAACTCAGTTTATTATTACTGACAGACCTAGTCCAGAGACTCTTTACTGCCATCTTAATAAGACTGGAACTAATGCTTACAAAGTTTCAAATTCATCTTTATATGAAAGAAAGGTAACTCTTACTCTAAATACTTCAAGTGGGGGCACATTTTCTGGAAACTTCAGTGGTGAAATAAAGTCGGAAATGTATCCTTACACTTATTTAAGAGTAAAATATTCGATCCAAAGACAGTCTGATAATATGTATCTTTCTTCTAATGGAGTAGATTGGATTCCAACAGAGTACGTCTTCGTATTAGATCCAGATGATTCAGCTACAGGAATTGGTTCGTTTATTACCCCATCCTATACTATTGATTCTGGAACAACTCTAACAATCAAAGCTACTGTTGGTACAAATAGTACCGATATATTCGACACGAAAATAGTTTCTGGGGTAACAGTCCCTTAGCTACTAAAGAACTGATTCTAGAGTGGTTAGGAGCGGTTTTAAACCATGCTTCTGGTAAAAGTTCATGGCTGATTTGTTGTCGGTGTAGGTTTGAACTCTAAGAACTTTCGCTGATCTCTCTTTACATTCAGATTTAACTTTTTCTATTAGTAGATTTCCAACTCCATTACCTCTGAATCCTTCTTTGACATAAGTATTCTCGATAACACAAATCGGATTAACAGTTCTAACGGCATGATTATCTACGTAAGCTAAGATATAGCCGATAATTTTTTCATCTCTTTCTGCAATGTAGAAAATACTGTTTTCATGAGTTAATCTTTTAGTAAAATAATCCTGGCCAGGCTGGGAGAATGGCCAGTTCTCGTCATAAGCGTAAGAAAAAGCTTTCTCAAAAATAAAAAGGTCTTTGTTCATTTGGAGTATCTCCTGGAAATCTTGAAGTTGGGCCTTTCTGATAATCATAAAGATTGAATTTAAGCCTAATAACAAATACTGCGGGAGGGAGTTCCCCCTTCGCTCCGCTTCGGAGGACAGGCTTCTCCTCCATTAATATTATGCAATTATTCTTTAGGAAGTTTCAAGTTCTGAAGATAAAATACTGCGGGAGGGAGTCGAACCCTCACGACCTTGACGGCCAGCGGATTTTAAGTCCGCCGTGTATACCATTCCACCACCGCAGCATTTTGAACGAAAGTAAATTTCGTAAGGAGATTATATCGCAAATTTAGGAATTGGACTACTTTTCTCTGAATTTATATCCAGTCGGATTACTCTCTCCTACTTGAATTTTATAGGTGTGGAATCGCATTGTTTTGTGAGAAATCTTAACTTCATAATCACCAAAGGGAATTGGTTTATCAAACACAAATTTGCCATCAACAGAAGTCTCAACTCTTACCGCTACACGACCATCGACAAGGAAATCAACAATCGCACCTTCCACAGGTTGATTTTTTTTAGTTACAACTATTCCTGCCAAAAGCTTTCCTGCAGCGTTAGACTTCATGTGCTGTAACTGATTATTTACAGTAGCAGTTGTTTGATATTTTGTATCGTTCACAATGAGTTTAACTTCCATGAATAGTTCGTTAATCTGATCTGTTATTTCTTTTTCTTTCTGAGGATCTTTTCCAGAATACTTAGAAAGTTCGAATTTAAGTCTCTGCATTTCTCTTTTATAGTCCTCTATTGAGTTATACCTAGGTTTATCTAAAGATTTAACCTGCTGTTGAACAACCCTTGACTGAGTTTTTGGAGATTCATATTCTTCGACCTTTCTTTCTGTGTTAATTACTTCCTTTCCAAAGACATCTTCGTAAACTGCATTAACATTTTCTCTGGTTTGGTCTAAAGAGTCTTTTTCCTCTACTTCCTGCTGAGCCATAGCTGACCCAAAAAGCTTTTCAAGAGGTAATTTATCCAGGTCAATCATCTTCTTATCTAAAGCTGCGTCTATATTTTTATCATCCTTTAGATTCTTAGTTTTCGGTGTGTAAAGAACTTCTGGAGTAACTTTTTGTTTTTTCCAAACATATCTCGGTGAAATGAAGATAGCCCGAATGTATCCCATCACCTGCTTTTCGAAGCCCGGAACAAACGCCGCAAATACTCCTAATGCAAGTGCAGCCAATACCAGTGGTAGTTTGACCAAAAAGTTAATATTGATAAAGAAAATACCAACAGCTAGAAGTCCTCCAAGAAGGATTCTAATGAATTGTTTTAGAGTAAAAGCTCCAAAAAGCTTAAACTCCGTACTTAAGAAATTTTGTGGTACTGGATGCGGTTCCATTCATATATCTTACAACCTATGGAGTTTAGTCTCAAGGGATAAGATAAGGCTGAATTCTAGAAACATCAGTTCCGTGCTGATCTCTATAGGTTTGAGACATATCTGTTCCGCATTCGTAAACATTTCCACCAGAATGAGTTGTCTGAAGGGAAGTTACATCATACCGATTACCAAATATAGTGATTATGCATTGTTCAGAATTCTGATTGGAATTCAACGCTAGGATTGCTATCACACCTATTATTACGATTACGGGAAGTGTTACCAAAATTTTGTTCATACATTAAACTAAAAGTTTATTCTAATTATACGTACAAATGCAAAAAAAATTACCCGCCTGAGCGGGTAATTAATCCAAAGTTTCTATTTTACTATTCTGCTTTTGCCTTTGTTACTTTCTTAGCTACTTGTTTTGCTTTAACAGGCTTCTTTTCTGCTACTTCAGCTGTAACTTCTGATTGCTTTTCTAAAACATCAACATATTTCTGTGTTCTCTTGTATCCTGTCATTCTTCTGAATGAAACAAAACCTGGAACTTTAGCAAAAATTGTGAAGTCCTTTCCCATTGCTGTGTTTGTACCAACGTGGAACTGAGAACCCCTCTGTCTTAAGATAATTTCTCCTGATTTAACATACTCGCCACCGTATTTCTTGATGCCAAGTCTTTTACCAGCTACATTTACATTTCTTTTAACGGAACCAACGGACGCGGAATGTGCCATATTCTAAAAAATTATATTTATTTAATACTTACTACTTTAATTAAAGTAACGTTATTTCTTTTTCCTCTTGTTCTTCTGTATCTTGATTTTGCCTTATATACTCTACTTACTACTTTCTTTCCTAATTCCTGTGCTAGTACTTCAACTTCTACAGTTGCTTTATCAAGATAAGGCTTTCCAAATTCTACTTTGTCTCCTTCAGAAACAGATAAAACCTTGTCTAGCTTCATTTTTCCAACTTCTGCGATAAATTTCGGAAGTCTGTATGATTGACCTTCTACTAAAGAGAATTGTCTACCATTTAATTCGATTACTGCTGTTTTGCTCATAAACATTGTCTAAAATTGCTTTTGAATAATACTATAAACTCGCCTTTGTGGCAAGTCCTAACTGGCCTTTTAGGACTTATTGAGAGATTTAAAGTTCTAAAGATTTGCTAGAAATTTTCTCTTTAACATAAGCCACAAACTCATCAGGAGACATATTAATGTTATCTCCAGTTCGCTTTCTGATTGCTAGGTTGCCAGATTCGATTTCTTTATCTCCAAGCACGATCATGTAAGGAGTTCGATCCCCTTGAGCTTTTCTGATCTTGTTTCCAAGAGTTTCAGCTTCTATGTTTAGATTTACTCTAATACCAGCTTCTCTGAACTTTTTCTGAAGTTCTTTTGCGTAGTCTCCGTGTTTATCTGGAGAAATCGCTAGAATTGCCACTTGAGAAGGATGCATCCAAACTGGAAAGTTTCCACCAAAGTGTTCAATTAGGAATCCGATGAATCTTTCGTGTGTTCCTAGTGGTGCTCTATGAAGAACTACAGGAGTTTTTTCCTGACCGTCTTTATCGATATACTTTAGATCGAATTTCTTTGGCATGTATAAGTCCAACTGATTTGTTGAAGCTGTAAACATTCTTCCAATTGATGATTTGATTTGAAAGTCCATTTTTGGTCCGTAGAATGCTGCTCCATCATGAACAATTTTGAAAGGAACACCTGATTTTTCCATAGCTTCGATTGTCATTTTTTCTGCTAATTCCCAATCTGATTCTTCTCCATGATATTTATCCATTTTTTCTGGATTTCTTAGGGCTAATTCCATTTCATACTCAGTAATTCCTAGCATCTTGTAGTAATACTCGTGAAGTTTAATTACATTAATAAATTCTTCCACCGCCTGATCCATTGCACAATAAATATGTGCATCGTTCATGTCCATACCTCGAACTCTCATTAATCCGAAAAGACTTCCTGAATCTTCGTATCTATGACACAATCCGTATTCACAAACTCTTAGTGGAAGTTCTTTGTAACTTCTTGGACTGGAAGAGAAAACTTTATGATGAAAAGGACAGTTCATCGGTTTTAGATAGTAGTTCTCTTCTTCGATTACGATTGGAGCGTACATGCTGTCCTTGTACAAAGGTAAATGACCAGATGTGAAAAACAAATTCTCTTTTGTGATTACAGGTGTTGTAACTCTTTGATAATCCCATTCCGCTTCAGTTTTCTTTGCCCAACCTTCAAGCTCTTCCTTAATGATATTTCCGTTTGGAAGCCAGATTGGTAATCCTTGTCCGATTTCTTCTTCAAAATGGAATAACTGCATTTCCTTTCCGATTTTTCTATGATCTCTTTTTTTAGCTTCTTCAAGCATATTCAAATACTCATCTAGTTCTTCCTGAGTTGGGAACGCTGTTGCGTAGATTCGAGTCAACATTTTGTTTTTCTCGCTTCCTCGCCAATATGCACCAGCTAAAGATAAGATTTTAAATGCTTTAATTTCTTTTGAAGGTTGTTCTACATGACCTCCTTCACAAAGATCTGAGTAATTACCAGATTTGTAGTAAGTTATAGTTTCTCCATTTTGAGAGAATTCGTTTATAAGTTCAGTTTTGTATTCGTTATCTTTGTAGTCTTCAAGAGCCTGTTCTTTAGAAACTTCGATTCTTTCGAATCCTTTCCAAGTCTGAACAATAGACTTCATTTTCTTCTCGATTGCTGGGAAATCTTCTTCTGAAAGTTTTACGTCTCCAAAATCAAAGTCGAAGTAGAATCCATTCTCAATTGCTGGACCGATAGTTTTCTTTGCATTAGGCCATAACTCCAATACTGCGGCTGCTAACAAATGAGCTGCGCTATGTCTCAAATGATTTAAATATTCTTCATTTTTCATATTACTTAGGTTTAAGGTATAAGGTTTTAATTGATTATATAATTATTTATAGGAATAGAAAATGTGTGTGCGATTAGAAACCCCTAAGGGTCGTTGCGAAGAATGTTGTGAAGCTTTTCTGGTCTTTCATTGATAGTTATTATAAACTATCAGTAATGTTTACGGAAGGATAGTTTGAAGTTTTCAACTATAAACTACAGTAGGTATCTCTACAATATGAATAAGGATTTTACGTCACAACTAGATAAAATAGCGGAGCTTTTCAATTTAGGAGAGATTATCGTTGCGTCTGAACAAATTGATAGTATTACGAACATTAACTACCTCGTTACGACTGACAAAGGTCAATTTGTTGTTAAGTTCTTAGTAAGTGAAACCGCAGCTAGTGTTATAAATTCAGTTGTGATCAGGGAAAAGCTGAAAACAGTTGAGATTCCCACGTCAGAATTCGTAAGTAGCAAATTTGATTTGTATACAGAGATTGTAGATGGTAATGAGGTTTGTGTTTCTAAGAGAATACTGGGACAAGTTATTGAACCTACAACTCAAAGTTTTTGCCACGAATGCGGAACTTTATTAGCCAAATTTCATAATACAATTGATGTTTTGACTGAGCCTGCTGAAGGTTGGATGAATCCAATTCCTACACAAACACCAGAGCAAAATCCGGAACTGTCAGCTAAAGCTTTAGCTTTTATAGATGAAAATAGCGATATTTATTCGGAAAATCTTCCCAAAGGAATAATACATGGGGATTTCCACGAAGGAAACATTCTTGTAGATACTAACGATAAAATCGTTGCTCTGTTGGATTTTGACGAGACTGAGGAAAATCTTTTGTTAGTTGATATTGTCCGAACAATTTTGGACCTAGCCGATCCAGACGAAAAAAGTGCTATTAATATGAAATTTGCGAAAGCGTTATTGAACGGATATCAAAAAGTTAGAAAATTAACAAAAGCTGAGAAAGATTACGCTCCGAGAGCTATGAAATACGCTGCAGGAAAATGTGCTTTGTGGATGTTAGCAAGAAATTTTGAAGACGAAGCTTTACGTTACCTTACAATTGCAGAAAAATATTCTGGCAAACTTCCACTTTAACAACCCCTTGAATAGTTGTACTTTCAATTAGGTCATATTAGAATCATATAAGAAGACTTGCGAACTTCGAATTTATTATTTCGAACTTTATTAATTATGCACATCGAAGAAGACAATACTAATTTAGGATTACAAACAAAAGCTAAAGAAGGACAAGAACTCTACTCAACTTTACATGGTAAAAAATACGCTAGATTCCCAGTTAAAACCCATTTGATTGTAATAGACGAAGACTTAGATGCAGTTATAGAAAAATACGCAATTCCTGAATACAAAGAAGGTGACATATTCTGCATTACTTCAAAAGTAATCAGTATTACAAAAGGATTTTATGTAAAAGAAAGTGAGTTGAAAGTTACTTGGCTAGCAAAATTTTTAGTAAGATTCGTAAAAAAAACTCCAAATGATCCGGGATTTGCTTTACCACAAAAGATTCAAGTTGCTATGAACGAAGTTGGAATTCCAAGATTCATTTTCGCAATGATTGGCGGAGTAATAATGAAATATATTTTCAGAAAACCTGGATATTTCTATATTCTTGCTGGACATAATATCGCAGCGATTGATGGATTCGTTCCACACATGTACCCCGAGCCGCTAAGAGGATATGGTTTCTTAGCCCCTAAAAATCCAGATGGTATCTGCGATGAACTTGAAGCAAAACACAAAATGCCTACTGCGATGTTGGATGGAAACAATGTAGAAAATATTGTTCTAGGGATGAGCAAAGGTGTTTCTGATAGATTTTCCAAAGAAGAATTACTTCAGATCCTAAAAGGAAATCCCCAAGGGCAAAGTGGAAATACACCAATTTTACTTTTGAGAGAAGTTGAATAATTTGATTAAATCGTTGGGTAATTCATCTCGATTTTCGATCGTGACTTCGATTAGTTTTACATCTGGATGTTGTTTGAATTCTAAACTCCATGGTTCATCATCGAAAACTATTGATGCCAGAATATCTATGTCAGAATCGAAAAGATTTCTGACCTCTTTTAGAAATTCTGAGGAAAACGACTGCATTCTTCCTATTTCATCAATTACAACAAGAGCTTTTGTTCCTTTAGCTTTTTGAAGTTCGGGAATCAAGAATTCGTTAATGGTATCAATATCAACTTTGTTTCCATTTCCCACAACAATATTTGATAAAACTTGAGTTTTGTGAGCAATTGTTTGAGATCGTCCATCAAGAGTTGTAGCTAGAAACCCTTGATTATTGCCTTGCTCATCTTTAATTCTAGTTACAACAAAACCATGCTTCTCTCCATGATAGAGTTCTAGAAACTTTTGAAGCACAGTACTTTTTCCTATTCCGGGCTTTGCAGTTAATAGAACTTTCATATTAGTTTCTTCTAGGAACTCCAAGAATATCTTTAACATCATTGAACATTTCTAGCCACAAAGGTCTTACGTTATAGAAGGCAAGTAAATCTCCTGCAGGAATCTGAGGTTTTTCTAACATTACTAACATGGCAAAAGTTCTTTCTTCTGATTGATCGTATCCAACGAAAGATGCATTAATGTTGTTTGAATATGCTCCATTTTCTACAACCAAAGCAGTTCCAGACTTAACTCCTAAATTGTACTGACTGATAGCAGATGTATAAGGTTCATAGCTCACAAGACTCTTTTCGTAGTTAATTCCCATCATGTAACCCATAATGTCAGCAGTATCTTTAGAAACAACTCTCTCTACAACTACTGGTTTATATTCCTGAACATTCCCATCTGCATCAACAATTTTATCTACAATTCTTGGTCTAACTCTAACACCTTGATTTGCTAAAGCTGCAACATACTCAACACCTTGAATAGCGTTAATTTGGTAACCGTGGCCGTATGAATATGCGGCAACATCTCCCAAGTTCCATTCTTCAGGTTTTTTTAGAATTCCGTATGAGTCCCCTGACCCTAAGTCTATTCCACTTGCTTTACCTATTCCAAACCCAGAAAGATATTGATAAAAACTACCTTTACTCATTAACTTTGAAATATGATAGAAACAAATGTTGTCTGATTTGTTAAAGCAGTCCTTCGCCATTAATGCACCTTGAGGTTTCTTATCCCAGGTACACAAAGGAGCTAAGTCTGTAGAAATTTCTTCGCAACCATTGTGTCCTTCTGGTTGAATAATCGTTTCGGGAGTTATTAATTTTTGATCTATCGCTGCAGCTAAAGTAATAATTTTTCCAATAGAACCTGCTTCGTAAGGTCTAGTAATGGCAGAGTTTCCAAATTCTCCTTGCCTTCTATCGTTGGGATCGTAATCTGGATAATTTGCTAAAGCTTTAATTGCTCCTGTTTTAGGATCCATAATTACTACAATTCCAGACAAAGCTTGGTACTGCTCTACCCCAGCTTTGATTCTTGCTTCAGCTTTTTCTTGAAGTTTTTTATCAATCGTTAAGTAAATTGAGCTTCCATTTTTCGGCTCAATTGTTGGAAGAAGTGCTGCTGTAATTGTTTGCCCAATAGCATCTCTTTCACTTTGCAAGAATCCATTTTGAGGATTTAAAACTCCATTGTAATATTCTTCAACTCCACCAACGCCATACAGTTCTTCAGATTTCTTGTTTGTTAGGCCAATAACGTGTGAGGCTAATTTCCCTTCTGGATAAAATCTTTTTGAAGTCAAAATATAGTCCCAACCTGTAAGTTTCTGATTGTTATCTGCGTTCTTTCTTAAATCCTTTAAATTTTGATAAGTTTCAAAATTAACATTCTTAGCAATTGGAATCCATCGTATCTTATTACCATAATATGTATCGATCTTTCCACTGATTTCGTTTTGAGGAATATTTAATGCGATTGAAAATTTTTCCAAAAGTTCAGCTCTTGTTTGATTACCCCTGGTCTCAGCAATCACAAGATCATCCATATAAATGTAGATATCAAATGAAGGTTCTGAGTAGGCTAATGTTGATCCGTCACTGGAATAAATAGTCCCTCTGTAACTTTTAAGTTCGAAGGTTGCTGCTCTTCCTTTCGCATAATCAATAAATTTGGAAGCCTCAGCAACTTGCCATCTTAAGGAGAAAACAATACTTATAATAAACAGCACAACTAATATTGTATGGATAAACTTAATTTTCCCACTAATGTTGTCTTTGTTCATAGTGTTGCCACCTGCTCAGAAGAATCCAGAAGATAATTAACAGTCTTTTCTTGTAATTGATATTTTGCAGAAACGCCTAGACTTCCATTAACGGTCTTCTCCTTGTTAATTTCTGAAACTAGCATTTCGTTTTCTAATCTTAGTCTATCCTTCTGAATTCTAATACTATCTATCTCTTGTGATTTAGTTCCTAAGAATGAGGTTACAAGAATCTGAGACAAGAAGAATCCTATTCCTAGGATTGCATTAAGAACAATTACGTTTTTATTTAGAACTTTGAAGTTCATCCAATAAATTCATAACAAAATAGTTTAGCGCTTCTTGAACTTAGATTTTCAAGCAACTCTTCCACAGTTGGTCTTACTTCTTTTGCAATTTCTCTAAACTTTGAATTTCCATTGAAGAAACTTTTCAAAATTGCTTCCTCCCCAGAATGAAAAGTGATTATGCATACTCTTCCATTTACATTCATTACCTTCTGCAAATCCTGAAATGCTAGTTTTAAGTTGTACATTTCGTTATTAACAGCTATTCTTAGAGCTTGATAAACTTTAGAGAACATTCCCATTCTCTTTGATTTTTCTCTCGCGTTATCAAATCTAAAGGTTTTATCGATCAATTTGTTTAGATCATCAACTTTAGTAAATAGTTTTCTCTTTCTCTCGATTTTGATGCCTTCAACTAGTTTCTTTAAATTGCTTCCACGGATATCTGCGTATTCTGTAAACAGTTTTTCTAACTCTTTCGCTCCTAGTCCATTTAACAAATCTTTAGCCATAATTCCATAAGTCATGTCTAACCTCATGTCTAGTTCCGCATCTTTGTTTAGGTAAGATAGCCCTTCCATTCGATCAAGCTGATCCATAGACCAGCCTAAATCAAAGAGAATTCCATCTACTTTTTCAATACCTGTCTCTTCAATTACCCTCTCGAGATTAGAAAAGTTAGCATTTCGTGCATAAATACGAACGTTTTTAATCTCTTGAGTTCCTTTTGTAAAATCTTCTATGTGCTTACTATCAATATCTAATGCAAGTAGTGTTCCTTTCTTAAGTTGCTCTACTATTGCTAAAGAGTGTCCTCCCTCGCCTAATGTGCAATCAACATAAGTTCCGCCTTCCTTTATCGCTAAAAATTCTATTGATTCTTTTTTTAAAACTGGTATATGCTTTTTCACAATCTTTCCGCTAGATCACTAACGTTATCTTTTAATAAATCTAATTTTTTGTTCCACTGTTCTTCAGACCAAATTTCTGCCCACTCTCCTACTCCTATAAATACTGCTGTATTTGCTATGTGAGCAAAGTTTAATAGACTATCAGGAATAACAAATCTTCCTTGAGAATCCATTTCTACTTCTACAGCTCCTCCTAACAAAAATCTTTTTGTATCTCTTACACTCAAATTTAACAACGACTTAGAATTTACTTCTTCTATAAGCCTTGTCCATCTTAAGTCGTCTACTAGAATTAAACATCCTTCGTATCCTCGAGTAACAACAATCTTTCCAATTAGTTCTTCACGAATCTTTTTTGGAACAGCGATTCTATTTTTTTCACCTACTTGAGATGAATACTCACCTAGCAACATTCGTGGATTAAGTTAAAACAGTTAAAAGTGCAATCTTTTGTGTTTCACCACTTTTCACCACTTATTGCCAGTTTATGTGAAAAGCGTAAACGTGTCAAGAATATTAGCACGAAAATATGATATAAATTGAAGAATTTTGAATGAAAAGTGGGGCGTGGTTTTAGACTATAAAGTCCAAGTCGAAAGATTTCTAAATCTTGACTCTAAAGAGTTAACATCTTTTAGATCCATGTTATCGATTCTTTTATTAGCGTAGTAAATGAATTCAGGATGATACAGGAATACAACAGGTGCATCGTCTGCTAACAACGCTTGAAATTCCAAGTAGCTATCTTTTCTTCTTTCTCTATCTTCTCTAGGATCCAACTTCCTTGCAGTTTCCAATATATTATCTACTTTCGAAACTCTTATCACTGTCCTATTTCCATTGGCGTCTTCTCCAACTTGAACAGTTTCAACGCTTCCTTTATATCCTGATAAGTTTAATCCTGGAGTTTTTTCCTGACTGCTATGGAACAGTTCGTACCTATCTGGATCGATAAAAGTGTTCATTCCGTATAGAATTACATCGAAAAGCCTTGGTGACAAATATTGGTTGTTAATCTCTTCCAATGACCAACCTGCAGGTGCATTTGCTCCATTTTGTTGACCCGGAATCTCCCTTCTATCGATCACAACTTTTACCCCTATTTGTTCTAGATCTCTTTGAATGCTTCTTCCAACATTTACTCTATCAAAACTATCCACGAAGAAAAGATTAAACGACATTAATTCTCCCGCTGAATTTGTTCTATATTCATCTCCATTTCTAAATTTCCAATCAGTTGCATCTAAAAGTTCCGAAGCCTTTGCTTTATTGTAAGTTGCCCAACCCGCTGCAGGATTAAAGAATTCAGACTTGGAGGAAATTGGACCTAGAGCCTCCTCTCCTGCTCCCTGCAGAGCATTCTCTACTAATTCTTGCCTATTAATTGCGTAAGAAATCGCTTTTCTAACATTAGTATCCAGCAAGAAACTCGGACCAATTGAAGTTCCATCCGGTTTTTTCCTCAAATTAAAATACAACCCCCAGAATTGATTTACCAAAACTGGGCTGTTAAATTGCTTAATATTGTTAAATCTATCTATATCTTGATTGTACTGAGTGGTGGACGCTGCAAATGTATGAATAGCTCCAGTTTCTAACGCGACTATAGCTTCTTCGAAAGTTTTAAACATTCTGAATTGGATTTTTGAGAATGTCATTGTTTCTGGCTGATAGTAATTTTGATTGAAATCCAATGTAACAACGCTGCTATCAATAGATGCAAATCTATATTTTCCTGTCCCTACTGGTTCTCTGAACAAGCTTGGCTGAGCTGTATCAATTACTGCAATTGTGATATCTCGTGCTCGGTGTTCTGGAATTATTTTGACAGAGATCAGCTCCAAGAAGTTGGACAAAATTGGGTTGTCGCTTGTTTGATTACATGAAGTTCCATCTGCAGTTCCTCTAGTACAAATTCTAATCGTATAATCGTCAACGATTTCCCACCTCATCTGCTTGATAGCTTTAATATATGCTTCATCTCTATTTTCAATCGAAGATAATAACTCTAAAGTTCTAGCAACATCTTTTGATGTAAAAGGAATTCCATCATGCCACCTGACGTTTTTTCTTAAATTAAACTGATAGTCAGCTCCTTCTCTAAATCTAATGACTTCTTCAGCTAGAACATTGGTGATCTTAGGTGTCCAAGTTCCTTCCTCAGGCTGGTCGTATTCGAATCTTATTAATGGCTCGTAGACAAGTTCTGTAATATCTCTTTCTAGTTGAACTCCTGATGGAATAAGTGGATTAATTCTATTAAGTTTTTGTAGTGCTCCGTTAGAGTCAGAACCCATAATAACTCCTTCTACTAAGAATGTATTATCAGATCTAACAACAGTAAATGAGAATCCTCCAGCGATAACAACAATAAGTATTGCTGAAATCACATGAGATTTTGGAGAAAATTTTTTATAGAAGGCTTCGAATCGATTAAAATATACAACAAGGTAGTCTGGATAATTCCACACCAATTCTCTGATCGAATATAGAGTTTTTTCTATTCTTGATAGTATTTTAACCATTTGTTAATGCGATCGCTATTGCAAGTGCGGCAAATAGAAATCCCAAAACTAAAGTAGAATTGTAAAGTAATGCTTCTAAACCTCTTCGAGATCTGTAGGATTCTCCTCCTGAAGTTCCCCCGAAAACTGTTCCAAGCCCTCCGTTTCTATTCTGCATTAAAATGCTGATGGAAAGAAGGAAAGCAACTACTGCTTCTGCGTATTTAAATATAGTATTAATATCCATGAATTTATTTGTAACTTCTCAGATTTTAACTGAAAAAACCTAAAATGACCACTTTATATCGGTCACCAAATTTGAGTATAAATTAAATACAAAAAGTCCTTGAAATGATTTTTAAAATCTATATGATATCTATTAGGTTAATTTTTGCACTTTTAACTTGGAAAAGCACTACAACGAAAAAACTAAACGTTCATGGGTTCTATGGACACTTGTAATTATAATTTTAGGCATCTTAGCTTTCTTCCTTTTACGACCAAATAACGTAATCATCAAAGGTAAAATCTTACCTAATCAGCAAGGGAATTTCACGTCTGGATATTATGATTTTAGGATTAAAGTCGAAAGCAAAGATGTAGAGAAAGAGCAAAAAACTTATTTTGTTTCTGATCATTCAGATATTTCTGTAGACTCGCAAGGAAGGTTCGAAATTTCTCAAGAGATTCCACGAGGAATAGATAAATCTGTAGCTGCTGATCTGATTGTTTGTTACTCCTCTACAGCAACAAATAGACCAGATGGAATTACTCGTGATACCGAAAGTGTTGATACCTGATTGAATTCAGAACCAGAAATTTACGATACTAATCTTTGTGCTATTGATTTTAGTTCTACAGCTCCAAACAATCTACTTACAGAAATAATAGGTGTAAGACAAGTTTTGGTTTCTGGAGTTTGTAATGGCGTAAATCAGGATGCGCCTGCAGGACCGGATGAGGATGAACAGACTCTATCATTTAATCCATTAACAAACACTTTATCAATTTTGAATGGAAATTCTGTAGTTATTCCTTTAGGAACAGGTACCACTGTTCAAAATAATTCATACCCTACAAATATTTCAAATCCAATTTCTGGATTAACTCAAGTAAATACTGGTAACGGATTGATGGGAGGCCCAATTACTTCTTCAGGGACAATCGAAGTTGATGCGCCAACTTGTGCTGGAACAGATAAACTTCAATGGAATGGAACAGCCTTTGTATGTTCTCCTGATATTATGGGGGGTGGAGTAAACAGCGTTACTGCAAGTGGACCAATTCTATCTTCAGGAGGAACTACCCCAAATATTAGTTTAGCCGCTTGTCCTGCTGGACAGTCTTATGTACACGATGGATCGAACTGGGTTTGTCAGGCTGCACCTACTGCGATAACTGTACAAAACGGGCTAACCGATATAGGAGGTGGAATTGTCGAACTTGGTGGTTCGAACCCACTACTACATGACACTGATATTATAAGTGATGGAAATAACTTGAACTTTACAGGAACAGGAAGATTTGGAATTGGAACAAATACACCAGAATTTAAGCTTGATATAGATAACGATGGAGTAAATGGTGGTGGAATAATTGCCAGGGGAACTTTCGGAAGTGGAGCAACTTTAACAACAAACGGTGCTGGGGAAAGATTGATTTGGGATCCTGCAACAGGAGCATTCAGAGCAGGTGGTGTTTCGGGAAATCAATGGGATTTAGCAAACATCGGGATATACTCTTTTGCTGCAGGACAAGATAATTTAGTCTCTGGAAGTCATTCAGCTGCTTTTGGCTCTGGAAACAATGTTGCTGGGAACAACTCTTTTGCCTCTGGAACAGCTAACTCTGTCCTTTCAAACTTTTCTAACGTATTCGGTTTAGCTAACACAGTCAATGGTGCATTTGCCACAGCTATGGGATTATCTTCGAGTGCAACAGGAACTGCAGCCTTTGCATCTGGATCTAGTGCAGCTGCAACAGGGAATAATTCGGTCGCTATCGGAACATCTGTTAGTGCTACTGCACAGTCCGCGATTGCAATGGGTGCTAACTCAACTGCATCAGGTCAAAGCAGTACTGCAATCGGATTCTTTAATAACGTCTCTGGTTTTAACTCAACTGCTGTAGGATTCAACAATCAATTAAACTCGGACAATGGATTTGCATTTGGATATCAAAATACTCAGGCAGCCGCTATAGGTGATGCATACCTTTTTGGTCTAGCAAACACAGCTAACTCAGGAACTGCTGTTCTTGTTGGTACTAACAACGTGGCAAACGGTGGTACGTCAGTTGTAGCAGGATTTCAGAACACTACTAATGGTCAGTTTTCAAATATTTTTGGTAGATTATCTACAACGACTGGAGATTTTTCTAGCGCTTTCGGAACAGGATTAACTTCTCAAGGATATTCTCAAACTGTTTTAGGAAGATACAATGTAGCCTCAGGTACACAGGGTTCATTAGTCCAAACTGACGAAGGTTTAGTTTTTGGAAATGGTACTTCTCTAGGAAACGAAAGTAATGCATTCAGTATTAGCTGGCAAGGAAGAACGACAATGTATGGAACTTCCGCAATTGTTCCAGTTTCTCCTGCTGCAGCAGGATCAATCTACTTTGATGCAAACACAAATACTTTCCAATGTTCAGAAAATGGTGGCGCATACTTTGACTGTTTTGGTGGATCTGCAGCTGGTGTTACCGATATTAACGGAGAGTCCGGTTCGATTACATTAAGTGGTGATTCTCCTATCACAGTTGGGAACGTTGGACCTGCTTTTAGTGTAGGGTTGGCTCCTTGTGCTTCTAACCAAACTTATGTATATGTAGCGGGTAATTGGCTATGTTCTGATGAAAATCTTTTGTATTATGATGAATCAAATAATGTCCCTGGTGTAGAGGCTGCGGCAACAGGAACTAATGCAGTCGCCATTGGAGACAGTGCTACTGCAGGCGGTAACTTTTCTACTGCAATTGGTTGGGCTACATCTGCAAATGGTTTTAGATCACAGGCTTATGGAATGGCTAATACTGCTGGAGCTACAGCTACAAACTCACAATTGTTTGGGTTTAATAACAATATCGATACCTTCGATACTGTCTCGGTTGGTTGGAGCAATACATCTACCAATGGAGGCGAACTCAATATTTTTGGTAGAAACAATACTGTGAACGGGGCTGATTCTACTGTAGTTGGTTATAACAATACGACTACATTTGGATTCTCTGAACAGTATTTATATGGAAGTAATCTTACTTCTTCTGCTGACAATACACATGTTTTTGGAAATGGAATAACAAATAATGTTGCTAACTCTTTGATGGTTGGACCAAACTCTTCAAATATTCTTTCTATGCTGTCTACAGGAGAAATGGGATTTGGAAATATCGATCCTACAAGTAGAGTTGATATTTCTGGAGCTCTTACAATGAGAGGTATGCCTGCACCAGGCTTATCACCTTTAGGACAAGGTCGAATATACTTTGATTCTACAGCTAATGAATTCTTATGTTCAGAAAATAATGGTGCATATTTTGACTGTTTTGGCGCTGCAGCTGGTGTTACTTCTGTAACTGCTGGTTTAGGAATGGTTAATTCTGGAACAGCTAGTGATCCTATACTGGATGTTCAGGCTGTTAATGCAGTAAGAATCGATGCTACTAACGATGCAGTTATGTTTGGAGGACCCGTTAACTCTGGCTTAGCTCCTTTAATTGAAAATACTCAGGTTCCCCAAGCTGGATTTAGTTTAGCGTTCTTAGGAAATACAGCTGGAGACATGTTTGGAATTGGAACTAACTCGACAGGAACGAACCTAAATGAAAGGCTGGATGTAGTTGGTAACATAGAAAACATAGCTGATGTTTCATTAAATCCTGAGTTTATTACAACAACTGCCACAGCAAGCAGTCCAACTTCTATTCAAGTAGTTGGGAATAGAGCTTATGTTACTAACCAATCTTCAAGTAACATTCAGGCATTTGATGTTTCTGATCCAAGTACTCCAACCTCAGAATACATTATTGGAACAAACTCACAGTCACTCAATTTTATAGCTTCTTCTGGAAGATATATTTATGGAGCAGGCCGAACATCGGGGGTTTTCCAGGTAATTGATACATACAATAACGGCGTAGCCTTTAATACAGTCAAGGGAACTCTAGTATTTACAGGATTTCAAATTACAGGTATAGCTCAATCTGGAAACAATGTAATAGTGATTTTAGACGATTTAGCTGCTGGGAATAACGACTTTTTAGCTATAGTTGATGTTTCTAACCCTTCATACCCAAGAGAGACTGGAAGAATTGCATTTGGAGTAAACACCAACCCAAATGCCGTTGATGTCCAAGGTGGAATTGCTTATGTAGCTTTGAGTAGCCCTACAAACCAAGTACGAGCTGTTGATGTAAATGTTACAGAAGCTCCTACACTTTACCCAGTCTACAGTGCGCCTATCTGTAATGCATCGAATACAATCAAGGTTTATGGTAAATTTGCATTTGTTGGTTGCGTTGGATCTGCGCAAATTTCAATCATTGATATTAGTAACCCTAATGTTGCAGCTCCCGCAACAGTTGCAACTATTAACGCAGGAGGACCAGTTTCTGAAGTAGAAGTTTCAGGAAGATACTTATTTGCTACTGTTGCTGGAATTGATGAGTTAAGAATGTGGGACATAAGATTACCTTCTTCTCCAACATTGATTGGAAATGTTTCAACCGGGGGAACAACACCTAGTTCACTTGATGTCTCTGGAAGGCATGTATATGTGACAAACCAAGTAACCAACACAATGGCCGTTATTGATATTCACGGTATAGAAACAACTAGCATTCTTGCTCACAGTGTTGAAAGTGGGCAATTAAATGTGGATGGTGAAACTAATTTATTTGGGAGAGTTAACATTGCGAGCAACGCTTCAGTTGGATCAAACCTACATGTCGGTGGAGATGTTGGAGTCACAGGAAACATTTCGACACTAATAAATGGATCTATGACTCCTTCGCGTATAGGAAATTTAGACTTAGCTCCCGGTAACAACACTGACTTTGTTTTAAATGGGAATTATGCTTACATTATAGATCAGACAGGAAGTGCTCTTCGTGTAATCAATATCAGTAATCCTGCATTGCCTGTTGCTGTTGGAGTTCCTATATCAACTGGCTTAGGTAGTTCTCCAAGAAGTATTGCAATGGCTGGAAGATATGCTTACACAGCAAACGATAACTCCTCTATTACGATATTTGACATCACTAACCCTAGTGCACCTGTTTTGATATCAACTTTTGCTATACCAACCACTACTGGACTCAGAGAGATAATTGCAACAGATAGATATCTTTACGCTACAGGATTAACCAGCAATGCTGTGTTTGCAATAGATGTTTCTAACCCACGAGCTCCTCGTATTGTTTCGACTGTCACAGTCTGTACTGATCCTACTAACTTGGCAATGCAGGAAAAATATCTTGTAGTGGGTTGTTCTCAGGCAATTGCTGATAATGTACAAATATGGGACTACTCCAACATATTATCGCCATCATTTGTTAGCTCAATAAGCGTTGCAGCTCCCGGTCCATTAGCTGTAGTCGATTTAGATATTCAAGGTAATTTTATCTATACTGTAACTACAAATGGAATACAAATTCATAATATATCTACTATAACTACTCCTGTTACCGACTTTGCTTCTGGAACTTTTTTTGGTGGAGCTCCAGTTGTAATGAGCTCCGTTTTAGCAAACGGTAGATACGTTTACGCTACAATGGGAAATGGACCTGCAGGAAATGCTGTTTGGTTTGCAGTAGATATAACAAGTTCTGTACTTCCTCGAATTGTTTCAGCTACATTCTCAACTACAGCTATGCATAACAGAGCTTTGATTGTTCGAGGTAAGAACGTGTACACTGTTAATAACAATCCACTCAGCAACTCAATTGAAATCTTTGACGTTAATGGAGTTGAGACTTCCACTCTTGTTGCACACAGTGCACAGGCTGGGCAGCTCGTTGTTCAAAATGATGCAAGCATTGTGGGAAATCTAACAGTTGCTGGTGGAACAACTTTTGCGGGAAATGTAGGAGTAAACGGGGATGCAACTATTAATGGGCAGCTAAATGTAACAGGAAGAAATCCAGTATCAGTTGGTCTTACGAATGTCGGAATGTCTCCATCGGCCGTTACTACATCAGGAAGATATCTCTACATGGGAAGTTTCACTGGAGGAAGAATTTTTGATATAAGTGACCCTACAGCTCCAATTTTACTCAGCTCACCTGCTATGCCAACAACTTCGAGGGCAATTATTCAGGGTCACTATATTTACACCTCATTTGGAACGACTTTTACACTATCATCAATCGCAAATCCGAATACCCCTGTAGTTCTATCGAATCTGACTTTGTCTGTCGCTAACAGGGCTTTTGATATCCAAGGTAAATATGCCTACATGATGAAGTCTAATGGTGAAATGGATATTATTGATATTTCATCAACACAAACAATGAATATAATCTCTTCTACTATGATAAGTCCTGGAACTATGAATGACATTAAAGTTAGAGGAAGATATGTATATATTACCCACCCAACTTCAACATCGCTGATTATCTATGATATTAGCAACCCTTTAGCCCCAGTATCTGTTGGAAGTGTAGTTCTACCAAGCGTAGGAAATAGGATTGCATTACGGGAATCATACGCATATGTAACACATACTAATGGATTCTACACAGTCGACATTACTAATCCAGCAACTCCTACTTTAGTACATACTGTCGCGGGCTTAGGAGGAGCTCCAGTAACTCCAGAAATCAGTGGAAAAAACCTGTATCTATTCGGAACAACTGGTGTTGGATTAAGAGTTTACGACATATCTAGTCCTGCTGTACCACAGTTTGTCGGAACAACTTCAACAGGATTTCAAATCCCTTCAGGAAAGATTCAAGGAAGATATGCCTATGCTTCTGACACAACAAACACCGCACTTCGGGTATTAGATCTTGGTGGAGCTTACGTTCAGCAGTTAGAAGCTAGCGGAGTTGAAACCGATAGTGTTGTGGCAAGAGGAGATGTTACTGCAAATAGCGGTATATTTAAGAACGGAATTAGTGTAAGTAACTCAATGAATGTACTAGGTGATTCAAATGTTAGAGGGAAACTAACAGTTGGATTAAATAATGCTGGTCCGGCTTCCGGAGTATTCCAAGAAGGATCTGGATACGCATTCTCTGTAATGGCTGGACCAAACCCAGTATCTACAGAAAACGCGATTGCCGCGTTTACAAACCTAAACCCAGCCAACTCTTTGAACAATACCGTAATGAGACTAAGCATGGGAGCTACTCCTACTGGAGGAAACACAAACCCAAGATTTATTAGATTCTTTGCAGGATTATCTACAGGAGACACAGGAGGAACTGCAGTTGGAAGTATTAGTTTGAATGGTGCTTCCGGAGTATCATTTAATACATCTGGAGCTGACTTTGGAGAATACTATACAATCGTTGACGATGCACAGGTTGGGGAAATTGTAGCTGTAACAAGAGATGGAAACCGAAGAGGAGTAAAAGGAGAAAAGATCCTAGGAGTTGTTTCTGATACTGCAGGTTTCGTTGGAAACAGTATCGAATATACTTCTGAAGGAGAAATTCCAGCTGATCGAAAGATTGTAGGATTGTTAGGACAAATGAAAGTTAAAGTAAACGGCGAGTCTGGAGCAATTGAAGCAGGAGACTTTGTAGCACTATCCTCTACTGCTGGAGTTGGAATGAAAGCTACTGCAAACGGAATGGTATTAGGGAAAGCTATGGAATCATCAACTTGCGATACAGCTGGGTGCGAAAGCACAATTATGATTGCTGTACAGCCAACTTGGTATGTTCCAGAATTAGAGGGATTATTAATGGGAGAATCGAATGGTGACTCTGAAGAATCAGATACACCTATATCATCTATTTCTATGGAACAAATTGTAAGTTACTTAACCGAAAATACCTTAGAAATTTTAAAGACAAACAACTTAACTGTAAACTCAAGATTCAATTTAAACGGCAGTCTTTACCTTAGTGGAAACAATACTGGAAGAACTGTAATTCCTGTTGGTCAAACATCTGTTACAGTTAACTTTGCTTCGGTGTTCGAAGGTTTGCCAAATGTTGTATTAACTCAGAACAGCTTTATTGAGGGAAAGTACAGAGTAACTAATGTAACAAATACTGGATTTACAATTGAACTAGAAAATATACAGGTTTCTGATGTAGAATTTACGTGGTTAGGTTATGGTACATTATGAACAAAACTCCAACGCTTACATTAAACTCAAAAAAGCCTTCATCGATGCCTCCATCAAAAGGTTCAAGAAATCTTAATCAAATTAGAAACTTGTTCATTTTGGTTTTAGTTTTTATTCTTGGAGGAGCAACTATTTATTTTTACCTGAACTCAAGAAGTACAGGAAATGGAAACCTATCTGATTCTGAAATTCAGGTAATAAAAGAGAAGCTTACAAAGAATATTATTGTCGAAGGAATTGAAAATTATGATGTTGGTTTGATTAAAGATATTGAAGCTCTCAAAGAAAGTAATCCACTGTTTTTTAAGAATGCGGAAAATGGTGATGCATTGATAGTATCTACTACACAAGCAATTATTTTTCGACCTGGTAACGAAATGATTATTAATGTTGGTCCAATTACAGATGATAGATCAAAAGTTAGAATAGAACTTAGAGCTACTTCGGATTCTGCAAACTTAGACGTAATTGAAAGAACAATTGAAGAATCAAATTCAAACTTTATAGTTGTAGGAAAATCAACAACTACCACTACAGGAATAACCCCTGGGATTGTTCTTCAGTCTTACTTCGACGATGCTGGAATTAATCAACTTTCTTCTATATTGAATTTACAAATCAAGGATTCACTGCCTCAAGAAGAAACAAACTTCTCTAGTGCAGATATTTTGATTTATCTATAAACTACACTTGAATACCGTAAGCCAATTTTAATTCTACTGGTAGATTGTAATCTGCTATCCAGACTCTTCTGTCTCTTTTTTCGATTTTTACAGGTAATTTTAGAGGTTCTGGTGTACCAAATTTAAATAGTGTTGCGTATCTTTTCCCTGACATTCTTTTAGTAACTCTTTCAACATGAGCTTCATCTACCATCCCTATTTCTTCCATAACATTCAAAAAAATATCTCTAATTTGATCAGGATGTATGATTTCAAGAAATTCTACTTCTGTGACTGGAATTCTGCCAACAACTGGACCTCCGGTTTCTTTAATGTAAATATAATCTCCAGCATTCAATTTTTTATAAGGAGCAATTCTGTTATAACTCCATTTAATATCTAAAGTTTTCTCTCCGTTCATCATAAGATCTATGTAATCTCTGCTTCGATTTCTGGAATAAATTGCTAAATGATTCATACTATTTGAACTTAATATTATCTTGTATTATTTTAATTCTTTCGTGCAACTCTTGCATACGAATTGAAAAATCTACTGCAGATCTATTTTCTACGCTTATACTAGCCATTGCATTCCCTATTTGACATGACTTATGAATATCGTGACCTTCTAATAAACCTGAAACAAATCCCGATCTCCACATATCTCCTGCTCCAGTTGGGTCCACAACTCTTGTATTGAAAGCAGAATTTCCATCGTATTAGTCTTCAAAAATACGTCTGTACTCTTTTGCAACCAATCTTCTCATTAACTCGGCTTTGCTTATATCAAGTTCTTCACAAAGTTGTTCTAGTTGTTTTAGAGTTGTTGATCTTAAAATAATGTTGAATCTTTTTTTTGGAGGTTCAAGATTTTCTATGTATTTTTCCAATACGAGTGCCAAATCTTTTACTGTCTTATAGGTTTTTACTGTAATCATATCTTCACCATATGAAAGCAAGTTATCTGGGAAATTTTTATACTCTTCTTCTCTTATGACACAAATGACAGGAACTTTATTTTCCAATGCCATTATTGTTTGCAAGAAAACAGTCCTCGATTTTTCAGAGAACTCCGCTACAATAAAATCAACAGATCTTATAAGTTTATTTGTCCCATCTACAAGTGTTTTCATTTTTGCTTCGAGATCGCTTTGCTCCATTGGATAATTATCAACTAACCACGGCTGATACATTTCTAATCCCATACCTCTTAAAGTAGAAGCAATAGTTTTGTATGTATCGATATTTCTATCTAGGTTTTTAATTGTAGCTACTAAAGCAACCTTATTTGGTCTCATCTTTATAAAAGTAATTAAATATTAGATAGTTATAGAGTCTATGTGGAAGAAATCTTTTAGCCCATAAGATTCTTCTGTCTCTTTTCTGAAAAAAGTAGTTATCTCTTGGATTATTCATTAACCAGATTAACTCTCTAGCAGCTTGCTCTGAAGTAACATAATCCTTAAAAAAGAATCTAAAACGTCTTTTCCAAGATTCATATAAAGTTGAGTAAGCTGTTTGTGCAATGTTACCACTTTCCTTAATATTTTTTCCAAAACTGCTATAAACACTTCCTGGCGAAAATATACTGATTTGAATTCCGAAACCTCTTACTTCATTTCTTAGTACGTTACTTATCTTATCCAAAGCACTTTTCGTTGCTGCGTAAAATCCCAGAGTTGGTGTATCGACAACTGATCCAATCGAACTCACATTAATAATATGTCCGCTATTACTTTCTCTCATTGAAGGTAGTACTTTTTGAATTAGCTGAATGGGTGCAATAACATTAACGCTTAATTGCGACTGCATTTCAGCAAGATCCATATCCTCTACAGTACTACGAAAGGCAAAACCTGCATTGTTTATTAAAATATCTATTTTGTTATAATCTTTTAATACTTTATCTAGATTTTTAGAAGCTCCAACAATATCATTCAGGTCGATTTCAAAGAATTTATAATTCTTTACTGAAAATTCTTTTATATTGTTCCTTCCTATTCCTAGAAATAAGTAGTCAGAAAATTGCGAACACGCAATCCTTATGAAAGATTCACCTATTCCACTACTTACTCCTGTTATTAATACAACTTTTGAGTAACTCATAAACTTTTAGCTAGATCGTAAAGTATTCCACTTGAAATATTATTATTACTTGGAACAATTATTCTACAATTTAGATACTCTGAAATCTGAAATATATTCATTAAGGCTTTATCAGCCGCCCACATATAGTATGGTTCTTTTTCATACATTGGCATTCTATCTTCGTAGGAAAGTGCGATAATCTTATCGTACAAAGGTCTTAGCTTTGCTACATCTATTGAGTAAGGATGATCTCCTTGCAATCCTTCTCTATCTTCCAAATCCACATTCATAGTTTCTAGAAATTCAATAATGTTTGTAGTTCCATAAACAATCACCTTTGGGTTTCTTTTAGATTCACCTAAACCTTTTAGTTCCGTTCTAACATAGTCAATCGCTGTTTGTAATTCTTCTGCAGCAGGATGATGACTTTCTGAAAATTCTTCCTGCATAAAATAGGTTCCGCTTTTGAATAAGTATGTTTCGTGAATCTTGGTATTTTCTCCTATTACAACTTGAACACTTCCTCCTCCAATATCTGCTACAGCTATCTCTTGATCTGGAAAGTCTTTAGAAACAGATTCAAATAAAAGTCTTGCTTCATCTTTTTGAGATAGTACTTCTAATTTAATTCCAGTAGATTCTTCTATTCTATTTAAAACTTCTTCAGAATTAGTGGCTTTTCTAATCGCTTCAGTAGTAACTGCTAAATACTTCTCTACTTTATATTCAGTCATTTTGTCTTTGAACATGTTCAAAGCTTCTATTGTTTTAAGGATTGATTTCTCGATAATCATGTTATTCGTTTTAGGTAAATCTCTACCCATTACGGTTAATTGTTTATCTTTGTACAGCACTTTAGAATTAAAGTTTTCATCGAATTCTCGAATTTCGAATTTCGATTTTAGAGTCCCAACATCAATGACTGCGACAATTTTTTTAGATTCCATAGAGCATTCTTTTTAATAAATAAAATCTTTTCCCTATATCCGCGTTTAGATTTGAACCATAAACAGCATTCAAAACTACATCAGGAAATAGATTGAAAGTTATTCTAAAATCTAACCCTCGGTCGATGGTAATTACTTCAAACTTTGTATTGCTGAATTTTATTAATTTCAAAGCACTATTCAAATTTTCCAATCTATTGGGATTCTCTTTGGATTGAAGACATAAAACAACCTGATCTCCTATATAGTTCTCCCATTCCAGAACATCCTCAATAATATCTCTGACATCAAGACCAAAATATAGAGAGCTTCTTTTAAGGAATTCTTTGTCAAACTGTTCGTAATTGTCTCTATTTATATGCAGAAAAACTGATGAATTTTCCGGTATATCAGATTTTATTTCTGCCTGAATTTCTTGGAATCCAGTTAATGTAGAAGCAAAAATATGAACCTGTACGGGAATATGAGAATTGTACTCATTTAAATACTTTAGTACAGATTTCGTTGTATTTAAGTCTGTTTTTGGACCAATTACACCTTCAGAAATATCAACATGTACAAGATCTACTCCACTTTGAAGAGCTTCATTTAAAGATTCGCGGTTTTTTTGATTAATGTCTAATGCTACAAATCCAATTCCATTTACAACAGGTTTATCCGTATATCCTAACTTATGTACTAATTGTTTTAATTTTGTATAATTTATATTCTCAGTCTTACTTGCATTGTCTGATTTGACAGAAGACTGAACATCAAAACCAATTACATTTAACTCTAGATAATTATCAATATTTTTAGCTCCAATTCCTCCAGCTAAAAATATTTTATTTGAATCTATTTTTTGTAAAAGACTCATAGCATTTTCTTTACCAATTTCTAATCCTGTTCCACCCATAAATGATTTATCAAGGATTACATAATCTGCATCATCTGATATAGTAAAACCTAATGATTGTGTAGATACGACTTGGAAAATTATTAATCCTTGCTCGAATTCTGTTCGCAGTGCCCTTATTTGTGGGTACGAATCTTCATAGTGTAGCTGTACACCATCAAACTCAAACTCCTTCACCAGTTTCTTAATTACAGAAATATCTCTTTCTTTTGTTACCAAAATAGATTTAGATTCTTTATAGTAATTTTTAAGTTCTTTTGTGCAAGCTTTAATTTGATGCATTCTTAAAAAATCATTGTCAGAGATAAGGTGATAACCTAAAAATGGCACCTGCATTCTACCTAGCGTCCTAGTTTCATATATATTTTTAACATTACATACTTTTAATTTTTTCATTCAAAAATATTAATATTTAAGAAGTTAGCATCGTATTTAGCTTTAAAGAAAACAGCGTTGATATTATCGGAAAACTCTCTATCAATCAGGTCATCGTCTCCTATGTAACTTACAGATTTGAATTTAGTTTTCCCAGTACTTTTTAATAACTGATCAAAAGCAAATCGATTCGGTTTATCTACCAATACTCTATTCTTATACATATCTTCTTCTCCAATAATTATTTCGAAAAAGTTAATTAATCCTGTTTTATACAAATACGCTGAAATGATTGTTTTCCTTGATGATGAAATTATTGCCAAAACATTTTCAGTATCTTCAACCAAAGTTTCTAGAAAATCAATAATTCCATTTCCCAATCTTGCAACTGCGTTTTCAGTCTTATCTTTAAGAATTGATGTGATAGTATGGCTTTCTTTTATATCCATAATTCCTTTAGCGATACTATTAATATCGGTTGTGTTAAAGTAACTTATAAGACTCTCGAAATCTTCTCTGCTTCTTGTTATTCCAGATTGGATTCTTCTATAGCTATCGAATCTTTCTTTAAGACCTTCTTCATAAGGAAGAAATGCATTAAGTCCTCCGTGGATATTTAATTGTTTCATTGTCTTTTCCCAACCTTGTCGGTGGTAGTCAGAACTTTTTGCGATTGTTCCATCAAAATCGAATATTATTAGGTTCATATATCTAAAATAACTGAGTCTGAATAAGCATTGGTCATTAACTTCTCAATTCTTCTTTTCATTTTGTCGAATGTTCCGTGTTTATTTGTATAACTGTCTTTAGTATATGTACTTACATAATCTGATAAATATCCGAACAAACTATTTGCTGCCACCAAAGGATTTATTCCTCCATGATCTTTCCTTGTTAGATGATGATACCTATGACTAACCTTGAAGGTGTTACATGCAAGAAAAATTTCTTCAATATTTTTAGGTAAGAAATTTACCAGGATATCTACGGTTCTACCAGTTGATATCGAGTCGTCAAGAATCAGTACTCCAGTTGAAGATTTCAAATGTCCTCCCTGAAAAAATGGAGAAATAGAGTACTTAATACTGTCTACATATCTACTTCCTGTATTTGAGTAATTCGATAGGTTCAAAGTTATAAAGTTAAGTTGCGATTTTCCTACAAATTCACGATACGCATTTATAATAAATGGTAGTTCTATCCCTCCGTACTCTACGCCAACCATTAGTGTGTCAGGACGAATAAATTCATTAGAAACTTTTTTCGCTAGGTGAATCATTTTTGCAAAGTTATCCGCTTCTCTGCTCTTTCTAATTAGTTTATGTTGAATCTTTTTATTTCTTTCTACAGAAGGTAGTCTTTTAGATGTATATTCATAAACCGCTTCAATAACAGAAATAAAGTTTTCAATTCCATCTGGTAAATAAATTTTTTTAGTCAAATATGTTTTTGTAAACGAGAATTCTATAACTCCAATTAGAGACAAAAGTTTATTATATTCATTCACTGATAAAGATTCTTCATCTATATAACCCAATTCTCTTGAGATTTGGTTTAATGCATAAAGCGAAATAAACAAGTAATTTTTTAGATTGTCCAAAAATCCTAGGTACAATATAAAGTTTTCATCTATACTAACTGACTTTAAAGTGTTTATGTAACTTTTTAATGAGTCGAATACTTTCTCAAGCTTGATTTGATTTGCTTCTTTAACCATACCAATATAGTATTCTAAGCCCCGCAATAAGTACTTTTTACCCAATTGAATAGTTCTATTTTTATACTTCAGACCGAAGAAGAAATCTTTAAGCACTGTATCTCCTATATACTGTAACTCTCTTTCCTGAATAACAAATGCACCGCTGTCATAAACAAAAGAAGGGGTCTTTATTGAGTCACTTGCGGATGAGATTGAGCTTTCGATTGTTGAGTAGCGCTCTTTATAACTACTCCAACATACTTCAACAATTTCTGAAGGTATGTTTATTTTATGTCCTCTGATGTTTTTCATAGGAAATATACCTTCTTATACATTTTTTGTATAAAATTTTTTATGTATTATACATGCTTTAGAAATATATGCAATACGCAAATCCTTTAAATACTGCAATTTTCGTAAATTTGGAAGATTTATAAGTTGTTAGTCAAAATGTGAAGATTTTGCACAGATTGAATTACTTGGTTCGAACCAATATCAAATTCTACCCAGAAGTTTAAAACCATAACTTCTTTCACTATCTGAAAAAGCACCAAAAGCTCTTCAATATGCGAAACATTAAACAAAGTTTTCAGCTGAGAAAGCAAATCAGATTCATAAATTCCTATTTGACCAAAGTTTTTAAAAAATTGAGCAAAATCTATGACACCTATCGAATTTACAGCATTAGCCCAATCAATTATCCTAATATCATTACCGTTGAATAAAATATTCTGATTTTCAAGATCATTATGATCTAGCACTGTAGGGAAGTTTTTGGTTTTTAAAGATTCAAATTTTCTCAGAATCCACTTCTCTTTTTGAAAAAGAGATTCAAGATTTATTTCTTCTCCATAATTCTTTAGATTTTTCAGAGGATTTTGTAACATCCAAACAATGTGTTCATCAAACTTAACGGTTTTACTTTTTAAATTGTCCTTAAAGTATTTGTACTTGTTGACAATCCAATTGAATAACAAATTCTTAGTGTGTTCTGAATAGTATTCAGGCTCCCAAAAACCCTTACAGAACTCTATTATTAACACATTCTCATCTCCAAAGATAAACGCAGGAGTATTTAAATTATTATGACTTAGATACTTTTGATAAATTTCTACTTCTCTTTTTTGCCAACCATGAAAAAACTTAGCTATGAATTCTTGTTCTGGTATTGAGACCTTAAATGTATCAGCTGTCTTGCTAGTTTCCTGTCTGGAAAGACTAGTATTTAAAGGATTAATGTTGAATGGAATTCTTCTCTCCGTAGATAACTTCGTTAAATAGGAAAGGAATTTATCTGACTCCATATTTTTTCAATATTCTCCCGATCGGAGTTTCTCCAGCTACAGATAAATTTGTGTACTTTTCAATTAATTCATCGTACCAAGTCTGCTCTTCCCACTCTTCCACACCAGTATATTTGTTTTTTAAATATTCCAGATTACTTATGATTACATCGTAACCAGCATCGTTGCAAACTCCTGCTTCTCCATATAATCTTGTGTAATTTACTAATACTAATGGAACATGAACTATTCCTTCAGGAAAATTTCGAGCAAGCTGCAAACTATAATCGTAATCTTCAAAAAGAGATAAGCCTGTATCCCATCTTGCTTTACTTTGAGCTGTCTTTTTTAGAACCATTCCGTTGGGATCTCCTTCAAATGTATGATTCCATAGATTTGAACTATTAGGATCAGCTTTATATGAAGATTCTTCTTTTAGTAATCGAGGGATTTCATTTTCTAGGATCATAATGCTAAAGTTCATATTAGGATAAGCAATTACAGCTCTAGAATCTGATCTTAGTTTGTTTACCATTATGCTTAACCAGTTAGTCAAAACTGTATTGTCACTATCTAAATAAGAAATGTATTCTCCTGTTGCATGTTCTAATCCAAATTGCCTGGCACCGGCTGCTCCCTTTGACCCCTTATTTGTAAGATATTTAATTCGAGTATCAATAACGAATTCTCTCATTAATTTACGAGTATCGTCTGTAGAATTATCATCAACTATAAGAAGCTCCCAATTAGTATAAGTTTGTTGTTGGACACTAAGAATTGATTTCCAAATAGAAAATGCTCTATTAAATGTAGGCATTATTATCGAAACCTTTTCATCAATTGAATCTGCCATTTTTAATTTTAATCACCCTAATTATACATTAATTGTATAAAATCACATTTCTAATATTTGGATATTTCTTGGATAATATAGGTCAACGTATTTTCTTATAGGAATTCCCCTATTTTCAATTTCCTCAAGATCTGAATCATTTAGTAGACCATAAAGCGCTTCTGCGATCTCAGAATCAGAATCTGCTGTATGAACTAAATTTCTAATAAGAAGAGGTACCGTATTAGAGTATTCTTCTTCTGTCATACTTTTCAATTCCTCTTTGTCATAATATGGTAAAGGATCCATAAAAGCGCCTCGCAATCCCGTAGGGACAACTCTCACATTTCCACTATTATCTTTTTGTAAAGGCAAGCCTTTTAAGCTTTTAAGCACTTCATCTAGCTCTCTTTTAGATGAATCTGATTTTATGAGAAAGAACATTAAAGGGCCGTTATATTCTGCCATCATTATTGGATATTGGCGTTTTCCTCGAAACTCTCTATAAAAAATGTCTAGGATACTATTTGAATTGTAAGGAGGACTCGAAATATCTCTAAAAAAACTTTTTACTATAGTTACTTTGTTTAATTTATCCTTTATTAATTTGGGAATTTCAAGGGTTTGTAATAATACAGCATTGTTTCCGCTTAATAGACTTTCTACAACAGGAACCAAACCTTGAGATAATGCGTCTGGTTTTAAGATCATCAATCCGTAACTTTCCTCTTTTTCTTGTTCTAACTTAAGGTTTTGATCCATTTTATTTGGTCCTAAATATTAGCATACATATTTTACATAGAGGAATTGATTTATTTATAATAACCACAAGGTTTTTTGACGTTTTCTCGATCTGAGTTATAATTCCTATATATCTGTTATTAAATAGGATATGAAAAAAGTAGGTAAAATCACTTATATTGCAGATTCGAAGTTTGCAATTGCAGAAACTACAGAATTTTTAATTCTTGGTTCCGAGGTATTGGTTTGCAACGAAATCAACACTGGCGGAGAAAACGCATTCAAAATTCCAAAAGGAAAGTTGAAAGTTGTAATGCTTCAAGATGAAAACAAGTATTTGTTATCAGTAGTTTCTAAAGATAAAGCTGAAGATTCATCTGATAATCAAAGTTTAGCAAGAACACTAAGCATTTTTGCTTCTCTATTTCCAAACAATGCTGGCGAGGTAGAAATTCCAACTGGAGAACTTGCTGATTACAGTGCGCAATTAGACGCAACAGGGAGAGAAAATATTAAGATCAATCCTAAAGTTAGCGTTGGGAACGAAATCTACTTTTAATGGATTTAGATATAAAGTTTCTTCCACAAGTTGAGTACTTTTTCTCAGAACTAGGAGAAACGCTCATACTATCTCTGAGTTTAATCACTTACAAACACAAGGTGAATATTCTTGGTGTAACTGTTGATTTAGAGGGCGAAAAATTCAAAATTGCCGAATCAATCAGCTACATAAGACGCTACATCGATCCAAAGACATCAGCAAATTTGAACTTTAGAATTGGGATCTCAGATAAATCTGGAACTATAGGAAGCTTGATTCAGGAATTTAAAGCGAAAATACTTTCAGAAAGTTCAAAAATTATTCTCAACAACCAAATTTCAGACGAAATAAAATCGAATCTGTATCTTCTGAAAGACGAATACAAAGATAAAATTCTTTCTCAAACCAAATTGATATCTGACAATATCCGAGGAAGGTTTAAAATTGATTACGATCCAATAAAAGGATTTTTCGACAAATTTAATAAGGAAAGCATCTTTATAGAAAAGTCTTTTGTGATTCCAAACCGTGATTCAGTTGAGTTGAATGTAGACAACTTTTTGATGAATATTCTTTCTGAAATAATCTTCCAGCCAGCGAAATCCGAAAGCGTGTATCAGCATCTCACAATCCAAGTAACTAAATAGTAAGAGGACGGTTTTACCCGTCCTCTAGAAAAGGTCTTTGATCTAAAAATTGAAAAAAGAAGAATATATTAAGTAGTAATAATGCTATTTCATTATCGTGGAGATGATTAGTAACCTGCGTTTATGTCCTCCGCAAGCACTGATGCGATTGCCACTGCAACAACCCATATCACTACAATCCCCACCGCTGCCGCAAATATTGGCAGTAGGAAAAAGTAGTAAAGAGCGATAATGTTGAGGTGCAGGACAAACTTTATGAACTGTAGCGACTCCACGGTCACGCCGAGAGCCACAGACTGCAAGACGACTAGCAAGTTGATGCCCAAGAACAAGATGAGAGGGTTCTTGATGGGTTTGGAAAAAAATCTTCCAACCCACGCAGGTATGAAACCCCACAACCATTCGAGGATATCCAGCAAAACCATCAGCTTGTCGTTCATGGTAACCTCCTATGCTTCTTCCGGATGAAGACAGCTTCTACCCTACCGTATAGAGAAAAAGCTGCCTTCATCTTTTCAATTTTAGATTGTTAAAGACCACTTAGTTTGCTAAGCGCAGATAGCTTTTGGAGCATATCTATTGGTACATCTGGTGGCTTTTCAGCACACAAAATGTATATACTAATTATATCATATTTGTTGCCGAATTTAAGTGTCAATAGTAATTCTTTGCCTCCATTTTCTTGACCAGATAAGGCTGCACTCAATATAATATGTTACTAAATTTTAATAACAGAACTATGGAACAGTTAGCAGAAAGCATCTTAAATACAATCACAAGTAGTGGTGTTGAATTCACATCTACGATAACTAGAACTGGTGATACTTTCGAGGTAACACTTACATGCACAGATGGTTTGCATGTAATTTTCGAAGGCATGGGCGAACCTCAAAGAGAAATTACAATCTCTTTTAATGAGTTGAGAATAATAAACAACAAAGCTACTTTTGCTCTTGAACACACTTCTCCGTTTGGAAAAGTAATTACATTTGTTCAAGTTGTTGGATTAGATACAGAAAATCCTGAAGTTGTTTTTGCTCCAACTGAAGTTTAAGAAAATTATACTAGTGGAAGGAAATTTCTCTTCCTTCCGATCTTTCTATCAAAGCTTCAAGTTTTGGACCGACTTTTCTTTTGAAAGCTTCATAAGTTGGAGAAGCACCTAATGTTTGATCAAATGGAATGTTTGGGACAGACTCTGCAGAAATACTAAACAAGAAATCCCTCATATTGGGATTGTTAGTTATCATTAGATTTGCGATCCAACCGCCTTTATAAAATTTTCCTTTATCGCCTGGGTGTCTAAGCTCTACTCCAAAGACAGATGCAAACTCTGAAGCATCACCTTCGTAAAGTATGTGCTGGTCTAAGAAAGCAATATCAAATCCAAAAGGATCTTCAAGAAGGGAAAATTCATGCGAGCTTCTAACTTGAGTAACATTTAAATCGCGCTGAGGAACACTAAGTAGTTCGGACAGATACCTTTGAATCAACAAAGGTTTAATCTCTCCGTCTTCAACTATTAACACTTTTATCATTGCCTATGTTTTAAATACTACCGACAGGACTCGAACCTGCACAGAATTGCTCCCACTACCACCTCAATCCTTGTAATGCTGCGAACAGGACTCGAACCTGCACAGGATTTAATTCCCACAACGACCTCAACGTTGCGCGTATACCAGTTCCGCCATCGCAGCATTACAAGGACAGGGTCCGCTTGTATGCCACTTCTCTACCTGTCTCTGACAGGCGCCACGGCAGCATAGATCTATAATGAATTATACTATATGCCAATACAAATCTAAGCATTTTACTTAACCCTTCTGTAAAAGGGCTTTAAAAATTCACTCAAATACTGTAAAATCCATATGCTTACTTAAGTGAAGGATTGGCGGAGTGGTAGCTCAACTGGTTAGAGCATTCGCCTGTCACGCGAAAGGTTGAGGGTTCGAGTCCCTTCCATTCCGCCAATTCTTTACTAGATTGTATTCTCAGAAGAATTTAAATTTCAGCAGTTGCATTAATCTTGTTTACAAGCCTTATCACAGTTTCTGTTGTAAGCTGATCTATATCGTAATCATCGGCAACTCCCATAGCTTTTGGATTTAAACTCGGACCTGAATTAGCTTCGAGGAAGTACCAAGTTCCATCTACATGTTGCATGAAATCAATTCCCAAAATTGGATACATGTATCTTAATCTATGCGCTACTTTTTTAACCACCTCTCTTACTAGTTCTGGAACTCTAGGTTCTTTTAAATCGATGCCATGAGCAGTCAATACAGATTGATAATTAAGATTTTGAAAGTTATCCGTCTCTTCTGGATTTATATACATGCTTTCGATGATTGTAACTTCACCGCCCTGGATTCTGTTGGACAAGAACTTCCTTCTTGGAATGTAAAGTGGACTTCGAGGATCGTGAAGTCTTTTGGACATTTCTGCGCTATTATCTGATCCCCAACTCACAGTTTTCCATTCTGTTTCTGTATCTTCAAATTCCTGATACTTTGTTGCATGAATTTGCCCATAGTGCACATCTCCGAGAACATCAACAACAACTCTAAGAGTTGTATTAAACCGATCTGCAGGACCTTCAATATATTCTTCCACTCTTGTAACCTCCCTAATCGTTGTACTATCCAAAGCTTCTTTAGGTTTAAGTCCACCTCTTTCAACTTCATCTCGATATATTTTCATTGTTTTTTGATTAAGCCACATATGATCTCCCATTGTTACTCCATCCCACTTGCTCATTGCAGAGATTATACTTTCTCGCTTTTTCGCCACTAACTCTAGCAATTCAGGATGCCGAGGATCTGTATAACTTGTTAAAGTTTGGCCAAGAGAATCCCAAATTAAATATCTCATCATTTCTTCGTATGATTTCACTACTACTTTTCCATATCCACCATTTGCATTTACATTCTTAAGAATAATTGGCTTTTGTGGAAATAGGCCGGGATTTAGAATAAGTTTCTGCAGATCATAAGTTTTTGGCATCTGGACACCCAGCTCTTTAATAGCTATACAAAGATCTCTGTGATGTTCTCCTAGTCTTTCTGATCCGTAAGCATTAAGAACATCACTGTGAAACCCAAATTCTCCAAAAGTGGACTCTGCCTTACCATCCTGTACTCGATGTACAACATTTAAACCCATTGAAGATCTTGTTTGCGCAAAATATCTGTCTGGACTTTGCTTTAATTCATCAGTAGGTTTTACTTTTTCAGCTTGCGCATTAAAAATAACCATATAGCTTTCAATATATCGTGATTATAGCATGCTCAGTAATTAGTATGATTGTTTTAGTTTCAATACTTGCTCAAACCATCTCAATCCGCTAACATCTATTTAGTAATACTTTTAAAGATTCTCATATGTTAACAAAAGTTTTAATTGGAGTAGCAGCTTTAGGAGTTGTGATTATAGGAGGAGTTGCTGTAATTGCTTTATTTAGTAATAGATCCCAAAACATTGTAAACAATACTGCAGAAGATGGTTTAATGAACGATGAAAGTGCAGAAACTACAGATGCTTCAATAAATGACTTCTTAGCAACCGGCGAGAACAAAAAGTGTGAATATTCCGACGGTGAATACAGCGGAACAATGTACTTCTCAAACCAGAGATTAAGAGCTGATTACGAAAAAGAAGACGAAAGCGGAAGCATGATTATTAAATCTGAAGAACAATATATCTGGGATAACAACACAAAAACAGGATTGATTTTCAATTTATCTGGAAATGAGTCTTCTGCTTCAAGCGATATGAGCTTGGATGATAATTACAGTTTCACTTGTGTGAATTGGAGCGTGGATGAAAATTTGTTTGCTGTTCCTTCAGATGTAACTTTGACTGAATTCAGCATTCCTTTTTAACAGAAAAGTCAGCTGATTTCTCAGCTGACTTAATATTCAAATTTATATCAAACCAACCCGTGTGCTCCGTTTTCTGCTACTCCATTCTGAGTAAGAACACTAAACACAGCTTTCTCTTGAAAATCTCTAACATTAGTTACTCCTACATAACTCATCGCAGATTTAAGACCCATTACAAAGTTCTCTACTACTCCTGCAACGCTTCCTTGATATTTTGTTAATCCAACATCACCTTCAACAAATTTGTTTGCAGATTGTTTGTATGATTTATCAGAAGCTGCTCTTCGAACTTTAGCTTCTACAGAACTTGATCCAAAATATTCTTTAAATTTCTTTCCGTCTTTTTCAATAACTTGACCTGGAGATTCATCACATCCTGCAAAAATACTTCCCATATAAACTGCTGTTCCTCCCGCTGCAATTGCTTTTGCAAAAGATCCAGGCATCTTAACTCCACCATCAGCAATTACACTGATTCCGTGATTGTTTGCAATGTCAAAGCATTCCATTATCGCTGTGATTTGAGGCATTCCTGCTCCAGTATTTACTCTTGTTAAACATGCAGCACCTGGCCCAATTCCGACTTTGATTCCATCAACTTTGAGATCAACTAGAAATCTTGCTGCTTCTCTTGTGGCAATGTTTCCTGCAATTAACGCAAAGTCTTTATACTTTTTTCTGAATTCTGTAATTGCGTTCTTTGTTAATGCGTTATGTGCATGGGGAGTATCCATTATAATAACTGATGCTCCTGCATCAACTAGTGCCTCTGCTCTCTCCATGAAATCTCTAGATGTTCCAATTGCTCCAGCAATATTACAACCTTCCTTTTTAATTTTTTTAATCATATCTACTTGATCTTCTATACTTCTTAATTGATCGATAGTCGCCATGCCTCCTGCTTTACATAATGCCACTCCAAGCTCAACAGAATTAACTGTCTGCATGTTTGCGGACATTATTGGTGAGTTTAATTTTAATCCAGGAACAATCTCTACAGAAACATCAACGTCTTCTCTAGAATTAATTTCTGAATATTGTGGTCTGAGCAAAACATCATCGAAAGTATAACTAGGCGTAGAATTGATACTTGCCATTTTTCTTATAAAAAAAATTAAAAAGGAAGTAATACTTTTTGGGGGTATTACGGTAAATTTTAGCAAAAAGCATGTAAAAGTAAACTGCCATTCTTTCGCGTTCAAAAATTAAGTGCACAAAGCTTATGTCAAATTATGAAAAACGGTGTCAATAAAAGTGGTATGATTTATTTATGAATAAAAAAATAATACCCTAATATTAATCATAGTTGTTGCCCTCGTTGTAATTGTTGTTGTCTCACAACCCCGCGATACCTTAGTACCACAAGATAACTCGGAAACTAACAGTCCGCAAAATGAAGACGCGGAATCGAATGAAACTGAAACTACTCCGATTGAAAACAATGACGTATCGGCTACTGGTTCATATATTCCGTATGCTCTGTCGTCTCTCACAAACGGAGTAAACGTTATTTTTTTGCAGCTAGTTGGTGTCCTTCTTGTTCAGAACTAGATAGAAATCTGAACGCATCTTTGAACTCCATTCCAGAAAACTTAACGATACTTAAAACAGATTACGATAACTCTCAAGAACTAAGAGAGAAATATGGCGTAACTATTCAACACACGCTTGTTCATGTAGATTCCGCTGGAAATCTTATAAAAAAGGTTACCGGACTTTATAACACTTACACTCTTGAAGATATTATTACTCAGTTTAATTAATGGAGTTTAGTTTCGTACTACTATTTATTAGTTTTCTCGCAGGAGTAATTACAGTCTTCGCTCCTTGCGTGTTCACATTTCTGCCAGTAATTTTAGTTGGATCTTACGGAGAAAAAAAGAACTATAGACGAGCATTTATAGTAACCGCTTCCTTGGCTGTTTCTGTAATTGTCTTTACACTTTTGTTAAGAGTCTCTACATCACTTATTCAAGTCCCACTTTCATTTTGGGATTTGTTAGCCGGAACTATTATTCTTTTACAAGGAATTTTCCTCCTGCGTCCAGCCATATGGGAAAGCGTTTCCGGGAGACTTGGATTTTCTCGATCTACCAGTTTACTTAAAGAAGATTCTAGTGCAGTGCTTACAGGAATGGCGTTAGGCCCTATCTTCTCTTCTTGTAGCCCAACTTACGGATACATAATTGCTGTGGTTATTCAAAGTAGTTTCTCTGTTGGAATTATTTACCTTTTAACTTACGTCTTTGGACTTAGCCTTGTGCTGTTTCTGATAGGTATTTTAGGAAATAAATTCATAAAAAATCTTAAATGGGGAACAAACCCTGATGGCGCATTTAAGAAAACCTTAGCTGTAATTCTGATAGTTCTTGGGATATTTATTATGACTGGGTTTTACAAGAAAGTAGAAACTTACATAATACAGTCCTTACCATTTCTTGATGCAACGAGGATTGATCGAGAAATACTAAGACAGAATATATAAAAAACGCCCTACTCTCTCAAGTAAGGCGTTCCAAGATCAACTAGGCTTACAGTAAACTAAACCCGTGTTTGATCATCCCAAATTTGTTAGTCTTCAAGTTCAAACTATATATAAAAGACTCAGAAGAATAACCTGAATACTTGTATGCACTAATTCCTAAAAAGTTACCCTTGTTTGAGAATTCGAGTTTACCGAAACCTGTATCCTCCGGTGTAATAGTTTTAGAGTTAACAAGCTCAGTTATTTTTCCATTTGATAAGTTAACCTTTACTACAACATAAGAAAATTGAGCACCAGAACATAACACGTTCATATACACGTTATTATCCTCTGCTTTAAATGAATTCAACACAGCATCTATTGACCATACCTGAGTACAACTAGTTACAGGTGTTACAACATTTGCAATTTTGGTTACTTTATTTTCTGCAACGTTATACTTATAAAGTGTTTCAGTAGAATTTGAGTAACCTTTAAAAATTACGCTATTATTTCTCCAACCAATTATTGTTGTTATGTCCGAAGTAAATCCAGCTTTCGCCAACTGCTTGCTAACATTTTTTACTAGACCAGTTTCGATATCTAAAACAAAGATTTCATGTTGGTAGTTTGCAGTATCTATTGAGTTGAAAGCTAAGTACTTTCCCTCAGCATTATTGTAACCTTGAAAATATTCGTGATTAAAGCTTACATACGCAGTTTTACTAAGATTGAACTTCTTTTGAATTTTTACTTGTCCTTTAGAAATTCTTCCTAGCACTATTTCATTTGTACCGTTTTCACCAACTTTACATCCAAGGTATCTTGTATTTGAATCATTTGATACACCTACAGCAATGCAAGATACATTTTCATAGTTATCTGGAATATCTACTTGTTCGCCTAGTTTTGTTACTAAGTTTACTCGCGTAGAACCATTTATGTAGTTGCCCTGTACAATGTACTGTGAATTAATTGAGGATTGTCCTAGATAATAGTTTCCTTGAGGAGTTGTATAACCGTTCTTAATTATGATTCCATTTTCGGCGTCAATTTTTTGAACGTTTGTGGATTGCACACTGGAAGTAGAATAACTAATTGGAGATTGCAACAGTTGGTACGCCCAGAAACCTTCTCCCGTTTCTTCTTGGCCAGGTAAAACCGCTGCATTTACTGTAAACACTGGACTTAGCAATGATAATAGGACTAGAGCAGCTAATAATTTCTCTTTCATAAAGTATAATAAATATAAGTAAAATAAACGTTTTTGTTAATTAACTACTATATAGTGAGAGTAAGTGTACACTCCTTCACTTCAAGAATATCAATAATTGCGACGCATTCCTGCAAATGAAAAGCTCTAATCTCCAAATCCCAGTATCTAAGAGGTGTGAATAAATTTTTATATATTAGAGATTGGAAATTAGTTATTAAATATTTCTTGTAACCAAACGCCCCTAACTCCTGTATATTTATATAGGATTAGCTAGCAATGCCTAAAAATGGATAAAGAAGTGTTTTTGAGTTCCTTTAAGGATTATAGTCGTTATGTTTATAACTACATTTATTTCCGAACAGGTAATAACAAAGAAGTTGCTGAGGATTTAACTCAAGAGACTTATGTTAGAGCTTGGAAATATAGGAATAGTTACAACTCTCAAAAATCTGGATTAAAGGTTTGGTTAATATCGATTGCACGAAATACTTGTACAGATTATTACAAGAAGAAACGAGAATCTGTAGAGTTTGACGAAAACACTGTAAGTGGCGAAATAGATACAAGTACTGAAAACAAATTAGAAATGGAATTCTTATTAAAGAAATTAAATTTTAGAGAGAAAGAAATAATGAGATTGAGATATAAATTTGATTTTAAGATTTCGGAAATTGGAACAATATTGAACGAAAATCCGAACAATTTGAAAGTGGAGATTCATAGAATAATTCAAAAACTAAAACAAATTTTTAATAAAAATTAATGTTCAACAAAAATTTCGAAGACAATTTAAAAGATGTTTTTATGAAAGAAGAAATAACTCCAGATAAAGACTGGACTCAAAAAACATTGCACAACCTAAACGTTTTAGCAGATAATGATACTACTACTGCGGATTTTACTTTAACTAATTACAATAATTACTTTGCCTTTATGACTAGACGAAATATGATACTTGGAGGCATCTCCATAACTGTTTTAGCTGCATTAACATTGTTAACTGCAATCGTAATCTTCAATAGATTGAATGTTAATTCTAGAATCAAATCACTTTCACTTTCTGACAGCGAATTAAGTGCACTTTACGAAAGAATTGCGGATGCAAATCCAACATTTAGTTCTGAAGCACAGTTTAGATCTGTTGCGGCTGATGCGCAAACAGCAGGGGCATCACTTAATTCAAGAGAACTTGCATCGTCTTACATGGCAGATTCAAAGTTGATTGCCCCTTACTTTGGAGAAGAGAATGTTCTTTATAAGAATACTTACTCTACTACTTATGGGGCAGGAATCGAAGCTTGCGGAACAATGAATTACAACGGAACTTATAGCAATGGACAAACAGAAGTTGTTGAATCTGCAACAATTCAAAGTGCTGGATACATTAATTCAGTATCTTCAACAAAAGATGGAAGCGGAAGAGTTTACAATTACTATTTAAATTTATCTAACGCTAATAGCAACACCAATATTAATTACGCAGGTGGACAGTACGCTGTTAGAATGGTCTATCCAGCAGCTCCAGTTCTGGATTCTAGATCTTTAATGCTGGATACCTCAACTACAGAAGGCGGAGTATCTGTTGATTCAGAAGGATTGGTTGTAGAAACAATGCCTGCACCAATTGATGATTTCCCAATGCCAGAACTAAGCAATGATCCAGTTGAAAGAATAAGACAGCTTTTTGGAGAGAACGCGCAAGTTATTGGAACAGTGAACGAAAACGGACAAGAATTTTACATTGTGGAAAGTTCTAGCGACCTTAATTGCGACGAGACAAATTTTAGAGCATTAACAATTTCTTCTAAAATACCTGAGGCAACAAATAGAATGATTCAACATTATCAAATTAGTTCAGTAGATTACAAGGTAGTAAAAACAACTGCATATTTAGATTCTGCAACTGATGATAGATTAATTTCTTCATCTACAACTTCAGAAATTTCTACTCCAGTAAGTGGGTTTGATGAAGTGGCTAGTCAATTTACATTCCCATTCAATGTTGAAATAAGAGATATCGAAGTACCTGATTATTCTCAGGAAAATGAAATTAATAAAACTAGAGAATATATTAATAGTCAGAATTTAGCTGTTCTAAAACCTGTTGGAATTGATGTAACTGCTTCAAGCGTTTACGTTTACGACTCGAGAGAAGTTGTCGATCCATATTCGTACTATCAAGATAGAGATTTCTATCCACAAGGTGCTTTGGGAGACAAAGTTTACGAATCAGCTACAGCTTATTTATTCCAATACGATCCAAACGAATACTATGAAGATGGTTCATATTATCCTTCTGCTTTAGGAAGTATGTACTACAATAATGCTGATTACACTAAATCATTCAATATTAATTTCTACAAAGATGAAGGAAGAAATTTGGATAATTTAGTAGCAACAATCAAGAACGGTAAGAAAGAAATTTCTGAAACACCTGTAAGTATTGTAGTCGATGGACAAAATGTACTTTCAACATTGTTTACTTACACATACGATAATATGTTCTACGCTGAAGGTTCTGAGGGATCTGTTGATGGTGAAATGGTTGTAGACCCAGTTTTACCTTCGGATGTAACTACTCAAACTACATATGAAGTTGTATTCAAACTGAATGGATTTATATATCAACTTAGTGGATACAGTACGAATGAATCGTTTGACCCAACAAGCGTAACTTACCAAAGACTATCTTCTGCAGAACTTGAAGCTATCTTTCAGACAATGACTGCTAGTTACAATGGAGATATAATTCTTTACTAATTTAAGAGTTCTTTTGAGATCCCGCTGTCATGGTGAGCTTGTCGAACCAGAGCGGGATCTCTTTTTCTACATGCTTTATCCACGATTTTGAAGTATAATGCGTTTATGTTTAGAGACGAAATCAACATAAAATTTCAATCAGGAAAAGGTGGCGATGGTCACGTTTCTTTTGGATTAGACAAGAAACCAAACGGAGGTGAAGGTGGAGATGGAGGCAACATCTACATCGAAGGTGTTATAAATGAGTACGATTTCTCATTTTTAAAGGCTTTCCAGCTTTTTAAGGCTGGTAATGGAGAACTTGGCGGAAAGAACAGATTATCTGGAGCAAACGGTCAGGACTACACTTTAAAAGTTCCTTTAACTACCAAAATCTACGACTTAGATGGGAATCTGCTTCTTACAATCGACAAGGTTGGAGAAAAGAAAATGCTTCTTAAAGGAGGTCGAGGTGGACTAGGTAACTTCTTCTATAAAAAAGCTCATGGAGTTGATCTATATAGGTTTTCATATGGGAAAGATGGTGAAGCTATAGAAGTAAAGATGAAGCTTGAGTTGTTCTCAGATATTATATTTATTGGACTTCCAAATGCTGGTAAATCATCCATATTGAATGAATTAACAAATGCAGAAGCAAAAGTTGGAGCTTACGCTTTTACAACAATAATTCCACAGCAAGGGAGAATGGATAATGTAACTTTGATGGATTTACCTGGATTAATTGAGGGAACTCACTCAGGAAAAGGGTTAGGTAACAGATTTCTAAAACATACAAAATCTGCAAAAGTTCTGGCTCACTTTTTAGCCGCAAATTCAGAGGATATAAAGAAGGATTACCAAACAATCAGAGAAGAAATTGAAAATCTAGGAGAAGAACTTGCTACAAAAAAAGAAATCGTTATTCTTACAAAAACTGACGAAATTTCACCAGAGAAACTTAGAGAACAGGTTAAAACATTGACCAGTATTAAGAATAAAAGATTTGCTTCAAAAGATATAATCACAGTTTCCATTTTTGATGATAAAAGTTTAGAATCACTTAAAGACTTTTTTAAGAAATCTTTATGATAATTTTCAATCTTAAGACTTACGCCGAAAGTACCGGAAAGAACGCTCAAAATATTGTTGAAATGTTAGAGAATCTAACTTCTGAAGGAAAAGTTGCTGGGGATAAGTTTACAGTTGCTCCTTCCGTATTAGATATTGGTCACTTAAGAAAACAGTTCAGAAACATTAACATAATGTCTCAAAATGTTTCTGCAAAATCTCCTGGATCAAATACTGGATGGATTACTCCAGAGAATCTTTTAGGTAACGAAATCACCTTTTCTCTTTACAATCATTCTGAAAACAGAGTTTTGGGTTCTTCATTTGTTGAAGATATCAGAAATATTCAATCGAGAGGAATTAAATTGATTGTTTGTGTAGAAAATCTAGATGAAGCAGCTCTTGCCTTAGAAGCAGAAGCTTTTGGAATCGCTTACGAGCCAAAGGAATTAATTGGATCTGGAGTTTCTGTTACTACTAAACCAGACGAGGTGATTGCTTTTCTTAACTTAGTAAAGGGTAGAACAATGCCTTTTGTTGGTGCTGGAGTTTCAACAGGAGAAGATGTTTTAAAGTGTAAGGAGCTTGGTGCGGAAGGAATTATTCTTGCATCTGCATTTGTAAAAGCACAGGATAAAGAGGCAAAGGCGTTGGAACTGCTAAATGTATAAATTAAAAAAAAGATCCCGTCCGCCATTGGCGGACGGGATCTGGTTACTCTCTTAATTATCTCTTCTGCTATTGCTCTTCTACGTTTCTTTTAAAACTTGGAATATCAAATTTGTAGAATACAAGACCAACGATTATCAGCAACATTCCTAACAAGATTGGATCAAGTTCATCAGAAATAATAGCAGTTCCTGGTAAGTAACCACCTGTTGCTGTTGTATCTGGGTCGCTAGTTGTTGTTCCTGAAGTCTCTTCTTCTGGAATTCCAGTTGTTACAGAAACAACTGGGTTTGGTGTTGCGATATCAACTGTAAAGTATCTTACTCCAGAATCAGTTGCTTGTGCTCCGTTATGTTTTCTAATTGTCCAGCAGTATTTCTTTCCATTTTCTACTGTTAAGTTGAATGATCCAGTTGGACCTCCATCTACGGTGCCTACTCTACTATAAGCACTGTTATTGTTTGTATTTGTAGGGCAAGCTTCGTTAAGACCTACAGTCATCATTCTTACTCTAAACTGATTGTTCTGATTAGCACACCCTTCTCCAAAGGTTCCGTTTCTATCCCAAGATAATGTAGCCGTTGTTGTATTTAGAACTGCCCCATTTGCTGGGCCAGTCAGTCTAGCTGCTGTAGGTGCTGTTGATGTGCAAGTTGATGTGTTTCCTCCTCCACTGTTATTCCCTCCGGCTGTTGCTGTTGCTGTTGCTGTTGCTGTTGTATCTCCTCCTCCAGCAGTCGCAGTAGCAGTTGAAGATCCTCCGCAAATTGAAGTACAATCTGACCCACTTCCATTCGCCGAACACTTGGCACCTCCTGCACAATTACAGCAGAAACCTGAGGCACACTCCGTAACTCCTCCTTGAGTACATTGTCCCCCAGCTGGTCTACAAAACTCGTTTAGAGCTAATGCTGCATTACTTCCAGCAGCATTTCCGTTAATACATGAGTATCGTTGAAAGTTAGTTCCAGAATTACACAAAGATGACCCCTCATTAATAACTTGTCCTCCTGGAGCTGAACATCGAGGCGTTGTTTGAGGTTCACATGTATTCCCAGTTAAAGTTGCATTGACACCTCCTGATGCAGGACATGAGTATTCTTGATAATTTGTAAAACTATCACACCTTGTTTGTCCTGGTCCTACTGTTCCAGTTTGCCCTACTATAGTACATACTGTAGGAGTTGGCACCCAAATACATAAGCCATTACAATTACCTTCAGTTCTTACAGAACAAATCTCATCATTGCCTGGTTGAATACCTTTACAAACACCTGCTCCAGCAGCACTATCGTCAGGTGCTTGATTATTATTAAGTTGAACTGCTAAGAAAAGTGCGAGTCCTCCAAGAACTACAGTAGCAATAAGAAGAATAAACAGCGTTACTTTTTTACGGTCGTACATATATAATCTTTTTCAAAATATTTATACACATTAAACTATTTTTTAATAAAGAATGCAACCAACGGCGAAGATTCGAAGACTTAAGATAAAAAGATTCAAATTAAGATTAAATGCACAAGACTTAAAACGAAGATGTCATGGTGAGACTCTCGAACCATACATCGATATTTCTAAGATTCGATGTTGTAACTAGAGCGGATTACCAATTACTAGTTACTGATCACCGATTACCGACACCCGTGTTAGTTTTCGAAAACGTTTTTGCTTCTAACGTCGTAATGCAATCGGATTCCTACCAAAATCATCAATCCTGCAATAAATACAACAATTACTGATGTAGGGTTATCGATTGCAGTGCCAGGTAGATCACCTCCGACATCTCCTGTTGTAGACCCTGAAGTTTCTTCTTCATCTATTCCTCCCGTCGGATTAACAGCTGCTAGGTTTACAACAAACTCTCTTACTCCAGTGTCTGTTGCTTGTGCACCGTTATGCTTTCTGATTGTCCAACAATATTTTGTGTTGTTAGTCACATTTAAGTTAAATGTTCCTGATGGTCCTCCATCTACTGTTCCAATTCTTGCATACGGACCAGAATTACTTGTATTTGTCGGGCAAGATTCTGTAACTCCAACAGTTGTTGATCTAACTCTAAATTGATTGTTTTGATTTTCACAGCCTTCACCAAAAGATCCGTTTCTTTCCCAGGACAGGGTTACTGTAGCAGTATTAATTACTGCTCCGTTACCTGGTGAAATTAATTTAGCTTTTGTTGGTGCTGTAGTAGTGCAACCTGTGCTGGATTGCCCTGTAGTTGCGTTGGTTTGCCCGGTAGTATCTGTTGTCTGGCCAGCAGTTCCCGTAGCAGTTGTTCCTCCAGTTTGTGTCGCTCCTCCCGTTTGTGTTGTCCCTCCAGTCTGAGTTGTTCCACCTGTCTGTGTTGTGCTTCCCGCTTGGCAAGTTCCGGAAACACAAGATAAATTTGAACAACAAGAATTACTTGCTCCACAAGATTGCCCTTGAGTTGCACATTGAGAGGCCGTTGTACAAGAACCACCTGGGTCTACTACATTGCCGTTGTTACACAGGCATCTGCATAAATTTGCTCCAGACAATGTAATTTGACTACTACCAGTAGGACAGGATTGAGCGGTATCACAAACTATAGGGCTGCAGGTATTGTTGCTACAAGAAAGGTTCGCATTACAAGAATTCCCTGTACAGCATGTCTGGCCTTGAGCTCCACATTGAGTGGTTGGTGGAAAACATATACCACCATTTAAAGTATAGCCTTCACAACAACCCATCAGATCTGCAGGATTACCTGGATTATTGCATTTGTACAACAGTTTGGTACTTGGTCCGCAGTAATCACTACCATCTTGTATAGTTACATCCGGCACACCAGGAACTGTGCAGCGATTACTTTGGGTAGCTGCTGTCCAGTTACATACTCCTGATAATGTTCTTGCTGATGAATCGCAAGAAGACGGAACTGCCGTGTAGTCCTCACAACTAAAAGTAAAACAGTAACTAGGTGCATCGGACTTTCTAATGCATGCAAAAAATGGAGATCCTGCACCGGTTCCAGCACAACAAGCACCAGTCGAAAATCGAAAGATTATAGGATTACACCCTGATTCAGTTAAACCCACAGAACATGTACTAGATAGCTCGCTGTAAGTGGGATTACAAGTTCCCGCTCCTGCTAAACTATCATCTGGAGATTGGTTGTTAATAAGTTGAAAAGAAAAGTATAGAGAAAGTCCACCAAGAACTGTAATGGCGATTAAAAGAATATATACGAGTGACTTTCTGTTCATTTAAAAATTTGGCTTTAGAATATGATTTATACTCCTATCTTCCAATAACCTTTCCAAATCTCTTATAAAGTATTCTCCAACTTGTAAAGTTCCTCCTAACTTCCTTCTTTTTATTTCTTCAATTTCCTCCTGTTTATATCCTTGCAAAGTTTGTAGCGAATATTTACCCGTGTATTCTGGAAACATAATTAGAAATGCAATCGCCTCGTGAAGCAAAGCTTTTGCCTTTTTCCCCTCTGCCTTTTTATTAATGTAAATACAAGGTTCGCCTCTATCATTTACTAATATCGATGCTACGTTTCCCTCCCTAAGAAAATCCTCATCTGTTTTCGTTTCAACCACCGTAAAATTCTTTTCGATATAACTAACTAATTGTTCTTGCTGCTCAAGGTCGAACCCATTACCCATAATACTTACAATTGTAGCCATACATGGGTTGTTGGCAGCAAGAGCCAAGAATTCCCCTAATGCCGTAACCAAAAAATATTGATCTTTTGGGTCGTCCATATGTAAGGGCGTATCTGGTAACTTGTAGTTGACTGCATACAAAATGGGTACTGGCTCTCCGTTGGGCCGAATCTTATTCAGTAAGTTGAACAATACATCATAAAGTTCTGCGACATTTTGAGGAATTGGGTTTAACCTGTCGCGATTCAGTAGGCTTCTGTCTTTAGTAATTATTAGGTCAAAGATTTGCTCATCATTAAATATTCTTTCTCTGTGCAGAAACTCTTGGCCTACTAGTTCGTTCCAATTTATCATATCATTGTAAGCTCCTATCCAAATAAACGTTTTGCACATCGTGGAGAATTTTCACACCTTCGCCAAAACTTTTTTGAAATGCTTTTCTACCCATAATTAAACCTGAGCCTCCCGCTCTTTTGTTAATAATAGCTGTTTCTATAGCGCTGTTTCTATCATCTTTTTCTGAGGGACCTCCACTACTCAACATTGGAAGTTTTCCACCTAGACAATTTAGAACTTGGAATCTAACCATAGCGACAGGATTTTTTGAATAAAGCTCGCTCAAGTTTTCTGAAGAAAGTTTTCCATAAATTGTTTCATCATTTTTTAACGCTTCAAATCCACCAACCATTGTTGGAATTTTTTGTTTTATAATATCTGCTTGCAAAGTTGCACCTAAATAATTTGCTTGTGCTGTAAAGTCTAAAGAAGTGTTCAATTTAGAATCAAACTTATCATCTAATCTTACATAGCACCAAAGAACAGTAAACATTCCTAAAGTATGTGCAAGTTCGAATGCTTCACTGACTTCGTAAATTTCTTGTCTTGAATTTTCTGAACCAAAGTAAATAGTCGCCCCAACTCCAACTGCTCCCATATCAAAAGCATTCTTTACTGTTCCAAACATCGATTGCTTTTGCATTCCTGGAGTTAAAGATTCGTTGTGATTAATTTTTACAATAAACGGAATTCTTTCTGCGTATTTTTTCGAAACAAGTCCTAAATTTCCAAGTGTAGAAGCAACTGCACTACAACCTCCTTCGATAGCAAGTTTTACTATATTCTCTGGATCAAAAAATATTGGATTCTTACTGAAAGCATTTCCGGCTGAATGCTCTACTCCTTGATCTACAGGTAGAATCGAAAGATAGCCTGTATCTTTTAATCTTCCGGAAGAAAAAAGCCAATCTAAGTTTTCAATCACTTTCTGGCCACGATTGCTGTTTTTGAAAACCTCCATGAAGTATCTTTTATCCCTACGAAAAGAAACCACTCCTTCGTGGGGGAAGTCCATACTCATCAACTCTTTAAAACGGTTTTCGGATATCATTAGATAATTGTATCACTTAATAAAGACTATTAAAATTTTGAAGTCTGAAGATCGAAATTAGAAATTTGAAGACAGAAGACTAAAACGGATAACTAAGAACCGATTTACCGAATATCCAAGTTCACCCTAGAAAAGAACAAATCCAGATTTATCGTGAGAGCTAATTACTCCTGCTCTACTATCAAGCTTTCGCCTGTCATTACTTCAGGTTTATCAAGCCCCATTAAATCCAGAACTGTTGGTGCAATGTCCTGAAGACTATCTCTTCTGTGAAGTTTGCAACTCAAATCTGAAACTAGAATAAACGGAACATTTGCTGTTGTATGCTGTGTATGCGGTTGATTATTTTCGTAGTCCCACATTCTGTCTGAATTTCCATGATCTGCAGTGATAATTAAAGAAAAGTTCTCTAATTTGCTTCTTAAAGATTCGTAAATTTTTCCCAAACAATAGTCTATGGATTCTGCGGAAATAACTGCAGCTTCGTAATTACCCGTATGACCAACCATATCTGGACTGGATAAGTTTGCAATTACAAAATCGTATTTATCACTTTCGATTGCTTCGATAATGTGTTGAGTAATCTCGAAATTTCTCATGCTTGGTTCAAAGTTGTAGTGTGGTTTTACAAACCTGTTAGATTGAATCATCTTCCAGTCTTCTTTTGGAAACTCTGATTCTTTTTCTCCGTTCAAAAAGAAAGTCAAATGAGGATATTTTTCCGTTTCTGTAATATGTAATTGAGTTTTTCCTGATTTAGAAATAGTTTCTGCTAAAGTATGGTCAATCTTTTCTCTTGGGAATGCTACTGCGACATCTTTGAATTCCTCACTCACGGAAATAAATGTTGTTACATGTAAATTCTCGATTTTTTCGTCTATAACTCTTTTGACTATCTGATAAAGTCTGTCTGTTCGGTAGTGAAAGAAAATTACAGAATCTCCAGCTTTAATCTTTCCTTGTGGATCTGTAACATATTGAGTAAAGAATTCATCGGTGATATTTTGATTATATTCATAGTTTAAAACCGCAACCCAATCTGTAAATGGTTTTCCATCTCCATTTATTAGTAACTGAGCAGCCAAATCTGTCTTTTCCCAATCTCTATCTCGATCCAAAAATGCTCTTCCTTGAATTGTTGCAATACTAATGTTTAGACTTTCATGATTTGCAATATGTTCATCCAACTGCATAAAATATTTATCTGCAGATTTTGGTGGGACATCTCTTCCATCTGTAAACAAGTGCAGGAAAATATTATTTTTGAAATTTTCTCTATCAAGCATTTCTAGCAAAGCAAAAACATGATTCATTGAAGAATGAATTCCTCCATCACTTAGAATTCCAACTAAATGAATATCTCCACTAAATTGGTTTGCATGATCAACAGAACCTAAAAGTTGTCGATTTGAATAAAATGTTTCTTCTTTAATCGCTTCATTAATTTTTGGTAAATCTTGAAGAATTACTCTCCCCGCTCCTAAAGTCATATGGTTTACTTCTGAAGTTCCAAATTGACCTTCTGGAAGTCCTACTGCAAGTCCATCAGATTTTAATCTTGTGTTTGGGAATTCTCGAACTAGCCTATCGTAGTTTGGTTTAAAAGCATTATCGATTGCATTAAATTTATCTGGTTCTGATAATCCCCATCCATCCATAACTATCAGTACAACTTTTTTATTTTTTCTTTTCATATTTATCTTGTAAGCTAATTATTATATCAGGTTTTTAAGAGCATGAGCCTGCTTTAACCAATTGCACCATAGATCTTTTATCTTTAGTCCTTTTCTGATAATCTTTATGTATGAAGAAAATTGGAATTGTAAATGGTGGTGGAGATACTCAAGCAATGAATGCAGTAATTGCATCTATCGTTCGTACAGGTGTTAATAGAGATTACAAGTTTTTAGGATTTATCAAAGGTTGGGAAGGGCTTTTAGACAATGAGTACATTCCACTTGAAGTTAAAGACGTAAGAGGTATAAGTCATATTGGCGGAACAATTTTACAAACTACAAATAAAGGGAGATTTGCTGCAAAAGAAGGTGATGGACAAACACGAAAAATTCCCCAAGATTTAATTAATCTAGCAAAAAAGAATGCTGCCATGTTGGGCGTAGAAGCTTTCATTGTTATTGGTGGCGATGGAACTTTATCAGGAGCTCAGCAACTTGTGGATCAGGGAATAAAATTAATTGGAGTTCCAAAAACTATCGATAATGATCTATCGATTGTAGATAAAACTTTCGGCTTTAGTACAGCAGTCGATATTGTTGTAGAAGCATTAGATAGAATCCATACTACTGCACTAAGTCATAACAGAGTTTTCTTTGTCGAAACTATGGGAAGATATGCCGGATGGATCGCACTTCATGCTGGATTAGCTGGAGCTGCTAATGCAATTTTAATTCCAGAATTACAATTTGATTATAAAAATTTAGTGAACTTTCTTTCTTGGAGAAAAAGAATAGGAAAAAACTACTCTATTGTTGTTGTGGCTGAAGGATCGAGAGCTGTTAATGAAGATTTTGTTACTAATCCAGAATTTACTGCAGCTGAAAATAGACTTGGTGGAATTTCTTACGAGATTATGAAAAGAATTGAAAGAATGTCTCCTGGTGAATTCGAAATGAGAAACGTTATTCTTGGTCATACACAACGAGGTGGAACACCAAATGCAGAAGATAGAATTCTTGCAAAAGTGTACGGAACAAGTGCTATTGATGCACTAGACGCTGAACGATTTGGGCACATGGTTGCGTTAGTTGATGGAGAAATGCGAACAGTTCCAATTACCGATGTCGTTTCAAGTTTAAAACTAGTTACAGATGAAGACCTAAGTTTGCAAACAGCAAGAAAACTGGGAATCTATTTTGGCGAAGAGTTTAATTCTTAATAATTAATTTATGGAAAATACCAACATTACTGATCAAGACAAACTATCACAAGCAAAGAAAAGAGCAAAAGATAAAGTAGATTTCATTTCTCATTTTCTTATTTTTGTTGTTATAAACGCTATTCTTATTGTAATCAACCTACTCACATCACCAAATTCTCTTTGGTTTGTGTTCCCATTTTTTGGTTGGGGAATTGGTTTAGTAGTTCATTTTTTTGGAGTTTTTGTTTTTGATGGATTTCTTCAGAACTTAGAGAAGAAATTTGTTGAACAAGAAATGAGAAAATAAATTTCATTCCTAGACACTTTCAAATAAAACTTATACAATGACTGTCGCCAGTTATTAATGCCGTTTTATGGAAGAAATGCCTCAAAAATTTTATCAGATACCTGAACATCGAAAGATTGTTTTAGAATATACTGACTGGCTAATAGAAACTAAGTATCTTCGTAACAATCCTATTCTCGAAATTGCTGTAGCAATGTCATTACTGCAATGGATCTACACATACAAAAATGACGAGGGTGTTTTAAACGTTATAAGAGGAATTCTATTCAATACAAAACAAATGTGGAATATTAGTAAAAAGTCTTTTGATCATGCATGGGAAATTTTATTAACTGATCACGGATACGATTACGACTTTTGGCAGTATACAAGAAGTCAAATATTTCCTTTAATTAGAAAAGATATTACCGAAGAATAACATCTAACGTTGGGAAGTTATCGTTTGCAATAAATGCAAGCATAGCTCCCCCACCTGTACAGATGTGACTAAAATTACTAAACCCAAACTTGTTTATTGCAGCAATTGTATCTCCTCCACCTAGTAGTTTATAAGCTGATGCTTGGTCGATTGCAGAACCGATTTCTTTTGTACCTAATGAGGAATGCGACCACTCAAAAACTCCCATTGGACCATTCCATAAAATGGTTTTAGCATTTGAAATATTCTCTAAGAAAAGACCAATAGTTTCTCTTCCGATATCAATCGCTACAGTTCCTTCAGGAATTGCAGAACCATTTACATATTCATAAGAAGAATATTCGCTAAACTCGTCTGCAATCAGGTGGTCTAATGGCAAAACAAGTTTATCTCCATATTTCTGAATAATTTCATTAGCTACAAAGATTTTGTCCTCTTCAAATTTTGAATTTCCAATTTCAATTCCTTTGGCTTTCATCAAAGTGTAAGCCATCGCTCCGCCGATCAAGATTTTATCTGCTTGTTCACCAAGAGCATTCAGAACATCCAATTTTTCAGAAAGTTTTGCTCCGCCTAAAACTGCAACATAAGGTCTTTCTGGATTTGATAATTTTGATAACTGCTCTACTTCCTCAATAAATTTAAATCCTAAGTAGCTAGGAAGTACTTGTGCAATATCGTAAGTTGAGGCTGATTCCCTATAATCTGCGAAGGCATCGTTCACAAAAACATCTCCAAGTGCCGCCAATTCTTTTGCAAACTGCAACCTCTTTTCTAAATCTGTATTTTCTTCATCTTCGAAAAAACGAATGTTGTCTGAAAGAATTATATTTGAAGTTAATTCAGGGTTAGTTCCAAACGGAACAAATTGAACATCGTAAGTAGTTCCTAATTGACTTTCTAAAACATCTCTAACATTCCAAAAACTCAATTCTTTCGAATATCCTTTTGGTCTGCCTAAATGAGCCAGAATAATTACTCTCTTTGCATTGTCAGCCAAGAATTTTATTGTAGGTAACGATTCCGTAATTCTTGTGGAATCTGTGACTTTGCCAGATTCGCTTACTGCAACATTCAAACAAGATCGTAGGATTACTGTTTTTTCTGATAAATCAGAAATCTTTGTTACAGAATAATTTTGTAGATCTTTAGTAAGTTTATACATATGTTGCCTAAGCCAAAGGCTTATGAATCTTGACAACAAAATATGATGACGTTGTCTAATTACAGTTTAGTAGTTAATTCTCCAATTGTAAAGAATGCAATTCAGATCCACCTTTAAAATATTGAATTTGTGATGAAGCTTTAGTAATTTCTGGTAAAGGTGCTCTCCTCACTTGTCGTTCATATTTGTAAGTACTTTCAGCTACATGTATTCGTAGATCAGCCAATCCAGCTGCTGCAAAAACAGATTTACATCCATCACAACAGATCTTTTGACCGTACAAGGAAATCTTCAGTTTGTGTTTAATAGATTGTAAATATTCAACAATTTGTGGATTTCTTTGTAGAAAGTTTACGAATCTTTGAACGCTTATGATCCCCATAGGATATTTTTCACTACGCGAATTTGGTCTTAAAATCTCGTGATAATTTTCTTCGTTTATGAAGCCTTTAACTTCTAAAGCATGCTTTAAAGTCACAACCTCTCCATGACCTGGTTGATTACAAATTTCTTCATCCTGACAAGCTTCGTATCCTACTTCCTTTCCCGTAAGTTTTTCTTTATGTAGACGAGGGCAAAATGCCTGATGATTATAAATTCCATCGATTCCCAGTACCGGATCTTCACCCTCGATTTCGATTGCACAAGCAACTACCAGAGATGCACACATATGCTTTTGCTTTTCTAATCGCATATGTGGGAGTCTTTCAAAAATCTCTAAGTATGATTGTTCAAATGGTTCATTTCTTAAGTAACCTACAAATGCTGTTAGTAGCTTTATAGAGGAATCTTGTTCTCCTACTTCTTGATAAGGCCCGCGTTCGAATTCTATCTGTTTTTCAGCTAATATACTTTCGTCAGTTCTCGACATTACATTTGTTTTACAACCACTTTCAAAAGATCAACCATTCTGTTTGAATATCCCCATTCATTATCGTACCAGGCAACAAGTTTGAAGAACCGAGAATTCAATTGAATCGAAGCTGTAGCATCGTAAGTACTTGAGCAAGTATCGTGATTAAAGTCGCTCGAAACAACCGGATCTTCGGTATATCTCAAAATTCCTTTTAGATAAGTCTCACTTGCTCTTTTCATTGCAGCATTGATTTCTTCTAAACTTGTATCTCTACTCGGTTTGAATGTTAAATCAATGACTGACCCAACGGTTACAGGTACTCTGAATGCCATTCCAGTAAGTTTTCCTTTAAGATCTGGGAAAATTTCTCCCATAGACTTTGCTGCTCCAGAAGTTGTTGGAACAATATTTGCTGCTGCCGCTCTTCCTCTTCTAAAATCTTTATGTGGTGCATCTTGTAGTTCCTGATCTGCAGTATAAGCATGGATTGTAGACATCAACCCTTCTTCGATTCCAAATCCCTCTTGAATTAATACATGAATGATTGGTGCTAAACAGTTTGTAGTACAACTAGCGTTTGAGATTGTGTCTTCGTTTGCGTATTGAACATCGTTCACTCCAACTAAGTAGGTTCTAACATCTTCATCACTTGGAGCAGAAATTATCACTTTTTTTGCCCCAGCTGAAATATGTCCCACAGCTTGTGCTTTTTTTGTAAATACTCCAGTTGATTCAATCACAACATCAATGTTGTAATCTGCCCAAGGTAATTCTGCTGGCGTTACTTTTTGAGCTAAAGTTTTTAGAGTTCGATCTCCAACTTGAATTGTATTTTCATCAACAGCTTTAACATCAATATCTAATTTTCCGTGGACGGTATCGTATTTTAGTAAGTAGGCTAGATTTTCTGCCGAAACTAAATCGTTAACAACTACTACCTCAATTTCTCCGTTTAAAAAGTTAGTTTCTAATAATGCTCTATACACTAATCTACCGATTCTACCGAATCCGTTAATTGCGACTCTTTTGGCCATATTTTATTCGTAAAAATTACTAAAACCATTCTATACTGAAAAGTATCTATTTCTCCATAGAAAAAATTATAGGGTACTTTTATTTATCACAAGGCGGTGTATAATTGCCAAAGTTAGGAAACAAAATATGGCAACAAGATCTGAGTTCTTCGAGACACTCGAAATAGCAAACACAAAAAAAGCACTAAATAGACTATTCAGGCTATACGTGGAAATTTTTTATAAGAAGAAATTTAAGGGAATCCAGATAAACGAATCACACAAAGGTTCTTTTATCTTATTTGCACAGAAATTGGTGAAAAAAGCATTGGAAATGGGAGATTCTGCCTTAGATTCAAATTACAGAGATGTATTCACAATGGCGATCGCATCAGATTGGGAAAATTCTGAAAAGTTGATTACTGATCTCGAAACCTATGTTCTACCTGGAACTTTCTACAAAGTTGAGAAGGGGATTCTTGCAGAAGAAGCATAATTTTTACTTTAGAAAATACCTAGAATGCTTTCATACAGTGCTGAGGTTAAAAGTTATAAAGATAGAGTTTCCACATCCCCTCTACATACGAATCTTCTTACTCACTTAAAGATCTATAGATCTGTTGAGTACACAAATCTACTGGCACAAGTTGAAGAAAAACACTTGGTTTTGCTTTGCAGAATAGTTGATTTGTTGATCAAAGTAATGAATCCTGATTTCAGAAATAATTTTGAGAACCAGATTTCTATGAGAAATTTATCCCCTCAAAATTATGGTTACATGAAGTTCTTCGTCTCACGAATTATTGCAATTTTGCATAATCCAGACGTACCTTTTCCTAATTCTGAATATTTACAGACTGTGTACTCCAGTGAGTTTTCAATGTTCAGAAGATATATAAAGCATGAACATGTCGAAGAAGAAAATTTTCAAGAAGTATTTGAGCCATTCTTTAAATTCTTCATTGTTAAAGAACAGTAATTCTTCGATTTTTTTTATTGAGTATTGTAGACTGTATGTATGATAAATTTGAAAGTCTACAATTCAAACAGCAGTAGCACGTTAAGCAAGAACGGTGACTTTCCTTTCAGATCAATACTATCTCAAGAGATTCCAACACTCGCTACATCTTCAAAGAATATTATCATCGTAGGAATTGGAGGATCTGATTTAGGTACAAGAGCTATTTTCGATGCAATTCTTCACCCATACAACAACGAAATCAAGAATAAGAAGTTCTATTTTGCTGGTGATACTACTGATCCAGATCAAGTAAATTCAATTTTTGAATCAATAAATCTTTCAGAATCGTTATTTATTTTTGTTTCAAAATCAGGAAAAACCATTGAACAAAATATTTTTCTGAAAGTTACTGTAGATAGATTCTCTGTTGAAAACGTTGATTATCACGACCGTATTATCTTTATTACTGATTCTAACGGAAGTCAATTTAGTGAAATCGCCGAGAATAATGGGTTTCACTTATTTCCAATTCCCGAAGAAGTTGGGGGTAGATTCTCTGTTCTTACTAACGTTGGATTTGTGCCTTCTGCAATTTTTGGAATTGATAACTACAAACTGATCGAAGGAGCTAGCGATTTGGATAAATATTTTCTCAATTCTGATGATGATTTTATTTCTCAATATACTCAATTTAAGTTTGATGAATACCAAAAAGGAAAAAATATTTCTGTGATGATGCCTTACAAATATTCTCTGAAATCCTTTGCAAAATGGTATCAACAACTTTGGGCAGAAAGCTTAGGAAAGAATGGAAAAGGACAAACCCCAATTGCGATGTTAGGGCCTGTTGATCAGCATTCTCAGCTACAATTAATGAACGATGGTCCTGACGATAAATTCATCACAATTATTAAAGTTCTAGAGTCGAATAAGAATATTTTAACTTCTGATGCCAGACAGATTGAAGAATTAGGATATCTATCTTCGAGAGATTTAAATTCAGTTTTGAATGTTGAAGCAGATGTAACTATAGAAACTTTAGTAAAAGCTGGACGGCCTGTCGCAGTTCTTGAAATTCCAAATTTAGACGAATATCATCTTGGTCAATTATTCTACTTCTTCATGCTTTCCACTGCTCTATTTGGGCAGGCAATGGGAATCGATCCTTACAATCAACCTGGTGTTGAGGAAAACAAAACTTCTATTGATTCATCAGTTAGAAATTTGTAACTGATCACAATGTTTTTAGAAACTGAATTTACTACAATTCAGTTATGAAAATTAAAGACATTCCCGATTACGACAAACCTAGAGAGAAACTTATCAAATACGGCGCCGAATCATTAAAAATTTCTGAACTTTTTGCACTAATCATTTCTACTGGAACAAAAGGAAAAAGTGCTGTTGACATTGGAAAAGATTTGGAAAGAATCTATCAAACTAAAAACGATTTTCAACTTTCTGAATTAGTAAATTACAAAGGTCTAGGCAAAGCGAAGATCACTCAATTGGTTGCGGTTGTAGAAATTGGAAAACGTTTGTTCGCAGATAAGCAAACAAAAACTCTCCTCTCTCCCAAAGATGTTTGGGATTCGATGATTGATTTAAGATCATCAAAGAAAGAACACTTTGTAGTTTTCCTTTTAAATTCTAGAAACCAAGAAATTAAAAGGGAAATTATTTCGATCGGAACTTTATCTGAAAGTCTTGTTCATCCACGAGAAGTTTTCGAGCCCGCAATTCGCCAGAGTGCTTACTCTATAATATTATGCCACAATCACCCTTCTGGGAATCTAACTCCCTCAGAAGCGGATTTAAATGTGACAACAAGACTAAAAGAAATAGGAAATCTGTTAGGAATCACAATTGAAGATCATGTTGTTGTAACATCCGAAGGTTTCAGAAGTATTGTATAAAAGTGGTGCAATAATTTTGCCGCACGCTTATACTAGTGAAGTATGAATAGATTCTCTCGAGAAAACATCGAATCAAAACTTAAATTTATTGATTCTACAAATCCTTTTGAGCATGTAAAAAAAATAATCGGAGGTGTTTTAGATAACGCTCCTCATATTGGATTTCTTGGAAGTATACTGTTGTTTTTAATCATAAAAGATTACTTTTTCTTTTTTTCTTCAGTTCTTTTTGGTGTACTTTCGATATTCTTCATTTATATTAATCAATTTGTTTTCCATAAATTTAAAGTCAATAAATTTAAAATTCCAATTTACGGATTAAAAAAGTCTTTCGAATTTGTATATGTGTCTGACATTCACACAGGCAAAGAAAGGACAGCTACAAAGCAAAAAAAGTTGAATAGCTTGATCGAATTTATAAATTCAACAAATATAGAAACTGTTGTTTTTGGTGGCGATTACATCTACTACGATATCGACAAAAGTTTGATGGATAAATTTGCGAAAATCAAAGCAACAAATAAAATTGCAGTTTATGGAAATCACGAATCACTTTATTTAAAAGAGAAGCAAGATCAAGAAGAACCTCGAGAATTTTACGAATCCTTTGCAGATTCTGGATTTGAATTGCTTATTAATGAATCACGAAATATTGATGGAATAATTTTTGGTGGAATACCTGATTTATTCACAAAGAATTTTGACTTGGAGAAAACTTTCGAAAATACTCCGAAAGACTTTAGAATATTAATTTCTCACAATCCTGATATCTTCGATTTTGTTGAGAATCAGGATAATGTTTCTTTAATTCTTTCGGGTCACAATCATGCTGGACAAGTAAATTTGCCAATTGTTGGACCTTTGATTCCTATGCCTGGTAAGCATAGATGGATGCAGAGAGGACTGTACGAAGTTGAAGGAAAGCCAAAACTTTTCATGTCTCAAGGATTTGGTTCTGGAAGTTTGAAGACTAGGATTGGTACAGATTTCGAAGTGTGTATAATAAAATTAGTGCCTGAGAATAATTAGTTCAGGATGTAATACAGAATAATTAGAAACGTATAAATTGGAGAATAGCTTAGAAAACAAAACAGATGAACAGTTAGTTGCACTATCAATAGAAAACAGTAGCGCATATCTGATTTTGATGAAACGTTACGAAGGTAAATTAATCAGCTATATCAGAAGAATTTCTGGATTTGCTGTTGAAGATGCTCAGGACGTTCTTCAAGATACTTTTGTGTCTGTCTATTTAAACTTGAGAAAGTTTAATAACGAGTACAAGTTTTCGTCTTGGGTGTACAGAATAACTCATAATAAAACAATCAGCTTTTATAGAAAGTATAAAAAGCGAATTGTTGTTGCTGAAGAAGATAACAACGCCTTTGTAGAATTATTGAGTGGAATTACAAATGAAGAAGAACGATTAACTCAAGAAGTTCTTGCAGATAAAGTCAAAAGTGAAATATTAAATATGGATGTAAGGTATAAATCAGTTTTAGTTTTACGATACATGGAAAACAAAGAATACAACGAGATTTCTGATATTCTTAAAATTCCAGTAAGCAATGTTGGTGTTTTAATCAATCGAGCTAAAAAATTACTTAAAGATAAATTAAATACTTAATATGTCCGTAAGTGAAGATGTACTAAACAAAATTAAAAATGACAATGTCAAACCTTACAGCAATTTGTGGGTTAAATTTTCTAAGTTCGCAAGCTATTTAGTTTTAGCGACTGGAATAACTATGATCATAATTGCAGCTGGAATAGCTGCTTATAACGTAATCGAATCATTTTCTTTGGTGAGTATGATTATCGTTCCTGTATTAATTGCAGTAATTTTTGCGATTTTTGTATTTATAATCTTATTTCAAAAAATCGTTAAGTCTGATGAATTCTACAAATTCGCAAGATTTAAGTTCGCGGGATTCCTATTAGGATTGATAATTGCAGGTGGAATTATTTGGAATGTTTCCGGAGCTGCTAAAGCCGCAGACATTGCACTTCAAGAAAACAGACAATATTGCGAAACAATGAAAAAAGCAGTTTACGTAAAGTGGAGTTCCCCTGAAGAAGGTTATCTAGCTGGAGAAGTTCAAGAGAAACCAGTAAGTCCACAAACATTTACTCTTAAAGATTTACGAAGACACATTTGGACAATTCAACCGCTAGTTGAAGTTAATTTTATCGATCGTGGGAATACAGTTAAACTACAGGGTGAAATAACTGGGCCTTCAGTATTCAGAGCAAATCATATTGATTTGTGGGAAGGTAAAATGTGGTTTGATCTTTTGGATGGATATTATTCTACTCCAGAAATTAAGCAGGAATAAGCTCCTCTTCCTTAACTGGAACACCAGTATCTCCAGCAAAATATTCTTTGAGAGTTTTATATGCAGCTGGATCAATCATTTCTTGTTCTTCAAGAAAGTCTAAATACCATAAGATATCATGTAAAAATTCTTCGTGATAAGAAAGTAGATAAACCATATGATTTAAAACATTCATAAAGAAACCCTGAAGCGTTCTTTCATAGTAATAATGATGGTTATCAGCAAAATATGTTGCATGGTCACTTCCAATCTTACTATTATCTAATGCAAACAATATCTTAGAAATTCTTACTAAATTGCTGTAAAAAGTTCTTAATGCATCTCTTAACTCTGGAAATGTATAGCTTTCTGAAACTGCTGGGTTATGAATTCTACAGATGTCAGATAAGTATCTTCCAACTCTTTCAATAAGCGTATCATACAGTTCTCTTTTAAAGGCTCGCCACAAGCTTGATGTCATTTCTGGATGGAGTTCTGATTGATAGAAGTATTCATTTATTACTGAAGATAACTCTTCGGCTATCTCGTCGGAATCCCATTTTAATCCTAAATTGAGTGCTTTGAACATTCGTTGCGCTAAAGCGCTACAGTAGAAATATTCAAAAAACTGGCTATCTTTAATAAACTCTTCAATCGAAGCGTTTCTATCAATTTTTGATTTTATACCTTGAAAATTATCAAAACCTTCCATTTTGTTACCAATAAACAGCGATGATTATAAGCAATATTTCCCTTTTTGAAAATACTACATCTTCCAATATATCGTATATATAGCCATGAATGATATAATTAAGTCATGAAAAAGAGAGTTTTCTTGGGATTATCTGGAGGTGTAGATAGCGGGGTTGCCGCTAAACTTCTTATGGATCAAGGTTACGAAGTAACAGGAGTTTTTATGAAAAACTGGTCAGGAGATAATTTTGGAATCCAAGTAGATTGTCCTTGGGAAGAAGATCAGGCCGACGCAATGGAAGTTTGCGAACATTTGGGGATTGAGTTTAGATCAGTAAACTTTGAGAAAGAATATCGAGAAAGAGTAGTAGAATACTTCTTTACAGAATATAAAAAGGGAAGAACTCCAAACCCAGATGTAATGTGTAATAAGGAAATCAAATTCAAATTGTTCTTAGATAAGGCTATGGAAATGGGTTACGACTATATTGCCACTGGTCATTACGCTATTAGAAAAGAAGATAAACTTTTTAGGTCTGTAGATAAGAACAAAGATCAGACTTACTTTATCTATAACTTAACTCCAGAACAATTGAGTAAAAGTCTTTTCCCAATTGGAGAATTTACGAAGCCTCAAATCAGAGAGAAAGCAAAGGAATTCGGATTACCGAACGCTGATAAACCAGACAGTCAGGGAATATGCTTTATTGGAGAAATTAATGTAATGAAGTTTTTAATGTCCCAAATTCCGGAGAAAACTGGAGAAATCAGAGATATAGATACAGATGAGGTTGTTGGTTCACACAAAGGTGTGTATTTTTATACTATTGGCCAAAGAGATGGATTAGGAATTGGAGGCTTAAGTAAACCTTATTTTGTTGTAGATAAAAATGTCGAAGAGAATATTTTGTATGTTGCCTCTGGCACAGACCACCCTGCTCTATACAAAAAAGAAGTTGAATTAGAGAATATTCATTTTATAAACCCTGAATTATTTGAAGGAAAAGAAATTGTTGAAAATATTTCTGCATCTGTAAGATATAGACAGCCACCTGTAAAGGGGACTCTGTATATTAAAGAATTGAAGTTTGTTTTTGATGAACCTGTAAGAGCTGTCGCAACTGGACAAAGCTTAGCAGTTTTCGACGGCGATTGGGTTCTAGGAGGCGGGGTAATAAAGTAAGATGAGAAAATTAGAAGACGAAAAGATCGAAATCATGTCAAATTCACTCTTTTTATCTTTTAGCATTTTTGTCTTTAAAATTTTTTAGATGTTTCGAGTTTCAGATTTAAAAAAACCAGTTCTAGCGATCTCTCCCATGGACGGAGTTAGCGATAGTGCATTCAGATACATTACTAAGAAATACGGCAATCCAGACCTAATTTACACCGAATTTACCCATGTTCATGGGTTGTGTGTTGCAGGAGACAAACTTCTACATCATTTTGTTTACGATCCTATTGAAAGACCTATTCTTGCTCAGATTTACGGGAAAGAACCTGAATACTTTTATCATGCATCGAAAATCGTTTGTGCGATGGGATTTGACGGATTAGATATCAATATGGGATGCCCTGCAAAAACAGTAGCTTTAAGCGGATCTGGAGCGGGATTAATTCGAACTCCAGAACTAGCAAAAGAAATAGTAGCAGCTTGTAAAGAAGGTGTTCGAGATTGGGTTAGTAACGGTGAACTTACTGGGTTAGCAGGAAGAACAGAAGAAGCGTTATTTCAAATGATAGACGATCACATCAAAAAACACGATGGATTCGTTGGTGAAAGATCTGCCGGACATAGTAATTTATTAGCAAAAAAAGAAAATACAGAAAGAAAAGAAATACCTGTTTCTTTAAAAACTAGAATTGGGTACGATGTTCCAATTACAGCACAATGGATTTCTACTATTGCGGAAGCTAAACCTGAATGGATTGCAGTTCATGGAAGAACTTTAAAACAAATGTACACAGGATTTGCCGATTGGAACGAGTTAAAGATCGCCGTTGAATGCACGGACATTCCAGTTCTTGTGAACGGAGACATTAAGACAAAAGAAGATTTTGAAAAAGTCATGAACCTGACTGGAGCTTACGGAGCTTTAATTGGAAGAGCCTTAGAAGGAAATCCATGGGCATTCAAAGAAATGAGAGGAGAGACTGTTGATAAAAGTTTTGAAACTGTGAAAAAAGTTATCATCGAGCACACTCAGAAATTCATTCAAGATAAACCAGATCCAAAAGCATTCTTTCAGATGCGAAAACATTTAAGTTGGTACATTAGCGGATTTGATAATGCTACCGAAATTAGAATCAAACTAATGCAAGCATCCAACATCGACGATGTTATAAATGTTTTGAACCAATACTAACCTTAAGTCTCGTTTTCTATTACAGGTCCCGCCCGCCATTGGCGGGCGGGATCTACACTGTTATTTCTAGTCTATTCCAAAAATAACATTCAGACTTACGGAAACTAAAAGTTGTCCTGAACTAAGATTTGTTGAAGGACTTCCTGCAGACATCATATCCATCACACCTCTTTCACTCACCATAGGAGCTGTATTCACCGAGCTATCCGAAATTGAGATTGGTCTTAAAAGTCTTACCCTCGATAACATAGAAAGTTCGATAGCCTTTTGTTCTGCTTCTTTAAATGCTGATTCTCTAGCTAGAGCAATATACCGTGTATCGTCCTCGAGTCCAAAACTCAAATTACCAATCTGAATCGATTCAACTTTAGAAACTAAGTCAATAATTCCGGATGCTCTCTCGATATTTTGATCAATTCCTTTTACTTTTGCAGAAACAGAAATCGAAGCCCTTTGTCCAATCAATCTTGGAGTATTGTTGTTGTTTGAATATTCGTATTCAGGATAAATATTTAAAGAAGATGTTTGAATATCTGATTCTGGAACTCCAGCAGCTTTTAAAATTCCTACTACTTCATTTATTTTTGAATTAACTGCCTGCAATGCTTCAGAAGAAGTATTTCTGACTTCGCTTGCTGATACGCTAATATTCAGCAAATCTGGCGTTGCGTAAATTTCTCCGCTTCCACTAACATTAATACTGTTTGCAAGTTGACCATCTTGAGTCTGTGTTCCTAGATTTCTTACATAAATTCCAGATCCAGCAAAGATTAATACTGAAAGAAAAATTGTAAGACTCAAAATACTAACAGGAATAACTTTAATTAGAACTTCGTTCTTCATTTTTATAATTTAATAAATATAGAATGACCAAAAGCTAGCAGATTTTAAACTTAAATCTTTAAACTTTGGGTCTTACATTAATATACTTAAGTTTAAATTCAATCGTTACAAAGTAGCAGATAAGATTATTGCATCTGCTTCATCAAGTAGATCTTCGTCTCCACTGAATGATGCTGTACTTGCTCCTCCTGCAAATCCTGGGAAGAATCCTCCAGATCCACAAACTGTTACTCCAGGTTGTAAATCAAGAACATCGTCACAATCTACATTGTAAAGATATTTCCAAGTATCTGTACCATGTTGTTTTACTCTAATTACATCGTCATTTAAAACTTCTGTATCATACTCTTCTTTAGAGTAACCAACTCCCATATCTCCAGTTGCACCAAATAATGTTGAGAAAACAATTTCTCCATCCGCTTTTGATAAAGTTAATGTGTATGTTGAGATTGTTCTAAAACCATTCTCTGCAAATTCTTCATCCACTTGAGTTGCCAGTTCGTATTCCCAATCCTCTGGATAAGCCACATCAATGTCTAGACCTGTATCAACGAAATGTTTGGTTTCGATAGTTGGGGTTGGAGTTTCATCTTCGTCATCAGGATTTTCATCCTCCATTTGAAGATCTGAAATAGTTTTTTCAAGTTGAGCTATTTTTGAATTATTATTAACAAGAACAATTCCTAAAACTATTGTGAGAACAATAAAAACAAAGAGTAATAAACCCAATATGCCTGCTAAAATTTTCATAGAAATAATTAATTAAATAAAGATAAGAATATTTGATCTACTTCCTCTAATACTGTATCGTTAGTGTCGTTTACAGTTACGATAAAGTACACTGCTGAATTGCTTTGTCTATGATAACGTTGCCCACAAACATCCCCACCAATAGCAGGTATGCAGTCTTCTTTAGTGAAGTACCTCCACTCATTTCCTTCGGCATTTACTCGAAACACGTTACTATTTAGCTCAACAATTTGCTCCACATCAGAATTATTTATTCCGTCTAAGTAAAGTTCATTACCACCGGACGTCAGAAAAAAAAGATTCATAGTAACAGAACCTTTAGACAAATCTACTTGAAAATTACTGATCTTTTTTCTAGGATCAAAAGCATCTCCTGAATTATCTAGGGTCAACCTAGTACTTAGTTCCCAAGATTCCGGATAGTCAAATTCAAACCCCATACTCTCATCGGAATAATGGACTTTACCTTCTTCTACTGGCACAACATCTTCACCAGTATCGTCTTCGTTAACTGGGTTCTCTGGAGCTTCTTCAAAAGTATCCACTTTAGCTTGTAGCTCTGTATTTTTCTTGCTGCTTTCAACTAAAAGCAACCCAAGCACAACAGAAACAAATAGCGAAACAATTACTAGAAAGATCGTAAAAATATTAAACGCTTTCATATTAATAAGTAAGAAATATTACTTAAAGGATATATCAATTGATGCTTAGGTGCAAGTTATTGCGGAGTTGGACTATTTCTGAAAGTTGGATCTGCTTTAGAAAAATCAAAATCTGATTCATTTACAAGCTGAGTTTCTCCCAAACCAATAAACGAGAATCTATCAAATGGCCATATCCTCAATAAAACTTTTCCTTTAATCCACTCTCTTTTTACAAATCCAATTTCTGCACTTCTCGAGTCTGTACTTTCAGGTCTGTTATCACCTATAGCAATGATGTGACCTTCTGGAACTGTAACTTCTGAACCTCCGTCTTGTATTAACGTTCCACCATTTGTATAGAGTTTCTCTGGAATGTAAGCTTCCTGTAGAACTTTACCGTTGAGGAAGATTTTTCCTTTTCTGATTGCAACTTTATCCCCTGGAATTCCAATTACTCTTTTTAATAAATCAGGAAACCCAGGTTTAGTGAACACAATAACTTCTCCAACTTTGTATTCAAGACCTAACGTAGTCGCTATATTATGTCCCATTAGCTGAGGAATTCTATTTAAGATCAAAAATTCTCCTGTATAAAAATTAGGACGCATTGAAGGTCCATCAACCTGATTTTGACCAAGAATCGTAAACCAGGAAATTAACAGTATTAAACCAAGACCCGCAAAGAATTGTAAGAAGTTTACGAATTTCTTTCTCGGGTCTTTTGTAACTGGATCTTTGTAAAAAGGGTTAGTGTTCACTAATTAGCAAATTTTACAAGTTCTACGTCAAAAATTAAATCAGATCCACCTGGGATTCCATTGTAATCATCTGGTCCGTATGCCATATCGAATGGAATTTTTAATCTTCTGATTTCTCCTGCTTTCATTCCAACGACTCCTTCAGACCATCCTTCAATAACACCTTGTCCAACAATGAATGTAAAACCTGCGTCACCTCTATTAAATGATTGGTCGAAGATTTCTCCGTTTGAAGCGAACCATCCTCTATATTGAACAGTAATTCTATCTCCAACTTTTACCTCTCTGTTGTCAGAAGTATTAGCTTCTTCTTTGATTTCTGTAGTTAATGTTTCTACAGGAGAAGATAGTGTCTCAAGATTATCTTGAGGCATATCTTTCAATCTACTAGGTAGTTGAGCAGAATTTGTGCTAGAAACTGCTGGTGTTCTTTGGTTGTACGTCATATTTGATGCGTTTATAATTAAAAATGCTCCGATTATTAGAACGAAGCCTACTATTATCTTTCTATCGATCATATAAATTTGAATAATTTTGAATAATCTCTGAATTATATATAAACTTTTCGATAAAGTTAAGGTAAAATTGCTATATAATTAATTTTTATTATACAAGTATGGAAGACACAGTAAAAGCTGCTCTACCAAATACTAGCAAAGATACAAAGCTAGGATTAGTTTTCGGAGGAGTAGGAAGTCTGTTTATTTTAATTGGAATCGTTCCAGTTGTAGGTTGTTTATTTGCATGGTTACATTGGTTAGTTTCTCTTTTCGGAGGATTCACTGTTGGAGCTGTTCATAATGCAAAACAGGATGACTTAGCATCTGCAGTTAAGGCAGCATTAAAACCAGGAATGATTGCAGGAGCAATGATTGCTGTTGTTGGACTTATTGTGAATGTAATCAGTTTATTCGTATTCTCATACGGAATTTACAGTTACTTAGGAGCTGGATATACAACAGGATTAATTGTTGGATATGTAGTTGGAGCTGTATTAACATTTGTATTCACTGTTGTTACATATGTAGTTGGAGCTGTTATCGCAGCATTTGTAAACGCAAACCAATTATCTTGGATGGACAAAGTTACAAAAATGTTCAGATAGTCTTATCAATTAACTGAAATTGAACTCTCCCGAAAGGGAGAGTTTTTTTTGTACTTCAATACATAGTCTAGAAGTTAATTAGTGAACTATCATCATTCATGAAGTTCAAATTAATTATTCTACTACTCTCGGCAGTAATCTTTTTAAGTGTCCAGCAGAAAGCTGAAGCATCAGAATTGAGTGTTGTAATTAACGAAGTCTTTCCAGATCCAGATGGGGCAGATGCTGGAAAAGAATGGCTCGAATTAAAAAACTTAAGTTCGAACGATATCAACTTGAAAGGCTATCGGCTTGAAAATGTGAATCTTGATTCTGGTGGAGTACGAAACATTTCTTTAAACTCGGATTTCATTATTCCTGCAAATTCAATAGGTGTAATTCAAGAAACTTCAATTGTGCAAAGTGGAGTTTCGAATTTGATTGTTGGTTCTGGTAAGTTGAACTTCTACAATACAAAAGCTAAAGTAATCCTATACAATGAACAAAATCAAATCTTACACGAGTTTATATACACTGAATCCAAATCAGGAAAAAGTATTGAATCTCCAGGATTTCCATTTTGTATTAAAAATGTAATAGACGAATCAGGGAATTCTATTGGAATCGAAAACACTAATCAATTAAAAATTTGTAGTGACACACTTTTTGGGAAACTCAGTTACTCAACTGACGGAGAAACTTATGCTCAGACAATTGATAAATATATAAAAAGTATTTTCTTGAAATTTATTCCAGACGAGGCAATTGGAGATTTCAGTGTTAAAACATTTAGAGACAATCACGAGATTCAGTTTCCGATCGAAGTTGTAAACGAAACTCAAATTCATCTAGAGTTGAAGGTAATTGCTCTAATCACGAATTTGGAATACAGTTTCACTACAGAGTTTACTATTGGAAAGGAAAAACCAAAAATACTATTTTCTACCGACAACATAATTTGGGAGGAAGCAATGAATACTACTATTCGACAGGGTAAACTGCTCTACTTTAAAACGATGAGCAATGATAGTGTAACTTTCGAAAATTTAAATTCTCCAGTTACATTGTTAAAAAGTTTAGGTGGAAGTTTAATCTTCAAAGTTTTTGATGAGGAAGTGAATGTTTCATCACTGAACATAAAAGTTATTCCTAAATTAGAAATTGAATCAATCTACCCCGCTCCAAAGTCTGGTGAATCAGAAAGTATTAGAATAAAAAATATTTCTCAATATCTCTTTGAAGGCGAAATATTTCTAACAGATAATATTGAGAACAAGTTTCAGAAAAAGTTATTTATAACTTTACAACCAAATGAATCACAAGAATTCAATCAAGTACCCTCACTAAACAATTCTGGTGATGAAATATTTTTATTTTATGAGGAACAACTACTTGATCATGTTTCCTACCCTTCAGTCTTAACTGGTGAAATTCTATATAGAACTCCTACCAAAGAGTTTCCAGTCTTGATGAAAACGCCTGAAATCCCGATTCCAATTTCAAAAATAATTGATGTTAAGAAAGTCTCGAACAACGAAACTGTTAAACTAAGAGGAACTATTACATACAAAACTAATGAGTATGCCTACATTCAAGACGAATCAGGAGGTGTCAAAATCGTCTCTAATCTTGATAACCTCGAACTAGGTAATAGTTATGAAATCACTGGGAAAACAGGCAGCTCTAGTGGCGAAAAGAAAATTACAATTTCATCGGAAAAGTTAATCGAGAACGTTTCAATTAAAGAGAGCGAATTAAACATCACAGATCTTGAATCTCAGCTTGGATCAATGGTTTTCGGCGAAATGACAGTTCTAGCAAATTTTGCAAAAAGCTTCAGAATTCACGAAAAAGTCTCCATTTCGCTTACTGGCTTTGATGGCTTTGACAGAACTAAAGGTGATGCAATAAGATTTAATGGTATCCTGGCAAAGTCGGGAGATGGTTACAAAATACTCCCAATTTCATTGCTTGTTCTTGATCCAACGTACGAAAACCTATCGATATCATATCCGATAGCAAATTTCGCAGAAGGACAATCTTTGACAGAAGCCATATCAAAAATCAAAGCTGATGGGCTTAATAGCCTAAAATTGGCTTTAGGATTCGCTGGGATTTACTTGCTTTATAGAATTTTGAAATCAAAATTAGATATTATAGTGTTAAAATTCTGGCTATGGAAAGAATCACGGAAAACGCCACCATTACATACTTCGGTGAAAAATACGAAATTAGATACAGTCAACGTCAATTCTTAAAACCAAAGGTAGTTATGGGCAAATCAACAATAACTGTCTTTGCTTCTGAAGAGTCTAAACGACATAAGACAGTACTCATGGACCAATTGAGAGATCAAGCTTCAGAGAAAATTAAACGAAGAGTCAGATACCTTGCAGATAAATTTGAATTTAAGATCAATAAAGTTGCTATCAAAGATACAGTTAGCAGATGGGGTAGCTGTTCAACAGATAGAAATATAAACATAAATTGGAGACTTGCATTCGCTCCAACAAGTGTTATGGACTATGTAATCATCCATGAACTTTGCCATACTAAAGAAATGAATCATAGTCCTAGATTTTGGGGGCTTGTAGAAAAGTGTATGCCTGATTACAAGGTTTACGATTTCTGGCTAAGATCACATGGACACGGAATTATCCTCGCTTGAGCATTCAATTTCTGTAAGCATTCGCTCAGTATGCGTTTTATCCTCGTAATTAGGTTGAGAAAGTAACAGCTCGTGGTAGAAACGCAATTTTACCAAAGGCGGAGAATCTAAATTCCCTCTCCAAGACTGTCTACAATAGTATCCTAGAAGGTAAATTCTATCAGATTCATATCTCCCCTGAGCCCACAAATTCATCGTATACTTTCTCCACCTTTCATTTTTAGGGTTATTATAAAGATTATCTGGCTGTATTTCTCGAGAATTTCCTTGATAAAGATTGTATTCATTCCCTTCTAAATCGTAACCAGTAATTACTGTCCATCCACCTTCAAATGTTGGGTATGGAGAGAACATTCTCCAACTCTGATCTAATCGGAAGAATCTGACTATTTTGCTTGGAAATTCTCCAAGTTTGTATGTGAATCCTAGTGTATTGATGTTTGTAATTAGAACCATACTTAAAAGTGAGAACATTACCAAACTACCTACAACTATTCCCACAAAGGCCTTTAATTTTGGTTTTTGAATTCTACTTTTTAAAGTAATTTTTAGATATGGAAGCTTCTTTAAGAAAGACGATACTTTGTTTAGTATTGAAGATACTCTAGCTTTATGGACAGGTTTTGCTCGTTTTTTAGCTAGGTTTAGAGCAAAGTCTATCCAATTTGTATGAATCAAACTTAAAGCCGCTGCCATGCAGACCCAACTAAAAGGACCAACATCCATAGCTGTTCCTATACCAAAGTGTAAGCCAAAGATCATTAGAACAGCTAAGAACCTAGTAAACTGGTTATAGAACGGTAGCAGTATTAGGAATGGGACTGTTCTTTCGATGTTTATTGCTACGAATGTCAAAAGAGTTGGAAGCCACTTGATGCTCAAAATGATCTCTCCAATTGGTGTTCTAAACGGGTCCAAACTTAAAGCGTAGTAAACAGCAGTGTAGTCTGTAGTCCAAATTGGACTGTCTTTTAACATTGCGGTAAAGAAGTACAGGAAGGCTATTTGAAAGATTAAACCTAAATTTCCTATTGAAAAATATCTATTGATTCCCTCATATTTGTGATGAAGAGCATCTACAGAAATTCTCCTAGCCAATGGTAGAAACATCGACCAGAAAAGGAGTAATCTCATGTAATCATCTCCTCCTTGTAGGATCATCACATTAATATTATGTAGAGAAACAACAATTATCCAAAGTGCAATATTTGCAATTCTGGACATATATCCCATAGTAAATGCTACTGCGAAGACTAAACCTGCTACTAATATTGCTGTTGCTAAAGCTGGACTTCCACTCAAAAAGTTAAGCGAGAATGTGTTATTACCAAAAATGTTTCCTGTAAATAGACTTGGGTAAACAACACCATCGGAGGTGTAAAAAATAACAACATCTTTTAATCTATCTAGAAAATCAATTACTAGAACTAACCCAAAAGCAATTCTAAAAAGAGCTAATGCTCTTAAATCAAGAACTAAGAATTCCCTGAGAGGATGTTTTAAAATTTGACTAAACTTTATTTTCATAACTAATCTTTAAACAGATCCCGCCCGCCAATGGCGGACGGGATCTAGTTACCAGTGATTATAACTTAATTTTATAGTTCGTCTGCTTTTCTTGAAAGTTTCTTTTCAGTTTCAAATTCGAATGAATGCTCTAATGAGTATTGTCTTCTGTACACATAAACTCCTAATAGTACAAACAATGCTCCAAGTAATAAGAATTTACCATCATCAAATATGCCTGTTTCTGGAATTACAGTTGTAGAACATGCTACAGGTGTATTCAATGTAAAGCTATCTGTATTATCATCTGTATCATTTGTATCGTATTGAACAACCACTTGGTTATCAATTCCAGTATTAGTAAACGATGCTACCAAGTTTGACGGAATAGTTACAGAATATCTAAACTCTTTTGTCTGATTTGGTGCATAGGTTCTATCAGCTACAGTACCAATCCATGTAATTGTTCCTGCCGAGTAAGTTCCATATGATGGAGTAATTCCTGTTGGAACGATTCCAGCACTGATTACTTGAGGATCTAGAGTATCTCGAACCAAATCGATTACTCCTTCAACTGGACCTCTATTTGTAACTTGAACTGTATAGTCGATTCTAGAATCATTATCACTCTCACAAACTGGTGTACCAAGCTTTACAATACTAAACAATGGATTCTCTACTTGAGTTCCAGAGATTGTAATTGTAGCTTCGCAAGTACCCTCGAATAATACTCCGTTTCCATTTGCTGCATTGATAAATTGAACTCTATAAGTTCCTGCCGCTACATCAGAACCATTTGTGTTTGCTGCTTCCCATTCAAACTTGTATTCATAGATATAGGTACCATCTGTGTCTTGAGTTCTTGATCTTCCATTTGGCATTAATGCCACAAGAACATTTCCTGTTGCATTCGAATCTCTACCTACTGCTGTTGCATCAGATCCTCCAGAAGAAACTCTAGCAACAATTCCTGGATGATAAGGGTAATTTGATCTTTCATCTCTGAATCTAAATGTGAAGATTGCTCTATTTCCAGCTCCTGGTGCTAGGCTACTTGCAGAGGAAGTTGCTCCGAGACATTCTCTTCTCATAATATTACATGTAGAAGAACAATTGAGCGGATCGTTCCCATTACCTGCAGGTGCTGTAGCATCACATTGTTCCACAGCCTGATGGAATACTCCGTCTCCGCAGTATTTGCATCTTGGTCCTGTTCCAGCTGGTGTTTGGGCTTCGTTAATTCTATAACAGTTAGCAACAACTGCTCCTCCTGGTGTTTTTCCAACATCGCTTGCTCTACATGCTCTAAATGAAGATCCTCCAGGACTAGTTCTTTCGCACAATTCATTCTGTCCGCAAATAGCATCTCCACAGAATGGTGTTGAAGGAGTTGTTGTTGGTGGATCGACTGTTGTTACAGGTGGTGTTACTCCTACTCCAGCTCCGCAAGAATCATTTCCTGCGTCCGTTCTACACTGTACCGTAACATTTTGATCGTTAGAAGTAAATAAGTTTCCTGGAGAAGCAGGCGCTAAGTAAGGGCAGAAACAATTCAATGCTCCACTACATCCAACAAATCTTCCTTTATTTGGCTCTCCTCCACTGAAAGTGGGTAGACCAGCGCAATTTTGCCCAGTTCTATCTGGTGCACAAGCATCGAACTTTTCTTCTGCTCCTAAAGCACCTCCTGCACACATACTCCCAAAACCGGGGTTTGCTGGGTTACAAGTAACTTGTCCCTCTACACACGCCCCACCTGAACCCGCAGCCCTACAAACGTTAGATATGCATAAATTACTCGAACACTGTGCATTTCTACCACAATTTCCCCCATCAGGTCTGTCGGCTTTGCATACTCCATCTCCGCAGAATTGATTAGCGCTACATTGAGTATCGTTTGTACATTGTGTACCACCTGCTGGCTGACATTTACCACTAACACAATTATCACTTAGACATGCGCGGTTACTTGAGCATGATGCATTAGTACCACCTTTGTTTTTACAACTTCCGCTATCACAAAATTTTCCCGACCCACACTCAGCATCAGAGTTACAATTAGGAGGTGTTGATGTTGTTTGTCCACTACCATTAATGGAACATACACACATTGTTATTCCATTCAGAGTTCCATTTGAAATACATGTGCCTCCACTACAGGATTGTCCCATAGATGTACAGGTGCTATCGTCAGCAGGAGTACAAGCAGAACCACCTGATGGAACACAGGCACAAAGATCTCCAGTTGTTTGAGTACAATTACAACTACCTCCAGAATATGCAATGTTCGTACCTACTGGTTTTCCTGCGCAACTTCCAGAGCCCCCACAAATGAAGTCAGCTCTTGAATCATCCGGAGCTTGGGAACCTTGCAAATTTATTGCAACAATTATTCCTACTGCAGAAAGAACTGTTAGTAGGATGAATAAAATTACAACTGTTAAGTTTCGTGAATTTACTTTCATAAGTTAGTGGCGAAATTATTTACAAAGGTTCTAATATCTTCAGAATATTTAGTACAGTCAACTACCCTTTCTTCGTTCTCTGTTATTTCAAATACTCCTACTTTAAAATCTTCTATTGAAGAAAGCATTACTGTTACACACCTATTTGTTGGGTTGTCTTGAGTTACAAAGAAAGTAAAATCTCCTACAGAATCAGTATCTGTTACAGCTCCTAAACCGTAACCAGAAATAATTTCGTCGTTTTCAAAAATGCCTTCAGAAAGTTCAACTCCTAAGTTTAGCTTTTGACCTGAAATAGTTTCTGCGGAACAGTTCAATGGATACTCCGGCAATGCTCCTGTGAATTCTAGATTGTTCACAATATTTTGAAAGCCTCCAATTTCTGCATAGCTTTCATTTTCTGCATAAACTTCTTCACAAGTTAATCCTGCAAATTTTGCAATCGTTTCATCAATTAAAGCGGCTTGACTGTCATCCGGTGCTGCATTTCTACGAACTTGTATTGTAATAATTACACTAACAACTCCTAATAAAATTGTAAGAAAAACGAGAGCGAGTATAGTAGTTCGTTTTTTCGGGTCCATAAATTGACGTCAATTACTAAGAGTTAGTATATAGAAATTTGATTGTCAAATCAACTTATAAGCGATTTTTAGTATAGAAAATTTACTTCTGAATTTCTCCGTCCTTCATTCGAACAATTCTATCGCATTGTTCGGCAATATCATTATCATGTGTAACTATGATTATTGTTACACCTTCATCTTTATTTAGTTTTTTTAGAAGTTCTAAAACATTTGCTCCGGTTTTACTATCAAGATTTCCTGTTGGCTCATCAGCGAAAATAATTTTTGGAGAATTAACTAATGCTCTTGCGATACTTACCCTTTGTCGCTGTCCTCCAGAAAGTTCATTAGGCTTATGCTTTAATCTATCACCTAAACCAACTTTTGTTAGAGCTTCTTTTGCTAATTTTTTTCTTTCTTTTGAGTTTTTACCAGCTATGATCAAAGGTAGTTCCACATTTTCAATTGAGGTTAAATCTGGTTGTAAATTAAATGTTTGAAAAATAAATCCAATTTTTTTATTTCGGTAATCTGCAAGTTTCCTTTGAGACAGTTTTGAAAGTGATTCTTCATCAACAAAAACTTCTCCTGAATCCGGACGATCTAGTCCACCAAGAATATGCATCATTGTGGATTTTCCACTTCCAGAAGGACCAATGATTGCTACCATTTCACCTTGTTCAATATCGAGGGAAACGTTTTTTAATGCTTCGACTGTTTCGCCTCCCATTTTGTATTTTTTATTTAGTTTCTCGACTTTAATCATATTATTCGTAACGTAATGCTTTAACTGGATCTAATCTACTCGCCCTATATGCTGGGTACAATCCAGCTAAAACTCCAATTAATGTAGAACCTAAAACTGTAACTGCAATTAACCAAAAAGGTGTAATGAACAATGCTTCAACATCTGAAAGCCCAAGATTCGGAAGAACTCTATTTACTAAAACTGAGTTTGCTACATAGATTACTAACATGCTTATTGCAGCTGCAAGTGATCCACCCAAGAATCCAATCAAACCTGATTCTGTAATAAACAATGAAAGTACAGTTGTGCTTTTTGCACCCACAGCCTTCATCACACCAATTTCTTTTGTTCTTTCGTAAACAGACATCACCATTGTGTTGATAATTCCAATTACCGCAACAAAAATTGCGATACTTCCAATAATTGTGAAAATAATTGGGATCAAATTGAACAGTGAGTTAAATACAGTTAGAACCTCTTCAAGTGTTGTTGTATCAAATCCCATTTCTTTAATCTGGTCGTTTACTGTACTAACCGAAGCTTCGGATTCTGTTTTAACATAAAGCGATTGATAGCCTACAGTTTCGACATAATCTTCTGGTGTTGAATAACCATTCTTTTTTGAAACTTGTTCGAGACCCTCTTCTTGATTAACAATGTAAACAAAATTTCGTGTTGGAGAAACTACTCCGACGATTGTATAAGTTGCATCTTCTAAAGGTTTTGCTTGTGATCCAAACAAGCCTGCTTGATCTTTCAAAATAATTTGCTGACCTATGAATTCTTCTGCAGGTTTTTCGTATGCATCTACAAGAGTTGTACTGACAATGGCTTCTCCTTTTTGAAGGTTAGAAATTCTTCCTGCAATAACTTCTGCTACAGTTTCATCTGTTGGGTCTATATCCCACCCTGCTCCACTCGCACTATTAACTACTCTTTCGTCAAAAGTTTTATCGTTGAATTCCAGTTTTTTTGAATTAATTTGAACAATTGGCTGAGCAAATTCAACATTTTCTAAGTTGGAAATATTTTCTACAGAATCTTCTGTTAGGATTATTCTTTCTTCATTTTCATCTTCTGTTGCAGTTGGACCGAAGAAATTGAAATTTAAACTACCACTTGGTAATACAAAAATGCTTTTTAGATCAAATTGATTGGTGATTTGAGCAAGAAGAATTTTCTGAGCTCCGAATGATAAAGATACTAAAAAAATAATAATGAAAACTCCAATAAAAATTGCGAACGAAGTCAAAAAAGTTCTTACTTTGTTTCGTCTGAGGGATCTGAATGATGATCTTAGAATATCAAGAAAACGCATTTACAATTTCTAAACGTTTTATTATACATCAACTAAAACTGATCGTGGAATTACTTAGTAATCAAATTTCCTTTCTCGTCGTATTGCTGATTTGCCCACTTCTTAATTTTTGCAGAAACCGTTTCTCGATCTTTAGAATAAGCTTCTCTGGAAATATCTTTGATCTGATTTTGGAAATTGTATTGTTTAAAGTTCGGACGAATACCTATACCTGTAAATGGTTGTGATTGAGCTCCATCGATTGTCATTTTTGCTACAAATCTAAATCTTTCTAAATTCACCATATCTTCAGCTTTAATGAATGGCTCGTATTCTTTTTCCAATCTGTTTGCATCTTGTTGTCCAACAACGAAGTTCATTAGTGTTCCTACGTTTCCAAAAATTGCATTTTGAATCTCAGGAGAAATTTGATCGATGTACTGGTGCGTTACAATCAAATTCAATCCGTATTTTCTAGCTTCAGAAAGAATCTTAATGAAAGTTTCTGTCGCGAAGTTTTGAAATTCATCTACATAAAGATAAAAATCGTTTCTTTGTGTTTGAGCTACATTTGCTCTTTGCATCGCAGTTGTATAAAGTCTAGTAACTAAAAGACTCCCCAACAATGCAGAATTTTCTTCTCCAATTTTTCCCTGGGAAAGATTCACCAAAAGAATTTTTTTGTTATCCATGATCTCTCGGAAATTCAGTGAATTCGTAACTTGCCCAACCATGTTTCTAATAATCTCTGGACCTAAAAATCTACCCACTTTATTTTGAATAGGAGAAATTACTTCTGCTAGCATTTTTTCGTTTTTGGCAATCTTTGCATACTCTTCATTCCAGAATTTCAATAAGAACGGATCATCAACTTGTTTCAGAAGAAATTTTCGATAATTTGTATCCATCAGCATTCTCTGAACTGCAAGCAGAGAAACATTCTGACACTGAAGTAAAGTTAGCACTGTATTTGTAAGGATGTACTGTAATCTTGGTCCCCAAGAATCACCGAAGAATCTTTTGAAAACAGAAACCACTCCGTCCGCAACCAAGTCTATGCTTTCTCCAGATAACTGGTCGATGATATTCAACGAGATTGGATGCTCGGTATCTGATGGATCTAGGTATATTACATCCTTCATTCTGTGTTCTGGAATCATTGTTAGTGCTTCTTCTACCAAATCTCCGTGTGGGTCAATAACACAAATTCCATTCCCTTCCAAAATGTCCCCAGCAATCATTGTTCTTAAGAAATAGCTGGATTTTCCTGAACCTGTCTTTCCCACCAAATACATGTGTCTTCTTCTATCTTCGGTTTTTATTCCAAAAGGAATATGAATATTTCTGTAGTCAGTTAAACCAAAAATTCTTACTCCAAGTTTCTGCTTCTCGTTTGCAGAAAGCATTGGAAGATTTAGTGGGAATTCAAGTTTCTTACTTTTGCTCCATTCGATATTTGGTGTTTTTGCAGACTCATTTGGTAAGTGATAAATCGAAGCAAGTTCTTCTATACTCAAGACTTTCATCTTTTCTTCTTTTTCCAAAGCTCTATTTTTCAAACTTTCTACTGATGCATCAAATTTTGTTTTAAAGATAGGAAGCCAACCTTGTTTTTCTTTTTTAATTACAAATGAATTCTGATTTGGATTGCTGAAGTTTTGTAGAGTTGAGAATATTTTACTAATTAATGTTTTATTGTAACTTTCATCTGGAGAATCCACAGCAATTCTGTAAGAAAATTCGAATCCAAGTTTTGAACTTTTTTTCTCTAATTCAGAAACTTCTTTACCTAAAGTTTTTTCTGTTTCTATAAACGCAATTAAATTTTTCTTCCAACTGTTATCGATCGGTCTAATATTCAGCTGAACAACGACTTGTGCAGTCGAGCTTATATTATAAAGTGTGGATAAAATTGATGACATCGGGTCAGCTTCGAAAGTTGCGTAACTTCTAATTGGAAAGAAATAATCCTTTTGAAGAATCACTTCTTTGATCATCGTTTTATCTGAAAATTTCTGTAAATGATCTTTGACTTGAACAACCTGTGCATCTGGGAACTGTGCATAAACTTGGTTCTCTATATATAGAGCATCTTTTTTCTCTGCAACAATATTGAAAGAAATCGAAGAAGCATTTGCAACAATTTCCAAAGCGATAATATCTTTTCCTTTCTTCTTGGAATTAATTAAGCCGTGTATGGATTGAAGAAATTGCTCAGTAAATTGAGGTTTCTTGTCATTGTAAGCAGGCACCAAAACCTTTAGCACAACGGGGTTCACAATTCTGTAGTTTGTATCGTCTTTTTTACCAGTAAGAATGAATCCTATAATTAGGAATCCTAATAGACCTGCCAAAATAATTACTTCCATTTAGGTATTCTACAACAAAATAGGTTGTAAAAGACGAAAATTTCAAAAGATTAAAAGGCTAAAAATAAGTACACAAAGTTGTATTCAAACACAATGTATCAATTACGTTTTTAATACATAATTATCTATGAACTATAATTTAGGGGAACGATGTGCAAAATTCTCAATTTCTGTAAGTAAATATATTCGAAATAAAAAATCGTAGGTAGTCACTCTCAGTAATGGGAGGCAATTAATCAGATCATCAGTAGAAATAGGAGCAAATTATATTGAGGCGAAGTCGTTAGAATATATATTAAATGCAATTTTAAGAAAGCTACAATAGTAAAAAGATTCATCTTTTATCTTCATCTATTTTAATCCATCGATTAAATCCCGAAGTTCTGCGGCTTTCTCGAACTCAAGCATATCGGCAAAAATTTGCATTTCCATTTCTAATTCTTTTATAAACTTTTGTCGATCCTTCTTAGGCATTGCTTTGTATCTTTCTGCTTTTTTGAATAAATCTTTTTCTTTCTCTTCTTCTTTCACATCAGTCTTGAATTTATCAAGTTGATCTTTAATTTCTTTTTTAATTCCTGTTGGTGTAATTCCGTTTTCTTCGTTGAACTTTTCCTGAATTGATCTTCGTCTTCTAGTTTCATCTATAGCTAATTTCATAGATCGTGTGATTTTATCTGCATACATCAATACCTTGCCTTGTTCGTGTCTAGCAGCTCTACCGATAGTTTGAATCAAACTAGTTTGGGACCTTAGGAAACCTTCTTTATCTGCATCTAAAATTGCTACTAATGAAACTTCGGGCAAATCTAAACCTTCTCTTAGTAGGTTGATCCCGACCAAAACATCGTATTCTCCTTTTCTAAGGGATTTTAGGATCTCAACTCTTTCTATAGTGTCAATATCAGAATGAAGGTACTTGCTCTTAACTCCTTTCTCAACAAGATAATCAGAAAGTTCTTCTGCCATTCTTTTTGTAAGAGTTGTAACTAAAACCCTTTGTTTCAATTTTATAGTTTTTTCTACCTCTAACATTAAATCTTGAACCTGTGTTCTTTCCCAATAAGCTTCGGCTAGAAGAGGCATATCGTTATAGCCGCTCTCAATCAATGAACTTTTCAACTGATTATAGGCTTCTGGTCGTGTTGGTCTAACCTCAATATTTGGGTCTAGAAGTCCCGTTGGACGGATAATCTGGTAAACAATTCCTTGATAGTCTGCTGGTAAACTCATGTACAGATTATAGCATCTTGGATTTTAAAATATTTTGCTCTTTTACCTAATGCCTCTTAGCTAATACCATTATTTTATCCTCTTCTAACTTCAATAAATTTGATCTAAAATAATTAAATGAAAAATGCACTTTTCTATGTGACAACTTTGATTTTGACATTTACATCGTTGGTACTTGCTTATTACATCTTCGCCAACACATTCCAAACCGAAAAGCCACTTTTCAACTACACAGCTACAAGTTATCTATATAAAGATGTGCAGGTTACGTTTCTTGGAGAAAATTATTCTGTTAGGACACGGTATGTTCCAGTACAGGAAGAAGCAAAGAATTATGGTCGAGGTGCAGATTTAGGAAAGGTACTTGCAGAAGGAATCGATTTACTTGGTGGAACTGATTCAGATAAATTCTACTCTATTGATACTGAATATCTCATTTCCAGCCTTCACCTTCCATTTGCTATTGGATCTGTAAATAATGTACAAATTGATTCAAACAATTACTTAAAAAACTGTTCCACCAGTACTTACGATCTAAAGTTTAATGTAGAAAAACTAACTAGCGATCTTCACGAAAATGAAGTTTCTTTATCGCTTGATCAATATTTAACAAATCCCGATCAACTTGGATTAATGGCTCTTTGCGAAGAGTACAAATCAGAAAGAATTAAAGTCGCTGCAATGCTGGATCCTTATTTTGAAAATGTTGATAGTTATCTCAACTACTCCCTTACGACAAAGAAGTTTGAAATTGCAGATTTAGTCAAAACAAAACAAAAATTTCAGGAGTTTTCTGACGAGTTTACAGCTTCTGTTGTCGACCCATCTTACGAAGAAGTAAATGGTTCAATTTATATTTTGTCTTCATATGAGAATGGTTACGCACTTGATGTAGATCAAACAATTGAAAATCTTCAATTCTATCTATCTGGAGTTTCCCAAGGATTTAATATCGAAACCTATTCGATTAAACCACAAGCACTGAATTTAGGTAAGCCAGTTTATGATTTTTCTAATGAAATCGCACGTGGTGAGACTCGAATTGAATTAGTTCGAAACGGTTTTGCAAATTATGTGATACAGTTTGCAGATTTCGGACTATACGAAGTTCATAACCATATTATTCAACCAGGTGAAGAATTTTCTTTCTTGAAAGTAATTCAACCTAAAAACGGTTTAACAAAATCGGGATTCCCAATCGATGGTGGAATTTGTAACTCCACAACTACAATTTTCAGAGCAGCTTTAGAAGCTGGGCTTCCAATTACAGAAAGATATTATCATTACAAGAATGTACCTTCTTACGACTGGCCTTATCAAATGAACATTGTAGATTCAGCATATTTTACTGATCCAAAGGTAGATTTAAAATTCAAAAATGACTCAAATTATCCAATTCTGATTAGATTCGAGAAAACTCAAAAAGATGGATTTCAGTACAATACTGTAAAGTTCCTTTCTGATAAAAATTTTGTAAAAAGATCTGTCCAATTGACTAATTGGAAAAAGTGGAATGAATATTCCCCTACCCAATTCGAAGCTTCTTTCGATAGAGTTGTTTACGAATCGGGAGTAGAAATCAGCAGAGACAACTTCTATAGCAGATATCTGGATTAGTTTTTTTCAATTACACAAACCCATCTTTTATCTGTACTTGAACAAGCAGAATCCGCACATGTGCCATATGATGTGAAGAATGTTACAGAATCAAATCCTGTCCAATTCCAAAGTAAGAACATATCTGTATTCTTATAATCTCCGCATCTTAAAACATAACCGCCATAAGGTTTACCGGCTAAACAGAAGTTCACCTCATCACCGGATTTCATATTTATTATTTGAGAGAAGTTCGTTCCTGGCACATTACAATTTCCGTTTGTACAATAGTTATGCCCTATCACAACTGTATTTTCTGAATTTAAAGTTTCACTAATTATTGCAGGTGGAGATTCATATTTCCAATCACTTAATGAGGTGTGTAGCAAATCAATTTTTCCTGTAAAACTGCTATTTATCCAACTTCCTTCACAACTTTCAGCTGGTGTTTGTGGTTCTTCATCTTGAATTACCTTTGCTGTTGAAACAGTATCTTGTTGGGGAGTTAAGATGAAATTAGAACTGCTAGTATACGCAATCAGGAGTATTGCACTGATGATGATTAGACCCAGAACTAAAATTATCATTAAATAGTATCTTTTGATTTTCATACAATTGATTTTATATTAAACATTTTGAACTTGCACTAATTTATTAATTCTAATAAACTATATCTATGATGAGAAAAATTGCAATCTTCAATATCTTTCTGGCTATTTTGCTTCCTGTTTCTACGGTTTTTGCGGATAATCCAGAATCAACTAATTACAAACTGATTGAACCAAGTGTTGGAGAACCAATTAATGGTGTTGGTGAAGGAAGCAATTATAAAATTCTTGTTGACTCTAGTGGAACAGACGACCAGATAACTACAAGCTCTAACTATAAATCTGATGCTGGTACAGCTAACTTTGTAGAAGCTGCTGTTCCAACAGTTGAGTGCTTTGAGACAGATACAAATACTGGTACTTGTTCTATTGGTACAAACGGAATGCAAGAAGTATGTTCACTTCCTGGGTGTTACGATAGAGCTAAATTCAGAATTGGAGACGAAAATAACCCACCAGATGTTCGATATGCTGTACAAATGAGTACAGACCCAACTTTTACAACAAATAATTTCTACATCGATGGAGCTACAAGATTACCTACTAACTCAATTACAATTGCAGACTTTTTATACAAGTGTGAATGGGAAGGAGAAGTGTTAGCTGGTTACTGCGGATCACCAAATACAACTTACCAACGATATAATGTTTTTGGATTAAGTGGAAGTACAACCTATTACATTAGATTTTCGGCTCTACAGACTGTAAATTCCGATGCTGATTTTACCCAAAGCGAATTTGGACCATCTGCAACTGCATCAACAACTATTCCTTCTTTAGTTCTAGACCTTGATATTGCACCAAATACTTCTACACCGACAGCCCCTCCTTATTCATTAGACTTTGGTACTGCACCAGCTGGAGTTGTAACAACAGCTTCAGATTACATTGTTGTTAGAGTAACTACAAATGCTGTAACAGGAATTGTAACTTCGGCAAGAGGATTAAACGGTGCATTGGAAAGCGGACCAAATAGTATACCTGCATATAGTGGCGATTTAGCTGCTCTTGGTCCATCAGTTTCTGGATGGGGAATTCGAAATGATGCATCAACTAATGCAGAAACTTATCCTACTTACCTTGGATCAGTTACTGTAAGCAGTACTCCTACAGATTTCACTGATACTGGAGCTCCTGATAAAGTTGGAGGACCTACAACTTCATTTGAAGAGCTGTTTACCTCAAATTTACAGCCCCTACACACAGGAATTTCTGCATACTTTGCTAAAATTAGACCTAGTGGACTAACACCTGCTGGCTTGTACAACGAAACAATAACATTCATTGTTGTTGGAGACTTTGATTAAAATACTTCTTCGAAGAAATTTGTAATGTCTTTTTCTAGATTCAATTTATTTTTTCTAAAATGAATAATCACAAAAGCTGCTGCAAGAATTGATAATTTTATTTCATTTGAACTAGAGAAAATCGAAGCTAATAGGATTAAATTCTCGATACTATCTTTCGTTACCAATATCCCTTCCGTATCTAACTTCTTTTCACCATCTTCAAATAAGAAGTATGAATTGTAGCTTTTTACAAACTTTGCGAAGGCAGAGGAATTTCCAATACTTCTTGGGGATTCAAAAACTTCTATTAGGTTTTCGTGAAATTTAATTTCTGAATTTAAATTTATGACTTTAGTATCTGGCAATTCTTCGAGTAAAGTATAAATGATATTTGCTGTTAGGTTATCAGATTCTGAGAAACTTCCAATCACTACTGTATCTACTCCAACAAGTTTTTCTTTGTAAGATTCTTTTGAATAGTCAGTAAACAAACTTTTTATAGAAATGGTAGTTAGAATTGTTGAATACTGTTTTGCAAAAGCTGATAGCTTCCTTTCTTCTGCAGTTTCTCTTTCGAATGAAATATAAAGCAACTTACCTGATTTGGATTTATGACTTTTTGAATATGGTTTATGAATTTCAAGAAGTTCTCCAGGTCCAATAGAATTAATTAAAGATTCGGGATAAACATTCTCTATCGCAATTGCTTTAGTTGTTTTCGGATAGTTGATTGAGATAGTTAAATCTGGACTATAACCTTGTATAGGTTTATCTATAGCAATAATAGGGCAGTTAAAATGTGATACTCTTTTCAAAATATCTGCAGTTCTTTTATAGACTTTTTCCCCACTGAATCCTGTACCAATTAAAGCTTCGATCAATAATTCAGGCTGAACAACATCTTTTGCATAAATATCCTGTTTGATAGAAACTGTCTGGGAAAGTTCTTTGAATTTTTCTTTAAATAAATCGTTATCGCTATGATTAACTCTATCAGGGATAAAAACTTCAACTTCTTTACCATTTTTGAAAAGTTCCTCAGCAATATATAATCCATCTAATCCATTTCCACCTAATCCAGCAACAATACCAATTTTATTCTTTTTAAGATACTTACTTATAATAATCTCAACAAATTTTTTTGCTGATTTTCTATAAATTGAATCCAAGTCTACCCCAAAGTAAACTAAATTGTTGTAAATAATTCTAGATTTTTGATCAGAGTTCATCTAAATATTGTATCAAAAAAGATTTGATTCTTGTTTTTTGATATTATGATCTTATGACGTCATTATTTTCAAATCTTACATTCATTCTCTTTGTTTCTGCTATTTTGGCAGTAATAATCAAGTGGTTAAAACTACCTACCATTCTTGCATACATAATTGCAGGGATTTTATTTACATTATCTGGTCTTCAAGGTCTTCAGGATCTAGAAGCTATATCTAAGATTGGGGTTACCCTACTTCTTTTTATTCTTGGACTAGAGTTAAAATTTACGGAACTCAGAAAAGTTGGAAAAATAGCTTTGATAACCGGGGTTGGGCAAATTATTTTTACTACAATAGTTGGTTATTTTATATGCTTACTTCTTGGATTTGATAATCTTACTTCTCTTTTTGTTAGTTTTGCTATTACTTTCTCCAGCACTATAGTTATTGTTAAATTGTTCTCAGATAAACATGAACTTACAAGTCTGCACGGGAAAATTACAGTAGGATTCCTATTAGTACAGGACTTTGCTGCAATAATAGCTTTAATTTTCATGACATCTATAGGTAATGGGCAAACTGATATTTTTGCACTGCTTACAACATTTCTGAAAGCAATCGGTCTTTTGGGAGTTGGAATTATACTTAGTAAGGAAGTATTCCCTGCGATAATCAAAAGATTTTCTAATGATACAGAGACGCTCTTTGTATTTTCACTTTCTTGGGCGTTTTTACTTGCAGGAATTGTAACTTCACCATTCTTTGGCTTTACAATAGAAATCGGAGGATTCGTCGCGGGAATTACTTTAGCTAATTGTCTTGAAAGTACTCAAATCGTTTCGAAAGCAAAAGCACTCCGAGATTTTTTTATTGTTACTTTTTTTGCAGTTTTAGGTGCCAAACTAAATTTTGCGGGATTAGACACATATTTACTGCAGTCGATAGCACTGTCGGCATTTATTCTAATAGGAAATCCTTTAATCGTAATGGCAATTTTAGGATACTTTGGATATAAATCAAGAACTGGGTTTATGTGCGGACTTGCAGTAGCACAAATTTCAGAATTCAGTCTGGTATTGATCTATTTAGGATTAAAGAATGGCGTCGTGAATGAACAAATAGTTTCTATGATTACCTTAATTGGAATCATTACATTCACTCTCTCGTCGGTTATGATAATGCAGAGTGAAAAAATCTATAACGTCCTTGCAAGGTATTTAGTAATTTTTGAACGCAAGAAAGTTGTGGAGGTAGATTCTGTCGACACTTCTGAACTTCATGACCATGTAGCAATCGTTGGAGTCGATAGAATGGGAAAGGTAATTGCAAAGTCTATCGGCAATGGAAATTCTCTTTTAATTGATTTTAATCCGGAAACAATACGAGATTTCTCAGAATTAGGATTTAATGTAATATTTGGAGATGCTACCGATCCTAATGTTGTCAGCAAAGGAAATCTGGAAAATGCAAAGATTATTATTTCATCTATTCCTACTTTTGAAGATAACCTAATTTTACTGAATTTAATCAAGAAAAAAGCTGGAGTTGGACCCTATGTAATTTTAACTGCTCATAGCAATCAAGATAAACAAGAACTATTGCAATATGGAGCTGACCATATAATAATGCCTTATAAAGTATCTGGCGAGGTTATCGCTAATATGATTAAGGATAATAAGTTCAAAAGATGATATAGAAATACAGATCCCGTTATGGTTCGACAAGCTCACCATGACAGCGGGATCTGATCGAAAAAGATATTAATATAACGAAGTTGAATTAAGCTAATTCCGGCATTTTCTGGAAAACTTCGATCAAGTTTTTAACATGATCCTCCAAAGAAATTCCCATCAACTCTACTCCCTTTCTAATTTCTTCTCTATTTATCTTTGCAGCAAACTTCAATTCTTTGAATCTTTTTAGAACTGATTTTACTTCCATACCTTGAAATTTATCTGCACCTCGAACTAAAGAATATGCATAAATCAAGCCAGACATTTCGTCTGATGCGTAAAGTGCCTTTGCAAGTTTTGTTTTAGGCTCGACACCTGTTCGGTCCCACGCGTGTGCTGCCACTGCATCGATCAATTCTTCGGGATAACCTTTCCCTTTGAAGAATTCCAAGGAAACCTTCGGATGCTCTTCTGGATGTTTGTAGTAGTCTAAATCGTGCAACAAACCCGAAATATACCAAAGATCTTTGTCCTCTCCATACTTTTCGGCGTACGATTCGACAGCTGCAGCAACCATCTTGGAATGTAGTATCTGATAAGGTTCTTTAACCCATTCACTTAATAAATTTAAAGCTTCTTCTCTTGTTGGTAAGTTCATATGATTTTTATTCAAAAAATATTCCTTTAAAACCTCCTAATGGGAGTACATCTGTTGTTTCGGTTTGTCCAAACTGAATTTGCATTTTTGAGTTTACAGTTGGATTTAAAGAAAAAATAATTCCACGAAACATGGGATACATTGCATTATAATTCTTTCCATTCTTATCTACATATGCAAATCCGATCGTTCGATATGTAGATGCTACGTAGACCCCAAATCCATTCAATTCTCTAAATGCCAGGTTACCTCTTCGAATGAGATGATTTAGTTCGTCTTCAAGCCTTATTACTTCTTCGAGTGTTGAATCAGGTAGCTCTACCCCTTCAGCCAATCCAGTAGATAGGTTAAGAAACTTATCCAGACCAACTCTTCTTAGAGGTTCCACTATTTTTTAGAGTCTGATTTATTCTTATGTTCGAGTTCGTCGAAATCTAATTCTGTATAAATCTTTTTTGTAATATCGTCGAATGTGAATTTCAATTGTGGGAATGGAACTCCTTCTCTTGCAGTTACATTTTCTAAGAACCAGAATACTCTTTCTGAATGTCCATATCCAAATGTTGGCGGCATTCCATATTCAAGCATTTCCACGTAGTCGATATCTAGCCACTGGGCTTCCTCGTCTCCAGCGTCTCTCATTTTTTGTTGCTCCAAGAATCTTTCGTACTGATCGATTGGATCGTTTACTTCTGACCATCCGTTTCCTAATTCTGATCCTGCAATAATTGGCTGAAATCTCTCCACCATGTTTGGATTATCTACACTTGGCTTTTGAAGTGGGGATAAATATTTAGGATGATTAATTAAGAATGCTGGTCCTGTTACAGTTTTTCTAATTCTTTTCCACAATGCATCAACTCCTCTTGGAATATTTATTGTTCTTTCGAAAGAAATTCCGTGCTTTGTTAATAATTCTTTAACTTCTTCTAAGGTAATTGTATAAATATCTTTTACACCGTAAGTTTTTTGAAAGATTTCGTTGAAATCGATAATATCCCATGGTTTCGAGAAATCAACTTCGAATTCTCTAATTTTGAATATAGTTTTATCTCCGTAAACTCTTTTGATTACGAAAGAGAATAAATCTTGGATGAATTTCATTCCGTCCTGCCAGTTTGCATATGACCAATAGAATTCCATCGCTACATGTTCTGGAATGTGTTCATCGGAAAGTCCTTCATTTCTGAATCTTGCTCCGATATCGTAAACTCTTTCAAACCCTCCTCCGATTAATCTTTTTAGAGGTAATTCGTGAGAAATTCTCAAGAAGAAATCTTCATCTATTGCATTCATATGAGTTGTGAATGGAACTGCATCTCCCCCACCCGGAACGTGTTCTAGAACAGGAATACTAACTTCGTAGAAATCCCTGCTTTTAAAGAATTCTCTATGAGCTTCCCAGAAAAGTGCTCTTCGTTTCATTCTTTCTCTAACTTCTGGATTGACATTCATGTCTACATATCTTCTTCTGAATCTTTCTTCTTTATCTTCCAAAGCAACTGGAATTGGTCTTAAAATCTTTGTTAGTAGAACTACTTCTCTAGCTAACACAGACATTTCCCCTCTTTGAGTTCTCGTTACTTCTCCAGATACTTCGATAAAGTCGCCCGAATCTAACAAATCTAATTCTTCAAAACTTAGACTTCTAGTTTCTTTAAATTCTGTAACTACAATTTCATCAATTTTGATATATATCTGAATTTTAGAAGAATCATCTGCAACGTCGATAAATTTAAGCTTTCCATGAGATCTGATATTTTTGATTCTTCCTGCTACTATTACGTTTTGACCGTTTACAGCATCAAAATTATCAACAATCTGTTTAATTTCTGTATCTCTTCTGGAATTGCTCGGGTATGCCAATATCCCTGCCTTCTTCAACTGAGCCAATTTTTCAATTCTAAGTTGTCTTTGCCCCAATAAGTCTGAGGACTCTACTTGCGCTTGCTCATTCATATAATAAAAATAACTAGATCGATTATACAAAAAGTACGACTGATTTTGTATATCTGATTAGGAAATTCCGTGCTCTTTGTAGCTAGGCAACTGAATTTGACATAGAACTTAGATACTGTGTGTTATCATCGATAAGCGACAACTGGTGTACTTTATAGAGGTTTCGCGATATAATATAACCATGATATTGGACAACCCAAGGATTAATGAGAACATTATAGGTTCTGTAAACTGCAGTTCACTTGAACAAACAGCGGGAACTGTTATGAATCTAATGACTACAATGGGAATGGTCAATCCTACTACTCCAACAAATCATTCATCAAAAGCTGTAACTATTAAGAAGAAAGGGAAATCTTACACTATTAGTATTAGTCTATTCACACCTCCTTTGACATTCACTTGGACCGGTTTATTCCCAATGAATGAGTTCAAAGATAAACTTGCTCACGCTATCGCAAATAGTAAGAAAATCAGCTACATAAATACAGTTTCCAATGCCTCTGGAAATAGATTCATGCAATTTGGATTAGTAGCTGGATAATTTAAATTCCAGAACTTACAGGGATTGATGTTGGAGTCAACACTGTTTCAGGAAGAACCTGTTGAACATCTTTGTACTTAATAGCAAAGAAGATTAATAATCCTACGTTGATAAGGATAACTACAATGCCAAAAGTTATTAATCCGTTTTTCTGATTTGTATTCATTTTTATATTATATGCAATTCTTAACTAAATAGAAACCCTCCAAAGCCGAAGCCTTGAAGGGTTTGGTTTATAGAAGCTTCAATTATTGAAGAAATCCTTCAACTGTTGACTGCATATCTGTGTAACTATACGCTCCAGCAAAGTTAACTTCATTTACGAAGAATCCAGGTGTTCCAGAAACTCCCAATGTTGCTCCCACAGCCGAGTCCGCAGCAATTACTCCATCATACTTACCTTGTTCAATACAAGATTTGATATATGATTTATCGATGTTGTCGGGAAGAATTGCTAACAATTTATCAATATTTCCTTTGTCATTCTTTACTTGATCGTTAATAACATCGTAACCCTCTGCAGAATAGAATTCATCGTGAGTTTCCCAGAATTTACCGATATCTTTTGCACAGTAAAGCGCTTTTGCTGATAATTCTCCATTACCGTGTCCATTTGTATAGAACCACATGTAACTAGCTCTTCCTTCATCAACTAATTTTTTGAATTCAACAACTGGAGCAACATAACTTCCACCATCAGCAACTAATGTAAACTGGCTTCCAGCAGATTTATTTAATTCGCCATTCTTTCCACTAGCAATATGACAGTACGGACAGCTAGGGTCTGAGAATTCAATGAAAGTGACAGGTTTACTTGCATCTCCAAATTTGATTCCTTCTACACCATTATATAAAGCTAAAATTTGATCTCTTGTTACTGTTACATTTCCTGCAGCAGTAGTTCCTGTTGTAGTTGTTGTACCTGTTCCTACAGTTACACCACCTTGCAACGATTTTCCAATATTACTTAATCCAAAAAACATTCCTGCAGAAAGGATTAGTGCAGAAAATATAATTGCAAAAGGCATGAACAACGATTCAACATTGATTGTTGTGACTTCTGATTTCTCCATTAATTGATAAATAAAAATTTAAATTAAAACATTATACATGCAATACGTCCGTACAAAAAAAATTATTACGAAATTTTCCGAAAATGTTTAAATAAATTCGCAAACCTCTACACATTGAAGTGTACAAATTTCTGCATCAGGGTCATTTCTACAAACAGAAGCGCATTCATTGAATGTTCCGTTTTGTGATTCGCATTGTGATCGAGATAATCCTTCACATTCTTGTGCAGAATCGATCCATTTTCCTCCATTATTTTTACAAAAATCTTCTGCTGCAACTGCTGAGGGATCTTTTACATTAACATTATTGATAGTATAAATTGTTGCTAAAGTTACTCCTACAAGCACGGTTAGACCAATTAGCATCAGTGTAATTCTTTTCTGAAAAATACTCATAAATAGTTCTTAATAAGTAATGTTATCAGTATAGAAAAAAGCTTAAGCAATTTAAAGTTGCACCGTCTTTATTTTGTATTGCATGACAATGTGCAAAATTTTTCGGATTGATATAAACACACTAACTTTATTTATTAATTTATTTTTATGAATATTCACCAGATCGTTTTGCTTGGAAGAGCAACTAGAGATTCGGAGGAACTAACTTCAAAGGACGAAAAAAAGTACGCAAAGATTTGTCTTGCAGTTAACGACTTCAATTCAAAAACAAAAGAAGAAAGAACAACTTTCTATGATGTGCTAGTTTTTGGAAACTCAGTTGATTCTGCGGTTGAAAAAGTTAAGAAAGGTGATCCTGTTATGGTTACAGGCAGACCGGAAGTGGAAGCATTTATCTCAAAAAAAGATAATGAACCGAAAGTTTCAATAACTGTTCTTTCTGAATCTTGGAAAGTAATCAAGTAGTAGTAATTGGCCTGAGCAGAGATGCTCAGGAAATTTAATCGCAAGAATAAAGGGTAACAAGAAGAAGCTCTAAAATTTCCTTTAACTCAGATTCGGGATTTTGTTCTTCGTAATATTTTATTCCCTCCTCTTGTAAATGATCCACGACCATGAGTCTCCAGTTTAAACTGCCGTCAATTTCCTTATATACCTGAAGTGATCGATAACTTTCATTTGGATTTACCTCTGAAGAATCTTCAGGAAAAACTATTTCCTCTGAATTACATTCTGGAATTTGATGAAAACCTACACTAAAATACTGTTCGGATTTCTGCATTAGCGCAAATCCAATCTGGGATCTAATAAAAGTTTTAGAGACTTTTGTACCAATAATGTTTAGCTCCCCATCGTCTAAAGAAATATCAGCCCCTTGAACTTTAACATGAGTAACTTTGAAGTCTCTTTCTTGGTGAAGTTCTATATAAATCTGTAAATCCTCTAGAACTTTATTGGTAATTTTTTTGAGAATTGAATTAGTTTTAGTCTCTTGAATTTCTGATAACAGATCAAGTAAATGAGTTAATAAAATTCTAGTTACACTTTTAACTTTATGTTGAGTAAAGTCTTCACTCTGAGATTCGGAATCTACAAAACAACTAACTCCATGACCTTGGAGATTTGGAATAACGTATACTAATGTTTCAACAGATTCTTCATCAAGTGGAGTCACATATGTAGGAGAATCTTCCTCCAACAAATATTCGTCATCATCTGTTTCTGCCATCTTCACTACTTCTCTAATGTACAAAAGGCCGTCACCATCGGAACCTAAGGTAACTGAATGGCCAGCTATTCTATGAACTACTCCATCGAAATCCTCACCATCGTATAGTATGTTCGTATTTTTAATAGCAAGTTGTACCTCATCCCCTTTTGTAGGAAATAAATTTGGGAATTGCCGAGATAAAGTCAGGTATATTTGTAACAAACTTGATAATCGATTGCTTATATTATCAGGAAGTTTTTCTGGATTATAATCTTCAAATCCCATACGATTTTATTAAACACGGGATTATAGCCTTCTGATCATACAAATTACAATGCGTAAGAACCTCAGAAATTTCAAAATGTGGTAATATTTTTGCATGGAACCACTTTCATCACAATTTAGACCAGACAATCTAGAAGATTTTATTGGTCAGGAGAAACTGATTAATCCAATTAAAAAATTGCTTGAAAACAACCGATTGCCTTCGATGATTTTTTGGGGGCCACCTGGAACTGGAAAAACGACACTGGCCTACATAATCTCAAAGAATTTTAACGCTGAGTTTTTCAAGCTTTCAGCAGTTAATAGTGGGAAAGCTAAATTGAATTTAATTGTAAAGAAGGCACTTTCACTTCAGAAAGAAGGTAAAAATACCATTTTATTCTTAGACGAAATTCATAGATGGAACAAGGCTCAACAAGATGCACTTCTACCGTATGTCGAAAAAGGAATCATAACTTTAATTGGAGCAACTACAGAAAACCCATCTTTCTCTTTAATCCCTGCTTTACTTTCTAGAAGCAGAGTTTTTACTTTCTCAAAACATAAGCCAGATGATGTTATTGAATATTTAAAAAATCTGATTGAAAGATCCGATCTGAAAATAAAACTTGAACCAAAAGTAATAGAAAAAATTGCCGAATCTAGCGATGGAGATTTAAGAACAGCTGGAAACATTTTAGATTATATTTCTGGACTTGGATTAAAGAAAGTTACATTGAATGATTTAAAAGACCTTTTAGAAAACTTTCTTCAGTACGAAAGAGGCGGTGAAGACCATTATAATATTATTTCGGCTGTTCATAAATCAATGCGTGACTCTGACCCAGATGCATCTGTTTACTGGGTTATGAGGATGTTAGAGGCTGGTGACGATCCTGTATACATTGCTCGAAGATTAGTTAGATTTGCATCCGAAGATATAGGCAATGCTGACATCAATGCGCTGGTTTTAGCAAACGCAGTTATGGATACCTGTAAGAACCTTGGAATGCCAGAGTCTGATACTGCTTTAATTCAGTTAGCAATTTACTTGGCAAAAGCCCCTAAAGATAACTCAGCTTATTTGGCTGCATCTCAGGCAAGAGAAGATGTAAAGAAATACGGATCTTTGGCTGTTCCATTGCATATAAGAAACGCTCCTACCCAATTTATGAAGGACGAAGGATATGGTAAGGGGTATAAATACTTCCATGACCATAAAGAAGATCCGAACTTCAAACAAGAACATTTCCCTCCAGAACTAAAAGACAGGAAATATGTCGCCTAGAGTTGGAAACTAACCTCTTCTCTGTTATAATCCCTGGCATGGGAAGAACTGAAATACATTTAGAAAGAAATTATGATTCAGAAGTCATTTCTATCATTGCCACTGTTCTAAAGAACTCTACGATTAGAGTTGTAGACTTACAATCTCTGGCAAGAGTTTCTACCGCAATCTCAGAAAAGCCACTTTTAATAAAGTCTCCTGTTACTTTGCTTAATCATATTAGACAAATGCTTAGGGAGTTGAAATCCAATGCAGGGGCGAGAGAGGATCAAATTACTTTTTACATGATGACTGACTATCTGATTAGAAGAATTAGAGATGCAGTTTCGACAGAAGTTACAGATTCACAAAGCGAATCCCCTTTTGAAGCGTACTTCGACCAAGCTGACGAAACTCTAGAAGCACCAGCGAACGAAAACGATCCTTTTGCTCAATATTTGAATCTTGAATACAAACAAGTTGATGAAGTGCTACCGGAAAAATGCGACGATTTTCCTTTAGGATTCTATAAGGAAGATATTGTTAAAAGAATCGAAGCAAAGATCGCTTCTAATTTTAAAGAAGTTGATGGGAAACCAATTTTTATTTTCAAAGGCTCCGGTAAAGCTTTAAGAGATCTGATGACTTTGATGGAAGGATTCGAAACTATCACAGACAAAGAAAAGGGAGAAGTTTCTGCGTGGCTGGAACAGATAATTGAATCTCTTAAAAAGTTTGTTGCTGTGCCACAGTTTGAATATACGCACCGAGATATCGAAGATGCTGAAGCAGTTCTAAGAGAATACACTATTGCACTGTATGTAAGACAACAGGAAGAAGAAGTTAGATTCATAAAACAGAAAGTTCATCCACTTCCCTCTTATGATCAACTCGAAACTGTTATTACGAAAAGAATTGCAGAACAGACAATTACCAGATATATCCGAAATATTCTAAGTAATGATCTGAATGGATTGGATGCTTTATTTCATCTTGTAATCGAATCTGTTACTAAAATTAAAAGTCATGTAAAAACAATTCTTTTAACAGATCCTAAGAAGTTATCTGGATCTATTGCTGGAGATAACATCAGATACTTCTCTGATATTATCAAGGAAATTGTTTTAAAGTTGAACTCTAAGATTGAAAAACTTTCTATAGATGACTGCGAAACTAAACCTTACAGAGATTTGATGCACTCTATCTTAGATGAGATTAATACAACTGTAATTACCATTCCATCAAAAAACCAAACATTTAGTCTGTTTCCAAGTGATTTGATAGAACTAGCCTCACAGATAACAGAAGCCTCTGCTAGATGGGTTGGCTACAAAAGAGAAGCGTAAGCTACACATATCCTTTAGCTTGAGCATTAAAGGACTCAGCATAAGTTCCGTTTAGATTAACTAACTCTTGATGAGTTCCTGATTCGGTAATTTTTCCATCAACAAGTACAATGATTTTGTTTGCTTTTCTCACTGTACTAAATCTGTGAGAAATAATAATTACAGTTTTTTCTTTGGCAAAATCGAATAAAGTTTCGAAGATTTCTTCCTCTGCTTTTGCATCAATAGCAGATGTAGGTTCGTCTAAAACTAAAATTGGAGAATCTTTATAGAACGATCTTGCGAGTGCAATTCTCTGCCATTGTCCCCCAGATAGGTCTACTCCTCCTTCAAAAGATGGTTCCAGTATTTGATTTTCACCATTTGAAAGTTTCTGTAAAACACTATTGGCTCTAGATTTAGCAATGATTTCCTCAAATTCATTTTGAACAAATTCTTTCTGAATATTCCCTAGAAGAACATTTTCTTTAAAGGTTAGTAAGTCGTACCGGACGAAATCTTGAAACAAAATTCCCATTGACTGGAATAAACTCTCAAAAGACAAATCTTTTATATTTCTGCCATTGATTAAAATTTCACCCTCCTCTGGATCGTAGAACCTAACTAGCAATTTTATTAATGTAGATTTCCCAGCACCATTCTCACCTACTAGAGCAATTTTTTCACCAGCTTCAACTTTCAAATTGAAGTCTTTTAAAACATACAATTCAGTATCAGGATATTTAAATGACACATTTTTAAATTCAATTGAAAGTCCTTGCGAGTTTATTGGTAATTCAACAGCCCCTTCTTTAATAGACTCCTCTAAATCAATGAAAGCGTAATAATCATCTAGATATCGCATGTCTTCTCTCACATCACTGATTATTCTAAAGAGCCAGTTTAGTGCACCTGAGAAAGCTGTGATTGATGCGATGTAAAATGTTAATAATCCAATCGAAATCTCTCCCTCCACTGCAGCGAAAATTGCAATAACCCAGAATACTAAAATTCCTAATTTGCTAATATTTCCTGTTAAAGATTCTATAGCCGCTTTCTTGGCATGAGCCTTTCTTTCTTTCTCAGCAAATCCTGTAAAAATATTTTTAACTCTGTTGAACAAATAGTTTCCTGCGTTATAAATTCGAATTTCTTTGATTGCTTTCTCACTACTTATATAGTCTTTTAAACCCCAATACATTTTTCTTTCATCAGAACTTGCATCCCAAATACCCCAGGCTTCTTTACCATATTTAGTATTGAAAATTATTGTTGGAATTGCAGTAACGACGACAACAACAAATGCAACTATGGAGAAATTCAGCACCACAATCAAGGAAGAGACCAAAGTTCCAATTTCGATGAAAAGCCAAATCAATCTACCCGCTGTTTCCCTAGGTTTCCAATCGTAAGTTTCGCTTGCTTTATAAATTATTTTAGAAATCTTCGGATTCTCATATGCGCTGTGATTAAGTTTGTAAGCCTTATCTAAAAATTTAAAAGTGAAAAGTTTTCCAAGATTAAAGTAATGAATCTTATTTAAATATGAATGAAGGATCCAAAGAGTTGTATCTAATGCTGTTAAGGCAATCACTATAACTATGAAGCCTGTTAACGTACTTGTCACTCCCAAGTTACCATCAATTATTCTAACTAATTCATCAATAACTCTTCCCTCAGCAAATCTATTTAGAAAGGGAATTAGAGAAAGAAAAAGACCTAAAACAACAAGGGCTATGAATAGCCCTTTATGTTCCTTATATACATCTAATATTAGTCTTAAAAGACTATTTCTTCTTCTTAGCATTTAAACCTTGATGAAGTAATAACGTTATTATCATTCCACAAATTGAAGCACTTAATACTCCAACAATATCGTAAAGTACCCAATTCTTTGATAATGGACTTAGGAAAATTACTATTACCAACAAACTGATAAATAAATTTCTTACTAAATTCTTTGTTAATCTATGTCCTCTAAAATATGCGGACATAACCATTACTCCTAAGACTAACAGAGCTAGAATTGAAAAGTAAGTAGCTACAGATAAAACCGCAGACGATACCTTCAACAAGGCTAGAGTTGAAAGAACAAATAATGTTAATGTTGCAAATTGTTTCTTGGCAATAACCTTTCGATTCACCCAGTACGCTACTGCAAGAACAACTGCAATAAACACAGCTCCAATAGTTACTTGCTCAGCTAATGTCTTTAGTGGGAAGTTTGCAGGAATTTCTTCAACAGGAGTATTAACATCAAAAGCATATTCGAATGGCTGATTCTCTTCAAAATAACTCTTAACGATAGCTAAAGATAATCTAGTATTCGTATTTTGGGTTAAAGGAATTAATCTTAATGTTGCTGCTGGATCACTAGTATATTGAGTTTTAGCAACAAAGAATGCATTTTCATTATCGATGTTCATGTAAAAATATCCTTGAGTAGTGCTCCCTGCTTCAGAAAGTGCCGAGTTGATCAAATTGACTTTGTCTGATTTGAAGTTTAATACTAAATGATTTCCTAATGCAGGTAAATATGTCTGAGAAATAACTCCATCGATATCGTAATCGTATAATTCCAAAGGCGACCCATTAATTGAAATGAAATCTATTTTAGCTTGAGCTACTAATTGCTTTGCAAGAAGAGATACGTCGTTATAGTATCTTGGGAATTCTAAGATAACATTATTTCCTTCTCTCCAAATTCCTAGATCATACAAACCAGCATTTGAAGCTCTGTTCGAGAATCTGCTAACACTTTCGTTTATGATAGTATCTTTCTGGTCATCAGATAATTCTGTTTCACCAAAATTTGGAGCAACAGTCACTTTGTAAGTTGGGTAAAGTCCTCTGCCTTCTTTTACATTCCCTATAGTCGATCCTTCATAGAAAAAGTGTCCGTCTATTTCTGGATACTTAATTTCGCTACCTCCAATATTAATTGTGAACGAAGGGATAACGAAGATAATTAAAACTATGTTAAGAAGTACTAAAATAATACTAGATAACTTAACTTTTTTTATTTTACTAAACATACTAAGATTGATAATATTATTGAGATTATATACCATTTGGACAAATTCTTTAAACATTTTATGAACACTAATTCTCCAACTACTCTGAAAGATGACTCTACTGTTGAAAGATTAACAAAGTTAGCTTTAGTTTCTCGATTTCTTACCACAACAGTTAATGATCTAACGGAAGAATCTTCTTATTTTCTAGCAAGACAAGCTCTTCAAGATTTCTCAGATGAACTTACGAAACTTAATTTGGATGTTGAACTTGCCAATGACATGAAAAAGTTTGTGGAGTTTTTAGCAGAATCTTTGGAGAATAAGTATAAATTACATCGAAGCTAGTCGATACTTTGTTCCTCTTCCTTGACCCTCAATCTTTAAAAGGTTTTTATCTACAAGGTCGTTCAGATCTCTGAATGCAGTCATAGTTGAAACTTCCATCATATGACAGTAATCTTCTCTTTTAATAGATGGTACAGTTTGAAGATATCTTAAAACCTTTAGCTGTCTTTGATTTAGATCAAGGAATGGTTGTTTCTTTGCTTTTTCGTCCTCCATCAACATATCAGAAACGGATTCGCGAACATCCAACAGGTCTTTGTTTAAAGTATCCAAGAAAGTTTCTACGAAAGGTGCCATGTCATTACTATTTCTAGAAACTCTAAGAGCTTCAACTAATCTTTCCAAGTTTGAATAGATATTTTTTCCAAATGAAGTATATGTTTTTAAAGATAGCCCTGCTTTGTAAAGCAGATAATCCACAATCGCAATCGTGGTTAATTTGTTGCCGAAATTGTAAGGAGAAATATCTAACAATTTATAAAAAATAACAGCTACTCTAATTAATGGAGTTACTGATGTTGTTGAATTGTTATACCATTCAATTAAACTTGCTAAATCAATTTCTGGGTTTTCGATGGCTTTATTTTTTAATTCATACCAGTCATCGTATTTATCTGGAGTATTTTCTGTATAAATTGATCTGAAATTAATATCTTCTGATCTATAAACTCCATTCATTAACATTTTATTAAGCTGCGTAAGAATTGGTGTGTCAATTTCTGCATAGCCGTCAACTGCAGAAGAATGTGTGAACTCTTTGACAACTTTAAAATTTTTCAGAAGTTGAAGTCTTTCGTCTTGAATATCCACATTTGAGCCAGTAATGATTCTCTCTGCATCTTTAGTCTGAATATCCAAACCAAAGAGTTGCGAAATATAAAAAACGTCATTACTCTTAGCGTTAAGCTGAAGTTTTGCTTTTATGCTATTTGAGATGTCCAGTAATTGAATAGCAGTCTTATTAGCTTCTATTTTTACCAATCTTGTTACGATTCTGTCGTTGTATGTGAATTTAGGCTCTAACATATCTTAATTGTATCATATGTTTAGTGGAAACTTCGAGCACAGTTCTGCGACTTCCTTTGCTAGCAAGTCCAGATCAGATTTTTTTGAGCTTATTTTTTCAACAAATTCTTTGAATGTTTCTGACGCCACTGAAGATGCTACTTCTATTAATTTCTCAATAACTTCAAAAGTTTGATTAATTTCAGTTTCTTTAAAACCTCTTGTAGTTACGAATGGAGTGCCGAATCTAACCCCAGAAGGCGATACTGGAGTTCCTTTTTCGAATGGCACAGTGTTCTTATTAGTTATTATTCCAATCATAGCTAAAGCTTTAGAAACTGCTCTTCCAGAAATTCCTTTGTTTGAAAAATCTACTAGTACCATATGCTTATCAGTTCCTCCGCTAACTACCCTATATCCCTTTTTCATAAACAATTCTGCAAGCAGTTTCGCATTTTTTACAACCTGTTCCGAATAATTTTTAAATTCGTCAGAGTCTGATTCGTACAAAGTCTGAAGCAAACCTGCGATTGTGTGATTGAATGGACCTCCTAGCAAACCTGGCATTACTGATTTATTTACAGCGTCTATAAATTCTCTTCTGCACATTACAACCGCACCTCGTGGGCCTCTTAAAGTTTTATGTGTAGTAAAAGTTACAAAATCTGCACTTTCAAAAGGACTAGGATGAACGCCTCCTGCTATCAATCCAGCTTCGTGAGCAACATCAGCTAAGAATAAAACTCGATTTCCAGTTTCAGATTTGTATTCATCTAAAACTTCTCGAATTTTTTTGTAATCAATGTATCTTGGATAAGCAGTTCCTCCAACTATAAATAGCTTTGGGTTAAATTTTTTTAGATGATCAAGAAGTTTATCGTAATTAATTAATTCAGTTTCTTTATCTACTCTGTATTGAATAATATTGAAAATTTTAGAATTGAAATTAGATTTTACAGATCCTCCTAGATAGATATCATCGTTCGAAACTTTAGAAATTGGATTTTGGATATTTGATTTTTCGCCACTAGGCGTATGGCTCCAACCATGACTTAGATGACCTCCGTCTGGTAAGTACATCGATAAAATTGTATCTCCAGGATTTAACACTGCATTGTACACAGCTAAGTTAGCAGTACTGCCAGATAAAACCTGAACATTTGATTCCCACTCATTTCTTAATCCATCATCGTGAATCATGACTTTCTTAACCATTCTTATGCACTCCGATTCTAATTCATCTACAACTTCATTACCTTCGTAATATCTTACGCCTATATTTCCTTCGGAGTATTTATGCATAAAAATAGAACCTGTGGCCTCTCTCACTGCCTTTGAAGTAAAATTCTCGGACGGTATTAGGTTTATGGTATTCTGCTGCCTTTCTTCCTCTCTTTTTATTAATTTTTGTAGGGTTTCATTCATAACGAAAGATTTTATCACATTGAGCTATGGGTTGTGAGTCGTGGGATTTGCCTGATTTCTTCTCCTTCGTCTTCTTAACTATATTTGTCTCAACCGTTTTTTTGGAATTTTGATTTTTTCTGGTGTTACAATTAGCAAGAAAATACCTAGAAGAATCGCAATCAACCCAATTAAGATAAAAGTACTTTTGAATCCAATAGCATCCACTACGAATCCCATTAACAGCGGTCCAATGATGTAGCCTATTGAATGTGTTGATTGATAAATACCTTCCATATGTACTTGAAATTCTTCAGATCTGCTTTCCAAATCGCTAAAAACAGCTCTCATCAAAATCCAAATCATCGCATTTAATCCACTGAAAACGAACACTAACGAAAGCAAAACGTAATTATCGTTAGTTACCATCAATGGCAGGACTGATATACCAGCGAGCGTTAGAAGAATAAAACTCAGAAACTTCTTCCTTCTTTTAATCAAAACTCTTGAAAAGGCTAACGAGAAAATCAAATCCGGCAATGTGTACACAACAAGAAGAATCCATCCAAATCCATTTCCTCCAAACAACTCTTCCCCATACAACCCGCCGAACGTCCAAAAGAATGAATTTATTATCGTTAAGAAAACTAGCAGAATCAAAACAGGATACGCCCTGCTCTCTAAAACGGCCCAGTATTTCATTTCTTTGAAAAACGAAATTGCATGAACAAGCTTCGACTCTCTTTTAGGTTTCTCTGTTCCTGAAGTTCGCACCAAAGCAAAAGATAGTACAATTGCAATAAAATACAAAATAAAAACAATTGCTCTTGCAACAAACTGATCCGCTCCTAATGTAATTGATGCAAATATCGGTCCTATAAATGCGCAGAATGCTAAGAAGGTGTAAATGATACTCCAAGTTTGTGTGAAATTTTTTTCTTTATCTAGCTCCACAACGCTATCTTGCCTTGAGAATCCGAGGAATTCATAATAAATTCCCCATACAATTGCAGATATAATGAAGAATATTGGCTGTTTTAAGTCCTGACCTAAAAATAATAATATGGGGAATGTTAAAGCTAGGACAATTCCAATTAAATTTGAAGTTTTCCAATCTAGATTTGGAAATAAAATTGGAAATAAAAGGTCAAAAGTTAGTCCCGCTAAAGATGATGTTGCTAGAATCATTCCTACTAAAGTGAATGAATGCACAGTTTCTTCTACAATTACAGGAAACAAATAAGAAAGAATTGCGTCACCAAGAAATAGAAATAATGATGAAGCTAAAAGCAAAGCAAGCTTGTTAGATTTGAAAATAAGATGCATTTACAAATTGTACATTATTGACAAACACCTGGAAAGCTGAATGAAAATTTAAGAAAAAAAAAGAAATTTTTGAGGAAAACCTTGATAAAGTACTTTACAATCGTAAAGAAAGTGATTACTATAATTGTAAATTGTTCTTTTGGAACAAATTCTCGGCCGAGCTTCGACTCTTTCTGGAATAATTTGTTATTGGTTCGCGTACATACCGATTAAATTATTCATTTAAGGGCAACTTACTTTTCCAAAAAGAATCATTTAGATGATACCAACCCCAGAGTTTATATTCAACGAAAATATGAGTAGATTGTATTCTACTCAAACTAGAGCAACTATATACCTAAAATATAATTTATACTTATAATAGCTTTTATTCACGCCTTTTATTTTATTCAGTAAAAAAGTATAATCATTTTATGAATGACGAAAAAATAGCTGAACTAAAAAATAGAATTTCTTTAATTGTCAGAAAAAAAGATAAAGAATCACTTGAATCTGAAAGACTAGAACTGGATGTGAAAATTCAAGAGCCAACTTTTTGGAACGATAATGAATCTGCGCAAAAAACAATGAAGAAATTGAGTGACATCAAATTCGAATTACAAGAGCTGGTAAGCCTTGAGGCCAGTATCAATGATTTAGATCTGTTATCAAAGGATGCTAACGACGAAGAATCTAATCAGATAATAGCTGCCGAACTAGCAAGTCTGGAAAAGCGAGTCGACGAAGTTGAGTTAGATACTTTTTTGTCAGGCAAATTTGACAAAATGGATGCTATTTTAAAGATAGTTGCTGGACAAGGAGGAACAGAGGCATGTGACTGGACAGAGATGGTTTTTCGGATGTACTTAAGATATGCTAATACAAAAGGTTGGACCGTGAATGTGCTCGACGAACTTAAAGGTGTCGAAGCTGGGCTAGACTCAATTACAATTCAAGTTTCTGGTAGATATGCCTATGGTTACTTAAAAAAAGAGCATGGAACGCATCGTCTTGTAAGAAATTCTCCATTTAATGCACAAGGACTTAGACAAACTTCTTTTTGTGGAGTCGAAGTTCTTCCTGTTGTTGACGAAGATATTGATATCGATATTAATGAAAGTGACTTAGAATTCTCTGCTGTTAGGAGTAGCGGAGCTGGGGGACAAAATGTAAATAAAGTTGCGTCGAAAGTCAGAATAGTACACAAACCTACAGGAATAGTTGTCGAATCTTCTGCACAACGTTCGCAATCTCAAAATAGAGAAACTGCAATGCGAATGCTAAAAGCAAAGCTTTACGAAATCGAGGAAGAAAAACAAAAAAACGAATTAAGGAAAGTTAAAGGAGATTATGTCGTTGCTGGGTGGGGAACGCAAATTCGGAATTATGTATTACAACCTTATAAGTTAGTAAAAGATGTTAGAACTGGAGTTGAAACTTCTAATGCAGATGGCGTTCTAAATGGAGATATTCAAGAGTTCATTGATGCGGAAATCAGAATGCTTTAGTACTTACGCTGCTTTTATTATATCCTCTTATAGCTGAGATTGTTCTGAATTAGTCGCTCCTGTACTTACAGAAGGAGTTGAATACAATACAGCATTCTCTAGGTATTCTCTTACTTTCTTTAAGAGCTGTTGTGGCTCTACCTCAATTTTCATTAAGTATCCATTTGCACCTAACTTCATTGCTGTCTCTACTGCCATTTCTCCACCTAAATTTGTAAGCATTACAACCAAAGGCTTACCATACTTTTCTGGAGTTGATTTGATTTTACTCAAAACATCTATTCCGTCCATTTTTGGCATTACTATATCTAACAAGATTAGATCGAATTTACCCTGCTCTGCTTCAACTTTAGCTAAAGCATCTATTCCATCTACTGCGGAAGATATTTCATAACTTGGAACCTGGGATAATAACTGTACAAAAATTTCTAATGAATCTGCTTCGTCCTCTACAATCAAGATTTTCTTCTTACCTGCATCAACCATCCCGTCGCCTAATTGCCCAGTTGAATAAACATTCTTTGAACCGGGAACGCTGACGTTGCCACTTTGAAGACTATCTTGCTGGGATAGTGAAGTATGCATATTTTAATTGTAAAAAGATAATACACATTATTATCTGTTCTTGAATTGTTTGTCAAGAATTATGGGATATTGTTAATCCATTCGTGTAATAACTTCGGCTTTTCCGTCTCGGACTATTACCATATGTTCGAACATAACGCCTTTGCTGCCATCTTTCGTTTTGAGTGTCCATCCATCACTATCTAATTTGAGAGCGGAACTTCCTAAGGTTATCTGATTTTCTATGCACAAAACCATCCCTTCTTGAAGTTTCTTTCCTGTTCCTTTTTCTCCGTATGCTGGAATTTCTGGAGATAGATGAAGGCTCCTTCCAATTCCATGACCAACATAAGTTGTCACATATTCAAACCCAGCCAAATCCGCCACTGTTTGTAATGCATTTGAAATATCTCCGACTGTATTTCCTTTAATTGCTTGTTTGATTCCACTTTCTATACAAAGTTTTCCAGTTTCGATCAATCTTTTTTCGTCATCAGTTAATTCACCAAGACCCACTGTTACACAATGGTCTGTGTAAAATCCTTTGTAAATAATCCCAAAATCTAGTTTTACGATGTCTCCGGATTGGAAAACTCTATCCTCAGTTGGGATTGTATGCAGAATTTCGTCGTTTGTAGAAATACAAATATTATTTTGATACGGACCTTTTGGACCTGGCACTCCAAGGAACGAAGGCTTTACCTCGTATTCTTCGCAAAGTTGACCTGCTAACTCATCTAATTGTGCTGCAGAAACTCCAATCTTTGTAGCATCTTTAATCTTCTTTAGAATCTCTGTTGAAATTCTAGTTGCTTCTTTGATTAGTTTGTATTCGATTTCGTTTTGAATTACGTTGTTCATATTATGCTAATGATAGTATAACTCCCCCTGCAATAGCTAGCACAGTAGCGATTATTTTCTTTATTGGATTTTTTCTTTCATTCAAAAGAATATAACTTAAGATTACTGTTCCAAATACGGATAATTGTTGCAGTGGTCCTACAACTGAAGCTTCGGCTCCGATTGTGTAGCTATAAAATGTCAGAATTGTACTGAAAGCATAAACTACAGAAAGCAGAACATTTTTAAAAATATCTGGTTTTGTAACTTTTTTAAGTTCTCCAAATTTCCCTTGTGGAATCAAACTAAAAAGCAAAACTAGTCCTGGGAGAATAAATGCTATTGCAAGATATGTTAATAAATCTACAGAATTCAGAATGTATGCATCGTTAACGAATGCAAGTCCGAGCAAGAATGCTGCGATTAGTGGATAAACAAGTTTACTATCAAATTTGAATTTTCCTGATTCAGAAGAAATGACTGCAGTAACTCCAATAATCAGTGCGATTCCGATCAATTTCTGAATTGTGATGGATTCGTTTAAAAATATTGCTGAAGCAAACAACATCCAAACTGCATTTGTTGAGAATAGAATCGTTACTATACTCGCTTCGGACTGTTTAAATGATTTGAATAGGTAGTAATTCATTCCTGCATAAAGAACAGCAGTTAGAATTAGATTGATAATCAAGTTAGAAAATCCGTTGAAGTTTAATCCGTTGATTGCAGCAAAGACTAAAATTATTAGTCCAGTCATCAGCTGATAAATTGTTGAAGAAACTTCGCTTGAAATCTGGCTACCTACAAATATCCACTTTTGAATTACTCTCGATATCGATGCTAAAACAACAGCGATAATTGCAGGTAGAATCCAGTTCATATTATTTAATTACATCCTTTCCAACATAATCTCTTAGTGCTTCTGGAACTGTAATAGATCCATCTTCATTTTGATAATGTTCGATTATTGCGATTAAAAGTCTATGTGTTGCTCCTGTATCGTTTAATGTATATGCATACTTCGTCTGTCCGTCCGCTGTTTTGTACTTAATTCCTAACCTTCTTGCTTGATAGTCAGTTGTAATACTGTTAGACATAATTTCGATATACTTTTTATCATGTGGCAACCAAACTTCTACATCATATTTCTTCGCTGCTGCATAGTAACCAAGTTCTCCGTAACACATATTGATTACGTGATAAGGAAGCTTTAGTTCTTGCAATAACCATTCATTAAGTGACAGTAAGTATTCCTGAACTTCTCTAGCTTTTTCTAGATCAGCAGGAACTATCATATTCATTTCTATCTTATCGAATTGATGAGTTCTTTTAATTCCTCTAACGTCTTTACCCCAACTTCCGACTTCTGATCTAAAGCATGGTGTCTGAGCCATAACTTTTACAGGAAGTTCATACTCGTTAAGAGTTGTATCTCCAAAGTATGCAAAGTTACTTGGTTCTGAAGATCCAATCAGATAAAGAGTATTTGAGTCTTCTAGATAATCGTTAGCTAGTTTATAAACTTGATCTGCATCTCCTGGGAAATGGCTTGATCCATACAGAGCTTGCTCTTTAACTAAAACTGGAACAATCATTGGTTCGAATCCTTCTTGTACTAATTTTTTAAAAAGCAAGTTGAAAACTCCCATTATTAACAAAGCTCCATTACCTTTGATGTAGTAAAATCTACTTCCAGAGACCTTTGCCCCTGCTTCCAGATCAATCAGTCCTAGTTCTGTTCCGATTTCCCAATGTGGTTTTACATTATGTTTTGTATTCAATTCTTCCATGGCTGCAGAAGAATGCTCTCCTTTTCCTAATTTTGAAGAATCTAAGTAACCTGCATCTGGATGCCAAGCCTTAACTTCTACGTTGTCATCAGAAGTCCTACCTTCTGGAACTTCGTCTAGAGGAATGTTTGGAATCCAATCATTCATAGTTTTCCATTCAGAATCTAAAGTTGAAAGCTCTGAACTAAGTCCAGAAAGCTTTTCTTTTAGAGCCGAGATTTGAGTCATAGTAGACTCATCTGGTTTACCTTTTAGACCTTTGTTAATAGTATTTAACTCCGCCTTAATATCGTCTGTAGATTTGATAAGCGTTCTTCTTTGTGAGTCGACTTCGAGCCATCTTTCTACGGAAACTTTGGACGAGTCTAATCTGCCAATTTCAATTAGCCAAGTAAGAACTTCCGGATTCTCGCGTATTTTTTCTACGTCGATCATACAAATAAGATAATATATATGGAAAGATTATACTAGGAAAAGGATTGCTGGTAAATGGATTTACTTCACATTGTTAACAGCTTTACCAACGACGTTCCCACTGCTCCATGCCCAACTTAAGTTGAAGCCACCAACGTCCCCATCTACATCCAAAATTTCTCCACAGAAGTACAGCCCTTCAGTTAGTTTTGATTCTAAAGTTTCTGGATTAACATCTCTAGTGTCGATGCCACCTGCTGTAAATTCTGCTTCATTCCAACTTCTTGTTCCATCAATCTTTATACTGTATGATGACAGACAAGTGAAAAGTTTTTCCTTTTCTTCGATCTTTAAATCTTTTACCTTTTTATCTTTTTCTAAATTAAGAGCTCTTGGAAAAGTTTCTGCAAATTTATTTGGGAATAATCCATAAAGGCTCTTCTCCAAAGTTTGGTCTGGTCGATTATTCCATCTTTTTTCTAGTTCAGACTTTACATCAATTTCTGGCAAAAAGTTTATCTCTACTTCTACTCCACTTTTTTGTTCTCTATTTATAAAAATTGAAATCTCTCTACTAATATTTAATATCGCTGGACCTGACAATCCATACTGAGTGAACATTACATCATCTGTTCTCGTTTTAATTCTTTTCCCATTTATGATCGAAGTTACTTCTGCCTCCAATTTCATTCCCTGTAAATAATGAGACAAAGGATTCTTTGAAACCAATGGTAATGCAGATGGAACTGGTTCGATTATTCTATGACCAAAACTTTCTGCAATACCATACCCTGACCCATTTGAACCCAATGCTGGGTAAGTTTTTCCTCCTGCTGAGATAATAAGTTTTTTAGATTTGAATTCTGATTCTGATTGTGGATGACCTTGTTGATCAACTTTCGTAACTTTAATAAGGAACTGAGATCCCGCACTTGATTCGGGATCTGCTTTTAATTTTTCAACTTGCTCGACTTGAGTTAACAAGTGAACATCGATTCCCAACAAGCGTAATTCTTCTTCTAAAACTCCAGTAACTGTCTTTGCTTGATCAGTTGTTGGGAAAAGTTTTCCAATATCAGTTTTTTGTTCAACGTAAAGTTTTACTCCAAGATCGTCAAAAAATTCCAAAATATTCTGATATCCAAACTTTTTGAAAACAGCATTTGGGAATCCTGGGTTATTGCTATAGTAGTGATCGTCTATACTTTTATCTAGATTGATATTTGTTACATTACATCTACCTGCTCCACAAACTAGAATTTTTCTTCCTAATGCAAAAGTTCTATCCAATATCGCAATTTTAAGATTTGGATTAGCTCTTTTCGCAGAAATAGCCGCCATCTGACCAGCTGCACCACCTCCTATAATAATTAAATCGTACTCCATATATTATGATTATACCCCGAACGAAGTTAAGTATGAACCACGACAATTTCCTAAAAGTTGTGTAAAATTTACTGTAAATAGATTTTAGTTTTTTCGGAAACCTAAGATTTATTTATTACCCCACTCTTTATGACATACCGATTAATCGGAATCTCTGGTTCTTCTTCTTCAGGTAAATCGACTTTAGCCAATGGATTGAAAACTCATTTTGGAGATATGTGCGAAATTATTTCTATGGATGATTTTCACAAACAATTACCAGACTACGTCGAGTTGGCAGATGGTACTAAGAACTATGATCATCCAGACAATTTAGTCTGGGCAGATTTTATCGAAGCTATTAGAAAATTGAAGAACGGAGAGATCGCACAAATTCCTGTTTATGTAAAAGGTTGGGGAGAAAACACAGGAAGAGTTGGGTACAGAGAAGTTGATCCTACAAATAAGATTGTAGTTATTGAAGGATATTTTCTTTATCATCATCCTGAAGTTTTAGATCTACTTGAACACGACAACCGATATTTCTTGAGACTGGAAGAACCTGTTATTCGGCATCGAAGAAACATGGCATACGCAAATATTGAAGGATTTTCTGACGATGGTTACTTCGATCATCTGATGGCTGCTTTCAGGGAATTTATCGAACCTACAAAAGAACACTGTCCCACTGAAAATGTAATTGATGCTTCGGGAACTATCGATGAAGTTTTTATCGAGTTTATGTCGAAAGCTAAACTAGAAGCCGAAGTGTAACCTCACCCGTCACACCTTCGGTGTGCACTCCCTCTCCTACTTTTATAGGAGAGGGTTGGGGTGAGGTTATACTTCACCTTTTTTGTTCTTGTAATCACCAAGAAGTTTTATAACTTCGTCGAAAACTTTTTCAAGTTCATTTTCTTTTAGACCTAAGTTTTTTGCGAGAGTTAATAAAAGAGTAATCAGAAGATTTTGAACCCCATCTTGAAGTGTCTTTCCGTTACCTCGAGGATTAGCATTATTATTCTGAGATTCTTGCGCTTCGAATCTTCGTTCAATTTTTGAACCAACCTCTGCAAAAGAGGTGTCTAACGCTGAGGTTACAACATCTCTAATTTTTTCAATTCTTTCGGGGCTATTTTCCATTACTAAGAAAGATTAAAAAATTAAGTTAAAAGATGAAAAATAATTGAACTTTAACATGTTTTTTCTCTTTTTGCTTTTAACTTTCTATATCTGTTTTTCCATAATATACACGTCAATAAAGTGATCGCCTACTTTTAGTTCCTTCTTCATAACTCCGTTTAGTTCGAATCCAAATTTCTTGTAAAGATCAATTGCTTTTGTTTGAGTTGCTGCAACCATCAACCCAAATTTCTTAATCTGTGGATTGTTGCTGGCAGAATTAATCATTTCTGTGATTATCTGTTGAGAATAACCTTTTCCTCTGAATTCTGGTTTAGTATAGATCCAAACCATAGAAGCTACATGAGATTTTTTTTCTTTATCATCAAATAAAAGTCCGCCCATGGAAGCAACTTGATCTCCTTCGAATCCAAAAAAGATTTCTTGACGATCCTCTGTCAAAAAAGGGAAAAGGTACGTTTCCCACCAAAAATCTGAATGTCCCGTATATTCTGAAAGCATAACACTAAAAGCATCGGGATCAGTTTCCAATGCAAGTAGCATCATGTTTTTTAAAATTGGTAAATCAGGAATTCCTCCTTTTCTTATTGTGAAGTTTGACATTACGGAACTGAGATTTCGATTTCTTTTGATAGATTTCGATCTTCGACAAATACGTTAACTTTTGCTTTATTAATTCCCGAAGGTAGTTTTCGAATCACACCACCAATGTTGTTTCTCGAAAGTTGAGTTTCAACTTCGGTTGTAATTGTTCCATCAGAATTTGTGAAAACCCAGTAAGCGTCGTATGTGTAAGGTCCCCATTGTGTTCCGTTTGCAACTGGAGTCACTCGAAATTGATAATTTTTTGTTGTTGGATTAATTACAGAAGCATCGATAGTTACTGTAACAGTAACTCCTGCAAGCGCATCATCTACTCCAGCATTTTGATTAGTTGCAACAAGAGCAAATCCTAATCCTCCAGTAATTACTGCAAAGGCTAGAAATGAGTACAAGGGCTTTCCTAGAAATCCGTACTTTGGAGCAACCGCAACTTGGTATTTTCTATTCTGATTAATTACAACTATGATCAATCCTAATATAACTGCAAGCAAAGCAATAATTATCAAAGAGACTGCTGTATTTTCCGAAACAAAAGTTTGTACTTGCGTAATTAAATCCATAGTTAGAATCTCTAAAATCAAGATATGATTATATTTTCCAGTTTATCTCCTTTTGCCCCTTCTCTGCAAGATATTCATTTGTTTTGCTGAATGGTTTGCTTCCGAAAAACCCTGAGTGTGCTGAGAACGGAGATGGGTGAGCTGATTTAATAACAAAATGTTTCGTAGAATCAATAAGAGATTCTTTTTTCTGAGCATACGCTCCCCATAAAATAAAAACTACGTTTTCTTTTTGATCTGAGATTAGTTTGATAACAGAGTCGGTAAAAGTCTCCCATCCTTTTCCTGCGTGGCTTCCAGGCTTTCCTTCTTGAACAGTTAAAACTGCGTTAAGTAAAAGAACGCCCTGCTCTCCCCAGGATGTTAAATCTCCGTGATCAGCAATATCAATTTCTAAATCAGCTTTTAGTTCTTTGTAAATATTTTGAAGTGATGGTGGAAGTCTCCGTCCTTTTTCTACAGCAAAAGATAATCCTATTGCAGTTTGAGGTGAATGATACGGGTCTTGACCAAGAATCACTACTCTACAATTTTCGAAAGAGCATAGATCAAAAGCTCTAAAAATATTCGGTCCTGCTGGATGGATTTTATTCTTACCGTATTCTGACTTTACGAATTCGATCAGTTTTTGAAAGTACTCTTTTCCGAATTCGGATTCTAAATGTTTTTTCCAAGATTCTGAAATCTTTACGTTAGACATAATTATAGGTTTATTTCTCTAATTCTAATACAATAGTTTGCAAAACATCATCAACTCGGCCCATAACTTCTGAGTTCCAAAATCTAATTACTTTAACATCGTTAGATTCCAGATGAATAGTACGTGTTTTATCATAGTCCCTCACTTCATATTCTGCATGCTGTCCTCCATCGAGTTCTACTGCTAACTTCTTCTGAGGGCAATAAAAATCCAGAATATAGTGATCAATTGAGTATTGACGATAGAATTTATATCTCAGTAGTTGCTTGTTTCTTAGTTTACTCCATAATTTCTTTTCAGCCTCAGTTGAGTCTCTTCTGAGTATTCTTCTTAATGGTTTCAGACTTGGAATGTTGTCGTAGAGCATGATGAATTCTATCATAACAATCGAACTCCCCTGTCACGATGAATCGTGCATCCCCTCTTTTGAAGAGGGGAAAGATTTCGTGAGAAATCTGGGGAGTTCTTAAATTATTTTAGTCGTTCCAATTTACCTTTTCTTTTTACAATATTTTTATAATCCCACTGAATATCTTGAGATTCTTTAAGCCATTTCTGGATATCGTCAGAATTAATATCAGAAACTGAATCGAACTTAATTGACGCATCTTTATACTTTCCTGTACCACCAACTAATCCTGGATGAGAAAAATCCGCTCCACTCCAAAACATCATTCTCAATCCTGATTTCAATTTGCTGTAACCTACAATTGGGTTGCCGTCTAAGAACCAAACTGGGTGTCTATGCCAGATTTTCTTTTCTGAATTAGGTAATCCTTTTTCGATTTCTTGAAAAAGCTGATCGCAAATTGCTTTGTCTTCTGGGGATTGAGAGTTGTTGTAAGATTGAATTTCTTTAGACATAAATTGTAGTTTAAACTCATTATTTTACTACAATAGCTTAATAGTTTCTTGATGCACTATTTTACAACTCTTAAAATTACGTGAATCCATTTTGAATCATTAGTAGATTTGGCTTCGACTATTTCGAATGGTAATCTATTAAGAATTTCTCTAACTTTATCAAGAGTGTAATACTGAAAAAATCTTGGAGCATCCATTTTTTCCATAGAAATTTCTTCTCCAACTCCAGCTTTTAGAGTAAGAGCAGCAATTCCACTCTTCTTTAACACCATCGCAGCATTTCTTAGAGCTTGCTCAAAAACATTTTCTGTCGCATGAAGTAGAACGGCGTTTGCAAAGAATCCATCAAATCTATCATTCCATAAAGGATTTGGAGCATCTCTAAAATCAAACTCTGCAGTTTCGAAACCTTCTTCTTTCAAATTCTGCAAAGCTACGGGAATAATATCTGTGCACAATACTTTAAAGCCGTTTTGTGAAAAATATCTTGCGTCTCTTCCAGTAGCAGATCCGATTTCGAGAATCTCACCACCTTTTGGAATTTGAGATAAAAAAGAATCCATCCATTCTTTAAACTCTCCTTCGGGAATTGATTGAGTACGTTCGGTATATTTGCCAAAATTATCTCTGTAAGTTTGAATTGTTGTGTCGAAGTTATCGCTCAAGCGAGGATTTTAAAATGATTTCTAAAACTTCAGGAACTTCCGTTATACCATCACTACCGCTAAAATGTCCTTTATTATGTTCAATTATAGTTTTTGCATTGAGATTCGATTCAAATAATTCTTTATTATTTAAAGGAACAACAGGATCATCGTCAGAAAAAATCGCAGTGAAATTTGAATTATGTGATTTTACTTTTGAGAAATCAATTGGTCTTTCTAACCAAGGTTTTGCAATACTTAATTCTTCTTCGGTTTCTAAATTCATTAATTCAAACCATCCTCCGACAAAGACACATCCCCCAATTTTTGAGTTTTCTGGAAGCGTTTCGAGAAATCTTATAATTGTCTGACATCCAATACTGTGTCCTACAAAAAAAGTCTCTTCGTCAACTTCACCCACAAGAAGACTAAGGTATGAAACCCATGCTTGAATTTCAGGTTCATCGGTATTTGGCATAGTAGGAACTTCTACTTGAAAGCCATTGTTTACAAGTTCAGTTTTCAGCCATGGAAACCAACCTTCTTCTGGCGATCCGCTCCAACCGTGAATTATGAAAACTCTCTTCATAAACTAATTATAAATCGAAGTTCCTTATTTGGAAAATTACTTTGTAATCGTTACGCTTGTTACGAAATCGTAGAAAGCTTCCGCAGCACTCGTGTTTTCTTCAGGATCTTTAGGAAGTAATCCCGAGTTAAAACAAATAGTATTATCTAAACAGCCGTAAATTTCTGAAGTAACAAAAGATCCTTCTTCGTCTCCTACAACAGTTCCTTCGTCATTCTCTGATTCGCTATTTACAGTTAAAACTTCAGTTTGAGCAACCGAGAAGTTTACAGTTCCAAAAGTAAATGGTTTTTCTTCAGTTGTAAATTTTGATGATGTTGCAAGGTTTTTAAAGAATCCTGGTAACGAAATGTAGTAATTAGTCTCACCATTTGAAACATTGTAAATATCGCAACGATCGTTATTTGAACAAAGTAATTCTTCTGCCACAAGTCCGTTGAAGGCATAACTGATTTCCCACCCCTGACCCAAAACTACTTTGTAGTTATTGTAAGTAATCTCTGTTGAACTTGCAGTTTCAATTTCCGTAAATTCGAAAGGCCTCTCTACAATTTCACTAGGTAGATTATTGCCACCGTTATTGTTCGATAAAAGGTTCAAAAAGAAAATCCCGATAATGATTAGTATTATTATTCCAACAGCTAGCTCTAACCTAGTTTTTGTAAATACTTTATTGAATCTGTTTTGTTTTAAATCTTCCATAACTCAAATACGTTTATCAGTCAATTTTGTTATACTTAGTATATTGGATTTACATACATCAGTAAACATGAAAAAAACTATCCTAGAAATATTAAAACGAAAAGATTCGAAGTTGGTCGCAATAGATAAAGAGACTGCCGAGAAAATCGAAAAAATGAAAAATGAATTGAATACTTCTGCAGAAGACATTATTGCAGCAGCACTTGCATTGTTAGAAATCTCAGTAGGAAAAGAAGTTCATCTGCTGGATAAAAAGACGAATCAAGAAACAAAAATTACAGCTTTAGAGTCAACTAACTAATGGATAATAAAAAAGAAGATACTTTCATACAATTTATTGATCCCGAAGAACTAATAGAATTCATTCCTGATGAGTCTTTCGGAACACAAGAAGCTGAGATTTCTGAAGAACCTTTAAGAATAGCTGAAAGCATTCTTGAGGAAGCTGAATCTTACTCGATAAAGAAAAAAGAAGATACTAGAGAAAGACTCGCAATAATCTATACTGTAGCCACTTTGAGTATCTTTGTTTTTGTTATAATACTCAGCTTTATTGAATCATTGGTCAATAAAACAAATTTAGTTACAACTTTAAGAGAAATTATTCCTTTGATTTCTGGGGTTCTTTTTGGAACACTGGGATTCGTTTTAGGTTACTACTTTAGAAATGATAATAACGACAGAAATTCAGACAAAACTCGAGACAATAATTAAGAAGCTGAACAACGCTCAGAAGGTTCTTGTGATCTCGGATAGCTCGATGGTGGATGAAGATTGCATTTATTCAGGACTTACACTTCGATGGCTTTGCGAACACTTAGGAAAAACAGTTGATAATGTAATTTTCTCGCGAATTAACGATACTTTTGCTAAAAAGAAAGATGTTAATTTAGTTCAGTCTTTATTCCCAGATCAGGTAGATTTTAATCAATATGATCTAGTTTTCCTTGTTGATTCCCCTCAATGGACTAGAATTTTAACTACTAAAGCTGCAGAGATTCATTTACTTTACGGAAAAGATAAATTCGTGTTGTTTGACCATCATATTCCCGAAGATATAGATGCAGACTTAGGAAATCAGTCAATTAATTACGGAAGTTCTTCAACAGGTTTATTGATTTACAGGACTCTGTTCAAGGCGTTAAACATTACTCCTGATTTAACTTGTGCTGAATACATTTACAGAACTGTGCTTTCTGATACTCAATGTTTAAGAGTAAACTCAAATGCAGATACTTTTGAATTCTGTGCTGAATTCCAAAAATTAGGAGTTGATCACCAGAGAATTGTCGAAGAACAGTCCGAAGTTTCTAAAAATGCAATGGACTTTTTTGCTTATTGTTTATCGAAAACTGAATACTACCCAGAAATAAAATGTACTGTTTTGTATCAAGACGCAGCTTTCGTGGATTACTGCAATTCTGTTTTTGGCGATTCTTGGAGAGAAGTCGAAATGTTGAGCTTATATAAAGAATCCTTTATGCGAAGGGTTACTGGTTTTGAACACGGGCTAATCTTCTACACTAGAAATGATGCTGAGAAAACTAAAGTTAGCTGGAGATCCAAAGAGTATGTAAGCGTTGATCTAGCTTCGATTTTAGCTGATCTTGGATTTAAGACTGGAGGGCACAAGAATGCCGGTGGCGGTGCTGTAGAAAAAAGCATCGAACAAATCAGAAATGATTTTGAAAATCTATAACCTTTAAAATTTTAATCTTTTTAGACTCTCTTCCTTTCCCAAAAGCTGCATAGCCTCAAACATCGGCGGGGAGAATGGACTTCCCACAATTGCAACTCTCAACGCCATGAAAACATCTCCTGCTTTTGCACCGAGTTCTTCTGAAATAGCTCGAACTCCTGATTCCCACTCTTCGTGTGTCCACTGAGTTGAGTCATCAGGCAAGTTTGAAATATGTGCGTTTAATTTTGAAACAATTTCTGGTAATTTATCTGTTACTTTATTCAATTGCTTGATAGACCAATCAATATTAACTGGAGCTTTGTAAAAGAATTCCAATTGTTGAAGAATGTGCCAGAAGTTCACTGCTCTTTCCTGAATCAATGCAATTTGTTTCTTTAGAGTTTCTTCGTCAGAAGTTAAAAGTGAGTTTGCAAAAGCAATTAATTCTTTCATCTTTTCTATTGAAGCAACTTTGTGATCTCCAGTTTCCACAAGATTCTGTACTAAATCTTCTTCAGGTTCTGTTAAATATCTTTCGATCCAGTATTTAAACTCTGAAAGCAATTTATCGAGAGGTAGTTCTCTCAAATAAATTCCATTAAACCAATCCATTTTCTTCTGATCCCAAGTCGGGTTAGCTTTCTGCAAACCTTCCATGTCGAAAGTCTGAACGTATTCTTCCAAAGTGAACACTTCTCTATTGTCTTTTGGTGCCCAACCTAAAAGCATTAAATAGTTCAAAATTGCTGATTTTAAATAACCTTGAATTGGTAATCCGTTAATTCTAAAACTACTATTTCTTTTGCTGAATTTTTTACCAGGAGTTGCTGGATCGAGAATTACTGTAAAGTGACCAATAACAGGCATATCTTCTTTCTTTACACCAAGACCTTCGTAAATCAAAACATGAACAGGTGTTGTTGATAACCACTCCGAACCTCTAAAAACGTGAGTAATTTCCATCGCAATATCATCGTACATTGCTGCAAGGTGATAAGTTGGAATCCCATTAGACTTCATAATAATCATGTCGTCTACATCTGCAGAATCCCAAACAACATTGTTTTTTGTAATTACATCGAAGAATTCGATTTTTCGATTTTCTGGCACTTTTATTCTGATTGTAAACTTCTCACCATTCGCAATCTTTGCATCAATTTCTTCTTGAGTTAGGTTTCGGCATTTTCCGTCGTACTTTGTCCGTTGTTTTGCTAAAGTCTGTTGTTCTCTTAGTTCTGCAAGTCTTTCCTGTGAACAAAAACATCTGTATGCAGAACCGTTATCAACTAGCTTTTGTGCCGCTACTTGATACAAATCTAGTCTTTCTGTTTGAGTATATGGAGCAAAAGGACCACCTTTATCTGGACCTTCATCCCAGTCCATTCCAAATTCTTTTATCCATTTCATATTGTATTCCAAAGCTCCTGGAATAAATCGTTCTTGGTCTGTATCTTCATTTCTCCAAACAAATTTACCTCCGTTTTTTCTTGCCAAAGCATAGTTCATTAGAACTCTAGCTACGAATCCCAGATGGGCGTAACCTGTAGGACTTGGTGCGTATCTTGTTCGGACTTTCATACGTATATTGATTAACAGGTTGATTATATCATTTGGTAGGAATAATCTTAATCCCTGGTTATAATAAGATATTTATTAAATTACGATGTCAAAACAGTTAGTAATAATCTCGGGTGCTAGCACAGGAATTGGAAAAGCTACGGCTATTGAGTTAGGAAAAATGGGCTACTCTTTAATTCTAATTGGAAGAAATCGGAAAAAGTTGGAGGATACCAAGAACTTTATTTTGAGTTCAGGTGGAGAAGCTTGGGTGTCTATAGTTGATTTAAGTAACAAAGACTCTGTAAATGAATTTCTTGAATCGATTAAACCCTATAACCATACGTTACATTCTTTAGTAAATATTGCTGGTGTATGGCACGATGATAGTAATGTTTTCGCTAATACCGATTTCGATAAATTTTCTCAAAACATAATTCTAGATACCTTGAATGTAGGAATAACTTCTCCAATCTTACTGGCTCACGGCTTAATACCTTTAATGAAAAAAGGAAGTACTATAGTTAATTTGTCGGGGACATTCGAAAATGGCGCAAAAGGTTGGTTGCCATATTACATTTCCAAGAAAGCTATAGAATCACTGACTATTGGATTATCAGAGGAATTAGCCAACAGAGAGATTTATGTAAACTGTGTATCTCCTTCAGATACATCAACAGAAGAGTACGAAAGATTTTTTCCAGAATATATTGATTTGTCTGTTACACCAGAGGATGTTGCAAAAATAGTTGTTAAATACGTTGAAAATCAACATAAGGTTTCAGGACAGATAGAAGTTGTAAAAAAAACATAACTATATCAGAACCCTAGATTTAACAGTATCTATGGCATTTGACGTACCAACAAGGTAAAAATCCATTTCTTGGTATCGAACGATTTCGAAAGTTGCACCAGCCTCCTGAGCAATTAAAAGACCTCCAAAAATGTCAGCTTTCTCTTTTGTTTTTCTTATACTTTTTATAAAGATCTGAAAGTAGTTTCGTCCCAAGTAACAAAGAGATAATGCTCCACTTCCAAGCATTCTTGTCCTAGAGAAAGTTTCCAAAGATCTTTGATAACATTTCGCTGCCCACTCAGCTTCGGAAGAATCTTTCATTACGTGGTCCCAACTTACGATTGTTTCGTTGACAGGAACTTCTTGATTAAATTTTAAATCGTTCACACTACTTTCGGAAATTAGTTTCGCACCTTTCCCTTTTTCAGCAACAAAGATTTCATTTGTCATTATGTTTGCTACGATTGCAAAAACAGATTCATCATTTTGAATTCTTACTAGAGAAATTGAACTTAATGGAATTCCAAATAGGTAGTGTCTTGTTCCATCGATTGGATCAATTAACCAACCTCCCTCTTCTCCTCCGTTTTCTTCTCCCCAAATTTTTTCGTTTGGAAAATTAGTTTCGATAAAAGTTCGTAATTTTGATTCGATGTAAGAGTCAACTTCGCTCACCAATTCGTTATTTTCTTTTGCAGAGAAAGATTTCGGAACATTATTTTTTGCGTGGTCAGCAAGTCCCTTTACAAATTCTATTAGAAGATTGTATTGATTATTCATATTACTGAAATCTAAATTCACGAACCGCTTCTCGGTTTTGTTCTCTAAAAGCTCGATCCTTCATTAAGAATTCCTGCATTCCTTCAATAAGTAATGGAGATGCTTCACTAATATCTAATCCATTAATTCTTAGAACTTCAACAATATCAACTGATTCTCCTTTCTCTAATGCTTCCCCAATCAAAGTAATTATCAAAGAAATTTCATCTTCTCTGTACTTCAAACCTCCTTCTCCTGGGTCTAAAGCCTTCCAGTTAAGCATTTTATGTACTTGAACATCCAAATCATTCTCCTTTAACCAATTTTCAATACCGTTAAAGTTAATAGCAACCTTTCTTTGTTTTGTGTACTTAAACTTAAAGTGTTCGTCATAACCGTCTACAACATCCGCGTTCTTTTCTGGGATGATCAATTGAAATCTTCCAACCATTGCTACTACTTGTTTAATTTGATTTTGAATTAAAGGTTCATTAATTTGCTCAAAAGCATTCACAAACATGTAAACAGGTTTTCCACTCTCTCTAATTTTGCTTCCAAATTGATTTAGAATTGGAAGCCAATTTGTAACTGACCCCGCAGGAATAATCCAAAAATCTGTTGTTTCAAGAATACTATCAAACATCTCATTAACTTTAGGGTCTTTAGTTATTTCCTCCTGGCAATCTTCATCTAGGAACAATCGATAACTATCTGGTTTGAGTTTTTCATTTGACTGCATGTCATCAATCGCTCCTTCACCTTTTACTTGAATTCCAGTTTCAGTCTCTGCGTACAAATGCATTCCTTTTTCTCTTAATAATCGCATCCAAATGTTTTGTGGTATTAAGTTCAAATTTCGTAATAACCCAAAGAATAAATCTTGCACACCAAGCTCCCCTTTGTGAAATTCTGGAGACAATTCTAAATCTTCTGTTGCTTTAATAATTTGTAGACATTCAAGATAAAGAAAATGCAGAATTACATTTCCCAGTGCATGAGTAATGTTTTTTAGTTTCTCTGGTGAATCTATATACATTTCATTCAATGCTTCCTGGTAACATTCAAGATAAGCCTGCAAACGCATAATCATTTCTGGTAGAAAAGCGTCTACTCCATTGTCAGTTACAGGTTGCCCAGCATAGTGCATTTCAAATGCTTTTCCAATTCCGGCTTTATATAGATCAACTTCGTAGTGCTCGAAAATATTTTTGAACAAGTTTACAACAGCTCTTTTGTATTTTTCGTTATCAGCTCTATCTATAAATCTAGCTCCAAAGTCTTCGTTCCATCGTCCGATTTGAGACTTTATATCTCCAACAGGAATTACATCAATTTCGTCTTCGTTCAATTTTGAAAAAAGAACCCTGAATTTTGGGTTTTTCCAAAGAAATGAACCCAATAGCCTTTGCAATCCAGTATGACCGCCACTATCTGCTCCAGTAACAATTGTCTGTAAAGTTCTTTTTGGAAGACCTCCTCCGTTGAAAACCATTAACCTAGCAACTTTATCGAAAATAACCGAAGCGTGACCTGAATGAGCAATAACTGTACCTCTTTTCATATCTTAAAAATTAACCAAATGTACTACGGAATTTAATCTATGGCTTTAGAAAAGTCAAATCGGATCACTTAATAGCCTTACTGTAGTATAATTCTGAGTTATGTTGAAGATTCAGAACTTAAAAGTAAAACTTGTAGATGGCGATAAAGAAATCCTTCATGGAGTATCTTTGGATGTAAAACCAGGAGAAATCATAATTTTGAACGGTAAAAACGGGTCGGGTAAAAGCACACTCGTTAATACAATCATGGGTAATCCAAACTTTGAGATCACCGAAGGAAACATCGAACTTGTAAACGAAGCTCCTAACGACTTTATCCTAGGAATGATTGATCCAGACGAAGTTAAAGAAAATGGAAACTATATTGAAGTCTGTTCAGTTGAACCAAACGAAAGATCTCTTCTAGGAATCTATCTTGCTAATCAGTACCCTGTAGAAATTCCTGGTGTTAGCTTAACTAGTTTTCTAAGATTAATCTATAACTCTCGAAGACCAAAAGATCAGCAATTGAACGTATTTAAATTTAAGAATTTACTAAAAGAAAAAGCAAAAATAATCAATTATCCTGAACATTTACTAGCTAGAAACTTGAATGAAGGATTCTCAGGTGGAGAAAAGAAAAAAACAGAAATTCTTCAAATGTTGATTTTAGAACCAAAATACGTAATGTTAGACGAAATTGATTCTGGATTAGATAAACAATCAGTAAAAGAAGTTTTCGAAGGAATCGCAAAATTTAAAGAATCAATTCCAGAAACAACTTTGATTATAATTTCGCACTACGATAAAGTTTTGGATTATCTAAAACCAGATAGAACAATCGAAATGGAAGATGGATTGATTAAAGAAATTATTATATGAACACTAGCAGAATTATTATAGCCACTTTCTTGACTTTTGTTTTTTGTGGAGTTCTAATAATTTTCTTTTATAGTGGCAAGTGTCCTTAAATAAAACCCCTTACTAAATCTCAAGATTCTAATAAGATTAATAATTCAGTAAAGGACTCAATCTATAAGCAAATTCCGATAAGTAGTCCTGAGAACGATATCGCAGATCAAAAAAAAGAAAGAGCTTGATGCTAAAAATAAGATTATTGCAGAAAATATCATAGTAAAAAATGAAACTGTTAAGTATATAGATGGCTACTATCGATATTTTTTTGATATTAGGAATATAGGTAATCAGCAATTCTCTGGGAAAGTAGAAATTACTCTCATGAATGGTGAAGGAACTAAGATTACTAATAGTTCTTTCGATACTCAAGGTTTATTTGAAAACTCAATTGATCCCAGCTTAGGAATGAGTCGATATATTTCTGCGAGAACGGGAAATACTTTGGAATTTGGGATTAATAGACTGACTACATTTCAATATAATGTCCTTATCAACAATTCCGTATACTTTCAAGGCGAGGATGAGTTATTGAATTACTAGATTTAGAAATTAGATATTGGAACTTGGATATTAATTTTTCAACTTCATTCTTATACTTCACCTTAATCTTTTCCTTATCCTTTCTTGCCTTGAATTAATTTTCCCTATATACTAAATATGCACAAACTATATTTACACTTGTTACAAGAAATCTATGAGAAAAAAGGCTAACTTAGAAGCATCTCCCCTATTGAGCAGTCGGGTTAACAGCACAGTACATCCGGATCGACTGGACCAAACAAGATTTACAGAAATTCAACAAAGCGTTACTCAAGAAAATAGTTCATTCAGAATAATTATTTACATAGTTATTGTGATCGCTATTGGAGTTGGAGCTGCTTTAGTTGTTAGAAATATGTCTGGTGCAGATACATCTAGCAACAATACACCTGAACAAAATGATGACGAGGAGACTCCAAATGTTTCGGCATTTAAGGTTTCTTCATCAGTTTTACAAAATTCAGCTGCAACAAATGCTCCAAAAGACAGTGATTTTATTTCATCGCTCTCATCTAAAGTTGGGGATACAGCAACTGTACTAAGTACAGCTAAATTAGATTCTTTAACAATTAATAAATTTCAGTCTTTCGATAGAGCTGAATTAAAATTTTCATCAGCAAAATTACCATCAATTACGATTAATTTCGCTCAGAATAAAAAATCATTATCAATTCCTCTAACTGGAATTATGGAAGTTAATTCAGACTTAAACACAACTTCAGCAATTAATAACGTAATTACTCAATACAAATATTCAACTACTGGTCCAACAATGTCTTTTGAATTTACAGATACAGTTGGCTATAGACTTTTAGCTCAAGGAAACACTTTGATAATCGACTTTAAAAAAGAAAGTGTAAGTTTAGCAACTTCAACAACACCAACAACAACTCCAACGACTCCAGAACCCGAGGAAGAGGAAGAAGATGAGACTCCAGTAGCTGATGGATCTAAACCAGCTGCACCTCATTTAACAAACGAATTTGGAAGAACAAAACAATATATTTCTAGCAATGTGACTGCAAGCACAATTGGATATAACAACTACTTTGTTTATGATGCAAATTCATATTTTGAATTTAGTTTCGGTGCTAATGGATTAGCAGGAGCAGCAAATACTCCAAATGCATCAGCAGAATATGTAGAGAAAGATGGAAAGACCTTCATTGAAATTGTTATTGAAAATCTGTCATCAGCACCATTCACAGTATCAAGAGGAAAAACTGCAGCCCAAGTTGAAGCAGAAACAGGTCTGAGCGTGTCTGGAGGAAATTTTAAAGGAATTTCGCTAATTGACTTTGCAAATGGCAAAGCAACGTATAGAATTGAAGTAAAGAACAAAGCTGACTTTAAATTATTAGTTCAAGATTGGACTGATACAGCAACTGATGTATTAAGTATACAGATTAAAGATTAATGAATATTAGAGCCTTAAATAACATCTTGATGATTTGGATTTTCCTAGCATTGATAGGAACTTCCTTAGGTTTAGTATTACTAATTCAAAGAAGTAACGCTCCTGCGGATTCTCAAGCTGGAGATCTTCAAGGAGTTTTCTTAGATGTAACTCCAAAGGATAATCGACATGTTTTTAGTATCGATGAAGTTGCTGAATACCAGCTTACATTCAGAGATACAACTGGAGTAACAAATAGCTTTAACAATTTGAACATAAAAGTTCAGTATCCAAAAGAGTTTCTAGAGCCAGAAGCAGAATTCTTTACTTTAGGATCTGCAATTTTACCTGCAAGCGAATCTGTTGGAGAATGTTTGGCTGCTGATAGTTCTTATGCATGTGCCGAACTAGATTTAGCAAAAGCTAGTAGTGCTTTATTAAAAGACGGTGAAATCGTAGCAAACATTTTCTTTAAAGTGATTAATAATACCAGAGAACCTGAAGAACTTAGATTAGGTGTAGAAAATACAGCTTCATTTAACGAAGACACTAATTCATATGTTTCTTCTGCAAATAACGAAGTAAAAGTCCCTTTGATTGGTAGTACTGTTCTATTTAAGGTTCAGAGCAAGTGTTTAGGAGACTACAATGGACTTAAATCAGGAGGAAAAGAAGTCGATATCGAAGATCTAGCAATGTTTGGAAGCAAGTACGGAACTTTACTGAACGAGAAAGATATATTCAATTTTGATTTAGTTTCTAACGCTCCGAGTTGTGAAAACTGCTCTGCTCAATTAGACGAACAAGATTTAAAGATAATTTTATGCAACTACGCAAGTAATAGCTGTAGATTCGATCGAGACAACGTTCCTACTCAGGAAGAGATTTTAAATTTACAATGTGAATAATGAGATATAGAACATTTGCACTTCTTATAATCGCAATCGCAGTAACAATATCATTTATTGGAGTTTGGGGCGTTTACAGCTCATCACAGACTTCTGCAGATACAGAAAATGAATTCAGTTTCGAAACAGTAGTTGTAAACAAAGATAGTCCTTATACTTTCAACTTTAACTACACAAATTCACGAGTTGAATTGAACCAACCACAAGACTTATCGATCTTCTTGAATTCTCAATCAAATGAGCTATTCCGTGGAGCTGAGATTAAGTTACAGTACGATACTTCAAAAATAACGATTGATTCCATTGAGGGATCTACAGGATCTTTTGATCTTTACCCAAATCCAGCTGATACAGATGGAACAATCACAATTTCTGGCGTGACTACAGAAGACAAAGTTCTAAACTTTGGAGTTGAGATAGTAAGAATAAAATTTACTAAGATCGCTTCTGGTACAGCCGAAATCAAAATTATAGGTGGAGAAAGTGGATCTAAAGTAGTCAATGATGAATTTGGAACATTTGTTTCTAACGAAACTGTCTTAACAATTTCTGATTAAGCAAAAATTCTTTCGTGAAGTTCTTTAGCCTCAGCATCTGATAAGTTTACATAACTTACTCTGAATGTGTAGTTTGTTACATCTCCTTGTTTATACTCATCCATAAACTTTGTAGAATAGATACTATTTCTAATTTCAGAAGTTCTTTGAGCCACAATATCCATTGCCTCATTTAGATTCTTGGCAGAAATGTTTACATCAAGATCGGCAATTCTGTTAGTAATTTCCATGCTTGAAGTAAATGGTTTAATCATAGAATTTATTGTTTCTAAATTGATTTCTGCGAATGTAAATTCTTGTTCAGTTACTAGCTTGTTTGAAACAGCTAACAATCCAACATGTGTTCCATTTACAGCTACAGAATAAGTGTTTGATGGATGAAAAATCTCTGCATCTTTCATTTTATCCAATCTTATTTCTACATCTCCTAAAGTTTTCTTGATCAAAATCTGAATATCTTGGAATAACTCACTAACTGCTACTCCATTTCTTAACAAGCCTAATGCGTAATGTTCAGCATAATGACCTTCTTCTTTTCTGAAAACTTTTCCGATCTCGAAGAATCTCATCGCTTTAAGGTTGTTTTTTACTCCTTTTACAAAGTGACCCCATAAACTCGTAGCCAAATTTGGTCTTATGAAAGGTACTTCTTCATTAATTGAGTTTGTTGTTCTCACAGCAAGACTTGGGTCAATTTCTGTTTTATTAATATCATTTTCTGATACCAAAACCCAAGATCGAACTTCATCGTAACCATTTGCAGCTAAGTGCAAAATTAAAGTATCGATTAAATCCAAAACCTTTGGAGTAATATCTTTTGTAGATTCGATTGAAATATTCTGTAAAGGAATTCTGTCGTATCCATAAATTCGAATAACCTCCTCAATTAAATCTTCTTCCATTGTTACATCCAATCTGTTCACAGCATGATTGAAAGTATAAACTTCGCCTTGCTTGCTAACAGTCTGAAATCCTAGCCTATTTAGAATAATCTCTGATTCGTTGTGAGGAATTTCGATTCCAGCTAAGGCATTCAGTTTGTTTAAATCTAAGGTTATTGGATCAATCTTTGTTGGTTCTAAATAAATGTCTGTTAAGTTTGTGACAATCTTTCCTCCGCAATTATCTAAAATCAAACTAACTAACCAATCAAATGCTAAGTGAAGTGTGTCTGGATCTAAATATTTTTCTAATCTACTTCCAGCTTCTGTGAAGATATTTAGTTTTCTTGAGTTCTGTCTTACTATTCCACCTTCATAAACTGCCATTTCTAGAATAATATTTTTTGAATTCTGAGTGATTTCTACCTCTTTTCCTCCAATGAAAGTAAGTGATGTAGCTCTTGTTAAATCTGAGATTATTAGTATAGATGGATCAATTTCCACTTCTTCTCCATTTAGAGTTGTAAATTTTTCATTTTGGACTGGGTATTTCCAAATCAATTTTTCGCCCTGTAACAAATCTCTATCAAAAGCGTGTGAGGCATGACCGGTTTCGATCATCACATAGTTAGAAAGGTCAACTAAATTGTTAATAGAATTCATTCCATATCTTTCCAAGTATTCTTTGAGCCATGCTGGGGATTCTCCAACTGTTACACCTTCAAGTTCAACAGCTTGTAATCTTTTTACACCACGATCTGCTTCAACAGAAACTGCCGCATTTCTTTCGGAAACTGGATATGTAGGGATTACGTAATCTGGTAAGGAAAGACCGATGTTATAAAAAGCTGATAGTTCTCTAGCTAAGCCTAAAACTCCAAAGCAGTCTGCTCTATTCTGTCTGACTTCTAAGTCCAGTAGATAGTCTTTCTGCCCCTGATATTCAACTTCATAGAATTTGTCCAGCATGTACCCGATTTTAGTGAAAGCATTTGCTGCTTCTCTTGGTCCATCTGTTAATTCAGGAAGATATTTTTTAAGCTGTGAAAACAATAAATACATACGATGAATTATATTAAAAAAAGGCCAATAAGCCAAGATAAAGGATAAGATTCAGAAGAAGGATAAGAGGACATTTTACAAACTACACCTTTCGTTTGTCGTATTCATCAACGATGTTATCAAGTTCCATTTGAGGGAAATAATATCTCACGCCAAAAGAATATGCCCATAACAAACCAAAACCTATAATTAATGGTGATGCGCACAACATTAATAGTATCAACATTCCTTCAAATTCTAAATGATTAACATAATAACTATTAGAAATTAGTCTAGTGATTGGAAATACTATCAAAGAAAGTAAGATTGCTGTCATTAATATTTTGGAGACAACAACTGGTGGAGAGAAACCTTTTCTATAGACATAAATTCTCCTGGTGTTGGTATCAAAGGTACACTTGCCGTATTTGTAAGATACCGCCAAGATGTATTTTTCTTCTTTATCAGAGATTCTGCTATCACTACTCATGCAGGAATTTTACTAATAAACCACTATCGTTGCAAACCTTAGAACATTATTTTATAAATATTCCCGAATTGAACTTTTTCTCAGTAACTACTGAATACCAAGAAATTCCTAGTTCATATAACAAATTGATAGTTTTTACACTTGGCTTGATGCGGCAAGTAAACCCCAAATCTCGCTCTATAATGCATTTAAAGACCTTGTAACACTCTTCGTCGACTGGAAACCCATATTCGATTTCCGCGACGTTTAAACCCACAGATTCTCGATTTGCGTAAATACCATCTTGGTACTCTGGAAGTTCTGGCATAAACCCCGATTCTTGGATATGCTTAATTATGAAGGATGCAATCAAATACTTATATTCAGTCGCCTTACAGTCTTGTACCAAATACAATAGATCTCCAAACAAAGTTTGGTTCTCGATTTCTTCGAAAGAAAGGTTATCGGCGACTTCGCACAACGCTTGAAGATAGAATATTCCTGAATGATCTTTCTTTAGAGTATCAAATTCATTCAGCAGTTTAATGTCTGTAATCAATGGTAGTGAATAACCATTCTTAACTTTGATTTCTACATGATTTCCGATATCTACAGCGTGAGCTTTCCGGCTTTTTGGGGATTTAATAGATTTGAGCAAGAATGTTGATTTCTTGCCCAAAGTCGATATAAATGTAATGATTTTGTCAGATACAGAGTAATTTTTTACTTTTAGTATTATTCCCTGTTCTCTATTCTCCTCGTGCATACAACGAGTAGTTTCTAGCTGCTCTTAGAGATGAGTATTGTCTCTTTGTATCCAAGATAACTCCTACCATAATCAAGATCGAGGTACCTCCAATGCTTGAAAGAAGAGCTAAGTTGCTTCCTGTTGATGTTAGAACTATGTTTCTTCCAACGTAAGGAATCAAAGCAATCAAACCTAAGATAATAGCTCCAACAAATGAGATTCTCAACAGAACTCCACTGATGTAGTTTTCTGTAGATTTTCCAGGTCTAATTCCAGGAACGAATCCTCCAGATTTATTTAGGTTCTCTGCAGTATCTTTAGGATTCATAACTATGAATGCGTAGAACACTCCAAAGATTACAATCAATGCAAAGTAAACTATGTCAAAGATTAAGGTATTTGTATCTACAGTTGGATTGGTTTGAGCAAACAAGAAACTGTTTCTCAGTGATGTAGTAAATTCTGTTGGACCTCCATTTGAGCTTTCTAGAATCGGAACAATCAGTTGCGGAATTGAAAGTAACGCATAAGCAAAAATCACAGGCATTACTCCAGTAACAGTAAATTTCATTGGTAAGAATGATTTCCTTCCAATTTCGTCTCCTCTTAATCTTCTTGCATATTGGATTTCAACGTTTCTCTGCGATTCATTCACAAATACAACCGCGACAACCATAACAAACAATCCTATCAGTACCCCTATAAACGATAGGAAGATAGGACTAGTAATTACTCCAGGATTTCCATTGAAGAAATCAAACATGATCTGTTGGAAGTTTAATGTCTGTAAGTCAACACTAACTAATCCAGGTAAACTCGAGATAATACCTAATGTAATAATAATTGAAGATCCATTTCCGATTCCCTTTTCAGTAATAATCTCTGATAGCCACATTAAGAACACTGTTCCTGCAGCAAGAATTAAGGCCATGAAAATAATCTTAGTTGCGTTTGGCCAATCTGAACCAACCGCATGAGGAATTAGATACAATGGATTCCCTGATGTTTCGCCAGGAACGTTACTTGCAAAATCTGTTTGAGAAATCAACAAGATGTATGAAATTGAATAAACAAATGCTAACGGGAATGTAATGATTCTAGTAATCTGATTAATAATTTGCCTTCCTCTTTCCCCTTCTTCTTGCAAAGCTTTAAGCCTTGAGAATACATAAGGCAATAACTGCATGATAATCGATGCATTAATGTACGCTGCTAAACCTAAACCAATAATGCTTGGTGTTTCTAACCTATTTCCAGTAAACACTGTGAATAAATAATTGGCTTCGTTAGCACCTCTGTTTTCGAAAAGTGATTGATAAGTAGTCATATCCACTCCAGGAAGTGGAACTGCAGATAAAACTCTGTAGATCACTATGATTCCTAAAGTTACTAAAACTTTATTTCTAATCTCTTTATTTGTGAAAATGTCTGTAATTACATTGAAGAATCTGTTGTTTGGGAGCTTGAATGATCTCCTTGGTTTGGTACCTTTTGCTAAGTTAGCGTATTGTTTATCAAGAGCCATAAAATTGAAACTAATTAAATGTATAAAATTATAGCACGCAAGATACAAACTTGACTGCTAACTTTTTGAAAAGTTCAGGCGTTTAGGCTTAAATACAGTTTTTGCAATCTCTGTAAATACGTCAATATTTCAAACTTTTTCGAGCTTTCTTGCCCATTCATAGTCAAACTTTCCCTTAAGTCCTTATCACTAATCACTGTTTCGATTTTGGTTGCTAGATCGACTGGATTTCCAGTTTCGAATAGCAATCCATTTGTCCCTTCATTAATGATATTAGTGATTCCCTCTATATTGGATGATATCACTGGAGTTCCAGTCATTTGAGCTTCTACTAATGTCAATCCAAAGCTTTCTTGCAGCGAACATGATACAAAAAGATCTATATTTTTGTAAAAATCTTTCATATTACTAAGTTGTCCGACAAACTGAATTTTGTGATAAGTAGTTAACTCTAATTGCTTCTTCAGAAGCTTAGCTTCATAACCAGTTCCTGCAATGTAGTAGGAAATCTTATCTTGATACTTTTTCGACAAGTATTTATATGAATCAACAAACGTTCTCCAATCCTTTAACGGCACTATCCTACCAGCAAACCCAACTTTAAAGTCATCTATATTATCTTTAAAGAATTCGAAATCTGACATAGACTGGTTATCTATATTTGTAGGATGCACAAAGTTGTTGAGTACGAAGAGCTTTTTTCTTTGTATCCACGAATTCTTAATCAGATAGTCTTTAGTGATATCAGATACTGCAATACACCTATCCACAAACAACAGTAAAAATTTAGACAAGTAATATGATTTAAAGTCGTACTCATTACCTAATTTTAGTAAGGCATGTTGGTGAAATACAATTCTAATTTTAATCAATCGAAACAATCGTAATATCAGCAACAAGCCTAAACCTTGCCAAATCCCATGACAATGAACAATTTGAATTTTGTTGTCATTGATATAGTTTTTGAGATTTCTTAAATCTTGTATAAAATTCTTTCCGGTATTTATGTACTTATTATCTTGTACTTTTGACTCAGGAACTCTCACTCTAAGCACAAACATGTACATATTTTGCTTTTCAGTCCAGTTTGAGAAAATACCATTGGCAATGCTAAAAACTCCTCCCATCTTTTCTGAGTGTATTAATTGCATGATCTTCACAGGTAGAAATTAAGAGTTATTAATATTATTCTATCGTATTTCTGGTCTAAAGTTAGATTGCATAATAAGAAAGATCCCGCATTAAATACGGGATCTAATCAATCTTAAATTTATTTGAAATTATTCTACGCTTCCTCCTGCTTTTTCAATACTTGCTTTCGCTTTTTCTGAAGTCTGTAAGTTCTTAAGATTCATCTTTGTAGATACTTCTTTATCGAACAATACTTTAACACCTAAATCTTTGTTGTACTTTGGAGTTAATAATCCATTTTCAATCAAAGTATTGATATCAATATCAGTTACTTTTAATTCCTTTGCTAACACCTCTAAATCAGAAAGTTGAATTGGTGAGTTCTTAACTTTGTTTGTAAAGTAAGCTCTCGAGAAACCTCTTAATTTAGGCAATCTTCTTGAAATTGGGTTTTGTCCTCCTTCAAATCCTGGTCTTGGAGATTTGTGTCCAGATCTTGCTGTTTGTCCTTTTCCTCCTCTTCCAACTGTATGTCCTCCAACTCCAGATCCGTATCCTCTTCCTAGTTTCTTAGCTTTTCCTATTGTTTTTGGTGATGGTAGTGTGTTTATCATGTTCTTTGTTCCTATTATAATCTGCTAGTTCTTAATAATGACAATGCCTGCACAGTTGCGTACGCGTTTGTGATTTTATTGTCTGCTCCTAAAATCTTTCCAAGAACATCACTAATTCCTGCTGCTTCTGCAACAAGTCTCATAGATGAACCTGCAACGATACCTGTTCCTGGCGAAGCTGGTTTCAATAACACTCTTGATGCTTTGAACTTTGTTAAAACTTCGTGAGGAATAGTATTTCCTTTTAGGTTTACATGAATCATGTTTTTCTTTGCGTTATTTACAGCTTTAGTCTGAGCTGATCTAACATCGTCTCCTTTTCCGATTCCTAGTCCAACTTTTCCTTTTCTGTCTCCAACAACTACAAATACAGATAATTTCATTCTTCTTCCTCCCTTATACATCTTTGTGACTCTGTTTACATCGATAATTTTGATATCGAATGGATCTTGTTCCTTTGGTTTGCTTTCTCTATCTCTTTTTTTGAAATTTCTTCCTCCTCTGTCTTCTCTGTTGTTTCTTACAGCTGGTTGAGCTGTTTCTACTTCAGTTGTTTCGATTTTTACTTCTTTAGTATTTTCTTCCATATTTAAATGTTAATTCCTGCTGATCTAATACCTTCAGCTACAGCTTTTACGTTTCCGTGATATTTGTATCCACTTCTGTCGAATACTCCAGCCTTTATTCCTAAATCAACAAGTTTTTTTCCTAAATCTTTTCCTACTTCTTCAGAAGTTTCTACTCCTCTTTTCTTTGATTTAACGATTGTATCATTAGATGTTGCAATAGTTACTCTATTTACATCATCGATAGCTTGTATATAGATATGTTTTCCAGATCTAAATACTGTTAATCTTGGCTTAGTTGCAGAACCAGAAACTGTCTTTCTGATGTGCATTTTTCTTTTTACTTTGTTTATGTTTTTTCTAATTACTGCTCTCATGTTTATTTAGCTGATTTAGTTGATTTTTTCTTAATTCTTTCACCTTTGTATCGAATACCCTTTCCTTTGTATGGTTCCGGCTCTCTAAAACTTCTGATTTTAGCTGCAGCCTCTCCAACTTTCTGTTTGTCGTATCCAGTTACTTTAATGTTTACTTGTTCGTCTACAGTTACTACAACTCCAACTGGTGGCTCATAGTTAATCTTGTGAGAATAACCTAAAGATAATACCAATTTCGTTCCTTGTACTTCTCCTCTATAACCGATTCCTACAATTTCCAAATCTTTCTGGTATCCTTCAGTAACTCCAACAACCATATTGTTAATTAAAGTTCTGTATAATCCAAAGAAAGATGCATTTTGCAAAGTATCTGATTCCTTACTCACTTTAACAACTCCATCTTCAACAACTGCATTAGCACCGAATCTAAGTGATTGGCTCAATGATCCTTTAGGACCTGAAACAAAAACTTCTTGGTGACCAAAGTCTCCACCCTTCTTTACTTCTACTGTTACTCCTGCTGGGATTGTTATTTCTAATTTACCAATTCTAGACATCTTAGAAAATATAACAAATGTATTCACCTCCAACTTTGTTCTGAACAGCTGTCTTGTCTGTAACTACTCCGTTTGGTGTAGAGAAGATTGCAACTCCCATTCCTCGCATAATTGGTTTAATTTCTTTGTATCCTCTGTATTTTCGAATTCCAGGTTTTGACACTCTTACTAATTCTCTAATAGCAGATTCTCCGTTTACATATCTCAAAGTCACATTAAGTGTATTCTGAGGTTTTGTATCTTCAACATCAAAGCTTTCAATGAATCCTTGTTCTTTTAAGATTTCGCTTATTCGAACAATCATTTTAGTTGAAGGAATAGAAACAGTATCCTGTTTTTTCTCTATTGCATTTCTTAATCTTGTCAGGTAATCACCTATTGGGTCTCCAACCATTTCTTAAATATTAAAAGCTATATTTTGCTACTCCAGGTAATTCTCCTGAAAGTGCTAATTTTCTAAAACAAATTCTGCACATCTTGAATCTTCGAACATAACTTCTTGGTCTTCCGCAAATCGCACATCTGTGTTTCAATCTCACTGTTTTAAAATGAGTATTTCCATTTTGAGTCTTGCCCAAGTTCTTTTTGTATTTTGCTATCGCTGCTTTGTTTGCCATAAAAACCTTTGAATTATATCATCAAAAATCCTAAATCTGAATACAGATTTACTAAATAAATTATTTTCTCTTTCTTTCGAAAGGCATTCCTAACAATTCCAAAAGTCTGAATGCTTGCTCCTTATTCTTTGCAGTTGTGTTTACAACAACTTGTAAAGATCTGATCTTCACTAATGTCGATGTATCGATTTCAGGGAAAATAGTATGTTCCTTAATTCCCATAGTGTAATTTCCTCTAGAGTCGAAAGATTTAGCGGAAACTCCTCTAAAGTCCTTAATTCTAGGTAAAGTTACATTCACTAGTTTGTCTAAAAAGCTCCACATCTTTTCACCTCTTAGGGTTACTTTGACACCGTTGGGAGTACCTTCTCTTAATTTAAAGTTTGCAATAGCTTCTGCTGAGTTTACAATCACTGGTTTTTGTCCAGTAATTTGCTGAATAACAGCACTCATTTCATCCGCTACAGCTGTGTTTGTCTTGTATTCACTTCCAATTCCTGCGTTCACAACAATTTTGCTTAATGTTGGAATAGCAAAAGTATTATCAATTCCAAATTCTGATTTTAGTTTTGCTGCAATTTCTTTTTTGTATGTTTCTTTTAAATCTGACATGTTATTTATTTAACTAATTCTCCGCTTTTCTTAAAAAATCTTACTTTCTTTCCAGTTTTTTCATCAACTTTAATTCCAACTCTACTAGGCTTATTAGTCTTAGTATCTAGGATCATTACGTTTGATGCATCAATTGGCTTTTCCATTTCGATGATTCCACCTTTGATTCCTAACTGTTGATTAGGTTTCTGAGCTTTCTTTACAATATTCACACCTTTGATCACAACTTTAACTTTCTTTGTTTCCTTGTCTACAATAACTCGTTCGATTTCACCTTGCTTTCCAGCATCTTTTCCTCTCATCACTTGTACTTTGTCTCCTTTTAAAATCTTATTCATATACTTTTATAAAACTTCTGGTGCCATTGAAATAATTTTATTGAATCCTTTGTCCTTAAGCTCTCTAGCAATTGGACCAAAAATTCTACTTCCCTTAGGATCTTTTGTTTCCTTTGCGATAATCGCTGCTGCGTTTTCGTCAAATTTAATATGTGATCCATCCTTTCTTCTCATTTCCTTCTTACATCTGATTACAACAGCATGAACAACATCTCCCTTTTTATAGTTAGAGTTTGGTAATGCTTTCTTAACTGATGCACTGATAATATCTCCTACATATCCGAATTTAGAGAAAGTTCTTCCTTTCTTAACTCCTAATACCTGGATAACCATAATTTCCTTTGCTCCTGTATTATCTGCTACTTTTAGTCTTGTTAATTTCTGTACCATGTTATTATTTAATTTTTTTTACAAATACCCAACTCTTTCGTGGGGAAATCTTTCTTCCTTCCTGAATGTCTACAACATCTCCTACTGCTAATTCTTTTGAATCTGCAATATGCACAATGTAATTCTTGTGTTCTTTAACAGTTTTTCCGTATTTTGGGTGAGCGTATTTCTTTTCTACTTTAACCTTAACTGTGTTAGGAGTAGAAATCTTTACAACTGTTCCTGTTAATTGTTTTTTCTTAGTTTCCATTTTCTTTAGTTAATAATCTTGCGATTTCTTTTTTTAATTTTTTAACTTTAGATGTGTTTTTTTCCTGACCCATCTTAACATCAAGAGTTAGTTTTACTAATTCTTTTTTGTATTCAGCAACACTCTTTACACCTGTATCATTGCTTTCTGCTTTTGTCTTTTTTACTGCTTTCTCTGCCATGTTTTAGAATGTAATGTGTTTGTTAATTACTCTTGTCTTTAAAGATAACTTTCTTGATGCTCTTTCTAAAGCTTCTCTACATGTTGCTTCTGGTAGTCCTCCGATCTCGAATAAAACTAATCCAGGTTTAACAACTGCAACAAAGTGATCAACTGGTCCTTTACCTCCTCCTCTTACAACTTCGTCACTTTTCTTAGTAACTGGTTTGTGTGGGAAAAGTTTGATCCAAATCTTTCCTTTTCTTGCTGTAAAGTTAACCATAGCCTTTCTAGCTGATTCAATTTCTCTTGCATGTACCCATCCTCTTTCTAATGATTGTAATCCAAAGTCTCCGTATGCAACTTCTGATCCTCTCAAAGCAATACCGTTCATGCTTCCTCTAAATTCTTTTGTATATTTTCGTTTCTTTGGTTGTAACATAATGTTTAGTCAATCGCGTATGTATTTTTTTCTCCTTTATTAATCCAAACCTTAATTCCATGTTTTCCAGCTCTAGGTACTTGTCCTTCTACATTAGCGTAGTCAATATCAGCTCTAATAGTGTGTCTTGGAACAAATCCCCAAGATACTTTTTCTACTCTAGCCATATCAGCTCCCTTAATTCTTCCTCCTACCCAAATTGTGATTCCTTTAATCAATCCTGTAGCTTTTGCTGCATCTGCTGCTTTTTGCATAGCCATCTTTGGATTAATTCTCTTCTCACATTGAGCAGCAATGTTTTCTGCAACTAGTTTAGCAATGATGTCAGGGTTTTTAACCTCGAAAGGTTTCACCTCAACTGGTTGATTCACTAGTTTTGTTAATTCATCTTTAAATGCTGTAATTCCAGCACCGCTTCTTCCGATTACAACTCCAGGTCTTGCTACGTATAATTCAACAACAATCTTATTAACCATTCTCTTAATAACAACAGAAGCTACGCCTGCTGCTTTTAGCTTTTCGTTTACAAGCTTCTTAATCTTTCTGTCTACCAAGAATTTGTCTGCATAAGTTTCCTTATTGGCATACCATCTTGATGTCCAATTTTTATTTACTCCAACTCTAAATCCTACTGGATTTACTTTGTGCGAACCTCTAGCCATAATGTTGTTAATTTATTAAGTTGATTAAATGCTTGTTTAATAAAACCAGCATTGCAATCCTAATACAATTTATGTGAATAAATGCGATAGGATTATATCATTTAGATACCTTTATTTGCTACTAGTTTTAGACTTTGTAGCTGTTTTTTTAACGGTCTTAGAGACCTCTTTCTTTCCTTCTTCCTTAGACTTTTCCTCTTCTTTATCTTCAGTTTTTGATTTTTTTGAAACTATTTCATCACTAACCACAACAGTTAGGTTTGTTACCCCTCTATTCCAGATCGAATATCCTGCTCCTCTTGCCTTTGGATGTCCGTGGCTAATTCTTATTGCTCCTTTATCAACTCTTAATTCTTTAATGTATAAATCATTAACAGACGCACCTTTGTTAGTTGCATTAGCTGCTGCCGATTTCAATGCCTTATAAACATGTACCGCTGTGCCTTTGTTCATGAACTTTAAAACATTCAATGCTTCGTATACTTTCATTCCCTTAACAACTTCTGCAGGGATTCGCATCTTCTTCATTGATTTTCCTATATTGTTTATTATTGCTTTGCTCTCCATATTATTTATTTAATTATTTTGCACCAGGTGCTGCTGCTGCGATCTTACCTTTTTTACTATGTCCACTAAACTTTCTTGTGAATGAAAATTCTCCAAGTTTGTGTCCTACCATAGATTCTGTAACGAATACTTTATTAAAGTATTTTCCATTATGAACATCAAAAGTTAATCCAACCATTTCTGGAGAAATAGTAGATGCTCTTGACCATGTCTTAATAGACTTGTTTCCTCCTGCAATCTTTGCTGCTTTCACTTTTTTCATTAAAGATTCTTCAATAAAAGGACCTTTCTTTAAACTTCTAGACATATTTCTTAAATAATAGTTTTAGTTTTTTTAAATTTATTTGTTTCAGGTCTTCTCCTGATGATGAACTTAGTTGTTGGGTTCTTCATTCTTCTTGTTCTCTTTCCGATCATGTTACCCCATGGGTCTGACTTAGGTCCTCCTGTTCCGTGTCTACCTCCCTTTCCTTGTCCTCCAGCGTGAGGGTGTTTTGTAGACATAGCTACTCCTCTAACTGTTGGTCTAACTCCCTTCAATCTGTTTCTTCCAGCTTTTCCTAATTTTACATTCTTCTGATCTTGATTACTTACAAATCCGATAGATGCAAAACATTCTTCTTTTACCAATCTTAATTCTCCACTTGGCATTTTCAACTGAGTATATCCTTGGTCTCCTCCCATCACTTGAATTCTTGTTCCAGCTGATCTAGCAATTTTTGCCCCACCGTTTGGATACAGTTCAACAGAGTGAACAAAAGTTCCCTGAGGAATATTCTTTAGTTTTAATGAGTTTCCTAATGAAACTGGTGCATTTTCTGAGTTAATTACTTTGTCTCCAATCTTTAATCCATCTGGTGCTAGAATATACTTTCTATCTCCATCAACATACTTTACCAAAGCAATGAATGCTGTTCTATTTGGATCGTATTCAACTGTTTCAATAGTTCCTTCTACGTTCTGCTTAACTCTTTTAAAATCGATAACTCTGTATGATTTCTTAACTCCTGCCCCCTGGTGTCTCATTGTAATTCGACCTAGGTTATTTCTTCCACCCTTGCTTCTCAATTCTTCAGTTAGGCCTCTAAAAGGTCTTACTTTTGACAATTCTTTTCTGTCAATTAGCACTGCATGTCTTACGCCTGCACTTGTTGGTTTAAATTTTCTTAGTGCCATATCTATTAATTAATTATTTCTCTAATAATTCAAATTTATCTTTTTCAGAAAGTTTGAAAAGCATGATTTTTCTATCTTTATGCTTTACAGTATTTCCAGATACTCTATCTCTTTTGTACTTTCCCATTCTACTTGTTGATTTCACTTCAACTACCTTTACTCCGTAAATACTTTCAAATTCTCTTTTTGCATTTGTCTTAGTAGCATTTACATCTACTTCGAAAGATACATATTTATTTGTCTTGTATTCTGTAATTGATTTTTCTGTTACAACTGGTTTCTTTAGTATCATAAACTTCTTTCCTTTAAGTTATTTAATGCTGACTCTTCTATAATCAGGTGTCCTGCGTTTAGAAGATCATAAACATTTACTTCTCCTGAAAATACAACTTTGACATTCTGTAAGTTTGCGAATGCTTTCATAACATTCTCTTCAACTTTACTTGTTACTAAAGTTACTTTCTTAGGGGAGTTAAACGCCTCTAAAATCTTAGTAGCATCCTTAGCAGATGGCTTTACATCGAAATTTTCTACAACAGAAACTGATCCATCTTTGAAAATCTTACTTAAAGCTGTCTTCAACGCTACTTTCTTGAATTTCTTATTCAAATCCTTACTCCAATTAACTTCACTTGAAGGTCCGTGTGCTCTTCCTCCTCCTTTCCAAATTGGTGATCTATTTGATCCCGCTCTAGCATTACCTGTTCCTTTTTGTGCCCATGGTTTCTTTCCTCCTCCGCTTACTTCTGCTTTAGTCTTTGTATTAGCATTTCCTTGTCTCTGATTTGCCAAGTAAACAAAAACATATTGAGTTAATACTCTTGTATTTTGTTCCGCAGCAAAGATTGAATCATCTAATTCAATTTCTTTTACTTTCTTATTTTTCAAATCTACTAAATCTGTTTTCATATTCTAATTACTTTGATTTAATAACTACATAAGTACCTCTTGCTCCTGGAATAGAACCTTTGATTCCGATAATTCCATTTGCTACATCAATGTGTTCAACTTTTAATCCTAAGATTGTCTTAGCTCTTGTTCCCATGTGTCCTCCCATTTTCTTTCCTTTGAAAACTCTACCAGGAATAGCTCTTGATCCTAATGATCCTGGTGCTCTTTCTCTGTCAGATGAACCGTGTGTTCTAGGCATTCCTGCGAATCCCCATCTCTTAACAACTCCTTGAAATCCTTTACCTTTTGTTACTCCTGATACAGAAACTTTATCTCCTAATTCGAATACATCAGCGTTTAATTTCTGTCCTACTTCAAAATTTACAGCTTCAGAAAGTGTAAATGTTTCTTTGAATCTTGGAACAAAGTTAATTGCTTTGTAAATTCCTTCTTCTGCCTTAGTAGTTGCTTTTCTAGAATCTTTAGCAAGTTCATATTGATTCTTAGCTCCTGATTTTCCTACCTTACTTACAACATTACCTGAAACATCAAATACAGTTACTACAACTGCTTCTCCGTTGTCTTTGTAAATTTGTGTCATTCCGATTTTCTTTGCTAGGATTGCTTTCATAAAATTCTCAATTAACTTTTGATCTGAACCTCTATACCTGCAGGAAGTTGCATATGAGAAAGAGCTTCAATCGTCTTTACATTAAAATCAATTACATCTAAAAGTCTTGTATGTTCAAATAACTTGAAATGCTCCTTATGTTTACCATCGATATGTGGTCCTCTGTGAATAGCCATGCTCCATTTCTTTGTAGGAAGTGGGATTGGACCTTTTACTTTAGCTCCAGCATCTATTACGGCCTTTGCAATATCCATCGTTGCTTTATCAACAACTTTGAAGTCAAATCCTTTTATTTTAACTCTTATTTTTTGCATTCTTATTTATTTAAAGATCTATCTTCTATTCTGTGCCTTCGATTATAACAAACAAAGGCTCAGAATAAAAGCCCCGTAATAGAATTTTCTATTACGGGGACTCTTAGTTTCTATTAGCTTACAATTGATGTGATTACTCCAGCTCCAACTGTTCTTCCTCCTTCTCTAATAGCGAAGGTCATCTGCTCTTCTAGAGCAACTTTAGTTCCCAATCTGATTTCTGCTGTGATGTTATCACCAGGCATAACTAATTGAGTTCCTTCTGCAAGAATAACTTCTCCAGTTACATCTGCAGTTCCGATGTAGAATTGTGGTTTGTATCCAGATCCAAATCCTGTATGTCTTCCACCTTCGTCTTTTGACAAGATGTAAACTTCAGCTTTGAATGCAGTATGAGGTTTAATTGAACCCTTAGCTGCTAATACCTGACCTCTTTCGATATCTTCTCTCTTGATTCCTCTGATTAACAATCCAACGTTATCTCCAGCCTGTCCTTCAGTCATCTGCTTCTTGAACATTTCAACTCCAGTAATAGTTACTTCTTTTGCAGTGTCCATCAAACCGATTTGCTCTACAACGTCGTTAACTTTAACTTTTCCTCTTCCGATTCTTCCAGTTGCAACTGTTCCTCTTCCTTCGATTGAGAACACGTCTTCAACCTGCATTAGGAATGGCTTGTCAACTTCTCTTTCTGGCATTGGGATAGTTTCGTCCATAGCCGCAAGTAACGCTGCCATAGTTTCGTCTCCGTCCTTTTCTCCAGTAGTTCCGTATAAAGCAGATCCTACTACGAATGGAACTTTGTCTGCATCGTATCCATACTTCTTCATTAGGTCCTTCATTTCTTCCTTGATCAATTCAAGTAAGTCCATGTCTGTATTGTCATCAAATCTATTGATGAAAACAACCAAGTGCTTTACTCCAACTTGATTAGCAAGTAATAAGTGCTCCTTAGTCTGAGGCATAGGTCCGTCAGCTGCTGAAACAACGATAATAGCTCCGTCCATTTGAGCTGCACCAGTAATCATGTTCTTGATGTAGTCCTTGTGTCCTGGACAGTCGATATGTGCGTAATGTCTTGTCTCTGATTCATATTCAACGTGTGAAGATGCAACAGTAACGATCTTGTTAGATCCAGCTCTAGCAATACCTCCCTTAGCGATATCAGAATAGGATTTTCCTGAGTTCTGCCATCCCTTTCTTTGAGAGTATGAAACTAAAGCAGCTGTCAAAGTTGTCTTTCCGTGGTCGATGTGACCTAGAGTTCCGACATTTACGTGTGGCTTTGATCTTACGAAGTCTGCCATAGTGTAAATATTAATATATAAAATAATTTGTGTTTATCCAGTGCTTTTTAACGGCACAAAAACCCGCCACTTAAATGCTTGGATTTATTTGTTTACCAAGAATTCCAAATAAGATGAGCGAGTAAACTAATGTAGGATTATAATCTATAAATAATGATAATTCAACCAACTAGAGTACTTAAATTAATTAAATTTCTTCAATCTCTAGTTTAGTGTAATCGCAGTACTTTTGAATTTATCTTTTGCCGTTTGAATAATCAATTTTATTTTATACTAGCGAGAAAATTAATAGTAAGATTGAGAGAATTATTCTCCACTCAAGAATTTATTTAAAACCATACCACTACTATGATATTCTGTAGCTAAATCCGCTCCGATGTATCTATAGTGCCACGGTTCGTAAGAATAGCCTGTTTCAGATTCTTTTCCTTGAGGATATGAAAGTACGTATCCATATTTATAGGAGTTTTCTGCAAGCCACTGTCCTGCTACAGTATCTGCAAAAGTTGTTGTGAAATCAAAACCAGAATCTTGGCTCATAAAGTCGATCACAGTTCCTAGTTGGTGTTCTGAATAACCCGGTCGAGCAGAAATTTTATCGGCTTCTTCAAGACCCAGTTGTCTTACCCAATTAGAATATTGAGTTAATTGATTTGTGTATGATCTATAACCCGAAGCAATCACCAAGTCTTTTCCTGTATCTTTTCTAAGTTGATTCAACATAATCACTAAATAATCCGCAGCTTCTGATCTTAGCTTGATACCAACTGCATTTGTGTATAGCAATTTATCTTTATTAAGATCAACTAAATCTGTTGGCTCGAAAGTTGTGTATAGCTTCACACCTTTTTTTACGTTTGCTGCAATATCGTTTCCATCCACATAAATATATGGTTCAAATTCAGGGATGTCCTTTAGTCCGAGAGGGAAAGAAAATGTATCTCTTCTAATCTCTGGAACTAGCTCAACTTTATTTCCAGCATCATCTTGAAGTTCAATCTTTGGAGTGGATCTACCGAGAGCTGTATTAAAAATCTCTAAAACGTAACGTTTGTTTTCAGTCTCAGACTCTACTGGGAATAATTTGTACTTATCTTTATTTGTAATTTGAACGTTTTCGTTTGATTCAATTATAAAACTTGTCCTTGGCTGAAGAGTTACAATATCACTAATTGGCATTGAAATCGCTGGTGGCAAAGTATCCTGCTCAGCTGGTCCTGGGCCTTGATTCGATGATTGTTTGATGACCAGAACGATTGCTCCTGTTGTTATTGCAACGAAGAACAAGAAGGCAAATCCGTATAAAAGTTTCTTTCTCATAATTTCATTATACATTATTCAATTCGATTTTCGTCAATGCGGAATGGTATACTCAATAATATGAAGGAAATCAATTTAGACTTAGAACAAACTGGAGCTGAAATTTACTTGGATGAACCATGCGAGGTAATTGCAAAATTCAACGGGACTGGGAGCAAAGTCTTGAAAACACGCATTGAATTTATTCATACTAAACCAAACGTGACTTCACGTATATCAGTAAAAGCTGTTCTAAAGGACGAATCAAGATTTGATTTTGAAGGTGTTTTGAAAATTTTGAAAGGTGCCTATAACACAGACACATATTTGAAAATTGATTGTCTGATACTTTCTGAAAAGGCTTACGCAAGAGCTATTCCCAGCTTAGAAATTACAGAAAACGAAGTAAAAGGCGGACATGGTGCAACAATTGGATATATTGATCCTGAACAAATGTATTATCTAATGTCAAAAGGCCTCAGCAGAGAATCTGCCGAAGCCGAAATAGTTGAGGCATTTCTGCAGTAACTTAAATATTTAAATCAGCACAAGAATAGTAAACTCCAGATTCTGCTTCTGATTTATGAACATTAACTGCTAAATCTCCTCTAGCTCTTAGATCTGTTAAAGTTGTATTCAATGTTGTTGTCGAAGTTCCATTAACCACAGGATCAAGTTCGAATACAATTCCACCTGGACTTGGACATCTTCCAGTATGAATATGCGCCGGTTCTGATGTTGAGACTGGGTCAGTCAGAGTTAGTACCACTCGTACCTGATTTCCGACCTCTGTCAGAGCCACAGTTCCATTTTGACCTGAATCATTCTGCTCGACTAAACTGAACGAAGTTACGAAGTCTTCGTCATTATTATCCCTACCATCAGTATCGCCCGCTGTTGTGGTCGTGGTTGCTGGGCTTTGATTATCCGATGAGTTGTTTCCCATCTGAATAAAAAATAGAACAACTAAAACAAGAATGATTCCTGCGACAAGAACTATCATCATACTTCTATTATTTTCTTGTTCCATAGATTCAAATTAATAAATACGATATTACATTATTCTATGGATATTACCTATTTGCAATGATTCTTAGTCTATCCAATTACCATACAACTAAATTGAAGAGTGACCAAAATTGCTTTATGAAGTAAAATGTGGACATGGAAAAACACAGAATATATACAATGGCTTTTGGAAGCGTCTACCCTCTTTACATTACTAAAGTTGAGAGAAAAGGTCGAACCAAAGAAGAAGTAGATGAAATCATTACCTGGCTTACAGGATACAGTAAAAAACAAATTAATGAAGTAGTTGAAAAACAAAAGAATTTTGAAGAATTTTTTGCTGAAGCCCCCAAGATGAATGACTCTAGAAAACTTATCACAGGAATTATCTGTGGAATGCGAGTTGAAGAAATTAAAGAACCTTTAATGCAGGAAATTCGTTATATGGATAAGTTGGTTGATGAATTGGCAAAAGGCAAATCGATGGAAAAGATTTTGAGGAAATAGATTTATCTTACCAATGAGGGAAATAATGATAGATGAGTTTATCTGATTGAATCGCATTTTCGAGAGTTTGTTCGCTGTTATCTATGTACAAGGTGTCTCCTCCCTCATCTTTAACTTCATTATTATTTTCGTCAATATAGATGAAGTTATCGATACCATTTTTCCAAATACCATAACCACATTTCTTGTAGAATTCCGTGTTTTTGTTTTCGCAAAATCCTATTGCAATCTTATCTCGACTTATAATATATTCTTTCATTCTCTCCATCAAATATTTTCCATACCCTTTCCCTCGAATTGTAGAAAAAATTGTTGCAATTCCATCAATTGAATATTTTTGTTTATCTATAAAAATATCAATAGGAATAAGCATTCCGAACGAAACTATTTGTTCCGAATCACGAACAATAAAGAAAAGATTTCTATGAAAATAATTGATTCCATCATGACTCCAAGGCTCCTTGTTGAATTCTTTTTCACGCCAGAAGTTCACAACTTCCAACTCTTCCGAAGTTAATTCTTTTCCAGATTTAATAGATGTTTGTAAGTCCATTCGAACTTATTATACTGCAGATTATTTTAAATTAAGAGAGAAGTGATTTTGAAGTAAAATGCTGACGTAGGGAGTTCCTACTTCGCTAAAGCTTCGCAGGACAGGCTTCTCCTCCTAGCTAAACTTGTGAATAATTTTTGAGTGAGAAACGTTTTTAGTAGTTTTAAATGCTGACGGAGGGAGTCGAACCCTCACACCTTGCGGTACTAGTTCCTAAGACTAGCGCGTATACCAGTTCCGCCACGTCAGCAACGAGAATAAGTTTAACAAATAAACCCTGAATTTTAAATGTGTATTAAAGATTTTTTGAAATAAGAACCCCGCCTTTGGCGGGGGTTCAAAATCAATTTAAGAAAACTTATAGTTCAATCTTTAATGGATTTTCATCGAATAAGCTGTCTCTAACTTCAAGAGTTAATCTGCTAGGATTTCCTTCAACATAGAAAGCAATTTTTCCTCTGAAAGTTTCTCCGGCTCCGATTTCTCTGTCTAGTCTTAGAGCTTCATCGATTGGGTAGAAGAAGTCTTGGGACAATGTGTTTCCATCTTCATCTACTAATGAAAGGAACAAGATCGTACTGAATGTTGTTGAATCAGATCCGTTATTTCTAACATCTAGTGTTATTACTGCATCGTTTCCATCTTGTTCAACAGATACTACATCAACAGAAAATCTGCCCTCTGCCTGTAGTCCACCAAAAAGATCTCCAAGTCCGCCAGTTGTAGAATTATCGTTTCCACCTGTCGTTGAGTTATTGTTTCCTCCTGTTGTCGAATCACTTCCCCCCGTTGTAGTTAAAGTATATGGGAATTCGTTTGCAAAGTTTGTTATTGTATCTGCAGCTGTTCTAAAAAAGAAATACCAGATAGCCAAAGCTCCCAAACAGCAAATTACTAGTAATCCTACGATTGCTAGAATAATCCAAAGAGCCTTGTTTCCTCCTTTCTTTTCTACTTTTGTAGTAGTTGTTGTAGTCTCTGGCTTTGAATCTGCCTTAGTTTCAGCTACAACTTCTGTTGTTTTTGTTTCCTCCATAGAAGCTTATTAATAAAATATATATTATGTTAGTATTATTGTAATAATAACTTTTTTATGAAAATATTTGTAGGTTTCCTCTCACTTTTTCTCGCCTTTTCGACTTTTGCAATTCCTGTTCAGGCAGCTCCAACATTCCGCTATGATTACTACGATGTAACTATAGACATTAATAAAGATTCAACTTTCATTGTAGAAGAATCTGCGAAACTTTTGATTAATGGTGAATTTCATGGGCTAAGAAGAGACATTCCAACAGACAATTTTTGTACTGTCGGAACCCAAACCTGCGGAGGTTTTAGGCAGTTAGAAATACTAGAAATCAGAGATGTTAATGGGAAAATTTTAAACCAAGACCAATACTCTCTTTACAATTATGAAGACGAAGATACTAAAGAAAACTATTTAAGAATTGAAAGAGAACTTTTTCCTGATGGGGAGTTCGTTACAAATTATTCTGAAGGTTGGACTATAAAATACAAGGTTTACGGTGGGTTAGGATTTTTAGATGAAGGAATTTATTTTTATTGGAATACATTGCCAGAAAACCGAGGAGGTTTTACAGACAAATCAACTATAAAGATTAACCTTCCATCAGAAGCAAGACGAAATGATTTTCAACTTTTCGATATAAATACTCACTCAGCAAATACTTCTTATACATCTAGAGGAATTCAAATTGATATTACAAATTTATCTAGTATCAGTAATTTTACAGTCGCATATAGATTTAATGAAAATGAAATAAATCTTCCAGCAACATTGAAAATGAACTTGGCTCCGTCTGTGGGAACTACAGTTATGCTTGATAGTTTAACATTCGACAGTTGGGATGGAGTCGCAGATTATTTACCTGCGGGTGATTTCAACATGAAAGTTTCCCATTTTGGTTACTACGATTTAGTCATGCCAGTTAAATTGGAATCAGGGAAAGTTACAGACCTTGGAACAGTTGCACTTTCCCCCACTCCGATTATGGGAATATTTACATTCTTTTCGAACATCTTTTTAATCTTCTGTTGCGTGAGTATTCCTTTGGCTATATTTATTGCCTATTGGATTTATGACAAGAATGGACGAGATAAAAATCCTCTTAAAACTATTATTCCTCTATTCTCTCCGCCAGAAAATGTAAGACCTTATCTTGCAAGTAATTTATACTTCGAAGAATTCAAGAAAAAGATTATCTCTGCAACAATTGTTGATTTAGCAGTTCGTGGATTTATTAAAATCAAAGAGGAAAGTAAAAATAACTTCACTTTAACTCGAATTGAAGATGAAGCTAAATATGGTGAACTAACACAAAGGGAAAACGATATTATTTCTTTAATTTTTGATGATAGTTATGAAGTCAATACTTCTACTTTCAAAACCCCTTCAAACGAAAGAGCTAAGAAATATCAAAGCTTAATTCAGGAAAGTTACAACGAATTAGTAAGTTTGGGTTACTTTAACGCTTCTCCTCAAATTACTAGAGCAAAATATACAACATACTCGATTTTATTAATCATACTTGGCATAGTAGCGTTTATCGGAGGTAGCTTAGTTCTAACAACTGTAATTGGTGTTGTTTTCTTATGTATTCCTGGAATTTGGATTGCTATTTTTGGAATATCAATTGGAGTAATCGCAAGACACATGCCTTCTAAATCGGAAACTGGAAGCAAGATCTACAATCATTTACAAGGTTTCAGAATGTATTTGTATACAGCTGAAAGATTCAGACTACAAGGCTTGGATCCAGAAGAGTTTGAAAAGTACCTTCCTTTCGCTATGATTTTTGATATTGAAAAGCAATGGGCTGAGAAGTTCAAAGATCTATACAATCATCAACCAGAATGGCTAGAAGGAAACTTCTCAACATTTGATGCTATTTACTTAGCTAACGCAATGGGAAGCTTCTCTAGTTCGGTTAACACATCATCGCTTGGTGCAGGAGTAAGCAATACTTCTGGAAGCGGCTGGAGCGGTGGTGGAGGTTCATTTGGTGGATTCTCTGGAGGCGGAGGTGGAGGAGGTTCTTCCGGAGCTTGGTAATAAACAGTTTAAGTTCAAGAGTAAGTGTAAGTAACTATTCAGCAAATTGTTCAACGAGTTGCTCGATAGTCAATGCATCTTCAACCTTATATTCTCCAATTCGAGTTCTTCTAAGGTTTATCAACATTGAAGGCATATCAAATTTCTGTCCAATATCGTATGCTAACTGACGGATATACGTTCCCTTACTGCAGCTTACATCCACAGTTACTGCTAGCTTTGTGAAGTCCTGCTCTTTTATACTAAATTTTCGTTCTTTGAAATCTGTAACTTTGATTTCTGGAATAGTGATTTCTCTTTTACTGACTTCAACTTCTTTCTTCTTTTCGTTACCTGAGTAAAAACTAATTTTTTGACTAGTTTCTAAGTCCTCTAACTCAAATCGTTCATATTTTCTTGCCAGTTCCCTAAGTTTATCGCCATTAATCTTAACTGAACTGAAAACCGGAACTGCCTGCATAGTTTTACCCACAAAGCTGTTAATACTTTTTTTCACATCATCGTTGAATTCGTCAATTCCGCCATACCGATTCATTACTTCAATATCCTCTTGAACATTACCTTCTGGGTCGTGAGAATCCGTCGAAACTCCAAACGCAATCTCTGCTAAATAGCTTTTATCAAATCCCATAAATTCATCAGATTTCTTTGTAGCCTTACCAACAAGAATAATTAACAACCCTGAGGCGAAAGGATCCAAAGTTCCAGCATGTCCAACCGCTTTAGTTTTGAAGATTTTTCTGACTTTATCGACAACATCGTGTGAAGTAATTCCTACTGGTTTATCTATTAAAAATATACCTGAAATTCGGTCCAAATCATCTCGATACAATTTGTTGATCGTAATATTTTCCATTTTTTACTCTATAATATTTTCTCTATTTTGTGTAAAATCCTACAGTGATTATACATTAACTATGGCATACGATTATCAAGAAGAGGAGAAAAGAAAGGATAATTTGATAAAAGAAATCGGAGATAAAATTAAAACTGCTCGAGTTGAAAGCAAAATGTCTCAGCTTCAAGTTGCTGTATCGCTAGGAGTTTCAGATAAAACAATTAGCGGATATGAATCTGGAAGAATCGCCCCACCAATCGATAAGTTAATTCAAGTCGCTGAAATATTCCGAAAACCAATCACTTACTTTCTTAGTAACGACCCTAGAGATTACAAGGTTTCTTCACGTTTAAAAGCAATCGAGCAAATTCTAAAAGATGTTAGAAAGCAAATGGAGGAAATCAAAGAAATCGCCGGAGTTGATTAAGGAATAACCCCTTGCTCTCTAATCGAATATGGGTATCGACCCAGATCATCCATGAATGTAAGAAGATATCTTGGATCAGCATAGATCAGTAGCGAAGGCTTAGATAAATTATCTGTATTCACAAAAGTTGCTGAATCTGTAATGCTTCCTCTTGTTGCTAAGTTTCCGACTAAGAACATTCCTAATGCTGTAGAACCAGCCCTTGAAATTGTTATGTTTCCATCAGCGAAAATACTTGCTTCGAATAATCCATAGGTACTCTGCTCAGGTGAGCTAGGAAATTTAGATCGAGAACTTGTTGGAGCATGATTGATAAGGCTAACCGATCCCTGAACTACATAAATACATCCATTATAAACTCCTGCAGTTGGGTGTTCGGTGATTTGATAATCAGAGTGAATCGTTAAGTTACCTGAAATTACAAATATCGACCGCATGTTGCAATTAGTCCTACTGTTCAAAGTAACATTACCGTTAACAATGTAGTTTCTTTTTTCGTTTGCTGCACCAGCAACTGCAGTGTTAATTGCAACTGTTGCAGATGCCGAACCTGGCGTGGTAGTTGTAAACCCTGCCCTTGTCGTTACAGGAGTTGTTGAATTTTGCACTTTCTCCAAGAAATACGAATACCAACTAGTTCCTGTTGGTGGTTGTAGTCCAAGATCATCATAAGCACCTACATACTGAGTTCTTTGAGAAATGTATGCGGATGGTAAAGCCGTAGATCCTAGAAGGAATGCATATGCAGTTGTATGAGGTTGTCGAATGTCTGAAGCGTCATCCAAACTGAACAACTGGCTGTAGTTTGTAATTTGAGGGATTACAGAACCGCCCAGAACGTTTCCAATTGATGCATTGCTGTTAAACACTGATACCCATGGGCTTGGTAAACCTGTGACTACCAGTTGGAATCCGCCTCTGTTACAAGACAAATCTTCTACTTCTAATGTGAAAGTGTAGTTACTATTTACTCCAGAATTTTGATCTCTATATGCGTAAGTGGTATTTGTAGCGTTAGATAAGGAGAGATATGCTGATAAATTTGATGGCGCAGGTTGTGTTGTTGGAACAGGATTGATTGTAGCTCCGGATGGATAATTCTCCTGCAGTCTATCCCCAGCCGCATTTGAATGTACTGCAGTTAGGAAGGTCGTATTCGGTCTTAATCCCAAAGAATCGAATGGTCTCCAGGTGATGTTGAAAGAGCTATCAGGATTATTTGCTGTAGCAATTGTTGGAGTTGGCGTAGTTGTATCGATGTATAAAATTTGTGTTGTCTTCATGTATCGCAGGTCTGCAGATACATTTGTCTGATTTATGTCTCCTGAATACTCAGTTATAATTGTTTGACCTTGTCCATTTACTCTAGATCTAGTAAAGATGAACATCGAATAAAGGTTATAGTGACTAAAGAATGCACTAGTTGGGTTAGTATTGTTGTTTGGGAAATTATCGTTAATTCTTATCCTGAATCTTGCAACTACTGTTCTAGAACCGTCTCCATTATTAGTTAGTGTAACATTTGTAGCCGAACCAATACCCAGAACTATTGCATTTCCGTCTATATTATTTATATGATCTCCGCTTGTAGCATTTGGAGAATATACCCCTGCAGGATTGCTTGTTGAGACTTCCCGTACAGATAAAGTGTTGTCAATATTATACCTCACACCTAATGTCCTTCTGTTCTCTACTTTATTCTGAATTTGGATATCAGTAAAACGTTGTGCTTCTGAGTTACTAGCTCCAGTTGGAATAAACGACAAATAAATATTCTTGAAATCCCCTACTGAATCGGGATCAACCCAAGTTACTTCTATATCAATTGGATTCTGAATTATTGTACTTGAAGCCGTATATTTTCCGATTCTCCTTAAGTCTGCTCCACAGGTAGCAACTTCTCCTCCATTTAAAGGGTTTAGAATTCTAGTTGAGGTTAATACTGGCCTAGCATCGGTTGAGAATTTCCAAATTTGAGAATATGCTTGCGAATTTGAATTCGACTTTCTAATAAACCAACAATATGTCGCCCCGTAGTCTAAATCATTGCCAGTATATAAAATGTTCCTACTTGCAGCACTTCCACCAGAAATACTATCTAATTCAAAGAAAGTGCTTCTTGTTTCACTTCCACATGCTGTTGTTGAAGGGACTTTTTTAACAAAAAGAGTATAGTTCCGTACTTGTGGTATACAAGGATTATTTACCTGTCCCCAGTCAACATCATTGGATGTATTTCCTCCACTAGCGACTCTGTTCCATTGAAAATTGATTCTCTTAGGATTAAGTCCCACTGATTGATTTGCTGGTCCAATAAGTGTCTGTGCTCCGAAAGAAACGCTTCCAGGGTTGTTACAACCTGGTGGGGGGTCTGGCGGACTCCCCGAGCTACCTCCACTTGGACATGAACCACAAGTTAAGGTCCCATCTGAGCAAACAGTCTTCGGTCTACAACCCGAGGCAGTGTATACAGTAAATCCATTTGCAGCAGCTTCGCAGGCACCGGTCCCATAATCAAACTGAGTACATACAAAACAAGAATTTACATAAGCGCATTGGTCGGCTGCACATGAATTTGAATCTCTACAAGAGAAATTCGTGCTTAAGTTATCTCCAGAGCAACACACCAAAGCTGCTTCGACGGTAGGACTATACAGCTGTCCCGAAAAGAATATACCTAATGCTAGGAATATCCCTCCTAATGTTTTTACAAATTTTTGCAAATTCAAATGCATCTAAATTTCTGAATAATATTTAGTGGCTTAAACTCATCGTCAAAATACAACCCTGTTAAGTTATTTTCTATTTTTGCTAGAGCCAAGTCGATTTTAATCTGAATTGTGTTACAGTTCTGATTAAAAATCAAATTTGCATCGTCAGCAAATACCCCATCTGACGCTGATAAAATATCTCTGTTCAAGTATACCTCCGTCTTGCTTCCATTCAAATCAAGATAGAGCAATCCTCCTTTCCAATCAGTTTCTATAGAATCCCTGTTTATATTGTACACAAGTACAGTAGAGTTAGCCATAGAGTCTACTTCTGTCGAAAAGGATTGATTCTGAATATTTAAAATTCCTCCTACAAGGAATAGGATCGAAATTGCAACCAGAACAATCGACAATACATTAGTTCTCATTTGTGATGAAACTAATATCTAAAATCTCTTTATTACCATCGTTATAGTTAGCTTCGACGATGCTAACTCTTCCTGTTTCTTGGGATCCCTCTAAATATTCAGAAACTAGAAGTTCAGGAATAATAAATGATCGCTCTTCCTGCCCGTTGCTAACAATAATTTCTAAACCTTGATCTTGATATCTAGCAGTCTGAATTCCACCAACAAATGTATTTTCTACATAGCTTCCTGATAATACTGGGTTTCTTGGATGCAACCAATAATTTTTGCTAAAGTCTGTATTTACCGCTGTAACGGTTGAATTATAGTTGACCAAAGTTATCAAGTAAAAACTTGCTGTGGCAAACAAAACGATTAGCGGTAGAATTAGTTTCATAAATCTGAATATCTCTATTTCCATATTACAGATTTACGCAGCAGGTGTACAGTTTCTATCAGGCAAGAAGATATATTTTTTGAGTTTCCGCTACTGGACGAAAACTTTTTCGGTGAAGATCAGTTACTCCAAATTCTTTCAAAGCTGCTTGATGACCTTTAGTTCCATAACCTTTATTCCTATTGAAATTAAATGAAGGAAAAGACTTATGGTATTCAGACATAATCAAATCTCTCTCTACTTTTGCAATTATCGATGCAGACCCAACTGAGTAATAATTCATGTCAGCTTTCTTTTCCTTGATAGTATTTTTTGTAAATGGATGAGCAAACTGACCATCCACAACAAATACACTGTTTGGATAAATCGGATCTAATTCTGAGATTAACTCTAAAATCAAATTCTGAATAGCTTTCCCAATTCCACCCTTATCGATTTCACCCCTATCCGCGAATTTTAATCGGAAGTTATCTTGATCTCTTAGTTTTTTAGAAAAGTAAGTTCGTTGTTTCAGATTCAACATTTTTGAATCTGTAATGCCTTCCAGAAACTTAGTACTAGAATTTATAACGTATGCACCTACATACACCGGTCCTGCCCAACAACCTCTTCCAACTTCGTCGATTCCGATTACATTTTCGTATTTTTCAAAAAGTGGAAAATCTTTATAATTCATTTCATTATTATACTCTAGAAAAGAAAGATCCCCAGCCAATGGCTGGGGATCTGCTTAAGTTGAATTTAATTCTTATTACTCTGCTTTTGCCTGCCTGTCGTCAGACACGGCTTCTTCAACTACAGGAGTTTCTGCTTCTGTGTTTGGAGCAATCGAATCAGGAACAACTGCTGTATCTACAACATCTTCTTGTGCTGCATCATACATTTCTACATTTTCAGAATCAACAAACATTGCTTTTCCTTTCTTAACTCTAATTGCGTTCTTTCCTAATCTGTCTCGCATGAAGTATAGTTTTGATCTTCTTACGGGTTCTTCTTTAACAACCTTAATTCCCGAAATATTTGTTGAATATAGAGGGAAGATTTTTTCTACACCTACTCCATAACTAACTTTTCTAACAGTGAATGTTTTTCTTGATCTATCGTTGTTTACAGAGATTACTAATCCCTTGAACTTCTGAATTCTAGTTTTGTCTCCGTCTCTAATGATAGTGTCTACCTCTACAGTCTGTCCTGGCTTAATTACAGGTAGTTTTTTGTTCATGAACTTGTCATCAACCTTTTTTATTAAATTATGTGTCATAGGTTATTTCTAAAAATCTTTGCAATTATACAATAGATCTGATTTAATAAGCAAATTCTGAGGTAATAATGTCCGAAGAATTTACTACTTGCTGCCAGCTACTCTGCGGAGCAGAGACAGGAAGCTCCGTATTCCAAGCAAATAGGGACTTTCCATTAGTTATGTAAACCACTTGTCCAACAACGTAAAAGTCCGAAACGCTGTATCCTATAGGTAATTTTAGCGTTTTATCTAGAGGTGAAACATAAATAAAGTTATCTTTTGCAAAGGAAATTACTTCTCTAGAAATTATCGCCGAAAATTGATCTTCGTTTTGCAAAATGTTTGTTATCTGCCCTTCAACAGGAATGTAAACCACGTTTTCTGCTTTTGTATCAACATTAACCCCCAAGACCGCATTATCTTTAACCACAAAGTTCAGCCCTGCCGAATTCTTCCTTACAGTATTACAGTCCTTCATTTCTTCTATTTTTTGAGTAGTACTTATAACCACACACGATTGGGTAGCATCTCTGATTACGATTTGCTCGGAGTTTAGTGATAAAAATCTGGATGGTGAAGTATATTGATTCTTAAACAAGTACATCTCTTGCTCACCGTAAGCTCCAATTCTAAGAATCTTTAGTTGCTCTTGCTGCTTTATCAAAACGTAAAATGATCTTTCTGAGGAGTCATATTCAAAATCTTCGATACTCTCCCCTGTCTTTGCGAAATAAACTGTCGAAGTCGCTCCGTTATTATTTAAGTAAACTCCATCTGTTAGTCGGAATGCGTAATTTGTCCCAGATAAGTACTTAATTTTTAGAAAATCTCTAGAAAATCTAAATGATTCAACTATCTTTGTATCCGAAGCAAAAATATAATATTTTTGATCTCCTGAAGTATTTACCGTTCTAAGCAATCTATCCAATTTTCGAGAAGATCCTAAATTGTCTGGGAATTCCGAAATTGGCTGTGTTGTTTTGATTATTGAGCTATCGTTATAAGTCACCGAATCGTTTGGAACTAATCTCGGAGCAAACACGGATGTTTCGATTGGGGTGCTCAAAGTTATTTGTCTAGCGATCAGCAAAAGCACCACTAGACCAAGCATCCAAGCCATGAATCCATAAGAAATCCTTGGCTTTTTCTTAACATTTTTCTTTTCTTCAAATAATTTTGGGAAATCCATATTTTTATTATGAACTTATTATACAGTAATCTTAAGTCCTATTTGAAAAAAAACGATCTGCAAGGTATAATTCCGAGTTAATTAATTGATATCGGTATATGTCTAAGACACAGGGACCATCCTACAATCCAAGTAAGATAAAGCGAATCAGAAAATTTAGTTTCCTTGCGCGAAACTCATCAAAAGGAGGAAGAAAAGTTCTTAAAAGAAGAATTCTAAAAGGTAGAAAAAACCTTACTGTTTCTTACGAGTTCGGATCTACAAAAGTAGAAAAGAATAAAAGATTCGGAAGACGAAGATAATCTCAAATCCTTTCAAACTTGATAAATGGGAGCCTTTGGCTCCTAATTTATTTCAAATTTTCTGAAAATCAAATTATTTTTACTGAATCTATATTTTTCAAAGCTTCGATAGTTTTAGTAATTTCGCTCATTTCTTCGCTATCAACTCCCCCAGACGACAATTTTTTTAAATACTGTTTTAAGTAGGCCTTGTAAAGTAATTTGTATCTGTAGTTTATTTCTTCGCTCACATCCTTCACCCTGGAAACATCTATAGTCATAATTTTTGAGTAATGTTCAAAATCCTGATCTCCCGATTGCTCTTTTCCATCAAGAAAATTAGAAATCATTTGGCGAATCGCTGGGTGCTCAAAAACCTCTCTTTTGAATTCTTTTTTTACTTTTGATTTGTTCTGAATAATTACTGCAGCCAGAAATTCCTCTCCTTCTATTTTAACTTTATTTAAAGGTACGTATTCTCTAGGCTCTTCTTCATGTACAATTGGATTTCGCTTTCGTCTTTTTTCAAGTTGATCTTCTTTAACGCCAACAATTTCTGCAAGCTTGTTCATAAAGAAAGTCTGCTGAACTTCGTCAGACAAAGAATTAATAACAGGCATTACTCTATCACGGAATTCCGATTTGTCGTCAGGATCGGTCATATCCAGATCTTTTAGGTGATACTCGAACAAATACTCTACTGAATTTACAGGTTTAGCTACTCTTTCCGGCCATAGAGACGGATTTTTTATGATCAATTCGTCTGCATCTTGAAACCCTGTAATATCAATTACTTTGTGCTTCAGACCAATCTTTTCAACGATATCAATCCCTCTTTCCAACGCCTTCATTCCAGCACCGTCTGTATCAAAACAGAAATATACTTGATCTGCAAAACGTTTAACTAATTTTGCTTGATTAGAAGTAAATGCTGTTCCTAAAGGTGCCACAATATTCTGAACCCCAACTCTATGCGATGAAAGAATATCAATATTTCCTTCTACCATAATTAAGAACTTCTGTTTTCTAATTTCGTCTTTACCTTGGTACAGTCCATAAAGAAGTTCATTTTTCTTGTAAACTAAAGTTTCTGGAGAGTTTAAATACTTAGGAGTATCTTTGTTTGTTCCAATATATCTACCCGAAAATCCAACAACATCACCAGCTGTATTTAAAATTGGTTGCATTAGTCTTTCTCTGAATTTATCTATTGTTGAGCCGTTTCTTTCCACCAAAAGTCCCCATTTTACTAGTTCTGTTTCGCTGAATCCTCTTTTTAAAAGCTGAGTTTTCAAGGCCGAATATGATTTTGGTGCATAGCCAACCATAAAATCTTCTATTCTTTTTCCATCAATTTTTCTTTTCTCTGCATAAGATCTTCCGGACAATCCTGCAGACAAAGTTTTTAGAACATAGTTATAGAATTTAGCTGTAAAGGTATTTGCTTCGACCAGTCTCTTCTTTTCTTCTTCAAGTTTCTTATCTTTTTTGAAGTTAGTATTTTCCAACTCTACTCCAGCTTTTTCGGCAGCGATTTTTATTGCATCTGGAAAGCTTACTTTCTCGAATTCCTCTATAAATCGAATTAAGTCTCCACCTTTACCACAACCAAAACATTTGAAGATTTGTATCTGAGGATTAATCATGAACGAAGCTGTTTTCTCGTTATGAAAAGGACAGCTTGCCTTAAAATTACTACCGGCTCGCTTAGCTTCTACTCCATAAGAGGTTATCACATCAACGATATCCAATTTTGATTTTATCTTTTCGATATCTGTCATTACTTTAAATTCTCGAAGTTAAAAATGAATGCTGGTAATTTTTCATCATTTGTCGCAAAATGAAAGTTAGTTACGTTGATTTTATCATGAAAGTATATATTGCCTCCGATCATGGTGGGTTTGAATTAAAAAGCCAAATCATTAACTTGCTAGATGGACCATATGAGTTCGAAGATTTAGGACCTTTTGAGCTAGATATGGAAGATGATTATCCAGTTTATGCTACAAAAGTTGCTGAGGCTGTGCAAAAAAATGACCAGTCTTTAGGAATTTTGATTTGCAGAAGTGGAATCGGAGTTTGCATCGCAGCAAATAAATTTAAAGGTATTCATGCAGCAAATTGTAATTCAGTTGTACTTGCGAAACTCTCCCGAGAACACAACAATGCGAATGTATTATGTTTGGATGCCGATCTAAAAAGCGAAGATCACATTGAAATTGTTAAAGCTTTCTTAGAGACTCAATTTTCAGATGAACCAAGACATCGAAGAAGAGTTCAAATGATCAAGGATATTGATGATGGACAAATTGAATTGAAAGATGTCGTTACCGACATCCCAATTCAAGATTTACCTTTGAGTAGTTAGATTTCGAAGTCATTGATGTCTATGACAGTTCTCTCTACTTCAGGCATTAATGAGCTTGGTTCTTGAGCCAATACTCTAGCAATTGCGATTTCTAAAAGTTGGTGTGGCTTCATACCGCTGATAACTTCCTGAATCAAAGAGGCTAAAGCTTTCTCTTCTTCGGTATCGTAAACTCCTTGTGGATGAGCTTCTAAGAATTTAATAATCCAATCATTCAAAGTTGAATCTTCAAAGATTTGCATACTAGGATCGAATATCATGTCTCCCAGGAAAACTGGGGTCTCAACTGTATCGATATCTTCTTGAGGGTCTGCAGATAACAACATTGCTTGGAACCAATCCGCTTGGTCTATAGTGCCATTCATAAAAAATAGTTAAAAATAAAAAAGTCGCGATTTACATCCTACCACACAGCAGTCTAGTTTGTCGCCTGGTAACATTGACAGACCGATCTGACATATAGAGATAGAAAAAGCACCCTCCGCCAATGGCGGACAGGTGCCTCTAAAATACTTTTTATAAATTAGATTTCCTCTTCTGAATCAACCTTATCGATTAAGCCACTAAACCAGTTAGCAAAATCACCTTCTACCTCAGGTTTCTCATCTGTAGAGGGAGCTTCATCTGCTTGCGCTACCATGTCCTCAAACCAAGGGAATTGTATTGCAGGAGCAACCTTTATTTGAGGTGCTGGATTACCTTGGTTTACTGGATCTTCCTCATCTAAAAGAGACAAATCTATTTCTGGATAATAAGCATTACTTCCGTCGTAAATTTGACCATTTCTCATTCTACCTCCTAAAAAGTAATTAGCCACTTTAAAGTCGCTTGTAGATACTGGATCTGATGAGTCATCTGTTAGTTCCATAAATAATTTATAACTACCCGTATTATATCATAGCTATATAGGAAAGCCCCGAATTAATTCGAGGCTTTTCCGAATCCAGTATTATTTAATTAATTCTCAGCGTTCTTCTCATTGAAAAACTTACTTGCTTGTCTGTACTGTTGTATAAAACTACCATCACTTTCTTGTGGAAGAAGAATTTTGTAATAATAAGCAAAAGCTGCCCTCCTTTCCTCTCTTGTTAAAGCTTCCCCTCTCTTAAATTTATTATACAATGCCTGTTTTTCCAACATAGTATAACCTTCCTTAACTGGCTCACTAGGCTGTGTATCATCCAAATCAAGTCCAGATTCTGCCGGAACTCTTTTAGGCAAGTGCTTTATCCCAATTTGTGACTTTGGCGCACGAGCTCCTGACAAATCCACTACTTGCGGGTAGTCTCCTTCTGCACCTACGAATGCGTCTGTCTCTGCAGTTTCTAACCATGCTGGTAACCCTTCTAAACCTCCTTCTTTTTGCATTGCTTCCATATATTATTTATAACTGATATCAGTATATTATATTTATATACCTTTGTCAATCTTTATTGACACCATTACCCCTATAAAATTTATCCTACTACCTGTTATAATCAAATAAACCTATTCGAATATGACAATCATTCAAGCTATTATTTTAGGAATTGTTCAAGGCTTAACTGAGTTTATACCAGTATCTAGCTCAGGACATATCTACACCCTGCCGAATCTTTTTGGCTGGGAAACTGGAGCAAATTACTCAGAATTTATCGCATTCATACATATTGGAACGCTTTTTTCTCTACTCTACTTCTTTAGGAAGAAACTTTGGAGATATGCAGCAGTTTTAATTCAATACTTAAGAAGACGGGGAAAAGTCAGCAACAAAGAAGATAAGGATTTTAGAACTATCGTCAATATAATCATCTCTGTAATTCCAGCAGCGGCACTTGGCTTACTATTGAGCAATATAATTGATGGATTTTATGACTCAAGATCTGATAGCGAAGCTGCTTTAATTGTCGCAATTCCAATGATTATTATTGGAGTGCTATTCTTCTTCGAAGAAAGAATCTTGAAAGGAACAAAAGCCGCTCATCAGATTGGATATGGCAAATCCTTAATAATCGGTTTCTCTCAGGTGCTAGCATTCATCCGTGGAGTCTCTAGATCAGGAATTACTTTGATTTCTGGGCAATTAATGGGATTAACTAAAGTTTCTGCTGCTGAATTTTCATTTTTAATGGGAGTTCCAATCATTGGAGCTGCTGCGTTGAAGTCAGTTTACGATCTAATTTCTTCTAATAGCTTTAACTCGGTAAACACTCCAATCTACATAGCTGGAGCAATTGCAGCCTTTATTGCAGGAAACTTTGCGATAAAGTTTATGCTGAATTACTTGCAAACAAAAAGCCTTAAGTTCTTTGGGATTTACAGACTTGCATTTGGATTAATATTAATTCTTAGTTCGTTAGTAGCTAGATGAAAGTAGCAATCATTGGGGGAACAGGGCTGATCGGTAAAAAATTGTATAAGTCATTAGTCGAAGACGGACATACAATTTTTCTTTTTGCTCGAGATGTTACTAAATACGAAGATTTAGAATCCGAAAAAGTCCGTGTCATCCCGCTTAATCCTCTAAATTTGAAAGAAGCCCTGGAGGAATCTGACGCTGTAATCAATCTAGCTGGTGCAAATATTTATGGAACGAGATGGACCGAATCCTTCAAGAAGGAAATAAGATCTTCCAGAATCGACACTACACGATTAGTAGTTGATACAATTAATTCTTTAGAAAAGAAACCTGAGATCCTAATTAACTCATCCGCAACAGGATATTACGAAAACACTGTTAGCGAGAAAGTAATCACTGAGCAAGATAACAACGGACAAGATTTTCTGAGTCTTGTATGCAGAGATTGGGAAAACGAAGCTGTAAAGGCTAATTGCAAAGTTTGCATCGTGCGTACAGCGATTGTGTTAGATAGAAAACAAGGGGCTTATCCAAAAATTGTTCAACCCTATAAAAGTGGAGTTGGCATTTACATTAAACCTGGAAAACAAATGTTTAGTTGGATTCACATCGAAGATTTAATATCTGTCTTCAAGTTTGTACTTGCGAACAAGATGACTGGTCCTGTTAACGCATCTTCGCCTGAACCTCTTTCTTATGACCAAATGCATAAAACTTTGAAATCAGTTTACAAACCTATAGTTACTATCCCTGTTCCTATTTGGGCTTCGCACTTAGCATTGGGTGAAATTTCTCACTATTTAATCAATGGAGCGAATGTTTATCCTAAAGTTCTGATAGATAAGCAGTTTGAATTCCACTATAAAGACTTCAGCTCTGTGGTAAAGGCATTCCAGGGATAATTCGAGACATCTGGAGTTTCTGAAAAACTCATTTTCCTCTTTTCTCTTGGGTGAGTGATTTCGATTCTGAAAGCAAATAGTGCAATTTTTCTATCCAATCTAACGTTACTCCCGTATTTCAAATCACCTAACAGCGGGGATCTTTTATCTGCAAATTGTGCTCTGATTTGATGGAACTTTCCTGTTAAAAGATTCACCTTGTACAAAAATAGATTACCTTTGTGCGAAATCAATTCGAATTCAAGCTCTGCGTTAGGCTCATCGTTTGTAATTTCAGCTTTTAGATTCACTTCATCTTTCTCTATATGATCTTTCATGACTCCGCTAACAGCATCTAACTCGTTATCTGTAATCAAAACATAGGATTTCTTGAATGATTTTGATCTAATCTGCTCTGACAATCTAGATGCGGATTTTGAATTCTTCGCGAAGACAATAAGCCCTTCCACGTTAGTATCCAAGCGATGAACTATACCTAGGAATACATTTCCTGGTTTATTATCTTTTTCTTTGATGTACTGCTGAACTTGTTCTTGAAGACTTAATTCAGAGGTCGAAGAATCTTGCACAGAAATTCCACTCTCTTTATTTATAACTATCAGATCTTTATCTTCGTAAACTACTTGGATTCCCATCGTACGTAATTTCCGCAAGGTAAAGTCATTTCTGGTCTTGATTTTAATTTGAGTCCTATTTCACTCGAGTAAACATTCCCCCCTTTTACGATGTCTTTAACGACGTTTTCTACTGAATATCGGCTAAGTTCATTTGCATAGGAATTAACTATCAAAAAGTTGAAATTCTCTGCCATAATTCCTCGCAAGTCTTCCAAAAGAAATGCTAAATCCTTTTCTATTTCCCACATTTCTCCGTTTGCTCCCCTACCGAATTTCGGAGGATCCATAACGATTCCGTGATATCTGTTTCCTCTTCTCTGTTCTTTCTGAACAAACTTGATTACATCATCAACGAAGAATCTAACATTGTTGTTATTTAGTTTAGAGATTTCTGAGTTTCGCTTTGCTACAGCCGTCATTCCTTTCGACGCATCAACATGAACCACATTTGCCCCTCCCTTCAAACCAGCCAAAGTTGCTCCACCTGTATATGCAAACAAGTTAAGCATTCTAAAATCTTGAATTCCACTTTTCTTTATTCTATCGATTATGTATTTCCAATTGACCATTTGTTCAGGGAAAACCCCTGTATGTTTAAACGCTGTTGGCCTAATCACCATTTGAAAAAGGTCGAAATCTCCGAGCCATTCTTCTGGCATACCACTATTTAGCCACTTTCCCCCTCCCGATTCACTTCGTTCGTAGACAGCATCAAAACTTTCCCAGTCAATATTAGGATTCTTGCTCCAGATAGCTTGTGGATCAGGTCTTCTTAAAAAGAATTCTCCCCATCGTTCAAGTTTTTCGCCTTCTCCAGCGTCTATTAACTCGTAATCAAAAGTATTATCTGGTGTTTCCATACTAGCCGCCTTTGGCGGAAAAATAAAAGATAAAAAGATTCAAAGATCTAAAACTATTATCTCATAATCCTTAAGAAGATAAAAAAAGATCCCGCATTTTGTGCGAGATCTTTAAAGATTCAAGATTATTGATTAAGCTGCTTTTTTAGCAAACTTAACAACTTTGTATTTTACAACCTTATCTTGTAGAGAAACGTCTACTACATCTCCAATCATTGAGTTGTAAATAGCTTTTCCGATAGGTGAGTCTACAGAGATCTTTCCTTCAGTTGGGTTAGCTGCTTTAGATTCTTCTGTTCCAACAAGAACAACGATTCTGTTTTTCTTTGTTTCTACATTCTGAATTTCTACAGGTTCACCGATGTTTACGAAATTGTCTGTCTTGTTTCCAGCAACAATCTTTGCAATTGCTAAGATGTCTTCTAGTTCAAGAATTCTATTTTCGTTCATTTCTTTCTTTTCCATTGCTACTGTATAAGCATGGTTTTCGCTCAAGTCTCCTAGATCCATCGCAGCTTTGATTTCTTCTGCAATTTCTTTTCTGGTTACATTAATTCTCAGCTCCAATTCTCTTTTTAGCTCATCGTAAGCATCTTGAGTCATTGTTAAAGCATTAGACTCTGCTACTGTTGTTTTTTTGGTCTTTGCCATATGTTAAAAATAAAAGTATTTTTCTTTATTAAAAAAAGATTCTTTAGACGAATCTTTTATTCTTATAGTTGAATTATAGCAGAAAAGTAAAATATTGTATCTTTTCTACGATTAAATAGAGCTGATTTCTATATTCAGATAATAGTTTTGCTGCCCAGTCAGTCTAAACTCATTTGATGTATTGTCACCAGGAGATATCTTGCTTATCCTGTAAGGAGCTTCAGCGGCGATTTCTACATCTAATGTCTGCGAAAGTCCTTCTACCCTAGTTATCCCCAGCACATAGTTATATGCTCCATCAGCTGATTGGGTAACAAATGAATTCGAATCAATATACGAGAAGCTTAATTCGGTTTCGTTAATTACTCTAAAAACCATACATTTTTCGTCTTCTCTGCTATTTACAATAAATCTTTGTTGATTAAATCCATTAATGTTTATTGTAGAGTCCATAACTGTTGTAGGGATGCACACCACAATATCCTGAGCAGCTCCTAAAATTGGAAGTTTTATGTTTCCAGAGAACGAAACTCTTCCGTCTGAAAGGAATCTTACCTGCGTTGCATAGTTAATGATCGAGTACTTGTTTGGGTTAACAATTTTTGAATCAATGAGGGAATATCCAATTGCAACTTTACTATTTGTATCGTTTTCCAGATCAAGCGACTCAATATAAGAATCTTGAATTGTATCTGTAAAGAATCCAAAGTTCACATCGTCAGTCTCGATAGCTTTTGCTAGGTTATCAGTTACAAGACTAGCGTATGAGTACGGACTTAAAGACAGGAAATAAAGCACATTTGCAAAAGATTCTGCCATTACCCTAGCCTTTACTTGAGTTGTTGTATTTTCTGGCTGTGCAGCGTTCAATGATGATAAATAAGACGATGTACCGAATACGCTATTGTTGATAGTAAATGTCATGTCTGTATCTTCGAAAAGAGATTCCAGAAAGTTCAAATTAATCTCCAAGTAACCACTTATATCCACATTCAAAGAATCTTTAAGCACTGTTCTTAGGTATTCACCAAATTTTTGATCATCTGTAATATTTGCTAGCGAATCTAGTGTCAATTGACCACTTTGAGAATAAGCGAATTCTGTTGTTTGAACTTCCGAGATTGGAACGTTTCCTAAATTGAATTGTAAGTCTTTTGCTGATTGAACATTTATACTTACAACAGAACCGTTTTCAATTCCAAGGATAGCTAAAACAGGATAAGTTCCCCCTCGATATTTTGGAATTGTATTATCTTGTAATAAAACGGCATAGTTTCTTCTGCCATCTAATCCTAGAAGTTCTGGAGTAAACGCAGCCAGCTTAAGTACATCAGAATCCGTAAATTTCTGAACAATTGAATTGTTAAGATTAACTACATCCTGAGCTAAAACTTGAGGCAGTTGAGATATGTTTGTATTGCCAAGTAACGATATACCCTTTTGGATTTTTTCTAAACCGATTTCCAAGAATGGAGCATTATTAGAAATTTCTAATAAATAGTCGTTGTAATTCAAACCTGCATCTAATGTCGAGAGATAGTTCGTTTCTGAAGATCTCAATTGTAGGTTATTTTTGTAGTTAAGTAGATACTGATTTAGTGGCGAATAGAATTTATCTACGCTAGCAACTCCGTCAAGAACTGCAGAGTAACCTTCCATCAATTTTTTTAGTTCATCTGCTTGAGAACCAACTTGAATTAAGTTTGTAAACCATTGAATTTTGTTTAGCTGTGAATTAGTCTCCTCTACTGTCGAAGAGAACTTCAACAAATTTTTTAATCCGTATTCAATGTCTGGAGAGTTTAGGTACGCAGCCAGTGATGCAGCTTCTGATTTAAAGAATAAATAGTTTCTTCCTAAAACTATCAATGGTGAAATTAATGTGAAGTATAGGAATATTCCACCTACAATCAACGCAAGGATTAGTGTTCCTTCGATTGGATTTCTATTTTTAAATACATTGAAAGTGTTTCCCAAAGTTCTAAAGAAATTCCAGATTGCTCTAGAGATTTTCTCTTGAGGAGTATATGCTTTTCGTTTCTTTCTATCCTTTATAGACAAACTTGTAAGTTCAAATTTTTGTTTCTTGAGTTCTTCTTTTCGTTTTCTTTCCTCAATTAGTCTTGTGATTGGACCAGAGCTGAAGTCTTGCATTTTTGGTTCCTCTTTATTTGCCAAGTCAACAAACGATCTCAATTTCTCTACAAATCCTTTATTCCTATTGTCATCTTCTGTGTGTTGCTCTAGAACTCCGATTTTTGCGATTGCGATTGATTGTTTAATTGATTTTTCCAAGTCTACTCTAGGCATCCATCCAATCTGAGTTAGGTTAGGAGCAGGTTTGTAAAGTTTTATAGAAGTCATCGAATCTTTTACTTCGACAAACTGAATTGTTCTTGGAACTGGATCTACTTCTTGAATTTTGTAAGCAATCGATAAATGAGTTATCGGCTGTTCATAGGAAAGCGAGAACACTTTTCCATTTGTATTCTGAGAAAATTGAGCTTTAATAATTCCGTAAGCTGCGTCTAGTAAGTGAACTAAATATTCACTTTCAAGTCCATCGTTCTTAAGTTTTAGAACATCACCTTCGCAAGCCTGGATAATTAAATCTGTAAAATCAGTTCTTTTCGATAAATCTAATCCATCTCCTATAAAGTCTGCGATTCTAATAATTCTTGAATCTAGATTTACTTTTTGGTTGTACTCTATTACTAAACTTTCTGCATATCGTTGCTGTTCGTAGTTTGTGTAAACTGTGTGCCTAACCTCGTTTAGTGGGTTGAAGTTCAAAGATAAATCGTCGTTTGTTACGTTTCTCTGATGTGCTCGAATTGATGTAGTAAGCAAGAATTTAGCTTCAAATTTAGATGCAATATGAAGAGATGCATCGAGGTAATTAGAGAAATTCAGGAAATCCTGTGAAGAGATTTTTGTAAGTTCTTCTGAATTATCATGTGCGAAGAAGAAGAAATAATCTAATCTTCTTAAATCGTCTTCTAGTCCTGTAATTCCTTGGTAATCTACAAATGAAACCAAAGTTCCTTTCGGGAAGTTCTCAAGTTTATCGATACTATTTTGAGTAAAGTTATCGACAATAATTACATACCCTCCTTGTTCGATAAGTGATTCAGCAATTTCTAATCCAAGTCGTGACAAGCCTCCGACAATTACGGATGTTGGATGTTTTACTGTATTTTTAATCTTATACTGCTCCGGAATCATTTGTTGTCAAAACATTTACTGGCTGCTTCATTAAATAAACTTCTACTTCTATATTAAAATCTTTCACTCTACTTCGGTCTTCTTCATCTTCAGGAAGAAGTTTGAATTCTAGTTCTTCAAACCCTGCTTTTACAATCTTTATGCTTTTTTGCTCTAATGTATCTAATGGTACATCTGTTCCAGCTTTGGAAAGATTTCTGTAAATCTGGGTTTCAACTTGTAAATTCACATTATCCTCATCAAATTTAAAGTTAATTGTTGGTTGTGAGGTTGAAGATTTTTTTTCAAAGAATATTACATTTCCTTCTGAGTAATCTTCATTTGGTCCTAAATTAAATGATAAAACTGCTGTTGTCCCAACTTCCAAATCAATTACTCTTGAATAATTCCAGTAAGCATTCTCAACATCAGAGATTCTTCTTAATTTAATAAGTTTTTCGCCTGGTTCAACATCATCCAGGAATAGAGGACTGTCTTCTGATGCACTTCCTACGACTTGATTATCCAAGGTTACTTCGATATTTCCTGCAAGTGAATTCACAACAAGTCCTGCAATTTCACCCGGATCTTGAATACCGAACAAAGGTCTAAAATCTATACTCCACTTCGTCCATGGAGACCAAATCGCCAGCAATAGAAGACCAACTATTATTAATAGTATCTTTAAAAAAGATTTCATTTTTGAGCTATGTTGTACAACTTTTATTCATTATAGATTAATCTGGTAAGAATATCTAATGAATCAGCAAAAAAGATTATCTAACGTTATAGTTGCTTACAAGAATTTCTAAACTACTGAAAGAAGTATTGTGAATTTTATTTCACCACTCTAGTAGAAGATTTTTTTCGAATTGAGCTCTAAGTGATTCAATTCCTTCACCAATTGTATAGCTGAAAGTATCGACCAGTGCGTGTCCTTGAGAGAAAGATTCGATATTAAGCAATACTCTTTCTCCACTTCTTCGAGTTCTATCCAACTTTTGAATTTCATCTTCATAACATTGCACAAAAGAGGTGAAATCAAAATTATAATCGCAGATTATTTGAATGTTAATAATCATAATCATTTGAGATTGCTCTGGTAGGTATTCCATATTAATTAGTAATTGGGTTACAAAGATAGTTTAGATTTTAATTTTTCTTCAGCCACACTTGGGTTCACTTTTCCTTTACTCAACTTCATTACCTGCCCAACTAAGAACTTGATTGCATTTGGATTCTTCTTTAAATCTTCTACAATCTTTGGGTTAGCAGCGATTGCTTCATCTACAAATCCATCAACAGCCCCTTCGTCTTGAACTTGTAGAAGATCTTTTGAAACTACAATTTCCTCTGCTCTGCCTCCATTTTCGAAGATTTCTTCGATTACTTGTTTAGCAATAGTTCCAGAAATCTTCTTTTCCTGCATCATACTCACCAAATAGATTAAGTCGTCTGTAGAAAAAGGCATTTCAGAAATAGAGATCTTCTTTTTTTCCAACCAGAAGGAGATATCGCCCAACAACCATTTAGCATATTCTTTTGTGATTACTTTATCATTTGGTTTGTCACCCTGAGCTTGTCGAAGGGTATCAAACCATCCTCCCCTCTCTGTATCTTCAACAAGAATATCAGCCTGTTCTCCTTCCAAACCTAGATCCATATATCTTTGCTTTCTTTGGTGTGGCAATTCAGGCATTTCTGATTTTAATCTTGCCAATGTTTCATCTGTAATTTGAATTGGTGGAATATCTGGCTCTGGGAAATATCTGTAGTCATCTGCTGATTCTTTCGCTCTCTGGAAAACAGTTTCTCCAGTCATGTCTTTCAATCCTCTTGTGTGAGGTTTAATTTCTTCACCTTTTGTTAGAAGCTCGATTTGTCTCGCTGTTTCGCTTTGTAGAACTTTTTCTAAAACAGAAATTGATCCAATATTCTTAACTTCCACTTTGAAATTTGGAAGTTCTCCCATTGGAAGTTCTTCAAGCGAAGTTGAAATATTAAGCTCAAATCTCATTTGTCCTTTTTGCATTTCTGCGTCAGAAACGTCTAAATATCTAACAATCTGTTTTAATCTTTTCGCGAATAGAATTACTTCTTCCTCATTTTCGAAATCTGGATAAGTAACAATTTCTGCCAAAGCTACTCCAGATTTATTGTAATCTAAGTATGTTTCGTCTCCGTTATCTGAATGTGTTGATTTTCCAGTATCTTCTTCTAAATGCACTCTCTGAATTCTAATTCTTTTGCTATCACCATCTAACTCAATTTCCACGAATCCTTCATATCCAATTGGCTTGTCGTACTGAGAAATCTGATATCCCTTTGGTAAATCTGGATAAAAGTAGTTTTTTCTATCGAATTTTGTACTCTGATTAATACTGCAATTTAAAGCCAGGGCTAGTTTTACAGCTTTTTCGAAAGCAGCTTTGTTTGGCACAGGAAGTGCTCCTGGTAATCCAAAGCAAACAGGACAAACATTTAAGTTCGGATCTTTTCCAAAATAATCTGTACTGCATCTGCAGAACATTTTTGAATTTGTTTTAACCTGAACGTGAATTTCTAAACCAACGTAACTTTTCATTTTCTACCTAAAAAACAATCTAAGTTTACCAAATCGCCTACGTTTTCTGTAGGACAGATTCCATTTTCACGCCTTGCAAAGAAGTTTCCTCGAGGAGTTTTAACTGCAAAATCTAATGCATCTAATGGCTTATTCACCTGACTTGTTACATTCCAAACCTGAACCAATGCAAAATATCCAATGAAAATCGGAGCTGCAACTATAACTAATTTCAAATATCTACTGAAGTTGAATCTATCAATTTCTATTTTTGCGATTGTCTTAACCTGAATAGCCATCCACCATCCTAACCCAACTCCGAACATAGCTCCGGTAACAAATCTTGTAAAGTTAGAACTTACGTAAATTGGATTTCCAACTAAGATTCCATTTGGGTCTAAATTGAAAATTGTGAAGATTGTTTGAAATCCTCCATCCAAAGCCATTGGGATTACAAAAGGAATAATCCAATACCATTTAATTGATCGCAATAATCCAATTCGTACTAAAATTGCTGTTAATAAAATTCCAAACCAGATTCCTGTATCTCTAGCACACCAAGCGTATTGGAAGTCAAAAACGTTAATTGATCTGCTTGAAAATTGGTGACAAAAGAAACTATACACTAGGTAAATTACCTTTGCTGGAAGAATCCATCCAAGCTTAAGAAAAATTGGCGCAAGAATTGGTAGTGAAAAAAAAGTAGTAACAATTCCAAGATAAATGTTGTAAATTCGTTTTCCAGACATAGTTCGTTAGTAGTACAAAAAGGATTATACTAGTAATTCGTTGTTCGGAGAAGCTGAGATTACGCTTTCTCGTTTTTTACTTACTTGCACTTGAACTTACACTCGAACTTTTTGCTACACTCTTTGATATACTAACAATATGAAACCAGCCGAAATCGTAAAGCTACTAAAATCCCAGTCATCAGAAGTTAAGAAAAGAACAAATGAATGGTTCTTCAAAACTGGCAAAGGTGAGTACGGCGAGGGTGATAAATTCCTCGGACTAACCAACCCTCAAGTTCGTGGGGTTGCGAAACAGATTTGGAAAGATACTACGATCGATGAGGTTATCGAGCTCCTACATGATGAGCATCACGAAGCAAGACTATTGGCTGTAATTCTTCTGGTTATGAAGTTTGAACATTCAAAAGATGAAAAAGAAAGAAAAGAAATTTTTGATAAATACTTGAAAAACGCTAAATTCGTAAACAATTGGGACTTAGTAGATTCCTCTGCCTCCCAAATTGTAGGAGGATATTTATCCGACAAACCTCGTGATATTCTTTATAAACTAGCAAAATCAGAAAATCTTTGGGAAAAAAGAATTTCTATAATTGCGACTTTCTACTTTATCCATCAAGGTGAATTTAAAGATACCTTCGCAATTTCTGAATTACTTTTAAATGATAAACACGATTTAATCCATAAAGCTTCTGGCTGGATGATTCGAGAGGCTGGAAAAAGAATTGGGCTTGATCATGTAAGAGTTTTTTTGAAAAAACACAACAAAGTTATGCCAAGAACTATGTTGCGATATGCTATCGAACATATGGAAAAAGAGGAAAGGTTGAGGTGGATGGAGAAATAGTTATTGCTCTTTTATAACACGATCGTAATCCTCTGGAGGAATCTGGTAAGCCAAATCACTGTCCAAAAGGTCTTGATCATTTTCGAAATCTTCATCTTCTAGCGTGCCAGCCATAATATGAAGAAGACTTGTAAGCTTTTCTTTAATCAATCTCGAATCTTCTGGCTGCATTAAGAAAGGGCCCTCCTTATCTAGAGTGTAAGGAAGAACAAGTCTGTAAAGTTCAGTTGAAAGACAGAAAATTTCATACAAAGCTGGATTATCTACCAATTCAGATTCTGGGTCAAAAATAGATTCAAAAGAGAAAGAATATCGATCTTCTAGAAAATCAAATAGCACTGGTAGAAAAGGGTGAAAAGTTCTCTTTTCGCCAGGAACATCTAACAATTGTTTAACCATTTTATGACGCCTTCTGTGTCTAAAAAGGTTTCTTTTCTTTGTCGTCCAGTGTTCTAAAACTGCCTCAATCCACTCAAGAATAGGTTCCTTACTCATCTCAACATCAATTTTCCAATCCTCACTTATTTCCATTTAAATTATGTAAGCAGAGAGATTTATAGCACTTTCAAGCGATTTTGGAAAGGAAACGTTTACAGGCTTACAAAATGGGACTTTTTTATGATAAAATTAGTGTATGAATAATACAATTGTTCAAAATAGAGCTTCTCTAACTTGGTGCTAAGCCACCACAAACTTTACGCGTAAAACCTAACTATTACCTTGTAATAACTGATATTATTATTTTATGAGCAATTTAAACAAAAAACGAATCCTGACAGGCGACAGACCAACTGGACCTCTCCACATTGGTCACTATGTAGGTTCAGTAAAAAATAGAGTTTTACTTCAGAATGAATACGAACTTTTCTATTTAATAGCTGATGTACAGGCACTCACGGACAATTATGATAATCCTGAAAAAGTAGCGAGCAACATTTTCCAAGTAGCTCAAGATAATATTGCCTGCGGATTAGACCCAGAGAAATCAACAATTTTTATCCAATCAATGATTCCAGAAATCGCTGAATTAACAGTATTTTTCATGAATTTGGTTTCTCATAATGAAGTTTTAAGAAATCCTACAGTCAAAACTGAAATTAAAGAAAAAAACTTTGGAGATTCTACTCCATTTGGATTTGTAGGCTATCCTGTGAGTCAAGCAGCGGACATTCTATTTATTGGAACTGATGTTGTTCCTGTTGGAGTTGATCAAGCACCAATGTTGGAATTAACAAACGTAGTCGCAAGAAGATTTAATAGTACTTACAAAACTGACTTGTTGAAGGAAATAAAACCTTTGTTCGGAGTAGAAAAGAATTTGATCGGAACAGATGGCGATGCAAAAATGAGTAAAAGTAAAGGAAATACTATTAATCTGATGGATACGGATGAAGAAGTTATCGCAAAAGTGAAAAAGATGTACACTGATCCGACAAGAATTCACGCAACCGACCCAGGAAAAGTTGAAGGAAATCCAGTATTTATTTACCACGATTTCCTTAATCCGAATTTAGCAGAAGTTAATGACTTAAAAGAAAGATATTTAAAGGGAACTGTTGGAGATGTAGAAGTAAAAGATAAATTATCTAAAGCGATAATTAAATTCTTAGAACCAATCAGAGAAAGAAGAGCTCAATTTCCATTAGATAAAGTCAAAGAAATTGTTTTGGAAGGAACGAAAAGAACTCAAGCCGAAGCAAGATTAAGATTGGATAAAATCAAAGAGGCTATGAAGATCAAATATTTTTAGACGAAGTTTAAAGACAGAAATTTGAACCTAGAAAATTTCCATACAGCTTTAACATCTCTAAAACTATAAGAGAGATTTCGATCTTCAAACTTATAATTTCAGATTTTTCCTGTCTTAGAGTAAAATGGAAAGTATTCTAAATTTTATAATAAAAATATGAGCGAACACGTAAAAGAAGCTACAGATGCAACATTTCAGGAATGGGTTGTAGAAGGATCGAAGAATAAACCTGTATTTATTGATTTCTGGGCGGTTTGGTGCAAACCTTGTGTTGCATTCACACCAATTGTTGATGAAGTGGCTTCGGAAATGTCAAATGAGATGTCATTCTTCAAGATGGACGCTGATGCTAATCAAGACACAATTCAGTCTTTAGAAATCATGGCTATTCCTACATACATGATCTACATGAATGGGGAAATGGTTTACAGAGATGCTGGAGTTCTTCCAAAAGAAGATCTTAAACAACTTTTAAAAGATTTAATTAGCGCTGACGAACAAGAACTAGCAGCTACAGCATAGAATAAAATCATATGGATAATGTTAGAGAAATTATAATAATAGGATCAGGTCCAGCAGGGTTAACTGCTGCTGTGTATGCAGCCAGAGCCAGATTAAATCCTTTAGTTATCGCTGGAACAGTTTGGGGCGGTCAATTAATGACTACTACTCTTGTAGAGAATTACCCGGGATTTCCAGAAGGAATTGATGGACCAGATCTAATGGAAAATATTAGAAAGCAAGCAGAGAACTTTGGAACTGAAATTATAAATGAAGACGTAACAAAGATTTTATTGAATCAGGAAATTAAAGAAGTTCATGTTGGAAGTAAGGTTTACTATGCAAAATCTGTAATTGTTGCTACTGGAGCATCGCCAAGAATGTTAAGCATCCCTGGGGAACAAGAATTCTGGACAAAAGGAGTTTCATCCTGCGCTACATGCGACGGAGCATTCTTTAGGAATAAAGTAGTTGTAGTTGTTGGAGGTGGAGATTCAGCTGTAGAAGAAGCAACTTTCTTAACAAGATTTGCTACAAAAGTTTATCTAATTCACAGAAGAGACGAATTAAGAGCTAGCAAAATCATGCAAGAAAGATTGTTTGGGAATGAAAAAGTTGAAGTAATTTTAAATACTGAAATTAAAGAAGTTTTGGGAACAACAAAAGTTACAGCGTTGAAATTGTTTAACAATGTAACTAACGAAGAAAGTGAATTACCAACAGACGGATTATTCTTAGCTATCGGGCACATTCCAAACACTGCATTTTTAGATGAACAATTGGAGTTAAATCCAGAGAAATACCTAATTGCAGACCATGGAGTGTACACCGGAATCGACGGAGTATTTGTAGCAGGAGATGTAGAAGATCATATTTATCGACAAGCTATAACTGCGGCAGGAGCTGGATGTAAAGCAGCCATTACAGCAGAAAGATGGTTACAAAGTTTATAAATAATGCAGAACGCACGATTAGGAAAAACAAATGAAAGTAACGTTAATTTAATTCCAAAAGTTAAAAAACGAAGCTGGCAAAAAACTCGAAAAATCTTTGGTGTTTTTGCATTTTTTTTTGGAATCGTAATTGTTGCAATCGGACTGTTATTTACTCATTTCGTTGTGATGCCTGGATTTAAAGTCCTAGGATATTTAGAAAATATTCAAGATAATGCTTCTCTACTCCTACAGGATTTAAGTGTAAAGAATATTGCGAATATAGATACATACTTAACCAATGTCCAGAATGAATTAACGAAAATTGATGCTGAGATTTCAAAGTTTGAATTTTTAAAAACAATTGATCAGACAAAAGGTTATTACGAGAATTTTAAAACTGGAAGTCGAATATTAGACAGAATCAATACACTGATTGAGTATTCTATTCCAAAGCTAAAGAATATTTTAGTTGCAACTGGATTCTCTACAGACAGAAATTCAGCTTCAGTATTGGGAACTTTAGAAGAAGCTGGCGAAGATGAGGAAAGTTCGATCTCACTAATCTTAAAGGAATTCCCACAGTACTTAGAATTATATAGAGATATTGAACCTCAAATTATCGGAATTTTTGAAGAAATCGCCAAGATTGATACTAACCATATTCCAGTGTTACCAGGTGTAGACATTGCTGGAAAACTTGGATCAGTAAATGATTTAGGCAAAGAATTCCCTGAGCTCTCAGATAAGACTGTTAGATTTATTGAAAAAGTTCCACAGCTTCTTGGTTCAAAAGACCCATCTACTTTCTTAGTTGTTATGCAGAATGAAGCAGAAATGAGATCTTCTGGGGGAATTTTAACGGCTTATGGAGACATCACTTTAAATAATGGGGAGATCTCAGACGAAATTAAATTAGAAGACACTACTAATCTTCAGCTTTATCTATGGCAACTTGGTGTAATGATGCCTCATTACAATATTCATGGACAATTGTATTTAATGAACAGCGGTTGTGGAGCTTCGGAAGCAAGAGCCCAGGATGTAGCAATGTATCCTGACTTATACGAAAGTATGATGCTTTTCAAAGATTACTATGAAATTGCAAATTTTTATAATCCTGGCGATTTCCCTTCATACGATAATATCGTTATATTAAATTTCAACTTTGCTAAGAATTTATTGGGTCTGGTCCAACCTATTATTGTGGAAGGTTTCGGAGAAGTAACTGCTGACACTCTCTTTAGTTTTATTAAAGCAGAGACTGACAATGAAGATAAGTATCAGGCATACGATAAAGATAGAAAAGAAATTATTGGACAAATTTCTGACGCAGTAAAAGAAAAACTATTTAACTTGCCTTACTCGGATATTCCAAAGATTGTTGATTTAATTGTCAAATCATTCCAAGCTAGGGATTTAGGATTGGAATCTACAAATCCAGATATGCAAGCATACTTTGATGAATACGGAATGAGCGGAAGATATGCTAAAGATGTAAAAGGTGATTACTTTAGTTTAGGAGAAGCCCAGAATTGTTCATTAAAACTAAATCAGTGGGTTAGAAACGATGTTAATCATTATGTAGGAATAAAAGAAGATGGAACTGTTTACAGAGAAGTGAAAGTAAAATGGAGGCAACCTCAAATCTACAATGGAATTTTCTACGGACAATATGACTCTACTTTACGATTCGCATATAGAGCTTGGGTTAGATTTATTATGCCAGTTGATTCTTATGAAATTAATTCAGATGGTTTTAGCAGATCAGGATACTTATACTACTATCCTAAGTCATACTATGATGAAACTTTAAACAAAGAAGTTAGCGATAATATTGTTTGGTTCGACCACAGAAGATTTGATGAATCCGATCCAATCGAAAAAGAAGAAATGAATGTTAGTTATGAGTTACCTTCAACAATCAATTATATTAATGATGGAGAATATACATTACTGTTACAGAAACACCCAGGAAAGTCTTCTTGGGAAACTCACTATGTAACAGTTCGGGATATAGATGGACAAACATACACGATTGAAACAACGCTTGATAGAGATAAGATCGTCAGGTTCAAAGATGGTGTAATTTCTGTAGATAATTACGACCAAAGCCTGGATTGGTTAAAGACCGATATTATCGACAGACTCCCCTTCGATAAACTTCAATAGTCAGTCTGTATTTACAAACCTATAAGAATCCACTATCATAGTTCTATGGATCAAATTACCAGACAATATTTAATATTCGCAGCAACAATTGGAGGAATTATTTCTTTTATTTTCAACTTCTTTATTATTGAATTAGTAAGAAACACGCCACTATACGGGTTTCCCATTGGATTGGGAGAAACAGTGGGTATTATAAACCTGCTCTTCAAATTGACTAACACTATCGTAATCGGGGCTGCTTTAACTGTTCCTGTTTACTACGTTCTTATTTGGTTAGAAAGACGAAGATAGTTACGATTCTTCAACAGTGAATTTTGGGGTTTTAAAGTGACCAACAACGCTACCCTGTGCATTCCAACATACAATATCATCTTTATCTATAGTTAGATCCATCCCACCTCTCATAGTATTGAAGACTGGAAGAAAATTACTATTGAAACCTATCTGAGATAATTCATCTTTAAGTCCCCTTAATTGATTCATTCTGTAATTTATATACTCCATCTCTGTTTTGAATCCCCCAAAGTTACTCCCCTGAAAAATTAAATAAGCTTCCTTTCCCAGTTCTTTAAACGTTTTAACATATCTTGCAAACTTCCTACCTTGCATGGATTTATGTTTTGGTTCCATACCCCAATCAGGAAAGAAATGATGAAAAACAGTAGAATTTACCCCAGGAATGCAAATCAAAAAACACATTCTATGGCCTACCGACATGAAGCTATAATTATCTCTGCCTAAGAAAGGCACGCTTGCTTCCGTAAGCTTCTTCATAAAGCAATCTTGATCTTCAATGTGACTTCGAATTGATATAGCCAAATCTTCTTTATGAATTGGTTCGTATGACAAGGGGACTAAAGAACTATGCCTTTCGTACACATCATCAGGTAGCCATATAGGTTGTTTTGCGTACCCTCCTAAATCTGGAAATCCGCCATTAAGCTCAATAGAGTTCATGGACGGATTATATCTTAGAAAGTCTTTTACACAAAGCTGATCAAGGTTATGATCATTGGCTCTCTTTCAGTTTCCTCGAAAACTAAGTCAGAAACATCTGCTGTAATTACTTCTCTAACTTCAGCAACTTCTTTGTAATTCGCCTTCATTGAGTTATAGATTTCTTTAGTTTTATCAACAATGTTTTTAATTAATTCCTGAGAATTCTTAACATAAACAAATCCTCTTGAAATTACAAACGGATCTCTAACTAATTCCTTTTCTTTGTTAACAATAATATCAATCACTACGACTCCGTAACTTGCTAGCTGTTCTCTTTCTTTTAGAACCACAGACCCAACATCGCCTACTCCAGAACCAGAAACTAGTAATGGTTCGCAAGGGAATTGTTTTATAATCTTATATCCTTGATTTGAGTTTCCTTCAACGATTGATCCTTTTTTAGTAATCAAGATATTGTTTTCTGCAACTCCTGTAGATTTTGCTGTTTCTCCGTGAGCTCTAAGGAAATATTGATATCCGTGAACTGGCATAAAGAATTTTGGTCTTACAAGGTTCAGCATGATTTTTTGGTCTTCTTGATATCCGTGTCCTGATGTGTAAAGGTCTAGATCTTCTGTTTGTCTAACATTTGCTCCTTTAGACATGATTTGATCAATCATATTTTGAACAGTCCTATCGTTTCCAGCAATAGTTTTTGCAGAAATAATAACTGTATCTCCTTTCTTAACAGTTACTCCTTTGTAGTCAGTGTAAGCCATTTTTGATAAAGCAGCTTCTTCTTCTCCTTGAGCTCCAGTTGTTAAGATCAAAAGTTTATTTGGGGGAATATTATTTACTTGAGCAATATTCACAATCAAGTCTTTTGGCATCTTAAGATATTCAATTTTTTCTGCAATTTCTAAGGTTTTTCTCATGGAGAATCCTGCGATAGCAACTTTTCTATTGTATTTCTCTGCGATTGTAATCAATTGATAAAGTCTACCTACAAGACCTGCAAATGAAGCTACAATTACTCTACCTTTTGCTCTTTCGATAACATCTTCCAGTCCTTTGGCAACTTCGCTCTCAGAAACTGGATGTCCTTTTTTCAAAGAGTTTGTTGAGTCAGAAAGAAGGATATCAATTCCCTCATCTCCGATTTTCGCAATTCTTCCATAGTCAGCTACTGGTTCGTTAATTGGAGAGTTATCAAATTTAAAGTCTCCTGTGTGAACTGCTTTAGCTGTTGGAGTTTTAATATAAACACCTACTGCCTGAGGAATACTATGATTAACTCTAAAGAACTCAACTTCAAAATGAGTGAATTTTAGTTTAGAATTCTCATCGATAACCTTTAGCTTGTCCTTCATCTTATCCATCAAACCGGCTTCCTCTAACTTAAGTTTAATAAGTTCTAATGTGAATCTAGTTCCATAAATTACTGGGAAACCCATGTCCTCTAAATGAAAATGAATTGCACCAATATGGTCCAAGTGTCCGTGAGTAATCACCAGAGCTTTAATCTGTTTTTGTTTTTTCTTTAAATATGAAATATCTGGAATGATGTAATCAATTCCGTAGTAGTCGTATTCAGAGAAACCTAATCCAACGTCAACAACTAAAATCTCGTCTTTATATTCATATACAGTGCAGTTTATTCCAACCTCTTCTACACCACCTAGAGGTATAATTTTCAAATTCTCGTTCATGGAATTCGTATCATAAAAAATAATTTTAGCTGGTCATTCTCTTGATAAATGAAGAAATCTCAGCCTTTTTGTTAAATAACTTGTATAGGTCTAAATTACTTAGCTTAGGATAATTATAACACGAAGTGTTTCATCAATCGAAAGAATTGGTCAAAATTGATATAACACGAAGTGTTTCATCAATCGAAAAATCGGTCAAAATTGATATAACACGAAGTGTTTCATCAATTCCAAAAAATGCTCAACATTTTTGAGACTGCCAAGTGAGATTTTGCTGGTAGGTAAGGCTATTCGAGATTGAATTCGTAAGTCTTTCCTATCTCTAAAGAGCTGAATTTTATGCCTTTTTCCTCCAAAATCCGCTTTGGCCAAGAAGCTGCCATTTCCGGATTTTTCAGTCTACCGTCGTGAACTGGAATACATTGCACAGGATTGATTTCTAAAGCATAGTCTATAGATTCTGAAGACCTCATCCAGGGTCCTTCGACTGGTAAAGCTAAGAGCTTAACTGGTTTCCCAGGATTAGTAAAAGCGTCTCCTGGATAGAAAAAATTGTTATCTAAAAAGTAGCCTGTGTTTAGCATCTGTGGCATGTTTCCATACACAGTTGCGTGATCTTTACCAAACCCTTCGAATAAAACGTCATTTTGAATATGAGATTCGCCCTCCTCTACTTTTGTGAATTCAATTCCTTCTTGAGTTAGAATTTTGCCTACACTTGAGTTTGTAATAACTTTTGCATTTGGATTATTCTGCAAAACAGTTTTTAAAGATTCTACATGTAAATGATCAGCATGTTCGTGGGTAATGAGAACTATATGAAGATTTTGTACTTCGTTCTGCAATGTTGAAAATTCACCTGGATCGGTAAGGATTCTTGTTCCTTTTATTTCTAGTAAAAGACAGCAATGTCCAAATTTGGTAATTTTCATACTTACATTTTACCATTCTTATAGATCTTGGAAAAAAGTAACCACTCCCTTCAGAAATCTTTTCTTTTGATCTGGACCAAGTAACTGTAGAGATTTAATTATAAGATGGTCGATTTGATCCTCAGTTACTGTGGAATTTGGAAAATCGTGACTATGTTTAGCCAACAGTCTTGCGAATGCTGCAGCTAAATTTAATTTGTAGGTTGTTGATTCCATTGATATTCCTTCTCTCATTTCTTGATCTTCTGCTAATCGCCAAATTGTCACAATCATTGATAATGAAGAAAGAAATTTTGATCTGTCCGGAGTTTCGTCCAAATACCCTACAATTTGTTCGACGAGACTTGATGGATTGCTCCACCCCTGATTCCACACTGTCGCCATAATTCAGCTTCTTTTTATACCGTGATTATATCAGAAAATTTCTAAATACAAATATCCCATCGAAATTGTATTCAATTTCCTATAAAATAATAACAATGACACAAAAAGGTAAGATTATAAAAATCGTATTCATAGGAGTATTGTTTGCAATCAACCTGATTCTAGTTGCAATGTTTGCTCAAAAGACCACAACTTTCATATCTTTGAAAATTGTTTTTGCAGATACTCCAAATTCTGGAGCTCAAGGAATTGAGGTGGTATCAAAGGGAGTTTTTGTTGGAAGAACGGATGCAAATGGAAACGTTCTTATTTCTTCTAGTGCTCTTGGCGAAGATATTACTTTAGGATCAACTGATTCCTACACTTCAACATTAAAAGTAAGCGATCTTAATCCAGGCGATCCTATAAAACTACTTAAGAAAGGATTCAACTACATATATGGAGAATTCTTTATCTCTGGGTACAAAGAAACCGTTGACATACTTTTCGATAATCAAACTTTTAAACTCGGAGAAGGCAACAGTTTCGTATTAATTACTACAAAAACAGGAATCCTCCCAGTAGAATTTCAATCAGATAATCACATAGCAATGAAGGGCGAGATAAATGTTTCTGCTGGAATCAACAACTTAGATGCACCATTGAGTTTTGATAATGCAGGTGGCTTATTCTTTAAGAATAGAAGTTACCTCGGTGATCTTCAAGTAGATGGAATAAAAGTTGAAGCAGAATCTCTAAACGACAAATTCATTAAGTATTCATCAGAAGAAACCAAAATTACAAATCTAACACTTAACGAATATTACATAAGAATTTCGGGTAAAGATATAAACAGTCGAGATTACCTAGTAGTTGCTCCTAATAATCTAACTCCTTTTGGGGATGTTCGATTAGTGGAAAAAGGACATTATCCAATCACTAAGAAAGCTGGGAATGTTTCTACTCTATCTCTTGTGGACTTAGATGGAAAGAAATTAACTGACGTTTTAATCGAAGATGGAGTTAGGATTCAAGATCTGTACATGGATAACGAAAAAGGAAAATTGTTCTTTAGAGCGAATCAAAGTGGAACAAGATCACATTACCCAGTCTTTGAGTATGATATAAAAACTGGAAACAAAACTACTCTTACGACAAGTAACTCTTCTCTATTCGTGAACACCGCAATTGTTAACTACAAAGCGAATCTGGTTGTTACAAGTAGTCGAAACTCTACTGGAACAAAGCTTAGCCTTTATAAGCTAAATGGTGAATTTATAAGAGAATTATTTGCTACAAATGGTTCTTCAGAAACTGTTGCTAGAATTCTGATTGCTGATGATGGTCAAACAGTTTTTGTGCAGGCGAATGGAAGATCTTCACAGAATAGAATTGTTGGGGTAAATACTGATAACTCAATCTCAGAAGTTGCTTCTGGAAACATTAATTTACTTGCAATAGATCCGAATGGTAGAAATGTTGTTTACAAGGTTGAAGGTTCACCAGATCGAATTCACAATTACAAATTTTTAGATCGACAAGATGCAGAATTAAATATTCGAGATATAGGTGAGAATTTCCAATTTGATTCCCAAAATAACAACGTACTGTACTACTCCCTTAACGATTCTCAAATTATGAAATATTCTTTCGATACAGATTTTGTTGAACAATATATTTCCTTCAATAGATTCGATAATTTTAACTCGATTGTTCAACAAGACGAATATTTGTTCACAATCAAAGACGATCGAATTAATATTCTGAATAAAAATATTCCTACAAAATTTAAACTTTTAAGCTTCTAATTAATTAGAAACTATGCTCTAATTGCTTACTCAGAGTTAAAGTTTTCCACAAAAAAATATTATAAGTTATCCACATAAAAAAACTTTTAGTATATAATCAAATTTACTTACGCAAGACCCTGGAAATTTTGTCTAAGATTCAAACTTATTATGAGAATTACAGAACCAAAACAACTTTGGAAGGTCGCGCTAGCTCAAATTGAAATTAAACTTGATGCTCCAGCAACTTTCAAAATGTTTTTTCAAGATACAAGCCTGTTAAGAATTGATGGTAAAACCGCAGTGATTGGCGTTACTAATCCATATACTTCTGAATGGTTGAAATCTAGATATGAAACTCTAATTAAAGACACAATTTCTTATGTTTATGGTGATCCACTAACCCCAACTTTCGAAATTATTCAGCACGAAGAACAACCTGTAGCAAAAGATGACGAGAAATCTCCTTTACTTAATCCAGAAGGAGGTATGTTGGGAGGAATTCTTGATGCTGTAGGGAAATCAGGATTGAATCCAAAATATTCATTGACTACCTATATCGTTGGAAATTCAAACAGGATTGCGCATGCAGCTAGTTCAGCTGTTGTTACAAGTCCTGGACAAGTTTACAATCCTCTATTCATTTACGGGAAGACTGGCGTAGGTAAGACTCACTTAGCTCAAGGTATTGGAAGATCAATTTTAGAAAAAAGTTTAAAAAAAAGAGTTCTTTATGTTTCTTCGGAAACGTTCTTGAACGATATGATCAAAAGTATTAAAACAAATACTAATGAGAAGAATAGGAGCAAGTACCGACAGATTGACTGCTTGATTATCGACGACATGCAAATGATTTCCAAATGGGTGGCGACTCAAACTGAATTCTTCAATACTTTCAATGAACTTTATAATGCTGGGAAGCAAATTATTTTAATTGCAGATAGAAGACCTGATGATATTCAAAATATTGAAAGCCGTTTGAAAACAAGAATGCAAGGAGGAATGGTAGTCGAAATTTCACAACCAGATTACGAAACTAGACTTGCAATTTTACAAAAGAAAAATGATTCCGCTGGTTACAATCTCAGTCTTCATATTATCGAGTTTATTGCAAAGACAGTAACCGATAATGTTAGAGAACTTGAAGGTGCTTTACAAAAGGTCGCTCTCTTTAATTCAATGAAACCTGATGGAGAGCTATCACTTGAAGAAGTTGCTCATACAATTGGAAAAGATTCTAGATCAAAACGAGAGCAAGTAAAAGTTCCTCAGATTTTAAAATCTGTAGCTAAGTCGTTTAGCGTTAGCGTTAAAGATTTGAAAGGACCACGCAGAACAAAAGAAGTTGCTTTAGCTCGACAAGTTGCTATGTATATACTAAGAGATGAATATAACTACAAATTGGAAGAGATTGCAAAATTCTTAAACCGAGAAGATCACACAACTGTGATGCATGGAATTGATAAAGTTAAGAGCAAAGCTATGATCCAAGAAGGGTTTAATTCTCAAATTACAAACTTAATCACTTCCATCCAAGAAGCTGCTGCTGCGGGGCTCGACGAATAGTTTTTAAACTTTCTGTAGTATAATAATGGTTATATTGTTTATATGGAGAACCCACCACCAATAATTGATACAACAAGATCTTTTGAAGCTGAGCAGCTTCCTAATGTACCGACATTAGAAGCATATACTGAGGATCAGAAGCAGAGTCTACTTATAATATATCTTGCAGATAGTGATCTTCCCGATGTGACTCCAAATCGAATATTAATGCTAATTCAATACCTCGATCAGTATACCGAGCTTCCACAGCAGACTCGATTTGCCAAGAAACTTGATATGATTAAACAGTACATTTTAATGACCACCTCATTAATTTATCTTCACCCAATAGCCAACGAAGAGTATTCAATACCGTTACGTGATTTATCTGGAATCGGAGGAGTTCAAAGTAATACGGATAGACCTGTTGGCATTGATACTGTAATGGCTGAAGGGACTGTTGGTAGAATATATTGGACTAGTGCGGGTGAAAATTTACAAACGTTTGGTGAATATTTAAATGACATTACAAACAATACACTTGGGTTGATTTTTGAAGATACTACAACAGAAGGTGTTAGAGCATATATTCTAACAGCACCAAAACCAGGATCTGACGTAAAATTACCAGTATTTTCTGCAACAATGCAGAGAGTACTAGACTCAGATGGGAATGTTTATGAAGATATCGATGTATTTTCACTACCTAATAAAGTTATTATTGATTTTCCTTGGGAGGATCAAAGATCTAATAGTGCCTAACCCAGTTCTACCCTGAATCCTAACGCCTCTGAAATATGCTTTGGAAGAACCTCTACACTCCTATCCATATCAGCGATTGTTCTTGCAACTTTCAAAACTCGATGATAACTCCTTGTACTTAAATTCATCTTTTCTATCGCAAGTGTTAGAAGCCTTCTACCTTCTTCATCTAAATTTATAAATTCTTCTACTTCCTTCGACCCCATATCAGAGTTTGTCAGCAGTTTACTATCCATAAGACGTTCAGATTGGATTCCTCTGCATTCAATAACTCTACTTCTTATCTGTTTACTTGTCTCTGCTGTCGATTGTTTGAACAAAATTTCGTTCTCAACTTTATTAACTCTTACTAACAAGTCGATTCTATCTAGAATCGGACCAGAAATTTTCTTCTGATATTTGATTACATCATTTTGTGAACAGGTACACTGTTTCGATGAATCCCCCTTATATCCACATTTACAAGGATTCATTGCAGCGATAAGAATAAAATTAGCCGGAAAAGTAAAAGTACCATTTACTCGGGAGACAGTAATCACTTTGTCTTCGAGTGGTTGTCTTAAAGCTTCTAGTGATTGAGAAGAGAACTCTGTAAACTCATCTAGAAACAAAATTCCTCTGTGAGCGAGTGAGATTTCTCCAGGTTTTGGAATGGATCCACCACCCACCAACGCAACTTGAGAGCTTGTATGATGAGGTGAACGAAAAGGTCTCTGTTTAATAAATGGGTTCTTATTGGAAGTAAGCCCTGCTATGCTGAAAATACTTGTAACTTCTATACTCTCTTCGTAAGTAAGCTCAGGAAGTATTCCGCTAAAAGCTCGGGAAAGCATTGTTTTTCCTGAGCCAGGTGGACCAAATAACAAGATATTATGCCCACCGCTTGCTGCAATCTCCATAGCCCTTTTCGCATAATCATGACCTTTTACAAATTGAAAGTCGTGATTATTTACCACAGGAATGTTTTCAACAAGTTCAGAATTTTTGTACGGTTGAAGAATCGATGTTTTATTAAAGTGCTCAATTATTTGTTTCAGATTTTTGATTGCGTAAATATTTACATCGGGAACTACCGAGGCTTCCATTGCATTATCAGAGGGAAGATAAATTTCTTCGAAATTACTCTTTTTGGCCATGCTGACAATTGGCAAGATTCCTTTAACAGGTTTTACTTCTCCATTTAGTGAAAGCTCACCTATAAACAATTTTTTGTCAGTATCAAACTCTATTTGATCCGAAGCAAGCAAGAAAGCAATCGCAATTGGGAAATCGTAGGATGGACCAGTTTTAGTAAGCTCAGCTGGAGCTAAATTCACGATGACTCTCATTGGAACAAACTCTGCTCCTGAATTTTTCAGTGCAGCTGGGATTCTATCTCTAGCTTCTTGAACAGATTTATCCCCCAGACCCACAATCGCCATGTAGGTGTTTCCCTTCCTGTAATCTACTTCGGCAGTCACTATTTTGCAATCAAATCCATGCAAAGCTGCTGTATATAATTTCGAAACCATATTCAAAATTATCAACTATTAATGAAATTTGAGCATTGGGCTGCAATACAATTTTTGAGAGAAAGTACTCCTTGAGCTATTTACTTACACCTGAGCTAATAACTATCACCCATTCTCCTTTCAAGGTTTTGGTTTTGATTTGATGCGCTATTTCTTTAATATTCCCAGTTATTACATTCTCGAACTTTTTTGTTAAATCGTTGGAGAGTGAAACCATCGCGTCAGGATACTCATCGCTAATTATTTCCACTGTTTTTGCAACTCGAAAAGGAGATTCGTAAATAACTGTAGTAATTCCTGCTTGCATGGAGTTTTCGATTTTTTTCAGAATCTTTCCTCGTTCTCTTGGGAGGAATCCAAGGAAAGTGAACTTATCGACTGGAAATCCAGAGTAAATGAGTGCTGGTTCAATCGCAGTTGGACCAGGAATAACTTCAATCTGAACTTCCTTCTCTCTTAGTTCTTTTAAAAGTAAATATCCTGGATCTGAAATAAGAGGCATTCCCGCATCTGTTACGAAAGCTATGTCATTTTGTTCAAGAACGGAGATAATTTGAGATATAATTCTATCGTGGTTTTGTTCTCTGTAAGAAACAACCTTCTGAGATTCACCAATGCTATCTGTAATGAAGTCTGGGAATCTTTCTTTCAATAATGATCTAAGCTTAATATAGTTACGCGTATCCTCACAGACAACTACAGAAGCACGAACGAGCTCATTAAGAGCTCGTATCGAAATGTCTTCTAAATTCCCAATTGGTGTTCCTACAACCTTTAGTTTAAACATTAGTTCATTCTAAAATCTCTGAAATCAATTGGTTGAGTATTCTGGAGAGTTTCTGAGATTCTTAAACTAAACACAGATGTTAAAACGACTAAGCAAAGTATGGAAAGAATTTGACAAATAAAGATGCCTAAAATTGTAGCTAAAAGCATTTTTAAGAATTGTGGCATAAGGTTACTAAATCTAAATTATCTGTAAATAGAGTCTGTTGGATAGTTCACATTGCTTAACTGATTAAGAATCACTCCACCTGTCACTGCAGAGAAAATAAATAGACAAGCTACTGATGCGATTACACAAATGAAATAACCTAACATCACAGCTAATACCATTTTGAAAAACTGTCCCATATTTTATATTTTAACAAGTAATAAATAATTATATAAAGCTTGTTTATATTAGTAAACTCCAATCTCATCTATACTTGGAAATATAGTTCTAAGCAAACCTATAAACTTATCTGCTAATTTGCCCGAATAGCTTCCATAACCTGATCCTTCTGAAGTTCTACATAATTCATCATTGTATTTGTTCACTACTTCCATAAACTTCTCCCCAACTTCGTTGAACTCTTTTCTATATTTATCGGGCTCTTCAGTAAATTTAGTATGAATGTCTGTAAATTGAGTCCAAAGTTCACCGTTTTCTTCTACAAGTTTTTTTAATGTTGTTTGATATTTGGTCATTAGTAATTATGAGTAATAGTTCTATGATGCGGCTTTAAACCTTGCAAAGTTTTAGAAGCCTTCCATATTATACTATCTAAAACGATAGGATTAATACCATGAATATAGGCAAGCTCTTGAATCGCTACTATTGAGGCACCTCTTATTTCAATCTCCTGAGGGGAACCTTCTTCTAGGTATAGGCCTGCATCAATAATTTGCTGAAGTTCTTCGGAATATTCTAAGATCCCTATACTATTCAGAAATTGTGGAATTCGATAGTCTGCTAATCCTGTTAGCGACTTATATACATTGAATGCCGTAATTTTATCTCTAAAAGAATAAATTAAAGCTTGAATTCTTTTGTAAAAATATACTTTCCCGAAACCTGGAGAGACTCTCTCATCTCGATACTGCGGCATTTTTTTTGTCATATCTTCAATTAAACACTCAATATCGCTAAAAGAGTTTAAGTAATTTTCGATATTAAATTGAATAGATTCTAGAAAAGTTATAGTTTCTTGGATAAAGTGAAAACGTTCTTCAGTTAAATACAATGGAGAAAAAACTTCTTTAAATTCTTGTAAGGATAGAGATTTAAAACCGTCAAATTTTATCTTATTGTACAAAGCTAAAAGTCTTTCTTTTACAACACCCGTGTTTAATGATTGTGAACTATCAAAATTCCAAAAGCAGAAGTTAATAGCAGAAAAAAGCAATCTAATATCATCGTCCAGCATTGCTTCCGGGGTAACCTCCTCCGAACCAAACTTCTCCCAGTACTCCGTAAATGCGTGATAATTCCTCCTGTTGATGGCAACAGAATGAGATTTTTCAGTGATTTTGTATGCAGATTCTAATACCCGATCCACTTTATTTGTAGTATAATTGGATGAATTATAACATGTTACAAATGGAGTCAGAGCCTACTATTGCTCCAAAATTAGTTAAAGGAGACACAATTACTTTGCCAACTACGGGTGGTTTCCTAAAGGTTACGCATTACGACACAAGCTATCCAGATCAACCTCTGATGATGTTTGCATCTCTTATTGAGTCGCCAGAAGGTGTTGAAGAGATACCAATCTTGAGAATGCATTCAAAATGTTTATTTGGGGAATCTTTCGGATCTCAGAAATGCGAGTGTGGGCCACAATTAGAAGAAGGAATTGCTGAAGTTATTACAAATAAGGGAATCCTTGTCTATCTTGATCAAGAAGGCAGAGGACATAGTTTACACGACAAATTCAGAGAATATAAGCTACAGGAGCAGGGATTAGATACCTTCCAAGCTAGTGAAGCGCTTGGTTTAAAAGCAGATGCTAGAAGTTATGAAGTAGTTGCAGATATTCTAAAAGAAAGAGGAATAACAAAAGTACGATTGCTTTCAAATAACCCAGATAAAGTCTCTCAGTTACGAAACTTTGGTATCGAAGTAGTTGAAAGCGTTGCTTCTGATGTAGAAGTTAATGAATACAACAAAAGATACTTGGATGCTAAAGCAGCAAGATACTCAAACGATACAAAGAACGTTTAATTATCTATCTATTCTAAAATTCCCCAAATAAAGTTGAAGATTGCAATAGAGTTTGAGTAATAAGCAGGGTCTTCAATAACCACAGCTGATAATCCTCCGTCAAAATTTACTACTGCTACTTTGTTATCGTACATAAGAATATCAACCGCAGATAATTCTAATGATTTAGTCGTAACCTTGTGTTGGTAGTTCTTAAATTTTGCAAATTCCGGCGTAAATTCCTGTGTTACCTCTGAACTATCAACAATTTCAAAAATTTTCAAACTCTTGTTCTTTTTTAACGCATCCAAAAATAATGCTGTATTATCAGGTAATTCTTGAGTAACCTTTGCAAAATTTACATAGGATCTTAGCTCTTTCGTCTTTAAAGCTTCTGTATAAACCATTCTTACGCCAGCAGCTCCTCCATAGTACTTAACGTCAACTTTAGCGTTATCCTTCGCCTGAGGAACTAGTTCGTATATAGTACTAACTAATTCCGGCATTACTTTCTCAAGTTTCTGAACATCCCACTTTCTCTGCTCTAATAAGAATTTCAATTTCTCTGGATCTTCTGCAATAACCATTCTTCTCTCTCCGTAGTTAGTTTGACTCACCAATCCTTTCTTAATCAATTCTTCAACGTTATTATGAGTAGTAGATCGCTTAATAGCAGTTTTTCTAGATAAGTCCATAATTGTAGATGGACCTGCCTGTAACAAGTTTAAGTAAATGCTGATTTCTTTGTCGTTTAAACCGAAGTCAACCAAGTAACTTTTCAATGCTTTCTCTGATACTGTATTTGCCATTTTTTAGAATTTAAAAACTTAAAATTATGCATTAGCTTAATAGTGTAGACTATTTCGTGTCTTATTTCACTAGTAAATCCTGACTATTATAACACACTTTTGTCCAAAAAAAATGACACTCCGAGGAGTGTCATTTCGAAATCAATTAGTGAATCAAGCGAACTGAGCAAATGCTTTGTTAGCTTCTGCCATCCTAAATACTTCTTCTTTCTTTTTGAATGCAGAACCTTCTTTATTAAATGCACTGAAAAGCTCTCTAGCTAATGAAACCGAGAATTCAGTATCTTTTCTTCCAGCTCTAGCTGCTTCCAAAATCCATCTGATTGCCAAAGAGTCTTGTCTATAAGCATTAACAGGAACAGGTACTTGTAAGTTTGCTCCTCCTACTCTTCTAGATCTAACTTCAACCTTAGGTTTAACGTTTTCGAAAGCTTTTTCTAATGCATCTACTGCATCTAATTTTGTCTTTTTAGCTAATTCTTCGAGGGCTACATATACTAGATTTCTAGCAGTTTCCTTCTTTCCGTGCATCATAACATTGTTGATTAGTCTTGAAACTAATACGCTGTTAAATTTTGCATCAGCTTTAATATCTCTTTTTGGCGCTTGTTTTCCTCTCATTTTATTAATTCTTGGTATAAATTATTCTTCACAAACAGTTACCAACTGCTTATTACTATATCTTAGAAATACTACTTCTTTGCTGCCCCTGCCTTAGGTGCTTTTCTTCCGTACTTACTTCTAGCTTGTCTTCTAGCTTCTACTGGTGCCGCATCGAAAACTCCTCTTACGATCTGGTACTTTACACCTGGTAAGTCTGGTCTTCTTCTTGCTTTTACCAACACAACTGAGTGCTCCTGTAGATTATGTGTTTCTCCAGGAATATATGCTGTTACGATCTGTTTGTTAGACAATCTAACTCTAGCAATTTTTCTTTGCGCTGAGTTTGGTTTCTTAGGTGTCATGATCTTTACTGCAACGCAAACTCCTCTCTTAAAAGGGTTTTCCTTTTTAAAGTATTTGTTTTGAATAGCGTTGTAGTTAAAGTGCATTGACTTGTACTTTGAATTGTCTTTGAAAAGTAGACCTTTGAATCTAACCATCTTTGTCTTTGGTTTTCTTCCTTTTCTAACTAATTGCGATACTCTAGCCATATTGTTATTAATTTAAATTATTTTCTTCTAATTGAGCCTCTTCTTCTTTAAGTAGGCCTTGTCTTCTCAAAAGTTCCTTGCCTAATGGAACAGGTCGACCTATTATAACATTCTCTTTCAATCCTCTCAAGTGATCTACTTTACCTACAAGGGCTGCATCAGTTAGGACCTTAACTTGCTGTTCAAATGAAGCTGCTGATAAGAAACTCTCTGTTCTCAACGCTGCATTTGTAATTCCAGTAAATACTCTTCTAGCTTTGATTTCCCTCTTTCCTTCAGAAGCCAATACCTTGTTTTCTTTCTCAATGTCTAAATGATCGATATAATCTCCAGGTAAGAATGTTTCTGAATCTCCCCCATCTTGAACCAATAGGTATCTACCCATTTGTCTTCCAATGATTTCTAAGTGTCTATCATCAACTTCAAGACCCTGGATTCCATAAACATCTTGTACTCCCTGAATAATATATTTCTGTGAGAATTCAATTCCCTTTAATTCTGCTAATTCCTTAGGATCAATAGAACCGAATGTCAGCTGGTCTCCCTTTTCAACTTTTTGACCATCTTTAACCATAACGTTAATCATGGTTTCGGTTTCTTTCTCAGATTCAAGAGTTGTATTTCCTTCGATAACCACGAATCCTTCTACAATCTTAACTTTTCCTCCCATTTCAGCTTTTAGTTCTTTTCCATTCTTTACGAAGATAGTTTCACCTTCAGCAATTGTAGATCCGTCTTTTACAGCAACTTCATATCCTGCTTTGATTTCAAATTTCTTTAAAGCTTTATCTTTTGATGTAACTCTAATAATTATTGATTTCTTGTCATCGATAATTGAAACTGTTCCAGCGATTTCTGCTAACAATGCCTGCGCTCTTGGATTTCTAGCTTCTAATAACTCTTCAACTCTAGGTAAACCTTGAGTAACGTCTGCCTTAGCAGCTCTAGCGTCTGATTTAGACTTTAGAGTCAACTGAGTTGTAGGTTCTCCAAGCGACTGAGAAGCAATAGTTCCTACCGCTACTCCGATGTCTACCATCTTTCCTGTACCGTTGTCATATCCATAACACTTAATACAAATTCCATGAGTTGATTGACATTTCATTGGACTTCTTAAAACAATTCTTTCGATTGCTTCATTCTTGTCGATCAATCGAGAAGCTTCTAAAGTAATAACTTCATCAGCTTTTACTAATACTTCTCCTGTCTTTGTATCAACAACATCTTCTAGTGCAACTCTACCTTTAACTCTGTTTCCGAATGACTGAAGTCTAGCTTCGCTTCTAGAAAGAACAACTCCTTCTGTAGCTCCGCAGTCTTCTTCAACTGTAATAACATCCTGAGCAACATCGTGAAGTCTTCGAGTTAAGTATCCTGAGTCCGCTGTTCTAAGAGCAACGTCCGCGAATCCTTTTCTAGATCCTCTTGCGTTTACAAAGTATTCAAAGTTAGACAATCCCCTTTCGAAGTTTCCTTTAATAGGAAGGTCTACGATGTTTCCTGATGGGTCTGTTACGTATCCAACAACTCCAGAAATCTTCTTTACCCAAGATTTTACTGAAACAGCTCCTGAGTTCTGTAGATCCATTAAGTTTTCAGATTCTTTACTTGCAATTTCCCAAACAGCATCCTGAATTTCTTCAGATTTAGTTACCCATTTGTCTCTCTTGTTCCATTTGAATTCATTTAGAGTTGCATATCCTTCGTTATAACTTTCTGCAAGATCAACTTCGATTTGATCGTATTCTCCTAATTTTTCAGCTAATACTTTGTCAGTTCCGAATTTGAACTCGTTCATTGAGATTGAGAATCCGTATTTTCCTCCGTATTTAAATCCTAAGTTCTTGATTTGATCTAATACAACGATAGCAACATCACTTCCGTACTTAACGAATAAGTCTGAAGATAAGTTTGAAATATCTTTGTTGTTCAAAGCTTTGTTAATGAAAGGATATCCTTCAGGTAAAATACTATTGAAAATAGCTCTTCCTGCTGATGTTTCGATAACTTCTCCATTTACTAATACTTTAGCTGGGTTGAAGAAATCAATCTTTCCTAAGTCATAAGCTGAAATCAAGTTCTTTAAGTCTGGATATAAAGGAGTTCTTCCTTCTCCACCTCTAGTTTGAGTTAAGAAGTAAACACCCATCGCCATGTCCTTAGACACGTTTACGATTGGAGATCCGTCTCTTAAGTTAAGCATGTTTGACTTAGCCAACATCTTTGTACTTGCTTCTTCTACAGCAGCTTCTGATAGCGGTAAGTGAACAGCCATCTGGTCTCCGTCGAAGTCTGCGTTAAACCCAGTACATGTCATTGGGTGAAGTCTAATTGCGTTTCCTTCGATTAAGATAGGGAAGAACGCAATAATACTTTGCTTATGTAAAGTTGGAGCTCTGTTCAAAAGAACAGGTCTATCCTTAGATACTTCTTCTAAAATGTCGAAAACAATGTCTTCTTTATCTTCAAAAATTACTTTTGCTCTCGAAGGGTTTGGTGCGAATCCTCTTGAGATCAATTCTCTTACGATGAATGGTCTAAAGATTTCCAACGCGATACTCTTTGGTAAACCGCACTGGTGGAATTCTAGTTCAGGTCCAGGAACAATAACTGCGTTTCCAGAGTAGTCTACTCTCTTTCCAAGCAAGTTCTGTCTGAATCTTCCCTGCTTTCCTCTCAACATGTCTGATAAAGACTTGAAAGGTAAACCTCTTGAGTTTAATGAAGGAGCTCCAGGTTTGTGGTTGTTATCTAACAATGAGTCCACAGCTTCCTGCAACATTCTCTTTTCATTTCTTAGGATGATTTCAGGTGCACCTAATTGAATCAATCTCTTAAGTCTGTTGTTTCTGTTAATTACTCTTCTATATAAGTCGTTTAAGTCATAAGTTGCGAATCTTCCTCCAGGCAACTGAACAATAGGTCTTAGATCTGGGGGAATAACAGGCAATACTTCAATAACCAACCATGAAGGGTGAATTGCTGATTTGTGCATTCCTTTGATCAATCTTAGTCTTTGAGCAGCCTTGCTCTTTCTAAGTTCTGATCTAGAGTTTCTCATCTCATCTTCTAATTTTACAATTTCTTCAGAAATGTTTAGATTATCAAGAATTCTTTTAATAGCTTCTGCTCCCATTCCTGCTTCGTAGAAGAAGAATGCGTAGCTTTCCAGTAATTGGTATTCCTCTTCAGAAAGAGTTGTTCCAACACTCATTGTTTCTACTAATGATTTTAGGTCTGCGAATTTTCTTTCAACATTATCCTGTTTCTGTTTGTAAGCTGATCTTACTTTTGCAGATTCAGTTTTTTCGTTGTTTCTAATTCTTTCGATTTGAAGTTCTAACTTAGATTTATCCTTGTTAGACTTCCTAGATTCTTCAATTTCCTGTTCGTAAGAGTCAGAGATTTCTTTTAATTTTGCATCAAGTTCTGTTGAAACTTCTTCGATTTCAGCTGTCTGAAGATCTTTGATACTTTCAATTGCTTTTGCCCTATCTTCATCAGACACAGAAATTACAACGTATCTTGCGTAGTAAAGAACTGTCTCCAATTTTTTCTGTGGAATGTCTAAGATCATTGATAATCTATTTGGAATTCCATTCGAGAACCAAACATGTGCTACAGGAGCCGCAAGTTTGATGTGACCCATTCTTTCTCTTCTAACTCTTTTATGTGTAACTTCAGTTCCGCATCTGTCGCAAACGATTCCTTTATATCTTACTTTCTTGTATTTTCCGCAGTAACACTCAAAATCTTTTGTTGGACCGAAGATTTCTTCTGCCATCAATCCCTGAGGTTCAGCTTTAAAAGTTCTATAGTTGATAGTCTCTGCTTTAGTGACTTCACCATAGGACCAATTCATAACATCTTGAGGAGATGCTATCGATATTTTTAGTGCTTTAAAATCTTTTATCATATGTTTGTCTATTAAAGCTTAATTATTACTATCTTCTACTAAATTGAATCCACGATCATCAACTGTTTCAACAACAATTTTTGATTCGTTTCCTACTGAATCAACGATTTCTTCAAGAGCCATATCGTCTCTAGTATCATCGTATTCAGCACTTAACTTTTCCAGCTTAATTCCCAATCCTGCAAGTTCTTTATCAAGAACGTTGAATGATTCTGGAATATATGGAGCAGTTATCTTTTGACCTGTGATGATTGCCTTGTAAGCTGCTGCTCTTCCAACAACATCGTCAGACTTAATTGTTAACATTTCGTGTAGTACATTTGGTACTCCATGTGCTTCAAGTCCCCAAACTTCCATTTCTCCGAATCTTCTTCCTCCCTTCTGAGCTTTTCCTCTTACAGGTTGCTGAGTAACAAGAGTGTACGGTCCAGTAGATCTAGCATGAACCTTATGGTCTGCTAAGTGGTCCAGCTTGAAGTAATATTTTACTCCAACTGTTACTTTCTGAGAGTATCTTTCTCCTGTTCTTCCATCGAATAAGTCTACTTTTTCTTCATAATCTACTCCATTATCTTTAGCCATTTGCATTAATTTATCCAAAGAGTATTCTGCAAAAGGTTGAATTTCAACTTTTACTCCTAATTTCTTTGCCAATGCTCCGATATGAGTTTCGATAAGCTGTCCAAGGTTCATTCTTCGAACCATAGATGCAGGTCCTATCAACACATCAACAGGATGACCGTCTGCTGTATGAGGCATGTCTTCAACTGGAACAATCTTTGTAACAACTCCCTTACCTCCGTGGAAGTCAGTTAGCTTATCTCCGATTGAAATTTTATGAGTTTTTGCAACCCAAACTTTGATTTGCTTCAAAGCTCCAGCGTTTAATTTAGCTCCCTTTTCTCTGTCCAAAACCTGAACTCCGATAACAACTCCGTGCTCTCCGTTAGGCATTCTCAATGAGTTGTCTCTAACATCTCTAGCGTATTCTCCGAAGATTGCTCTCAACAACTTTTCTTCTGCAGTTAACTCAGTTTCTCCCTTTGGAGCGATAATTCCGCAAAGAATATCGTTTGACTGAACACTTGCTCCTAATCTTACAATTCCTTGTTCATCAAGATTTCTTAATGTGTATTCTCCAACACCTGGGATATCTCTAGTGATTTGTTCATTTCCTAATTTTGTTTCTCTAACTTCCTGAATATATTCCTGAATATGGATAGAAGTTAAGATATCTTGTTTTACCAATCTATCGCTAACAACAATTCCGTCTTCGAAGTTATATCCATCGTAAACAACATAAGCTGCTCTTAAGTTTACACCTAATGCCAACTCTCCATTATCAGTACACGGTCCATCAACTAAGATGTCTCCTTTCTTGAATGTCTGACCAGGCATTACAACTGGCTTCTGGCTGAAACAAGTGTTTTGGTTAGTTCTTACAAATTTTTCAATATTGTATCTTTGTTTTCTTGATTTTGATCCTGCGTATTCAACAACAACTTTTGCTGAATCAGCTTCAATTACTTTTCCATCTTCTTCTGCAAAGATTGATCTTCCAGATGCTTTAGCAGCGTCTCTTTCAAATCCAGTTCCAACAATAGGAGCTTCAGATCTAATTAGAGGAACAGCCTGAGTCTGAGTTTTAGCTCCGATCAAAGTTCTGTTAGGGTCATCGTTTCCAGCAAATGGAATTAATGATAGACCTAATCCAGCAATCTGACTTGGAGAAACGTCGATCAAATCGATCTTTGATGTTTCTACTTTTGCATATCCCTGACCTTCTCTAACATAAGCCATGTAGTCTGTAATGTTTCCTTCTGAGTCTGTTTTTGTACTCGAACTAGCAATACTATGTAATGCCTCATTGTCTGCATCTAAATATTCAACTTCAGTTTTGTTTACAAAAGGAACAATTCCAACTGCATCAACTTTTGCCTTCTTTGCTTTTTCTACAACTTCTGCAGTCAACTCTACTCCATCCTTAACGAATGAGTTTCCTTTTGTCATTCTTCCTTTGAATTTCTTTACATCGTCTTTTGCAAGATCGAACTTTGTAACAACTCTAAAGTAAGGAGCTTCTAGGAATCCGTAGTCATTAATTCTTGAGTAAATAGCCAATTGGTTAACCATACCGATTGATGGTCCTTCTGGTGTAGTTACTGGACAAAGTCTTGAATAGTGAGAATTGTGAACGTCTCTAACTGAGAATGTTGCTCTTTCTTTTGTAAGACCTCTTGGTCCTCCAGCAGAAATTTTTCTCTTAACTTCAAGTTCAGAAAGAATGTTTGTCTGATCCATGAATCTCATCAATGCTGAGCTTCCAAAGAATTGGTTTACAGCAGACATAATTGGTCTTGTATTGATAAAAACAGCTGGTGTAACTTTCTCATCTGTTGAGTAAGTTGCCATCTTATCTCGAATATTCTTTTCCATTAAAAGCATTCCTGCTCTTAGCTTTTCTGAAACTAATTCATCCACTCCTCTAATTCTTCTATTTGTTAATGAATCAATGTCGTCAGGAGCTTGTAATCCGCTATTTAATCTAACTAGAGATTTAATGACTTCAACAATATCTCTTTTCTTTAGAATATAGTCAGCAATTTGGATATCTTCGTCAATTCCTAACTTCTTGTTCAACTTATATCTTCCAACTTTTCCTAAGTAGAATCTTCTCTTGTTGAAGAAAATGTTATCAATCAATGCTTTTGCATTTTCGATTGAAACTGAATCTTCTGGTCTTAATTTTCTGTAGATGTCGATTAATGCCTCTTCTGTATTCTTAGTTGGGTCTTTTCTTAAAGTTGCTTCTAAGAAACTATTCTCTTCTGTTCCTAATCCACCTAACGCTTTCTGAATTTCTGCATCAGAGCTATATCCTAGTGCTCTCATTAATGTTGTTAACAAGATTCTTGGTCTCTTTTGTAGAAGTTTGATGCTCATTACTCCGTATTTGTTTACTTCGAATTCATACCAATTTCCTCTATGAGGCATTAACTTTACGCTGTAAAGTTTCTTCTTTGTTGTTGATGATTTGCTTTCAGAGAATAAAAGACCTTCTGATCTTAAAATCTGGAAAACAACAACTCTTTCATTACCATTGATCATGAATGATGCTCTATCGCTCATCAAAGGCATGTCGCATAGGTAAAGTTTCTGTTTCTTAATTTCACCACTCTTCTTATTAACTAACTTCACATTTACATGAACAGGAGCGTCATAAGTTTGACCTAAGTTCTGTGCGTCTAAAAAGTTAATTTTTGGTTCTCCCCAAGAAATATCTTCGAAGAAGAGTTCCCATGAAGTACCTGTATAGTCTTTAATTGGATTAATTTCATCGAATAGTTCTTCGAATCCGTTTTCCATAAATTGTCTGAAGAATTTTTTCTGCGCATCTAAGAAGTCAACATCTAAATGCGGAAGGGGATTTTTTGTAAGAGTTACTCTCTCTGAGTTTGGATTAGTTGCTTTTTTAGCCATACTGCTTTTGTTATAACAGGCAAAAAAATTGCGTATTAACAATTCGAATTAATTGTAAACACGCAAGTTAGCTTGTAAATATTACTGATCTATAAACCATCAGGGGTTTAAGTTTTTGAGAAATGATTCATGATTATAGCAAAGAAAATGTAGTGAGGTCAAGAAAATAGCCACGAAAAATGGCATCTTTTGAAGATTCTTTACTGCTTTTTAAGCCAATCCGTTGGATCTATGTTATTCACAGTTTGTCCTGATTCAACTTTAATTGTTAATACTTTACCAGAAAGTTGATCTTTATTGCAATTAGCCTCGCCTTTTTCTTTAACGCACTTAACGAATTCTGTGTACCGTGCAGTATATTCGAGGTTCAAAGAATTGTTTGAAGTAACAATATTTGACATCAAATTATAGTTTCCACTTGGTAAAACCAAAGTAAAATCTGACTCGTAAGCTGAAACAGTTACGCAGTATTTTGTACTAGAATTGTTTGTACTTTGAGCACAAACTAATTGATATTGGCTAAACGATGAATCCCCAACCAATAATGGGAAAATTGAACCCTTGATAGTTCCGTATCCATTCTTAATCTGCCTTTGGAGTTCCGTATCTAATTCAGCATTCTCAGCTTTAAGTCTCTCAACTTCGGAATTAAGCTCTCTAAAACTACCTTGAAGGTTATCGATAGTTACCTGACTTTCTTCCTGATTACTATTTAAAAGCACAGTCGTATCTCTGTATGCACTATTAATATCATTCAATTCTTTAGTTTTTGTATAAAGAAGAACTGCTAAAACAATACTCACTATCACAAAAAATAAATACAAACCAATTAATAGAATTTTTCTCAGAAGATGAAGAAATTTTTTCATAATTCAATAGTAATTTTTACAGTTTCCCACAGACCTGATGCTGCAGACGGAAGGAATTCTACTCCGAAAGTTTCTGGCTGGCCAGATTCGGTTATTAGAATTTGTCTATTATTAGAATTACTTACTTCGAAAACTGAATCATTTTTTTTGAATCTCATTCCTAAAGTATCAAGACTCGCTCCACTAAAAGTGTACGATCCATAAAATGGTTCATTTTGATTACTTACTAAATTGAGGATATTTTGTGATCGTGTATTACCATCATTCAAGAAACTGATTGTATACACAAATCTTGAGTCAGAATATCTCTCCAAACTTGTCCTAAACTCGAACACATCCTCAGAAATGTTTGTGATTGTCGGAAATATAGTTGCCTTGTTTGCCTCAGAATCTGATGCCCCTAAAATTGAGCTATTACCATCGTTCTTTGGGTTAAGAGAGAAAACTGTCAAGAATGTAAATCCGTAAATGCCCAGGATAGCTGATAACAGCACTGCTGTTTCGGTAAATCTTATCGCTCCTTTAAACATTGAATTTTCTTAACTAATTATATAGTATATGTGCATATGAAAAATTTCAAGATAGTTCCGACAATATTGGTGGCATTTGCTTTCGGAAGCTTATTTTTAAACCCTGTTTCCACAGAAGCACTTGAAAGAATATCCACCGAGCTTAAAGAGTATACTCAAAATCCAGAATCTCAAATTGTTAAATACGAAATGATTCTCTCCTCCGAAGTCAGATCAGACAATGTGCGAGTGACTTGGACTTTACGAGGAAATGCAAAATTTGTTGATAGCACAAAATCCACAAGAAGATTTGGAGTCGAGACAGGAGAAACATATACTGTTCCAATCGAGATTTCACCTACAGGACAAGGAACAGCTGAACTTGTGGGAGTTGCTGAAGTATTTCAAATTGACGGAACTCTAACTTCAACAGTAAGAACAAACTTTGGATTTAACAGTGCCTGGGAAAAATTACCAATCACAGAAGATTACACAAACTCAAAAAATCTAAGCAATGTAAAAAGAGTTTTAACAACTGTTGGAGTTTTTGTTGCCGTTGGAGCTGTTGGCTATTTTGGATTTAGAAGATTCAAAAAATGGTATTCAAAGACACCAGAAGTTAAGTTCGAAGAAGTCTCCGCAATCTAGATCCATTACTGATTTCAACTGCTTGTACTGCGATACATTTCATTTTTGAAAGCATCATATATAATGCTTTGATGGAATGGATATTACCTGATCAAAATCTACCGTTTTTAGAACATCTCTTTTCTCAAAGCAGTGTTTACAATTCCGATTTTTTTACAGATCACAGCATCGACAAATTACACTCAACTACTCTACTCCACGACTGCACACTAGCCGCGGAAGTTGTTTTGAAAGCTATAAAAGATAATAAAAAAATCTACATTTACGGCGATTATGATGTCGACGGAATATGTGCCACTACAATATTATGGCGATTCATTTATTTTGACTTAGGTTATAGGAATGTTTTTCCCTATGTTCCAAATAGATTTGTAGATGGATATGGGCTTAATGCAGACAGCATTCAAGATATTATCGATGATGGAGGAAAAATGATAATTACTGTGGACTGCGGAGTTAAAGATATAGAGTTGGTAGCCGAATTTTCCGAGGAAATTGATTTCGTAATTACGGATCACCACTCTCTTCGACCCCTTTCTGAAGCGCAGTCCGATGATTACAAGATTTCTAGAGATTCAATTTATTCTTCTCGTGCAAGAGCCGTTGTTCATCCCCAGCTTGAAGATTACCCATTTCCAAATATCTGCGGTGCAGTTGTAGCTTGGAAGTTAGCACGTGGTATGAGCGAGCAAATCGGAAACCCTAAATTAAGTGAAAAGTATTTACAGTTCGCTGCAATCGGCACAGTTGGCGATATTATGCCCTTAATAAATGAGAATAGATCTATAGTTTCTTTAGGATTGAATTTAATAAACTCTACGGAATTTGCAGGCATTAACGCTCTTCTATTAGTTTCTGGAGTTCAGAAAGGGAAGGTTAATGCTGAAACTATTGGATTCTCAATTGGACCAAGGTTGAACGCCTCAGGACGACTTGATAGCGCTATGACAGCAGTAAAACTTCTCTGCACAAACTCTTCCGATTATGCGATGACTCTTGCAGAAGAGCTTGATAGCTTAAACGCAGATAGACAAAATCTTACCAGAAAGTACATGTCTTTAGCAGAGAAAGAATATCTTAGCAATGATTCATTATTCTTACCTATTATTGTTGGAGAGGATTGGCCAGAAGGAATAGTTGGACTAATTGCCGGAAGACTAACAGAAAAGTACTACAAACCTTTCATAATAGGTTCGAGAAACGGAGACACCATCAAAGCATCTGCCAGAAGCATAGAGGAATTGAATATAACCGAAGCATTAAATAGTCACTCTACTCTACTGGAGAAATTTGGAGGTCATGCCCAAGCAGCAGGAATGACGTTTGACGCCTCTAATTTAAGTTCTTTCTTGGAGAAGCTAAATAATCATGTTTCTGATATTTTCGGAGGCAAATCACCCCTTAAAACGCTAAGAATCGATGCTTTGAGCGAGCTAAGAGCTCTGGATTTTTCAACTATTAGAACCATCGAAGTATTGGAGCCATTTGGAAATTCGAACAAGAAGCCTACAATTGCTCTCATGGGAATCAAATTCGACTCAATCTCCACTATGGGTAAGGATAAGCAGCACTTTAGAGCAAAATTCAAAAACATTGAGTTTGTTCAGTTCAATTTTGAAAAACTTCCAAACCTCTCTACTCTCTACGATGTAGCAGGTTTCCCAGAAATTGATACCTGGAATGGACGAGAGAAAATCTCATTTAAAATTAGAGATATCCGAGAATCCCTTAGCTAGCAGTTGTTTTCTCTTCTTTCTTACTTCATACCACGTGCTGAATATCCTTTTCTACTCTACTCTTTGTTATCTCGCACAGATATAAAAAAACCCAGGTCCACTTTGGGGAAAGTGGATCGGGCTTTTAAGCTAGAGTCAGTTAAATTATTTAACCATGTCTCTGAACTGCTTTCCAGGTCTGAATCTTGGAACGCTTTTTGCAGGAACCTTAACAGGAGCTCCTGTCTTTGGGTTTCTCTTTGTACTAGCCTTTCTTTTTACAGCAAGGAAAGTTCCAAAGTTAGTTAATGTAATAGCGTCTCCGCTAGATACTGTTTTTGTAACACCTTCAATAAGTGCATCTAAAACTGTAGTAACATCTTTTTTTGTCATTCCAGTCTTATTTGCAACCCAGTTTACTAAATCTGCTTTATTCATATAGCAAATAATAATTTTTAAATAGTATAGTTGTACTTGGCCAAGTTTCCTAATATTAAGCTTTTTGAATAACTAAGTCAACAAAGGCATCCAAAAGATAGTGATGCCTTAAATCGGCGAGAAGCTTTTGTACACAACGGTGTTCAAAATAACTATAGGAACAATTACGATTTTGGCCGGGAATAGTGTTACCAGATGGCCATTTTCGGTCAATATATAACCAAGAACATCTGATATATAACCGTTAATATTCCAGCCAGACTATAGTTTTAGGCTACTTTAAATATCCTGAAAATGGCCATATTCTTTCACGTAAAAAGAATTTTTCACGTGGACTTTTTTCAATTTGGCTATTTTTGGGTTATTTTCTTGAAAGCATCCAAAGAGAGAAGAGCACAATTCTTTCTTGAAGTAGTTGGAGTAAACCCAAGCATTTCGTAGATACTTTGCTCACTGATAGTGATATCTGAGATAGATTTACCCTTTAATTCCTCATAAAGAATAGAAGCTGATGCTATTGAAATTGAGCAACCTTGTGCATCAAAAGCGATTTGATCTACAAGATTGCCTTCAAACTTGATGTAAAGTGTTAAAGAATCACCGCAAGTTGGGTTTTCTACTGAAACAACTTTATCAGCATCCCAAGATGGTTTACCAAAGTTGAGTGGAGAAAGGTAGTGATCTCTTATATTTTCTTGTACTTCTTTGGAATTCATAGCAATATTTTAACATTCACTGAATATTTATTCTGGAAGTTCGCCTGTTTTAATAGGATCTAGAACTAAATCCAAGTAACTCTGGGCAATAGAGTAGAGTAGATCTACTTTTCTGATATCAATATTTGTAGATTTAGAGAACTCAATAGTTATCTCTTTTGAGTTTTTCTTGGGGTTCTGATCAATAAATTTTATGAATTCTTCCAATGTCTCGTATTTGATGGAGCCTAGTAGCGGCGATGTTGATGCTTCAGAAGCGAGATAATTAGTTAGATTCTCTTTAAACAATCTTTCCGAAGACAATCTATAAATTCTACTGAAACAATATCCAGCAGCTAGCCATGCAACAAAAATGTATACTCCTGCACGTGGTGTGTCTACATATTTTATCAAAAGATATAAAATGATGAAAAGGGCTACATTCATTGCTCCTAAATAGTTATAGAGATTCAATCTATTACTTTTGTACTGAAAAATCTGAGGCTTTGATAAACTTTTTTCCTCAATATTGGTCTGTTTTCTTTCGAAGTTGAATACCATCAAAATCGAAGATGTAAAAAATGCGAATTCTACCAATGTAAACGTATAGTTTCCAAAAGCATTGAGTACAAAAGCTATAAAGCAAATAGCCAGTGTTACAAAGTAAAGCTGAAGTCTGTTCATAATTGAATAAAAATCCTTTATCTAATAATATATCTAATATGAGAATTTGTCCTGCAATCCTAACTAATAATGAAGCTCACTTCAGCGAGCTACTGAGAAGTTTCCAGATTTTTGAGGAAATAGATATAGATCTGATTATCCCTGGAAATCTTACCCCAGAGAAAAAAACTGTTGGGATCGAATTTGTTATTAATGAAATTTCTCGATTCCAAAGTAAGCGATACAAGATTCATCTAATGTGTGATTTTCCATTCGAGGAAATCAGAAAAGTTATAGACAAAGTTGGATTCTTGGACTTAACCTTTATTATTCATCAAGAGAGTAGCTTTGACATGATGGATGTTGAAAAATGTAAAACGCCAATAGGCATTGCATTAGAATTCACCACGAAATTAAAGGACATTTACTATTATGAAAACTTTGCTTTAGTGCAAATTATGACAGTTGAGATAGGTGGACAAGGAAATGCATTCGAACCGAAGGCAATGAATAAGGTAACAGAATTGAGGGATTTAGGGTATGATAGAGATATTGAAATCGATGGTGGAATTAATCTCGACACAATAAGTTACATTGCGAAATTCCCAATAGATATACTTTCTGTTGGATCTTATTTCACAAAATCCTTGAATGTACTAGAAGACAAAAGACTTTTAGAAGACGAAATAGAATTAATTCTTAAGAAATAGTTATGCCAACAATTACAGAATTACCAAAGAAAAGTATTACAACAGAGATTCCGCAGAAAAAATCAAAGATAGTTCAGAATGTGACTTTCTTTGGAGATTCAGCAATTCCAGAAGGTGATGCGATTTATAATTCAGTTTTTGATGCAGCGAAATTGCTTGCAACAAATGGATATACAATTGTAGATGGAGGCGGCCCTGGAATTATGAAAGCAGCAACAGATGGAGCGGAATCAGTAAATGGCAATACTGTTGCGGTTTACTGGGAACCAAAATTAGCAGCTTTTTTTGAAGGGAAGAATCTAGCAAACCTTGCCGATAAATCGTTAGCAGAATCTAACTATGTGATGAGAACTTTTGGTTTAATAGAACAGGGAGATGTTTTCGTTGTGTGCAAAGGGGGAACAGGAACAATTTCCGAATTTGGATTAGTTTGGTGTTTAGGAAAACTATATTACGGATGCCACAAGCCTGTAATTTTATATGGAGATTTTTGGGACGAATTGATTGCCGCATTTCAGAAAACTATGTATATAGATGATGTCGAAATGGCTGTATTGCATAGAGCAAAAACGCCAGAAGAATTAGCTGAGTTAATAGAGTCTTTCGAAACAGTATTCGCACACTGCGTTACTGTCGATAACAGAGCTTCAGACGAATTGGCATTCATTATAAATGCAAGGAGAGACAAAACTGCAGAAAGTTACGACAAATTTGCATCAGAATATCATGCTTCAAGAATTGGAACACTGCCTTCTCAAACACAGTTGGATGAATTCATTGAGCTAGTTCATTCCCCAGCTAGAGTCTTGGATATTGGTAGCGGAACCGGTCAAGACATTGCTTATCTTTCTCAAAAATATTCTACTGATGGATTAGAAATATCTAAGCGAATGGTTGAGATTTCTAAACTTGAAAGTCCTCACAGCAATATTGTTCAAGGTGATTTAGTAACTAAAGATATCGGTACAAATAAATACAAAGGAATTTGGAGTAGAGATGCTATTCATCATATTCACGAAGAAGAATTAGACAATGTTTTCAAAAAGATTTCTAACGCACTTGTGGAAGGTGGAATCTTCTACTGCTTGGTTAGAGAAGGTGAAGGTGAAATCGTGGAGAATGAGGATAAAGGATATGGAAAAATGGAACGTTTCTATCATTTATTTTCATCTGCAGAATTAATCGAGAGAGCAGAGAAGGCAGGGTTAGAATTAGTAAAGTTAGATAGAAACAAAAGAAGTCACATGTGGTTGATTGGAGTCTTCAGAAAAAAGTAATTTTCCTCAATTAATTTTAAGCATTAAAAAACCCGCCATTGGCGGGTTAAAGAATTAAAAAAAGTGAAATTACTTTCTCTTTTTTGCTGCTGATTTTTTAGCAGGTTTCTTAGCAACTTTTTTAGCTGCTTTCTTTACAACTCTTTTAGCAACTGACTTCTTTGCAACTTTCTTTTTTGCAACAGTCTTTCTTGCTACTTTCTTTGTTGCTTTTTTAGCAACTTTTTTCTTGGCAACTGCCATAGGTAGGTAACTTAAAAAATAAAAATAGTTATCTTGGTTATATTCTGAGATAATTTGAGATGAATGTCAAGTATTTGATAAAATCGAAAACCTCATCTATGAAGAATACTGATAAAAAACAAGATATAATCAAAAAACTCCAAGACATTTTTGGAGACGGAAAGGCCGAGCAGATAATCAAAAGCATTACTTTCAACAAGCCAAAAACTTTTAGAATTAATCGTTTAAAATTCACTGCTAATGATGATTTAAACGAGATAAAATCTCACATTAAAAATGCAGATTTTTCTGATAGTTTTATTTCGAGCGAAGAAATTCAAATTTCAAAAACAAAATTAAATGGTGATAAGAAAATTTACATTCAAGAATTAGCAAGTATGATTCCTGTTGTTGTTTTAAATCCAAAAACTGAAGAGAATATTCTTGATATGTGTGCATCGCCTGGAAGTAAGACTTCAATGATTCAATCTCTTACAAACAATAAAGCCAATGTAACTGCTGTGGAAAAAAGTTTAGGAAGATTTTACAAACTGAAAGAAATTGTAACTGATCAAGGTTGTGAAAATGTAAAGTTCATTCATTCAGATGCAAATTATTTAATTAAAAAATTTCCTGACTTTGCAAATTCATTTGATAAAGTAATGTTAGATGCACCTTGTTCTAACGAAGGTGGAATAGTGTTGAGCGAGCCTTCAACATATAAATATTGGAGCTTAAAAGAAGGCAAGCAAATCAGCAAATTGCAGAAAGGACTCTTAAACAGTGCTGGAAAATTAGTGAAACCCAGAGGCGAAATTATCTATTCTACCTGTACTTTTAGTGTAGAAGAAAACGAGGAAGTTGTGGATTGGTTTTTACGTAGAAATCCGAATTTCCAACTCGAAGCAATAGATTTAAAGATAGAAAATGCACAGGAGGGAATTACTAAATATAAAGACAAATGCTTCGATTCGACTGTCAGCAAGACTCTTCGAATAATTCCCAATGAAAGATTTAAAGGTTTTTTTGTAGCACGCCTAAAACGCTTACAGTAATTAGTTTCTGAAAATCGGAAACAAAGCACCTCTAAGAACTGCTAAAATTATGTTAATATCTACAGTTTAAATTATTGTATGTTAAAAAATTTAGTAATAGCTGTTGTAGTTATTGCGTTGGTAGCAGGAGCTTTTTCGATTATTAACGGGCAAAAAAAAGATTCTTTTTTCTTAATCCGAGAAGAAGGCGATATCTTTTTTAAAAATACTGAGACGGAGTCTTACCTAACACTTTCTCAAGACGAGATTTCTCTTCAAAATGGTAGTTATATTAAAACAGGAGAATTCTCTTCGGCACATGTTATTCTTCCAGATAATACTGTAATTTCTTTAGACGAGAAGACTGAATTGCAAATCAATCTTGCAGATGAAGGAATCGAGATCTTCCAGTTTCTTGGAAAAACATGGAATAGGGTAGAAACACTTACAAACGGAAAAAAATTCGAAATTAAATCTGGCGACGCCGTTGCTGCAGTTAGAGGAACAATTTTTCACTTTGAAGTAAATGCCGATGGGACAAAAGGAATAAAAGTTGTCGAGCACTCAGTTGCGTTAAGCAATACTGCACAGGAGATTCTTACTAATGAAGAGGAGAGTGGAGTTGTTAGTGTTGAGGGCAAAATTACCAAAGGGACTATTCCAGAATCATTCTTGAAATCAAGATGGTATATCAGAAATAAAGTTTTGGATCAAATTAAACGAACAGGATTAGATAATATTTTTTTGAAAGACAAGATTAAAAAAGAATTTATTAGGGATGAGCTAGTTCAGACTAGATTCAATATCAAAGATACTAGTGTTCAATCTTCTTTATTATCTATTGTTATTGATACAAGTGACTCGACTGTTTGTTCGAAAACTGCAGAAATCCCTCCTTATGTGAAATACTCTAAATTTGGTGAATTATATGAAGCTTTCCTAGGAAGTTGTGCTGATAACAGACTCGAAGAAGTTGAAATCAAGGAATTGGCAAGAATCTACGCCACAATAAAATGAGAAGAATAGGGATCTACCTACTCATCTGCATCTTTGTAATTCCAATCGTTCTATCAGAACCGATAAAAAATTTAAATTTTCTTTTTACTGATAGACTTCATAATTCTGAACCACGCTCAGAAATTGTTGTCGTTGGGATTGATGATAAGTCACTCCAAAATATAGGTGCTTGGCCATGGAGTAGAGGTGTATTTGCAGATTTTTTGGGTAATCTGATGGAAGTGAATCCATCTGTAGTTGGGTTCGATGTGATTTTTGGAGAGAGCAGAGAAGGTGATTTAGAACTTCAAAATATTATAGATGTGAATCCAAATAAAATTGTTTTTGGAAGCAAAGTCATTGATAACAACGAAGTCATAAAACCGGTTTTTAATGTCGCTTCCGGATACGTCAATTTTGTCCAAGACGAGGACGGCAAGATTCGAAGAAATACTCCTTTTACTGTGATCGACTCGGTTTGTGAAACCAGTTTCTCATTCAAAATTTTTCTGAGGTATCTTTTTGTACAAAATTTTGTGTGCGACGAATTAAAATTGAGGAACAAATTTTATCCTTCCGTAAACAATCGTGTTTCTCCAGAATTTACAAAAGAGCAGTTTAAAACAATAAGTTTTGTTGATGTTCTAAACAAAAATTTTAAATCTGAGGATTTTAAAAACAAGATAGTTTTGGTGGGTTCCACAGCCATCGATCTTCGTTCAAGTTTAAACGATAATTTTACCGATATTTTTGGAAATGCAGTTCCAGGAGTTGCGATTCATGCCAATATTATTAATGGATTTTTAAACGATGATTTACTTAAAGAAGTGGACTACAGTTATTCAATTTTGATTCCTCTTTTAATTTCGGTATTTCTATTTGCTATATTTACTAAGTCGGCAAACAAGACTTTGAATCTTTGGTTATTTATAGTTTTGTTCGTGATCTTGAATCTGATTCTATTGGTTGCAATTGAATTCAATTTCTTACCTGATTTCGTAACTCCTAATGTTTACTTAATCCTTGCATTCGCTTCTTCAGTTATTCTTAAGTTTTTTGTTCAAAAGAAAGAAAAAGAGTTTGTTGAATTGGCATTCGAACAGTATATGAACAAGAAATTATTGAATGAATTAAAGAAGTCCCCTCATAAACTGAATCTTGGAGGAGAGACTAAAGAGATCAGCGTTCTATTTAGTGATATTCGAGGATTTACATCTATTTCTGAAAAATTGGATGCTCATGGGTTGATTACCTTCATAAACAGTTACTTGGAACACATGAGCAAAATAATTTTGGAGAACGAAGGAACTATCGATAAATATATTGGAGATGCAATTATGGCTATTTGGAATGCACCTATTGATGTTGTAAATCATGCAGAATTTTCTGTTTTAGCAGCTTTAGCAATGCAAGAAAGCACAGAACAATTTTCAAGTAAGTTTCCAAATCTACCTAGAATTAAAATTGGAATCGGAATAAATACTGGGAATGTAGTTGTTGGAAACCTGGGTGGGTCGATGCGGTTTGACTACACTGTTATTGGTGACGATGTTAATTTAGCTTCGAGAGTAGAAAGTCTTACTAAAAAGTATAATTGTACGATTCTGGTGACTGAGAATACTAAAAAGTTGGTTTTGAATGAAAATATTAAATTTAGGCAAGTAGACGAAGTAATCGTAAAGGGCAGAAGTACCCCGGTCAAAGTTTACGAACCTTACATTGAAGAACGCCCATATTTCACTATTTATGAAAAAGCATTTGTATTCTACCAAAATGGAGATTTTCAAGAATCGATTAATGCTTTAAAATCCATCTTAGAAGATCCTGTATCTCAAACTCTTTTGGAGAGATGCGAAAACCTTATTTTAAATCCACCAAAAGATTGGAATGGATGTTGGGAATGGGACGAAAAATAATATGGGAGAAAATAGAGGAGAGGACAACTTTGAGGAAGAAATAGATTTAGATGCTACACAATTATCACCAATAATCGTAGAAGAATTTGTGAATGAATCGGAGGTTTTGAAAGAGTATGAATTTCGTAATTACTTATTCTCTGGGTTAAATATTCCGTTGGGAATGCAATGCATTCTAGAAAGTCTTTTTGTTCTTTACATAAACAGCAAACCCTATGGTAACTTACTTATTTCAGAATTTAGCTCGTTTGTATTAGATAAGATTGCTGGATATTTTAACGATGCTAACGATCCCGAATTTCCTAAGCCACTTTCAGAATCCATGATAAGCTTGACTCTGGAATCTGGAGTACACGATAGGCTGGACGAAATAATGACAAGACATCTTGCTAACATGTCTATCGCAGAAGTTTCTCAGATAATAAACAATTTAAAAAGCAATTACATATTAATTAATGGAGGATATGATCCTTACGAAACAGCTAGGTTATCCGCAGAAGATACTCAAGAATTTCAAGCTGTTAAACCTTTTACTTTTACAGTTTTAGATTTCGATAAAATTGCTACGGGAGGTGCTTTAAATTTTGGTTTCACCAAATTCTTATCGAGCTACATTAGTCGTTACGATTTGGAAAGAGAGGATGATGCTGGATTTAAACGTGTAGACTTCGCAGAATTCGAAGCATTAATAATCCAAGATTTCGTAGATGCCAGAACTACAATCGAAGAAAGGTTCGAAAAGCTCAAAGATGGAGCCGACCAAAGCGAAACAGCTCAAAACTTACTTCGGTACAGGATCGTTACCGACCTGATTCCAAAGATTTACTTTCCAGCAAATCAAGAGTCACCGGATGCAGCTTATGCATTCATATTTGAATTGTTAACAATGTATCCACAGATGCTAGAAGAGGAATTCCGAAAACTTGAACAACTTCTTCAGCAACAGGTTATAGTTCACACACCAAAAGAAATGTTAGATTCTACATTGCGACAAATGGATGGTTTCGCTAACTTTAGATATACAATGGAAAGTACCTATGATAGGAATTATTCTATGAGTCAAACATTTCTCACAATTTTAAATTGGATAGATACATCCTCTCAGCCAAATCTTGGATACTACTTCATGTATGTTTATGTTTGCTATAAAGCTTTACTAAATGTTGACATAGAGGAGGGGATTGTGACCGAAAGTATTTGGGATTTCGAAGCTACAGCTTTAGTTGATTTGTATGAGAAAGCCATAGAAGAAGATCCTAAGAACTGGGTTAAAATTGCTTACGAAAGTTTCAGAGACGAAGCATTTGTATATTTGAATGGAGCAAGAGAATTTGGGCATATTGATAACGACATGTTTGTAAGAATCTCTGATGGACTTAAACATTTTCAAACAATGTTTATGGAAAGAATGAAAGTTCTGATGGAGACTTAAATTCTCAGCGAAATGTAACTTCATCTATTGTATAATTTCTAAATATGAGTTTACCCAATTCACCTATAAAAGGAACTGCTGACTGGTTTCCAGAAGAGTTCAAAATTAGAAAGTATATATTCGATAACTGGAGAAAAGTCTGTGCGTCTTTTGGATACGAAGAATACATGACTCCACTTGTGGAAGATGTAGCTATCTACAAAGCTAAGTCTGGAGACGAAGTTGGGGGAGTGGAACTGTGGACAATTGAACGAGAAAATGAAGCTTATGCGATTAGACCAGAAATGACACCAAGTGTAACTAGAATGGTTACAAGATTTTATGAATCGAAGCCAAAGCCTATCAGATTATTCTCGGTTGCAAACTTCATGCGATTTCAGAAACCTCAACGAGGTAGAAACAGAGAATTCTGGCAATTGAATTTTGATATTTTTGGATCAGAAAAAATCGAAGCTGATATCGAAATTCTTCAAATGGCGTTAGAAATTATGAAGAGTTTTAATCCTCCAGCAGGATCGTTCACAATGTTTGTAAATGATAGAGTCTTAATTGACTACATTCTATCTGTGGAGTGCGGAGTTGCTGATGAGAAAAGAAAAGAAGTGGTGAGATTGATGGATAAATCAGAAAAGATGAAAAGAGAGGATTTTGGAACAGCTTTAGAAGAAGTTGGAGTTTCATCTGCTGGGGTTCAAGCACTGGTTGATTTTTTAAATATTAAAGAAGCCGATAAACTAGTCGAGAGATTTCCTGCGGTTGCAGATAATCTTGGGTTTACAAGAATCATGAAGATTCTTGAAAGTCTTAACATTAGAGGATATGGTAATTGGGTTAAATTTCAGCCAAACATTATCCGTGGATTTGATTATTACGATGGAATGGTTTTCGAAGTCTTTGATAATCATCCTGAAAACAATCGATCGCTTTTTGGAGGAGGACGTTACAATGGACTAGCAGGGATTTTTGGAAAAAATTCCTTCCCTGCTGTTGGATGTGCTCCTGGCGACGAAACTTTGAGACTATTCTTAGAGAGTTGGGATTTGTTAGGACAAATGAAAAAAGAAGAATCATATTTCTTACCAAGATTAGCGGGAGTTTCGGATGAATCTTTTGAAAAACTAGCTTCTAAGTTGAGAGGTGAAGGAAAAATTCTAGTTACAGGATTAGAAGAATCAGGGTTAATGAAAGCTTTCGATTTTGGAGAGAAGAGAGGAATGAGTTACGTAATAATCTTTGGTGAAGAAGAAAATTCAAAAAGAATTTATAAAGTTAGAGACCTTAAGACAAGAGAAGAAAAGGAGTTTAGTTTGTGATAGATAGAAAATACTGGACTGAGCAGACGACTGGGTTTCTTCGTACCACTGCATTTATTAACTCCATTCGCGGTGTTATTGATCAGAATGCTCCCTTGCCAGTTTTCCTGGTTGATGCTGGATGTTCCGAAGGCGTGAGTACAATTGAACTTCGAAGTTTATTCCCGACCTCTCATGTAGTTTATGGAGTCGATATAAATTTAGAAGCAGATGCTGATTACAGACAGAAGGAAAGAACAGTTCGAGCTTTAGTTAATCAAGGAGAACTGAACTCCGAAGATACTAGAATGATTAAATTTTTAGAAAACGATTATTACAAACCAGTATTTAGAAGAAACTCTGTAGATATTTTTTTGATTTTAAATTCAATAAATTACCTTTATAGATTTCCTCACGATTTTAAAGACAAAATTCCATTTTTAGTACAGTGCCTTGGTAACGCAGCACTTTCTTTAAACCCAAATAAAGGAAGATTAATCTTAGGGAAGAACGGTAGGGACTCTAAGCCAGGAAATCAATCTCATCTTGATTACACTATTTTAGAAAGAGTAGGTGATGAAATTTCTCTTAAAGGAGATGAACAATTTTACGCTGTTGGGGAAGTTCCCTATACAATGAAATTAGATTTTGCAGATGAGATGAATAAAGAGCTTAAATTTCGTATATATGGAGAATCCTATTTAAGACGAAAAAGATCGATAGGTGAAATATCGCTGAATGAAGAAGCTTAGTTTTTACTATAAAATTCGATACACTCTCGAAGTGTTTCAGCGAATTTAATAATATCTTCTCTAGAATTATAAACCCCTAAACTAACTCTTACCGTTGCTGGAACTTGTAAAACGTCTCGATGTAAAACTTGAGTACAGTGGTGACCAGCTCTAACGCAGACTCCGTTATCTCCTAAATACTGAGCAACATCGTGTGGATGAACTTTTTCGTGATAGAAACTTACAACTCCGACTCCATTGTTTGAGTGGAATATTCTTATATTTTCCAAACTTCTTAATTCCAACATTAAATCAAAAACTAGCTCATCTTCTATTTCCCGGATCATTTCGAATCCTATTTCTTCTACGAATTTTATTGCTCTTGCAAGCCCAGAAGCTCCTTCTACATTTGGTGTCCCAGCTTCGAATTTCGATGGAATTTCGTCCCAAATTATTTCGTCTTTTCTGACCTCACGAATCATTCCACCTCCAACTTTGAATGGTTCTAATTTTTCTAATAGTGGTTTTTTAACAAACAAAGCTCCAATTCCCATTGGTGAATAAATTTTGTGACCACTGAAAGCTGCGGCATCAACATCTAAATCTTTCAAATCAACTTTCATATGAGCAACAGATTGAGCAATATCTAAAACAATAATTGCATCTGGACAAATCAGTCTTATTTTTTTAATTGGGTGAACAGCTCCCGTAACATTACTAGCGTGACTTAGAGCAATTAGTTTTGGGTTAAAAGCTTTAAGCTTTTCTTCCCATCCCTCTAAAAGATCACCATTTTCGTCTACTTCTAAATAGTTTACTTTTGAGAAAACTCTTCTCCAGGGAAGTAAATTTGAGTGGTGCTCTAATTCTGTAATTACACAAACATCTTCAGGGGAAATTACATTGGATCTTAATAATGATTCTGAAAGTAAATTTAATCCTTCAGTTGTTCCGGAAGTAAAAATGATTTCTTCTTTTTCAACATTAAGAAACCTTGCTACAACTTGCCTTGCACTTTCGTAAGTTTCTGTAGATTCTTCAGCAAGTGGGTAGAGGCCTCGATGCACATTTGAATTTCGATTTGTATAGTAATTTTGAATTTGATTTAAAACTACATCCGGTTTTTGAGTTGTAGAAGCACTGTCTAAGTAAGCCAAACCTGGCTTAGTCGCAAACATTGGAAATCGTTCTTTCATATTCACATTATAACGTAAATAAATTTATTCATTTAACTTCTGTTACTGCGTTTACTTGTTTGGATTGTGGAGCATTACTTTGAATTGCCTGTACAAACCTATTTTCATCTCTTTGTCCAATTAGTTTCACAATATTGTTCATCCCCATGAATTGTTGATAGAAACCCTGCAAAGTCTTAATCACTTTCAGTTCAGTTTCATTGTTAATAACTTTGCCAATTCCATAAATCTTTAGTTCGTCAGGTGTAATTGGATGTGAATGAGAGTGGTGTTTTGTTGTAAATTCTTCAACGGCAACGTTAATAAGTTGTTGATCTTTACCCTTCATAGAGAAGTTTTCTAAAGCGTGTTTAATTTGATCTTTAGAGTACCTTAGTGCCCCTACATAACTACCTAGTAGGTACGGGTCCAAGTTTTCCTCAAACTTCTTTTTTAGTGTTGTTAGCGCCAGTGTGTTAGCTGTAGTTGTCTCATCTACTGTTCCGTATGATTGAATGAAGTCTTCAATTGAAGTAGCTGGGATTCTCAACCCTGGATTTGTAGGACTCTGTATAATAGGATCAACCGGTCCTAATTCTGATAAACTTGTAAAGTAAATTTCATCTCCGTTTAGAGCTAGTAGCGTCGCAGCACTTTTCGCCATCATCGGTACAATTACTTCATACGTTTCAGCATAATGACGAAGAATCGTAGAAAACTTTACTGAAGCCTCTAATATACCTCCTCCACTGTGTAAGAACAAGGTCAATTTTTTGAATTTTTTACCATTGTCCCCTTTATTAATAGGAATCAGTTTAAACAGCAAATCATCTAAAAAAATACAATCATTTTGATCCAACATGCTAAATGGAGAACCTGGAATAGAAATGTATGATATTACATCCCCATAGTAATCTTCCAGTTGAACCACAGCTTCCCTATTACTTATTTCGAAACCTTTAGACAACAACTCAAGATCTTGCTGATAACTATCATTTCCTCTATATTCTTCAAAACTTTTTGTCTCGATCTGGTATGTTGAATTACGAGGACTTTGTTCTGCAGATAGTTTACCTTCACGAATCAGTTTTCTAATGAAGTGGGGCGTCACTTTAAGACGTTCTGCAGCTTGGGTAACGGAAATAAATTTAGTCTCTTTCATGAGTTAATAATTAATAAATATTGTACGCTCAGTTACGAGCAGTTACCATATTCTATCAGAGGCAAAAATTTATGTCAAATTTTAACGTAACTACGCGTAACCAACTACACTTCTTGAGGCCGGAGCTCCAGTTGGCTAAGAATACCATCGATGTATGATAGGCATTCATCTTTCTCTTCTATTGGACTTTTCTCGAAGAATGTCTTTAGTGCTTCCAGCTGAGTAATTAGTGATTCGATTATAATATCTCTTTCTGCTGGGAATTGTTCAATTTCTAAATCGAATATTTCTACCCACATATCAATAAATGCTAAGTAGTGAGGTTTTTCAGAATCCACCAAATTATACTTTTTTGCTGCATCATACATTGCGTCAATCATCCCGGGATAAAGAACCGTTGGCACAGCGTGTAGTTTTGATTGTTGTTTTCCAAAATCAGATCTTCCTACAATCCCGAAGTTATATCCTGCATCGATTTCACCTTCTTCTCCAGTTAATCTTGAATGTCCACCTCCATCTGGGCCTATTAATTCGTAGTTTGTGAACAAAGTCCACATTAATGCAAAAACTACATCAATCCCTTGTTCAGTTAGTCTTTTTATACTATCGAACGCTCCTTCTAAATATTTAACTTTGTCGTTTAACCTATGTGCTCCAATATCAGCTCCAAATTCTGTAAGTGCGAATGCGTTAATTTGAGGGAAACGTTTTTTTACACTCATTATCACATCATAAATTCTCGATGAATTTAAAAGTTGACCGTGTGTTCCTTTCATTGGAGCAACAACTTTTGGATTTTTCTTTTTAGGAGAAGTGAAGGGGAGTTTTAAAATCTTTTGAGCGAATTCTTCTATAAGTGTAACCTCATGAATCCAATAAGGTTGAACTCCCAGAACATCGAAGTACATAAGGTCTTCGTGTTGATACATTCGAATCTGCATGGTTTTGTCGAAATATTCCGCGAACCATTTCAGAATCTGGTGACCTGAAATTGTCGCGTTCTGAGTATCAAAGTAAGCCATGTTGATTGCTGTCATGACTGTGACTTTCGTTTCGTTTTCATCCGCAATTAGCTTTGCTAACATGTAAGTATCCTTGGCTACTGACGACATATTTGATTGTCCTTCGAAAAATCTAACTAGATTTTTATCATACGGTTGCCATCTTCTTCCTAAGTAACGTGAATCAAGTTCAACATTTGGTTCATTGATTACTATAAAGTTCTGAACACCTGCAGGAATCAATTCTTGTAAAACGATGTTTGCATATTTTAAAAACTTTGCTCGAATCGACCCAGTTGCCCATTCTGTTTGAGATCCTGTAACAATCTGTTGAATTGTTTTTACAAGTTTCCCAGGAGTTACGGTTTCGTCTACCCACTGGATACCTTCGGGTAAATCGAAATGATGAAGAACAACAACAGGTTCTAATCCGTAACGAAGACACATTTCCGCGTGACGTTTGTATCTTACTAATTCTTGCAAGTCCACACCCTCTGGTGTCATCACTTTTTCCCACACTATGCTGAATCTAAAAGCCTTCAATCCCATTTGCACAGCTACAATCAAATTTTTAGCGAACTCAAGATCTTCTTCCATCTTCATGGATTGGTCTAAGGAAAGCTCTGATTTTAATTGTTCTATTTCTTGCTCGGAAAGATGTCTTCTTTCTGCAATTCCTTTAATAATTCTATCGAAATTTGATTCTTCATCTCCCACCTTAAATCCTCCTTGTGGATGTGTTCCCACATGAAGTTCTGCAATTCCAGCACCCAGAACAGTTGAGTCTGGAATGTATGAATTTAGAAAGTAGTCCTGAAATAATCTATCTGCTTCTCCTACAGATTGTGCTGACGAAGTATATCCAAGAAATTTATTCTGAAGTTTTGCAGCGAGTCGAGGATTGGCAATACGATTTCCGTATTTAAGATTAAAGTGAAGTTTAAGTTCACGTTCGGATAAATTGGTCGCAACTACTTCAGAATTATTCATTATTATTGTTCTACTTGAACTTGTGGAGTTTCTTTTCTTAGTAGTGGCTCAACTCCAATTACTCGACTTCTAACAGCTTTAACTAAAGCTCCTACAGACAGGAAGTTCTGTTGTTGAAATCTAATTCTGACTGAAGTGTCTGGATCTATGTTCTTCACTCTTTGTAGTACTTCTTCTGTAAGTTTTGCTAAATTTGAGAAATCACACCCTGCGAATAAACCTCTTAATTCTCTTCTTAATCCTGCTATATCATCAGAAGCTACGAATTTTGGATCTTCAATTAAATCATCGATTGATCTACCTAAATTATCAGATAAACTGTATTCTTCTTGTTTTGGTAGACTATTTCTTCTTTGAGCTTCTTGATTAGCAGCTTCAGCAGCTCTGTGAGCATTTACAGCAGCTTGTGTTTCTGGAGAGGCAATATAAGGATACATGTTATTAGTTAATCATTTATTACTGGCAACAAAAAATTGCTCTAAGTTATACCATTTTGAAAGAAAATTTGTAAACCTTATTTGAGTTTATTGTAGATTTCGAAGGATAGAGGAGGAACGTTCTCTGGTAGATTTTCCGAAGTGACTAATTCCCAAATCTGTTCACCATCTGAATCCTTCATATCTACAATGTCGAAACTTACATCCCCTTCGAAATCTTGGTAAATTCTAGTAACGTAGAATTGATCAATCAAGTTATGCCTCAGTGCTAAATTGTAAATTTCTGCACCTCCTATAAACCATGATTCTTCTCCCCATTTATGTTTCATTTCTTCTAAAAGGTGTTTAAGCTGATCTATAGATGAAACTACGAATGTGTTTCTAAAACCTTTCTCTTGAACATAATTTTCTAACTTTTCGGGATTTCTTGTCATTACTATATTTGGTCTTCCCGGTAACTCTCTGCCCATTCCGAATAGAGTACTGCTTCCCATAATTACTGGATGCCCCATTGTTAAATCCCTAAACTTCTTCATGTCTGCATCAATTCTTGGCCAAGGGAGCTTTCCTTGATTTCCAATTACACCGTTTTGGGCAACAGCCATTATTGCATTGAACTTCATACCTGTGCGATTTGATAAATTTGATTTAGCTCGAATCCTCTTTTTGCATAGTATTCTCGAGTCCCGATACTAGAGATTACCGCAAGCTTTGAGAAACCTTTTTCTTTCGACATTTCTTTTGCTTTCTCAATCAACTTTGTTCCTAAGCCTAAGTGTTGAGCTTTACCTTCTGACTCTTTCCCAAGTTCGAGGCTTGGTCCATAAACATGGACTTCTCTGATAATTGCAGAGCCATTTAGTTCCTCTACAACTTCGTTTTGATGATTTTTTGGAATTGATAATCTAAGGAATCCAGCGATTTCTTTTTTAAGAGTTACGTATTGAAGAAAGTACTCTGTAGCTACAGTTGTATCGTATTCAACAATATCTAGGCTTAAATCTTCCAAACCTACCTTTTTCCCTTTGATTTCTCTCGCTCGAATATTTTCGTTTTTTCTTCCTTCTTTTTTAAGTTTGAATTCTACAGCTTCTCTTAGATTTGTCGTCTTGTTTCCACCTTCAATTTCTGTAGATGGAATATCTCTAATAATTCTTGTAAGTCTACAATACTCAGGAGTGTACTCAATTAAGTTTGAAAGTAAGTCGATCAATTCTTCAGTCGTATAAGGAGTATAGAAGCCATCTAGAAAATGTTTATACAATTCAGTGTTCTTGATAACTGATGTTGGGTAAATTTTTAGTTCATCTGGTTTGAAGTCTGTAGAATCAAAAAGTTCTTTGTAAACTTCCAAATCAATTTCTGGAGTTGATTTGTATAAATTTGGCATCATATGACCGTGAATTTTAAATCCAGCAGAGCGGAGTAACTTGAAAGCTTCGACTACATCGGACTTTAATTCACCTCTTTTGTTTGCAATGCTTACTTCATCATTTAAAGTTTGAATTCCAATTTGAACTTTTGTTGCTCCAAGTTTTCGCATTCTTACCACCTCTTCTTTGTTGATGACTTCAGGACGAGTTTCCAAAACTAAACCTACGCATCTAGTTTTGCCTGCTGAGTTAATATCATGTTGCTGATATAAAGATTCCCAAGTAACATCTTCTTCTCTTACAATATTTTTCCCAAACAATTCTTTATATTCTGGAGTTACTATTAACTGGTTGTAAGGCAAATCTCCTTTGAGTGCACGAATCTGTGAATTAATATCTTTTTGAAGTTCAATTTTGATTGGATTATCGATTGGTTTATCATCTTCGTTTGGGGTGTAGTTGTTTATTCCAAAATCGTTCATGGCTCTGAAACATTCGTGGATGAACCATATTTTGTATTTTTCTGTGTAGAAAGACCAAGTTCCTCCTAAAATCAAAAGCTCAATTTTTTCTGTTGGGTGTCCTGTATTTCGATAAGCCATCAATCTGTTATAAACTTGCAGATATGGACTAAATCGGTTGTACATTGCTCTTTGTGCTCCTGGTTCCGAAGCAATGTAGCTTTTTGGCATAGTAACATCGTTTGGGCAGAAAATACATCTTCCTGGGCAAGCAAAAGGTTTGGTTAATACTGTAACTGTAGTTACGCCAGAAATAGTTCTGGTTGGCTTCATTCTAATCTGGTGAATGATTTCCGCTGCCGAATCTTTATCGATTTCGTCGTTTAAAGCTAAGTATTCAAAACCTCTAACAACGTTGTCTTTACTAAAAACTCCTTTCCCATCGCGCGGGAATTTTCTTAAGATCTTTTCGAACTTTTCGTCATCGATATCTTCTGTTTGTAGAAGAGCGTTAAAAATATTCAAAAGCTCTGGCTTATAATTTTCAGGACTGAATTGGTACATCTGCATGGGGGTAATTATATAGCAGGAAGGACAAATATTGAATTGTAAAATCAAATTTCCAATCTCAAATATCTAAAGATGCTTCCATGTAGTTAGGTTGTACTTCTTCAACATGGCTCCGAATATCCTTGTTAGCTGTTTAGACTCATCCAATAGTTGGTCAATAATCTCTGATTCTTCCGCGGAGTTTTTAATAATAGTTAACCACAAAGTGGATTCTTTGGACTCCTTCCTACAAATTTGAATCCTATATACAAAATCATTTTTACTTATACTTTCGTTTGCTTCGATGAAGTTAGCAGCTACTGAACCCGAACTTCTAATTAGTTGTTTAATATCATCGGCATTTGAAATATAGATTTTTAGAGATTTAATAAAAATTCTTATATTTATTGCAAAGGTTGTAGTTCTTTCTATGAGATCATAGTTCATTCCAGTATAATAACCTCTAGTAGAACACTGCGCTTTGTAATACAGCACAAGAGTTGGAAATTATTTTTGATATTGGACATTCGATATTTGATATTATCTTTATATGAAACTTTACGATGAACTAGCAACCGACTTCTCAAATTCTAGAGCTTACCCATGGAAAGGTTGGGGAAAAGTAAAAGAATATGTAGAGTCAAACTTTACAGAATCTGTGTCCGTTTTGGATTTGGGTTGTGGTAATGGCAGATTTCTTCAGTTTTTAATCGATCAGAAAATCAATTTCGCTGATTTTGTTGGCATAGATAGTTCAGACGAATTATTAAAAATTGCAAAAGAAAGATATTCAGACAATGCCGAATTCATTTTCGCGGATTTAGAAACTGACTGGGAAACAAAGATAATAGAAGAGATACAGGATCCAGTCCGATATGATGTGATAGTTCTTTTTGGAGTAATGCATCACATATCTTCTTTCGAAAAGAGAGTAGAGATTTTAAGAAAAGCTAGGTCGAAATTAAAGGAAAACGGGGTGATAATGGTAACTTACTGGCAATTTGGAAGTTATCCAAGATTTACAGATAAAGCAGAAAATCTTGGCAATAACGACTACATGCTTTCATTTAATGGGGAGAGTGGAGCAAGATTTTGTCATTTTACAGATGAACGCGAGGCAGAAAAGATTGAAGAGGATTCTAACTGTGAATTAATTTCTTCGTACTATTCTGATGGAGGAGATGAGAAATTGAACTTATACAGATTCTACAAATGAACCGACAACCGATTTTCATAAAAAGAAAAATCAATGTAATTCGCTGGGACGAATTGTTATTCTCATTGTTTATTAACGTACTTATTTCGCTAGTGATTTTGGTTGGGTTAGCAGTGTACTCAGTATTCACAGGCAGAACAAACAAAGAGTTCACTCAAGTTCCAGGAGAAATTGATACTGCATTATTAATTTTTAAAACTTCTGATTTACAGAATAGCCAAGGTGGTTGGAGGGAGATTGTAAACACTTTTACCGATCTTTATGCAGCAAGCAGCTTAACCAAAGCCAACACTATAATTATCCAAGACAATAGTTTTCTAACTGTAGGGGACGAATTTAAACCTTTACTGAAGGACTATACTACAGAAGATTTTGGAGTAGTAGATTCGGTGGAAGAAGTTTGCGAAAGAACAATCGAAATTAGAAAAACAATTCTTATCAGTTCTAATGATATTGGACCTCGAGTAGCTTTTATGTGTAACTCTGAATCTAATTATTTTGCAGTTTTAAAATCGAACATCGATATTAGACCAAGAATCGTAAATGTAATCACAGACATTTTTAAAAAGATTTTCAAATTGAATTAACGAATTCTGATAGAATCTACTTAGATTAAGTTTAATCATGTTTAACAAAGCAACAAATATAATAAGTCTATTGTTAGTATTCGTATTTATTGCGTTGTTGATTATTACCCTTTCCAACACAACAAAAACTAACGACGAATCCAACCCAATTTCGTTTTCTGTAGAAGATTCAGTTTCAACTTCTTTTGTTTTGAAAAATGAAAAACCACTTTACGTTTTTATCAAAAATAAAAATATCTATATAAATTACGATGATGAAAGTTTGATGCCAGTAAAACTAGAAGATAAAGAGTGGAGTAGAGTTTCGCTTTCTCCAGACAAAAGCAATTTAGTCTTTTTAGGAAAAGAAACTGGAACAGTAAACGATATGTATCTTTACAATATTGAATCTAAACAATTCAACAAAATTACATTCTTTGAAAACGAACCTTCTGGAATCACATCATTCTTTTGGTTGAATGACAATTTAATAGCTTTTCACCAAGATCAGTGGCTTCATACTGTTAACGTAGACTCGAGAGAAATAATCAAAGTACAGTCAGGAGTTAGAGATTTAGTTGGAATTACTGAAGAAAGAATTTTCATGAACAACACTTCAAACAAAGCCGCAGTTTATGATTTTGCGGGGAACGATTTTACAGATAATTTCTTCAGTTCCGAAATAAAATCTGTTACTCAAACAGAAGAAGGCTTATTTGTAATTCTTTCTGATGGAACTTTCAAAATTGAAAATAATTCAGCAAATAAACTTTTCAACAGATCAACAGGACAGATGTGTGGGGAAAAAATTATTGATACAAATGGAGTTTTCGAAATATTAACTAACGAGAAAGTTAATACTCCTAACTACTCTTCCGCTCTCTGTGTGGCTAACGAAGTTTATTATAACCAAGATTCCAAGTGGTATACTTTGGAAAATGAGGAAATTGATAGTCTAGAAAATTCAGTGTTCTTCGATAAATTTTAATTTTTTGAAATAATAATATGCTTCCATCAGAAGACGAATTAATTGCAAATGCTGAGAAACTACTTTCAGAAGAAGGAAAGCTGAAATCAGGAGAGCAGAGTACCGAAGAAGCATTTAGAGAATTCATTCTTCCAGCCTTAAAAAGTTCTAAAGACACATTGCACACTATTTATTACAAAGGGTTTGTAAAAGATAGACCGAGTTTTTTTGGAAAATTGAAAAGAATGATTCAAATGAAAATAGTAAATTCTGTGATTGCGACAATCGAAAAGCAGAGTCAGAAACAACAAAAATTCAACGAACTAACCTATAGAAGTATCGAAATTCTTGTAGAAGAGATCGAGAATTTAAAAAAGAGTAAATGATTTTCGAAGAATCAGAGTGGCCAAAACTTGATATTGCAATGTTGAATGACTGGCGATTAAGTGTGGCAAGTAATCAACATGTTTTAGGTTGGCTAATTATTTTTCCTCCACTGGATGAAGAAACTTCTATTGTTCACTTGAGCGATGAGCAAATCCTCGAGTTCAAACAAATTGGACTTATTGCAGAAGAACTTTTGAAAAAAACTTTCAACTCAGAATGGTTTAACTACTTACAGGAAGGAAATGGTGTAAGAAGATTACATATTCATTTAGAACCAAGATATTCTTCTACAAGAGAATTTGCAGGAAGAACTTTTACCGACGAGGGATGGGGAAGAAAAGTAAAATTTTTGAAAGAAGATTTACCTTCAAAAGAAGTTGTTCTGGAAATTGTAAAAGTTTTGAGAAAGAATCTCTTAGAAATGAATATCGAGAAATTTAAAGTTGAAATTGCTACCACATAATCTCCGCATGTCATATTGAGCTTGTCGAAATATAATGCGGATCCTGTTAATTAATTCTTCTTGTACAATTTGAACTTCCTGGAATCCCCAACAATAATTATTTCGGAAAGAAAGTACGGTAATTTATCAAAGAAGTGTGGATCCAAAGCAGAAATTACTGCACTCCATTCAATCACTACTATATTATTTGGAACGAAATACTCTTTAAGTCTCAATCTCTCCAAATCTTCTTTTTCTTTAATTCGCCACGCATCTATATGAATCAACTTTCCTCCGTTGTTTAGTGGATATTCATTTATGTAATTATATGTAGGTGATTTAACAACTCGTTCAATACCAAACTGCTGAGCAATTCCTTTTGTGACATGTGTTTTTCCGGCACCCATCTGACCGTCTAAAAGAACAACCTTTGGATTATTTTGTTGAGCTAAGAGCTCTCCAACTGCCTTTCCAATCTCAATTGTTTCATCTACATTCTGAGACCCAAGATCTTGAATATGCGTTAATTCTGTTGGATTGATTCTTCCAGAACGATGAACGACCAAATCTTCCGACGAAAAGTCTAAAACAGTTGATGGAGGATTATGAGGTAATTCGTAACCTGGGTCTATTATTGCGTCTATTAAGTTAAGTTTAGACTCAGGTAATTTCGCTAAGATGCTTTCTACTGAATAGGGCATAAAACTTCCATCCGAAGCTATAGTTGTCGTAAGTGGATTACCTAAGAATTGGATAAGTTCTAGAACTTCGGAAAAATTTGGGATTCTGATAGCCAAAGTTCCATTTTCAGCAGGCAATCTTGCATCAGTTTTGCCAAGTGATTTACCTACAATCGTTACTGCGCCAGGTGTAAAGTTCTTAATTGCAGTTGAAATTTGAGAAGTTACATCTATAAATTCACCTGCCATTTCTAATCCAGAAACTGCTACTGGAATAGATCTTCCTAAGATTCTATCTTTAAAATTCAAAAGTTTTGTTACAGCTTCTTGATTATCTGAATAGCAACCCAGGGCAAAACAAGTATCGGTAGGGTAGGCGATTAACCCACCATTATCCAAAACCTGCTTAATTTGAATTTTCCAATCGCTTGTTCCATTAAGTTTAATCACTTCCATTCTTGAATATATATGTTTTTCTGTATAAAATATGATCAGTATTATATTTTCATGTTGAGAAATTACAAAATACTTGCACAAATTTTACTATTTTTAGCTCTTTTTAGCACGGCCGTTGGACCAATTCCTGTATTGGCCGAAGGAGAACAAGAAAGATACGACGAACTTCAGGAGCAAATCGCTGAATTACAAAGACAGCGAGGAGATATTCAAAACTTACTAAATTCTAATCAATACACAATTTCTGGTTACAATTCTCAAATTGCTCAATTATTTGGAGAAGCTCAAGTGTATCAAAATCAAATAGATGAGTTAAATCTTCAAATTGAACAACTTCAAATTAGAATTCAGAAGCTTGAAAAAGAAATTGCTGAACTTAAAATAGATATAGAAAAGCGAGAAACAGAAATTACAGGATTAGAAAAAGAGAGTAATAAGAGAATCAAAACAAGTTACATGAATTACCGAACTTACGGAATTAATTTCGAAGTTGGAAACAATATTTTATTCAATGATAGTGTAAATTCCTATTTCAAGAACTCACAATACAAAGAACTTATCCAGAATGATACAAACGATCTTTTAGTAAATCTATTCAATTTGAAGGTTGAACTTGAAGCTAAGAAAGAAGATTTAGCTACTAAACTTTTAGAAACTCAAAATGATAAAGAAGAAGTTGATATTAAAGTAGCTGATGCTAACGAAAAGAAAGGAGAACTTGATGTTAAGCTAAACAAGTATTACTACGAGGTTAATCAACTAAATAGTCAGAACGCAAATTATCAAAACTCAATCAATGCTTTAAGTGATCAAGAAATGAAAATTCATGCAGAAGCTGTTCTTGTTATGCAAGAAATCATGAGAACTTCTGTTACAACTGGACAATACGTTCTTGCCGGAACTATTATCGGAATTCAAGGTTGTACAGGATACTGTTTTGGAGAACACTTACACTTTTCGGTTTATGTTAACGGAAACTCTGTAAATCCATGTTCAATGTTGGAGGGTGGAGTAGGGTGTGGAAGTGGAGGACCTTTGAAAGCACCTTTAAGAGGAAATGTTTCTTTCAATAGTGGCTACGGAACAAGATGTTTTAACGGAGAATGTGTTCTACACGACGGAATTGACATTACAGGTTTCCCACTTGGAGGTACATTTGTTTATGCCGCTAATGATGGATACATCCAGAGAGGTCAAGACTGTTGGCACTATAATATGGGTTATCAAACAAATGGTTGCGCCAACTATGTAAAAGTATCTAACCCAGACACTGGCGTTACTACTGGATATTGGCACTTGAATTCCTTCTAAAATCACGCAAAGAATTTATCTATTGATGTTTATTCAACTTTGTATAATAATGTAGAAAGGTAAAAGATTTTTTCACTTGTAAATAATAAAAATCTTTAATATCAATAATGTTTAAAAGAGTAGTCTGCACAACAATTTTAGCTGTTTTCACTGGAGGCTTCATGATGCCTTTTAATCTTGTTTCCGCAGCAGATGTTTCCGTTACAGTAACCCCAACAAGCATGACATTAGGTGCCACTGGTGTTGGAATGACATTAACTTTTACTCCACCAGTTCCTTTAACTACGAATACAACGATCGATGTTGTGTATGATGACGAAGCTTTCGAAGCAGTTTTAACAGATAGTGATATTACAGTAACTGGTACTAATATTATTGGAAGCGCCGAAAGTAACTTTATGGATGGACGATTCAGATCAACATTAACTGTAGCAGGAGCAACTGCAGGTGTTGTAACAATCACTATTGATAATAATCCGGGGTTCACTAACCCTTCTGTAGCTGGAAATTTTGCAGTTGGAGTAATCATTGATAATGGTGGATTGGGAATAACTCAAGATTTTGGTGCATCGCTGCTATATTACGGGAATGCTAACCAAGTTGGCGTTACTGGATCGGTAGTTAGCGCAGTAATTCCAACATGCACTCTCAGAGTAAATATTAAGCCCGAGAAGAGAATCCCTAGAATTGGAAATTGGGATACTATCCTGACTGTCGAAGTTGCGACTACCTCAAATATCACATTAAGAACTTTCAGCTTCCCTACAAATACTCAAGGGGAGGGTAATTATGATTTGTGCGGGAATGGAATATACTTCCCCCCAGGAAATTACAATTTCAAAATTAGAGGTTACTCACATTTAAGAAAGGTATTTGAAAACATTCTTGCATTCAACACAACTTCAGAATTCTCCATTACTTTCTTGGAAGAAATGCTTGCAGGAGAGACCAGTATTGTCTATGATAATTACATAAACATGATGGACTTTGTAACTCAGATTCAGGAACTTTATACTGCTGATTACAAAAATGATCTTAATCAAGATGGTTTAGTAAATTCTTTGGATTTTGCTAATACAATAACTAACTTCTACCTCAATGGAGAATAGAAGTAACTATAACTGTTAATTTGGAACAATGCTAAACAAATTTTTGAGATTTTCTGTAATATCAATATTCTTTTTTGTAGGGATTGTTTCTGCACAAACAGTAAAAGCTGCATCTTTTGAATTTGTACCTCCTACAAACACATACCCTCTTGGATGTCGACAGATTGTGAACATCTTTGCTGATGCAACAGGACAAAGTTCGAATGGAGCAGACTTAGAAGTTATGTTTGATCCTAGTCAAGTTGAAATCTTGGACTTGGATCCTAATATCCCTGGAATACAGATTAGAAGCGGAACAGCTTACGAAACGTATGTTTTTAACGAAGTAGACCCTAACATCGGAAGAATTAGAATGGCGGCGGGATCTTTTGAGAATCCTTTAACGTCACGAGAATTGTTTGCGACAGTAGACTTTGCAGGAAGACCTGGGGCTACAGTAGGAAATTTTACAATTAGGGTTAATGGATTCGGTCCAGAGGTTTCCTTAGATTCAAATATTGCTGATTCAAATACAAATCTAGACTTACTTACATCAACTGTTGATGGTAGTTACACTTTCGAGACTAGTGAGTGCGAAGATGATCTGATTCCTCCAACAAACACATTCATAAATCCAATTGCATATACTGTTAACAACAACTATTTAGATGGAGTTGAAGTTACCGTTAGCGACTTTGGAGTTGGAGTAGATTTAAGTACAGTTGTGATTATTATTAACGGAGTAGAGTATAGATTCGATTCTCCTGGAGTAACTTATACTGGAGATCCTGCGAGCTATACATTCTTTATTACTTTAAGTGAACCTTACCCTATTGATGAGCCTGTAACTGGAGTTATTAGATCCACAGACTTGGCTGGAAATACTTCAACTACACAAATCGTGTTTAATATTCCCCCAGGAGCACCTGTTTGTCCTGTTTCCCAACCAATCGTAAACATTAACAATTCCACTAACCTTTGTGAATTTGGGGAGCAGAACTTTGTAAACAATTTTTTTGGAGAAGGATCTTTTATCGATCAAATTTTTACTAACGCTGGAACAACAGGAATTGCCGCTGCACTACTTGGAATACTCTCGTTATTGTGGTTATTACCTTTAATTAACGCTCCTTTACTGTTACTGAATCTATTGAGTGCTTTCTTAGGGAGAAGAACTCGAAGACCATGGGGACTTGTGCTTGACGGAATGTCTAGAAAACCAATTTCTTTGGCAACTTGTAGACTATACAAATCTGGAACATTATTCATGGTTTCCCAAACCGTGAGCGACATGGAAGGTAGATATGGATTCTCTGTCTCGGATGGAGATTATAGGCTTGAAATTACTAAGGATGGATATCAGAAACATTCTCAAGAGATCCAAATTACGAAAGAAGAGAAAGGGTATATCACAGACGTTTTAATGGTTCCTGCTACATTGACAGAAAATAGCAAGAATTCTGAAGGAGGCATCGGATTATTCTTTAAGAGACTTGGTGTTTTCTACAAGAGAGTTTCACCATTCCTAATGTTTGCTGGATTCATTCTTTCGATTGTAACAATGTTCTTGTTTAGAAATGCATTTAATACGATTATTTTCCTATTATACGTATTCAATTACATACTACTTTTGATTGCTAGACTAAGAAGACCCTACAAATCTTCTGCAGTTATTGATTCAAAGACCAAGTTAAGAATTCCATACGCAATTATTAAGATCTTTGAAATTTCTACAATGAAGTTAGTAGATACAATGGTTTCTAATGAAAACGGAGAATTCGAATACTTTGGAGAGCCTGGACAATACGGTATCTTGATAGCAGTTAGAGGATACAACTTCCCATCTGAAGCTCAGACAGATCTTTCTAAAATGGATGGAATTTACAGTGGAATCCTGAAAGTAAATTTGAACAGAGGAAATAACAAGCTACAGATTTTTGTTGATCCAGTTAGTGATTCTTCTAGTTACCTAGAACAAGGTAATCTAAAGACCCCATTCGGTTGAAATTGATTGATAACTAACCACACATTTTAAAGTCACTCCCGCCTAATGCGGGAGTCTCTTGAGAAAGAACAAAGCTGAATGATTTCTCACTTTGTCTCTTTAAACTTTTATGATTTTCATGTATATTGTCCTTGGTTAGGACACAAAAATGAAAGATGCGGAACCAGTAATTAAATTTTTATCTCAATTAGGACTAGATTTCTTTGAATCTAAGGTTTTTATGAACCTTTTAGAGAAAGGGCCTTTAACAGTATTAGCTTTGTCAAGAGAATCTGATGTTAGTAGAACTAACGTTTACAGAATTATAGAGAGACTGAAGCAATGGGGACTAGCAGATGAAAGATCCGAAGGGACTAAAAAACTTATTTATGCTACATCCGTTCAGAAATTAGAATTGCTTGTTCAGGAGCAGGAAAACAAATCAATTATCTTAAGAAAGACTTTGCCAGAAATTAAAAGCCTTTACGAAGGAGTTGAGGAAGCACCTGAAGTCGTTGGAATACCAGGAACTTCTATACGATTATTGAAAAGCACAGAAGAATCTTTAGCCGAACTTAATCATATTTTGGAGAATAGCAAAGAAATCAAGGCAATTCTTCCGTTTGACTATGCAACATTATTCAACGAAGAAATTTCTAATACGTTACGTCGAACAATTCAGAAAGAAAAAATTGCCTACTATGAAATTTTATTGGAATCTTACACTAAATACGCAAGCGTGGAGGATTTAGTCCTATTTAACTTGAGCAAGACTTTTAAATCTAGAATTTTCGAATACGACTTTGGTATCGATCACATCATTTTAATCATAGAAGATCGAGTTATAACGCTTTACAAGGCCGATGATACTACTTATGGATATGTAATCGAGAGTGAGGGCGCGGTCGTCTTTAACGAGAATATGTTCAAACTAGTCTGGGAAAGCTCAAAAGATATATAAAAAGAAGTTAGAAGTCTGAAGATCAAAGTATAAAAAGTAGAATCTTTGACAACATAAGCTGTATAATTTTTCGATTTTTGCACCTCAAGTTTCATCCCTGAATCTTCTTATCTTATTAGTCTTGTAGGTCATATTGTGGTAAAATCATCAACGTGAATAAAGAAAAAAGCATCAGACAACCGATAATAGCAGTAATGGGTCATGTAGACCATGGTAAAACCACGTTTTTAGATTCTATTCGAGGAACTCGAGTTGCAGATAAAGAAGCAGGAGGAATTACTCAGAATACTAGAGCACACGAAGTTGTACGAAAGAGTGGATTCAGAATGACTTTCATTGACACTCCTGGACACGAAGCTTTCAGTAAAATGAGAGAACGTGGAGCAAATGTAACAGATTTTGTTCTGTTGATTGTTGCCGCTGATGATGGTGTTCAACCTCAAACTAAGCAATCTATTGAATTCGCTAAAAAAAGCAAAGTTCCTGTGATCGTTGCTATAAACAAAGTTGATATTTCTGGAATCAATACTCAGAAAATCAAAACAGAATTATCAAGTTTTGGGGTTGCGGTTGAAGAGTACGGAGGAGATACTATGTGCTTTGAAATTTCAGCAAAGAACAAAATGGGACTCGAAGAGTTGCTCGATGGAATTGAGTTATTATCAGAAATTAATGAACTAAAAAGTGCGGAAGTTAAATACGGAAGCAATGGAGAAGGATTTATTCTTGAATCGAACTTAGACAAAAGATTAGGAAATGTAGCTCTTTGTATTTTGAAAGCAGGAAATCTTCCTAAAAGTACTTTTGGTGTAACTAAACAAGGCGTATTTAAATCCCGTGCTTACTTAGACGAAGCTCAAAAACCAATGGCAGAGGTTCACGAATCAGCACCTTTCTGGATTACAGGATTAAAGGAAACTGTTAATACTGGAGATACTATTTTCTTCTTCGAAGATGAAGCAAAAGCTAAGGATTTTCATCAACAAATCACTAAAGATGAAATTTCTGAGTACTCAGACGCTACAGAGATGGATGCCGAAAGTCTTTTCGCACAAATGCTTTTGAAGCAGCAAGAAGATATGGCAGGAATTTCCCAAAAAGAATTGAACGTTGTGGTCAAATCTTCTACTCATGGAACATTAGAAGCAATTATTGCTAAGCTTGAAACTTTAAGCACAGAAGAAGCTAAGGTAAATATTCTTTTCAGTGGTACTGGAAATGTTACAGAAGACGAAATTAGTAGAGCTAAACTAGCAAAAGCAATTGTTGTGACATTCCAATTACCAACACCTAATAATATAGTGAGCATTGCTAGGCAGGAGAAAGTTCTTGTTCGAAATTACGAGGTTATATACGAAATGTTTGATGAAGTGCAAGAAGTATTGAATTCAATTGGAGAACCACAAGTGGAGGAAATTGAAGTAGCTAGGGCTAAGATTAAACAGCTATTCACGCTGACTAACGGTGATTTAGTTTTAGGTTCTGAAGTTATCAAAGGAACAATGCTTAGAGGTTACAGAATTTTTGTTGAAAGAGTAATTAAAGGTGAAAAATACGAGGTTGGTAGAGCTAAGATTTCTTCTCTAAGAGTTAGAAAAGATGAAGTGAAAGAAGTAAAGAAAGGATTAGAGTGCGGAATTATTCTTGATACAAAAATCGAAGGAATCACAGAAAACGACGAAGTTGTTGCTTACAGAGTAGAGTAATTAAAACTCCTTTCTAGCCACCCTATTTAAATTCCTAATACTTTGCATACTAGGTCCTAAATTCTTATCCGGCATTTTCACAGGTACTTTCTTGTGTTTCTTAATTTCTGGTAAATCTGCATCCTCCTCTGAATATACTTTCAGATAACTTTTATCTCTTGTTGCAAGTACAAAGTGCCAAAACACGTACATGAATGCATTGCGAACAACCAAATCTTTCATAGGATTTCTACCCGAATATTGAAATTGATGTTCCAATCCAGATGGCATTAAATAGTCTGGATCAGGTAATCTTCCGTTTTGTAAGTTGCTCATTAAGTTCTGAGAAATGTGCAACTCATATCCTCGATTGAAAATGTCTGCAACATTTTGAATAAAGGCACCAACCCATGTCTCATTCTCTTGTAGAGCTTTATCCAACATTTCACTTTTTCTTATTATCTCCAGATCTTCATCTTCGATTAACCTGCGAAGCTTTGGTTTAGATTGATTCACTAGTTCAGGTTCAGTGTTAGATTCTTGTACACCTCGATTGTCAAGAATATTTCTGGAAGATATCACTTTAACTTTATCCTTCAATCCTAAGATCATGTAATAATCGTGTTCACCAAGAACGATTTTCATAAAAGTTTTTGCAAACTTTACAACGATGCTTAAATTACGATTATTTCTTAGAATAGTGGCAATTGCTTTGTAATACTGATTTTCACTCGTATCTAAAAAATTCAGAAATTTTTCTGGCAGGCTGTCTGGAAAATCAAATAATGACCCTTGCCTTAACAGATGAAAGTCGTTAGGATTCAGTACGATTTCAAGATTCTGGGTTTGAATGAAATCATTAATCATTTGTGCAATTGCTGCTTGAAAAGGGAATATATCGAATTTTATTTTCCCCTCAAGTATCATCAAAGTAGGTAAAACATCTTCAGATCTATCAAATACAAATTTGTTAGCTTTAGAGTTTTTTGAAAAATCTGGCTTAACTTCCGCTCCAATTACTTGAGAAAGAGTAAATGCAGTTTCGATTTCCACAGAGTCTAGTGATGGATCAATTTCAAATTTTACTTTACCAGGTGAGGCAATTGTATTTCTAAAAACAGCGACCATATCCTGCCATAGACCGTACGCAAACAGTTTTGTAAACAGTAAATCTTCTTGCCTAAGTAATTCTAACAGTGTTCCTGAGTCTTCTATCGTTTCCAGGAAAGCCATAAACTCAGTTGGAATCCTCAAGAAAGTCGGAGGACGTATTCCAAGATTAGAAAGTAATTCAAATTCTTGGTTTGAAACTTTTACGTTAATTGATCCTGCTACAAAAAGATTGTAAAAGAATCCACCCATTTCTCTAATTTTCACTCTGGAAGCAGCAGTATTAATATCTTTCCCCTCTAAAACATCTGCTATGTAGTTCCTATTCAAGCTCAGGGATCGCCGAACTCTTATATTCCTTTCCATTCGTGGATCGCCTTCCATGCGTTTTGTTCTTGAAAATTATTAACAAAGATAATAACATATACCTGCTTTTATAAATTAAATTGAACCTCTATGAAAATCACAAAAGTACATGCAAGGCAAATCATTGACTCTAGAGCTACTCCAACTTTGGAAGTAGATTTATATTTAGAAGATGGGTCAATGGGTAGAGCAGCAGTCCCAAGTGGAGCATCCACAGGTGCTCACGAAGCTTTAGAATTAAGAGATGGGGATAAATCAAATTATTTGGGAAAATCCGTTTTAAAGGCTGTAGCAAATGTAGCTAAAATTAATGAACTTATCTCTGGAAAAGGATTCGAAACGCAGGAAGCTTTAGACTCATTCTTGCTGATGGAAGATGGAACTGAGAACAAATCAAATTTTGGTGCAAATGCAATCTTAGGAATCTCTTTAGCATTTGCTCACGCAATGGCCAACTCAAGAAAAGTTCCTTTGTTCAGATATATAAATGAAATTTACGGTGGCTCTGAAATGAAACTTCCTACTCCAATGTTCAATATTATGAACGGAGGAAAGCACGCAAACTGGGCGACTGACATTCAGGAGTTTATGATCATGATTCCTAATAAAGATTATGCTGAACAGTTGAGAGCTAGTTGCGAAATTTTCATGTGTCTGGGAAAGATCTTGGAAGCTAGAGGATTGAATACAAATATCGGAAATGAGGGAGGATATGCTCCTGGATTCGCAAACAACGAAGAAGCATTCGAAGTGATCTCCGAAGCGATTGCTAAAGCTGGATATAAGTTGGGTGAAGACGTATTCTTTGCTCTTGATGTTGCATCGACTGAATTCTTTAATGCTGAAAATGGAACATATACTTTAAAAACTGAAGATAGAACTCTTTCTGCGGATGAATGGATGGATGTTTTAGAAGGATGGACAAAGAAGTATCCGTTCTTAAGTATAGAAGATCCGTTCGCAGAAGATGACTGGGCAAACTGGACAAAATTTACTTCTAAAGTTGGAAAAGATCTTCAAGTTGTTGGAGACGATCTTTTAGTTACAAATTCTCAGAGAGTTGAAAAAGCTATAGAAGAAAAAGCTTGTAACGCACTTTTGGTAAAAGTGAATCAAATTGGAACACTGACTGAAACTATCAATGCGATGAAGATGGGTCAAAAGAATGGATGGAATAATGTACTTTCACACAGGAGTGGTGAAACAGAAGATGTAACAATTTCTCACATTGCCGTTGGAACTGGATGCGGACAAATCAAAACTGGAGCACCGAGCAGAGGAGAACGAACAGCTAAATACAATGAATTGTTGAGAATCTCGGAAGTTCTTTAATCAAAGTCTGATATCCCAATGAAGGTGCCTCGCAAGAGGCATTTTCTATATACAGATGGGAGTTCCTTGCTATAATTGCCGTCAGTAAAATATGGAGACATTATCAAAACCCTTTTTTGAGAAAGGCAGTTCAATAATAAGAGAGTTACAAAGCTACTTAACCAACGGTGGAAGAAGGGCCGACCTAATCTCTCTTTACCTGATAGGCACATCCCTAGAGAATCTTCCTCCAGTAGTTAAGAATCAAGTCCATTCTATTTTTCCAGAAAACAGTTTCACTTACGTCGATAGCAATGTTGGACTACAGAGAAACAAAGAGACTGGTAGATTCGCCCCTTGTGATTTAGCAGATACTCATTTTACAAATCTAAGGACTGGTCTGGAAAAATCCTTTCGTTCTCACATAGAATCTAATTACCCAGCACTAGATCCCGACACAGGCTTTACAGTTACCATTCCTGGCTACGAAAATCTTTTGCAACACGGGATACTTAAAGCAACTGGCTATATTTGTTTTCTTCCAAGTAGAAATCTAGTTTTATCAGATGGTGGTCGGTTGTTCCAAGGTGTGATATACCGATTGGTTTTATCAGAAGACCAAGTACGTTTCGTTACGACAAGAAATCTTTTTGCTTTTATACACACCTATATTGAAGATATTTGCGAACTTCTTGATAACCTAAATAGTGGATATCCTTTGTTTGATCACAAGAAGAAAGGTTTTCTAAAAAAGCTTTGTGACAATTTAACAGCTTTTTTCCCGCAAGATTATAATTTTCTAGAGAAAGTCCTGGATGCAACTAGAGATCAGGATATTGATGAAGATCAACGAAATGAAATACTCAGAGTTTTTCAGAATTACTTACGAAAGCTAATTTCTGAACTTCCTAATGACGTATCAATTGATCTTTTTAACAAAGAGATAACTTTAAATCTACCCAATCTCAAGCTCGAAACTGGAAGAATGTGGAAACCAACTCAAGAATCTTAATCAGTTGTATAATCCAGCAAATGGACGCAATAAAAATCGAACCAAAAGTAAATTCAAGGAATTTGTTAGAAGCATTACATAGAAGCCCGCCGCACTACGAAAGTCTTTCTTTCCAACTAGTACCTAATTCGCTTCAAACTTTTGATTCGGATACTCATGATGAGGTTATGAAGTTACTTGAGAAAGATGGTTTAGTAAAACTAGACCTAGCAAACATTTCCTTAAAGAGGGCTCCAAAAGATACTAAATTTGATCCATGTTACTTATCCAACGAGCATTTTGCCCACTTTTTTAATCCTAGCTTCGACCCAAAATTACCTTATTATTTATTCCATCATTACGGAGCTTTCGTCCCTGAATGTTTGTTTAAAATAAGAATTATTGGAATGAGCGAACTTTCTGATTACGCCATCATTAAGCCTTACGGATACTTTACTTTGTTACCAACTAAACACATTGTTCTTTCAAACGGAGTTGTATTATTTGAGAATGTTCTATACAGATTAAGTGTTTCAGATAAATTAAAAGCCGAAATTCAGAAACTATCTCTTTTTGCCTTTGTAAGAAAGTTCGATCAACAGATTAAACATTGGTTAGCTAATTTACCTCGAGGTAGTAGAGGTGCTTTAAATTCTGTAGACTTTTTCTTTAGACAGCTCTTTGATCTTATTAAGAACCTAGGAACTCTGAATAGTATTGTTGAAGACTCAGCTAACATAGATAAGGCTTTACAAGTTATTTTTAAGAGTGCGGCTACTGGAGGTCTTACAGAAACTTCGGAAATAATATTCCTACAAGAAGTCATCGATACTGTTGTTAAAGCTGCAGAACAGAATCCTTCTATAGATTTTATGAACAAAGAGTTTCTTATTGAATTAGATACTCCTACTTTAGTGCTAGAAACAGGGAGGAAGGTGAAATTAGAACCATAGGACTGTTACAGTAGTGTTAGCAATTTTTTGTAACAAAAGTCTTGATTGTACATTTATCACCCTCTTCGATGGTGGTATATGCTTGGACTGCTAACATTCTTCGATGCTGCGTTGTAAACATCAGAATTATTCCAAGTTTTTTGGAAATGCATTTATCACCCTCTTCGATGGTGGTATAATCAATCCGATAAATAATATACATTTCCATATGAATTTAAAGAAAACAAAGATTGTTTGTACAATCGGTCCTGCTTCATGGGATCCAGAAGTAATGAAGAACATGATTGATGCTGGTATGAACTGCGCCAGAGTAAACGGTGCTTTTGCAGACGAAGCTGAGTTAGATAAGGTGACGAAACTAGTTAGAGATGTTTCAGATAGCGTTTCTCTAATGATGGATGTTAAAGGTCCCGAAGTTAGAATGAACAAATTTGCAGCTGCAAAACCTATCAAGCCGGGAGACGAAATTATTATAGGAAACGATGATTCTTCAGAGATCTACCCTGGAAACTATCCTGATTTATACAAACATTTAGAAGTTGGACAGAGAGTAGTGATCGGAGACGGCGATACTGAGTTAGTAATTACTAAAATCGAAGGAGACAAAATGATTACTGAAGTAGTTTTCGGAGAAGCTTTGAAACCTGGAAAAGCAATGAACTTACCAGGGGCTGCAATTACTTCTCAAATTTTGACTGAGAAAGACAAAACAAATTTAGCTTATGCAATGAAATTAGGCTGGGATTTTGTTTCTGCATCATTCATTCAAACTGCTGAAGCTGCAAGAGAAGTTAACGAATTCTTGAAAGGAAGCAATATGAAATTGATTGCTAAGATCGAAGACCAGAGTGGAGTAGACAATATCGACGAAATCTTGGAAGAAGTTGATGGAATTATGGTTGCGAGAGGTGGATTAGGAGTTGAGTTAGGATTAGAGTACGTGCCTATTGCCGAACGAATTCTTATTGAGAAAGCTTTATACGCAGGAAAGATCGTAATTACAGCAACACAAATGCTTGAGAGTATGATCACAAATCCAAGACCGACTAGAGCAGAAGCTAACGATGTTGCGACTGCAATTTTCTTAGGATCAGATTCAGTTATGCTTTCTGGAGAAAGTTCAGCTGGTGCATATCCAGTAGAAGCTGTTAAATTTGTGAGTAGAGTTGCGGAAGTTTCTGAACCGCTACTTAACCCAACTCAGTACAACGAAGCAATCGGTGTAGAAATTCAAATTCAAGACTTAGCAAATACTGTTATTGAAACAGCAGTGTCTGAAGAAGGAATCGAAGCGATCGTTGTTTACGAAACAGATGGAGAACTTGCGAGAATGATCGGAAGAAATGCTCCTTACGAACCAGTAATCGCTGTTGTTGACAATGCAGAGGTTGCAAGAGCACTTTCTATCGCAAAGGGTGTTGTAACTGTAAAAAATGAGGCTGAATTAAAAGCTTTAGGTTTCAACAAAATTTTGAAAGTTGGAAGAGAAGACGAGTCAGTAGAAATTGTTTAATGGGTACAAGAAAGATCCCGTTGTCACCCTGAGCGTAGTCGAAGGGTGCGGGATCTTTTTTTGTTTACTTCTTCTCCATGAACCTTTCAACCAAACCTCCAATCAACCAGTAACCCAAAAGGATTACAACACCCCAGAACAAAAGGGTATTCACATTATTGTAGATATCAGACTTCCAGTAATAATCAACTACTGTACATCTAATGTGGCAGAACAGTGTTCCATAGTTTGTAAGCTGTGCTGCAAGATTAATCATCATTCTTACGACTTCGTTAATCAAAAATAGTGGAATCAGAAGCCCTACAAAAGTGTTTACTGAGTTAATAGCAACATATCTAGCTACAGTTTTATCATTCTGCAAAGCAACTGTTCTTCCTACGTAACCAACTAGCGAAGCAACCCCCATTACTAGAACTATAAATCCATAAATCATTACAATGATTCTTCCAGCATCTCCACCGCTATAAGCGACCATCGAGAAAACTGAGAATGCTAAGAATAAGAACATCAACCCTACTGTTTGTTTTACACCAATAAAGTTGTTAAACATTCTGTGTGGTTTCGAGCCTTCTTTGAAAAATCTTCCGAATCTGCCTTTTGGGTTCATAATATTTTTATTAATAATTAAGTTCTCGCTTTATACATAGAATTATCAATAAATCTTACAAGAGACTTATTGGCCAATAGATTTGCGTAGTTAAGTTTATCGTCATTTGTAGATAATCCTACTTGCTCAACTAACGAAGCCTCTGGGAATTCCATGATTTCGTAAGAACTAACGGGATTAGTCAAAATAGCACCATTCATACAAGAATATCGTAACTATAGTTAGCATATCACGAATCTGTGAACAAGAAAACTGATCCGAAGCTCTTTACCTTGTAGAAAGAATCAATTAAAATCACCGTATTACCACACCAATGATGTTGAAGTCACCTTCAAATTTCTCTCCATGGGGTATTACGCGTGTCGCAGCTAGAACTTTAACCTACTTATTCGCTGATGATGGTCCCACAGAAGTTATTTTTGATCTACCTTTGCAGGATCGGGAATGGTTCGCCCCACTTCATCTAAATGCGGTTAACGATTCTGATCACTATTACTTCCATAAGGTTTCTAGGACTATCGGAAGAAGTATTCAGTATTTTCCATCCTTAAAAGATCTATTGGAGAGGGGCTACTCCGAACAGTTATCGCAAATAGGAACTTTTTATCCCAATGTTGGTTCAACACAGCAATATTTAGAACACAAAGGCATTTTTGCGTTTGTTCCCAAAATAGATATTATTTTTCGTGCTCAGAATGGCGATTCTTATACTCTAGAAAAAGGCAGTATAGTTACACCTTGTTTAGACACTTATTCTCTGGAGAAAATTGTTCAGTTGTTCGACCCTAGAATTGGAATGGTTCCAATTAACGATGCTCTGGATGCAGAACAGTAAAATCTATTTCAAACCCATTATTTCGGTAGATTTATTACAGGTAAACGATATATAATTCAGATAATATTAATCACACGTTTATGCTTCCAGCAGGACCTTACGAACACAAACAATTTGAAAAAGAAATTTTAGACTTCTGGTTAGCAGGAGGTTACTACAGACCTGAATACTCACCAATTGCGGACTCGGTGATTTCTACAGAAGAAATGAAGAAAGATTCAAGATTGCCTTGGTGTTTGATTTGTCCTCCACCAAACGCTTACGGAAGACCTCACATCGGAAACATTTCTGGTTACGCATACATGGATTCGATGGCTAGATACCAACGAATGAATGGAAAGAAAGTTTTAGTTCTCCCAGGAAAAGATCATGCTGGATTAGAAGGTGAGGGCGTTTTTGTTAGAGAAGTTTTGGAAAAACAAGGTCGAAATAAATTCGATATGAAGAGAGAAGAGTTCTATCAAGAAATGATGGAATTTAATTTCCAGAATATGGAGAAAGGACTTCAAGATGAGAAAAACATCGGCCTATCTGCGGATTTTTCGAGGAATACATTTACTCTTGATCCAGATATTGTAGATACAGTGTTGGAAACTTTTGTTCAGATGTACAAAAAGGACATGATTTATAAAGGCGTTAGAATTGTAAACTGGGATCCAAAAGCCAGAAGTGTTGTTGCCGATAATCAATGCGTTAGAGAAGAAAGGGACGGAAGTCTTTACTATATTAAGTACCCGATTGTTAGTTCTGACGAATCATTGACAGTAGCTACAACCAGACCAGAAACAATGTTTGGAGATACTGCTGTTGCTGTGAATCCAAAAGATAAAAGATTTGCTAGTTTTATTGGAAAGACCGTACGAATTCCTCTTACAGACATAGAGATTCCAGTGATTTCTTCATTTAGGGTTTTAGAAGATTTTGGAACTGGAGCTTTAAAAATAACCCCAGCACATTCTCAAGATGACTATCAAATTATGATGGAGTGGAATAAAGAGAATACTGATAAAACAATTGGTTATCAAAATGTGATCGATAAAAGATTAACTCTAGTTGGCAAAACTCCAGAAAAATACAAAGGCAGAAAGTACAAAGAAGCAAAGGAAGAAATTTTGAAAGATCTTACAGAACAAGGATTCTTGGTAAAAGAAGAGAAGGTTAAGCAGAATGTGCTGATCGCTGAAAGAACAAAAGCATTGATTGAACCGTTAATGTCTTCTCAGTGGTATTTAAAATATGATTCAATCAAAGAAGAATCCAAGAAAATGGTAAACGATGGGAGAATCAATCTTTTCCCAGAAAGTATGGTAGATAAATTCAATTTTTGGATGGATAACTTGAGAGATTGGGCTATTTCTAGAAGTTTATGGTGGGGCTACAGATTGCCAGTTTGGTATGCAGGAGAAGTTAAAGAGGAAATCGATGACAACGGAGAGGTTAGGGAATTGATTCGAACTTCTAATTTAACTCGAAAACTAAATTCTGAAGTAACAGTTGAACATGCAAGAGTTGAGGATGCAGAAGCGATTCACCGAATCAATGTTGATGGGTGGCATGACAATTTTGTTGATGAAGCGGCTGGAGTGACATTAGAAAGAATTCAAAACGAATTTGGGAAAAGATACGATAACTCCGAAGCGATCGAGAAACATAAAGCTGATATTGTTAGCCCAAACTATAAATATCTTGTTGCAAAATCCAATGGGGAAGTAATCGGCTGGGCTATAACCGAAAATTTAAACATCGATGACACAAAATGGTTTGATGTTTACGTAGACCGAAATTGGAGAAGCAAAGGAATCGGATCAACACTTTTAGATGCGATGATTTCTGAACTTCCTGAGACAACTTTCCATTTGGCAGTTCCAGAGAAAAGCCCCGCTGTTAAATTTTACGAAAACTATGGTTTTGTCGAATACGACAGGAATAGTGAAAATGAGTACGGACTTCCAATCATTCAGATGAAAAAGCTTCCCGAATGGGAAGAAGTTGAATACGGAAACGAAAATCACATTAAAGTTCAGCAAGATTCTCCAGGAGAAGGATGGATTCAAGACGAAGATGTTTTGGATACTTGGTTTAGTTCTGGACAGTGGGTTTATGCGACTTTAAAGAAATACGATCTTATGGATACATTCTTCCCATCAGACGTAATGGTTTCTGGATTCGATATCCTTGAAAACTGGATTTCTAGAATGATTATGTTCACTTATTTCCACGAGGGAAAAGAACCATTCAAAAATGTTTACCTTACTGGATTAGTACAAGGTACTGATGGACAGAAAATGTCTAAGTCGAAAGGAAATATGATCGACATGGATAAAATCGTTGCAGAATATGGAACAGATGCAGTTAGACTTGCTTATTTCTACCAAAATTCAGCTGGAGCTTCTTATTCAATCACTCCTGAAAAGTTGAAAAACTTTAGAGGATTCTTAAACAAAATCTGGAACGCATCTAAGTTTGTTCTAAACAACGAACAGTACATTGATCAAAGTGTCATATTGAGCCTGTCGAAATATGACATCGATAGCTTGAAATTAGATTTATCTAAAAAAGTTTTAACTCACATAAACGAAGTAAATATTCACATCACTGAAAATATTGAAAAGTATCAATTAGGATTAGCAACATTTAACTTGTACCAGGAATTCTGGCATACATATTGCGATATTTTGATCGAAGAATCAAAAGAATATTTGTGGGATAAAAAAGATAAAGAAACTGGAGCGATTATTAGTTCTCCAAAGGCAGAAGACAGAGCAGAGGTTTCTACTGTGATGATATTCGCTTTGAAATCATATTTAAAATTGTTACATCCATTCATTCCGTTCATTACTCAAACTATTTGGAACGAAGTTCCAAAGGACGAAACTGACCATAAAGTTTTGATGTATAGCCAGTGGAATGTAAAATAAAGTATGGTCAAATCTGCGGGAGTTTTATTATTCAGAACTAAGAATAAAGAGCTGGAAGTTTTTCTAGTTCATCCTGGTGGTCCATTTTTTGCAAAACGAGACAATGGAATTTGGTCTATTCCAAAAGGTGGAATCGAAGAAGGTGAATCTGATTTGGATGCTGGGAAAAGAGAATTATGGGAAGAAACGAGTCTTCATTTGGAAGACGAACCTGAAACTAAATTCTTAGACTTAGGAACAATAAAATATTCTTCTGGAAAACAACTTCATTTTTTTGCCTTTGAATACAACGACGAAATTGATTTCAAATCAATTACCACTTTTATAGAATTCCCTTACAAATCTGGAACTAAAATTGAAATTCCAGAAAACGACCAAGGTGGATGGTTTACTATTCAAGAAGCATTAGTTAAATTAAACAAAACTCAAGCTACAGTTTTACCTCGACTTCTAGATCTACTTAAATAGATTTGTTTGGTTTAGGTGGAATTGAAGGTGGTGGAGGCATTTGCGATCCTCCAGGTTTTCTATTTGTAAAAGGTGGAATCATTGTTGGAGGAGCCATTGGAGGAACTACAGGATTCTCCGATTCAAGTCGAACTTCGATTGGTTTAGTTTCCTCTTGTGGATTTAGTATAGAATCAAGTTCTTTAAGTAACTCTCCAAATACTTCGCTTTGATAACGAGTAGAAAACGACCCTGGCTTTGCTTTTGATTGAGATTCCACATAATTGCGTATTCTTTCTCTTACTGCCAAATTCTGTTCAAAATTTGATTTAGCAAAGTTGTTCTTCAAAGCATCTAGAATATATTTTATCGCTAAATTTGAAGGGTTCACTCCATCAACTTGCTCAAGAGAAGTGAGAAGAACATCGATGTTTCTTACATTATCACCCTGATTTAGTGAATTAATGAATCTGAAAAGATCGAAAATTCGTGTTTGATAAGCAACTTCTCTTCTCTTAACAAGTTCTTGCTCACCTTTAAATTCTTCTTTCGTGACCTGTTCTAATATTATCCCAACTAACTTTCTTACACCTGTCGATTCTGGGGAATTTTCTGATTCAATGACTTCATCGACACCTGCAACGTTACCTTGGGATATTTGGTCATTAATTGCATGAATACTTTTTCCAATTTCAGTGTATAAGTATTTACCCGTTTTACTTGTAGTAGCGTAATATTCTTTTTCGCACCAGACCATTAACTCGTCTCGTTGGATTTTGGTCAATCGTAAAAGCAATCCCCTTACTTTGTTGAACAAGAATTGAATTAATCGATGACTTTTATCGAAAGAGTTTTCTATTCTCGGCAAATAATTCACAACTTCCTTAAGCGTTTCGTACCCATCGAAGCCTTTCGCTTCAAATAATTCTCCAAAAAAGCCTTCTAATTGAATAGGCGTAGCAACTTCCAATCGTCTAAAGATTACACTGATATCTCCGTTTTTCGGCTGGTCTACCCTTGGGTTCATATGAATGGCTTTGTATTTAACTGTATTTTTCTTTGATCAAAAAGAGCTACGATTTTTTGCCTCTTCTCCTCTAATGTAGGAACTGCAAAATTGAATCCTTTAATTTTTCTAGCGAAAATATCCACGGTCTGTTCAAGAAGTTTGCCGGAATTGAAGACCTCTACAATCTTATCCATAATCTGCATTGTATAAGGAGATCTTGTTTCTTCGCTAAGTTCTAAAAAATCAAAAAGTTTGTACAATTTTTGCTCATCGTTAGCACCTCGTTGCTCCATCACAACATCAAATGCAGTAAAGTTTAATGCTTGATCAGTTGGATTTTTAATTAATTCTTCTAAAGCGGATTCTCCTGTTGCTGACATAAGTTTTAGTTAAGTGATATACATTATAATACCATTACCTGAATAGTTTTTCTAAATTTGTATTACAAAGCAAAGATTTTCTGAAGATAATTTTGTAGAATGACAATATTTACAAATAGACAATGGAAAATACAAGCACTACAACGGAAGAAGTAAAAAATGATAATGTTGAGACTCCAAAAGAGCCTACAGTGGAAGTTAAAACTGAATCAAAGTTTCAAAAATTTAAAAGAAAATTTAAGAGTTTCGCAAAAACTAGAAAAGGAAAAATCGTGTTAGGGGTGGGAGGAATTTTAACTGTTGGCTCAGTAATAGGATTGGTGTTATTGTTGAGTAAAAAGCCTGGAGCTCAAGAACCTAATATTCAAGTCTCAGAAACAATTGCTTCAGATAAAATTTATGATAACTACGATTTTGTTTACTCAAGTGAGGACACAAGATTAATTGCGACAACTTATGATGGAGCAAAGCAACTTGAACTTGTTATAGGTGAAGCTAAGATTTTAGACTACATAATTTCTCCAGATAAACGAAAAATTACTTACGTCCTTTCTGATGTAAATTATAAAAATAAAATTACTTCGCCAAATGTTGATATAACAAAATTCAATTTCTATCCTGTTGGCTTTAGTATTTATCAATTAGATTTAGAAACTGGAGATAATAGCTTGATTTGGTCTAGGGATAGAATAGAGCTACCAGCTACGAATCAACGACTATACAAACAAAAAGAAGTAATTCTCCCTGACAGCTACGCGATTGGATATGACTGGAATGGAATGCCATACAGTTACCCTGTAAGTTATTCCGAATTTATTGACGATATCGAGGGTGGGTACATTAGTACCTATTTGCCTTACGACTTATCTATGTTATTGACGAGAGGTGATATTAGACTAATAAATTACAGCGACACTGGCGCGTCTATCTTGTTCCTTGCCGAAAGTAAGTTGTTTTCATTTAGCAATACTTCAGAAACTCTCGCAGAAATTTCTGGAGAAGAACAGATTAATAATTGTTTCCCAGGATACTTAAGGTTTTTCAGCAATATTATCTTTCACCATACTCAATGCGGAACTACAATCTTTAGTGTCACGAACAATTCACTGGCAAAATATTCTGGGTTGCAAGTAAACAATGGGGAGTTAAAACCTTTGCAAGCTACTACTCAGGGAAACCTTTTAGCTGAAGTAAATTACTATGGCTATCCTAGACAATCCCCAGACAGTTTGAACTTTGTAAATCTTTCAACAAATTCTATAAACAAAATCCAAGATCTTGCGGACGAAGATTCAGCAAAAGAGCTTGAAGTCATAAGATCAGAAAACATTTACACAATCCTTGCTAGCGACATTACTGAACCTTCTGGACAAATCGTAAACCAAAATATTAAGTTAATGAAATACAATGCAGATTCTAATTTGTTTGAGGTAGTATCAACTTTGATTCTACCTGCAGATGCTGGGAATCTAATTTACGATGAATCTACAAACTCTCTTACCTTTTTTATTACCTATCGTTCAACTAGTCAGGTGATAATTGAGTATAAAACGGTAAATCTAGAAACTATGAAAGAGACTTTGCTATCGACTACGAAAGCTCCTTCAGATTCTGTACTAGTGTATAGACCTAAACTGTTAGGATTAAGAAACTAAAACTTCTTGTACCACTCATTCATAGAAGTAATTACATCTTCTATTGAATGTTCAGCTTTCCAGTTGAGCAGTGTATTAGCTTTTGTTGGGATTGTAATTGCTTTCCCAACATCGCTTGGTCTTCGAGGTGCAATCTTATACTGGAAATCTTTATCTACAATTTCTTTAAACTTCTCCATTATTTCTAAAACTGAATAACCAGTTCCTGTTCCTAAATTAAAAACATTAAATCCAGGATTATTTTGCATATACTCAATTGCTTTTAAATGGGCAGAGCACAAATCAATTACGTGAATGTAGTCTCGAATTCCGCTTCCATCTGGAGTATCGAAGTCTGTTCCAAAAACTGAAAATTCTGTTGGTTTTATTTTGTAATATGATAGAAACAAAGCTGCAAAAATACTTGTGTTTGTTGTAGATGGATCTCCAATTGATCCGTCCATTGCGTTGCCACAAACATTAAAATACCTTAAGGCAGTTGCGTTCAATCCAAATGCTTGATTCGAATATTCTAAAAGTTTTTCGCAAGCTAGTTTCGAATATCCATACGGAGCAGTAGGTTCTGTAGGAGATTCTTCTGAAAGCACTCCTGTTTCGCTGAATTTATAGACATTTGCAGTAGAAGAGAATACAAAATTTTTAATTCCCTTTTCCTTGGCAAACTTTACAAGATTGGTTGTTCCGCCAATATTGTTGTCGTAATATTTTTCTGGAAATTCTACCGATTCTGGAATTGATTTTAACGCGGCAAAATTGATAATCGCATCTAGTTCAACATCAATTTTCAATAAGTCTTCATCATTTCTAATATCCAATTGCTCAAACCTGAATTCACCGTATTTTTTTCTAAGCGAATCAATATTTTTTAAATCGGATGTCGATAAGTTGTCTATAACAAATGGTGTGTGACCTTTTTCTAAGAGTAGAGCAACCATATGAGATCCGATGTAACCCGCACCTCCAGCAACAAGAATATTCATAAAAGAAATTTAATCTAAACCAAAGTTTATCATGAACTGATACCTATTATAAAAATTCCTACTGGGAACTGAATCTTGATGTATAATAAATTGATATGAAAAATGATGTTAGTGTATACGAACCCAATCAAAGATTAAAGACTGGAATCCTTTCTTCGTACATAATGATGATTCGGAACATAGTTGCCTCGAGAGAGCTTATCTATCAGCTATTCAGAAGGGACTTTGTGTTAGCTTATAAAAAATCATTTTTGGGATTCAGCTGGGTGTTGATATCTCCTATAGTCGGAATTCTTTCTTGGCTACTACTTAATGGAACTGGTGTTTTAAATCCTGGAGATTTACCAATTGATTTTGCACCTTACGTTTTACTTACATCATCGCTTTGGGGATTGTTTATGGGATTTTACTCCTCTGCACAAGCAACTTTGGATGCTGGAAGCGGATTTATTAATCAGGTAAAATTCCCTCACGAAGCACTTTTGGTAAAGCAGACAGCTCAGCATTTAGCAAACTTCTCACTCACATTTTTGGTAAGCGTTGTTACTTTGCTAATTTTTGGAATCGTTCCTAATATTACTATTGTTCTTTTCCCAATTGTGATTCTTCCATTATTCTTCTTAGGAGGAGGAATTGGGTTAGTGATGTCTGTTATCAATGTTGTTACACCAGACTTTGTTAGATTCTTTGGGGTATTTTTAGGTTTTGTTTTTTATGCAACACCAATTATTTATTCTCCTAATATCGAAAATCCCCTATTACAGTCCTTAATCCAGATTAATCCACTTACTTATTTGATTGGTGCTGCTAGGGACATTATAGTTAGTGGAAGCATTGGAAACATTGATAGATTTTTAGCCACTAGTATAGTTTCCTTTGTAATATTCTTAATCTCTCTCAGATTGTTTTTTGTTTCAGAGGATAAAGTTATCGAAAGAATGATTTAAATTATGGAAGAAAATCTAGTAGTAAGAGTAGAAAATTTATCGAAAAAATTCACAAGAAATATTAAACATACTTTGATCTATGGGACAATTGATGTTCTTAAAAGTATGATTGGCTTCAAACCGAACACTGCAAAACTCCGAAGAGGCGAATTTTGGGCACTTAAGAATATAAATTTTGATCTTAAGAAGGGAGAAGTCCTTGGAATTATTGGAGAGAATGGTTCAGGAAAATCTACACTTTTACGTCTGTTAACAGGAATCTTTCCCCCAGATATTGGGACGGTAACTATCAGAGGACGAATTGGTGCACTGATTGCTGTAGGAGCAGGTTTCAATCCACATATGAGTGGATATGAAAACATTTACCTCAATGGAACCATTTTAGGTGCAACAACCAGCGAGATACACGATAAGATAGAAGAGATAGTGAATTTTGCCGATATTGGCGAGTTTATACATGCCCCTGTTTCTACATATTCCTCTGGGATGAGAGTTAGACTTGGGTTTTCTTGCGCAATTCATTTCACGCCAGAAATATTGTTGATCGATGAGGTTTTGAGTGTCGGAGATCTAAATTTCAGACAAAAATGTTTTAGGAAAATTGACGAGATAAGAAAAGATACGTCGATCATTTTCATTTCACACAATATGAATCAAGTACAAAGATTGTGTGACCGAGTAATTGTAATGGACCATGGTGAAATAATTTTTGATGGTGAGACTTCAAAAGGAGTATCGCATTATTTAGAAATAAATAATCAGACATCGCAACAAAATTCCGACAGTTTCTTGATTGTGAACGAAACAACCGAATCTATTTCAAAATTGAATTTAGAATTGATCGATGAGAGTGGAGTGGCTAAAGCTTCTTTGAACTACCTTGAGACTTTGAAAATACTAACTTCTTTTGAAAGTAACGTTGAAATGGAAGAAGTCTTGATTGCCTTTGTCCTGTACTCTTCTGACGGAGTGGCTATAACCAAATTCGGACCAGAAGGAGCGACTAAGATAATTAAGGGAATCAATAAATTTAGCATTGAAGTTACACAGCCATTTTTCTTACCAGGGAACTATTACATCGGTTTTAAATGGAGAGAGAAAAATAACTCAGTAATCGCTGACGCTACTACGAAAAGTTTCCGAATTACTCAGCCAAAGGACTACACAGTATCTGTTGGGCTGATCGATTCTAAATCAGTTCTAACAAAGCATTAATTTTAGTATTTGCTTATGCAGTCATTTATTATACGTTCGGTTGGGGAAAGAACTACCATGTTCTTGGAAAATCAAATTAGAAGTTATTTTCCAGGTTCCGAAATTATCATCATCAAGGAAAGTCCTTTCACTGCAGCACTTACTTCAACATATACGATTGGCAAAGAAATGAAAGGTGACTGGATTTCAGTTTTAGATGCTGATGTAATAATAGACATTTCAGGATTCAAGAAATTATTAGAAAAAGCCAAGAGTCAGCCTTCGCAAGTATTTGAGGTGCAAGGAATAGTTTTAGACAAAATGTTTGGAAAATTTAGACCAGCTGGCGTACATATTTACAATAAAAAGCATTTCGACAGAGCGGTTGAATTTGTACCTAAAAAGGAAGAGTCACTCCGACCAGAAAGCTTTGTGATGAGAAAGATGGCAGCTGAAGGTTTTCCTTTTGTTCAAACTAATATAATTAGCGGACTACATGATTTCGAACAATTTTATAAAGATGTTTATAGAACTGGGTTTATACATGGGAAGAAGCATTTAGCGTATGAATCTGAACTTACAACTTTTTGGAACTCTACAACTGATCCCGATTACCAAGTTGCGCTGATTGGTTTTAATGCAGGTAAGAGTGACAAAGAAATAAACTTTGTAACAAACGAAATTGACGAAAGTCCTTTGTTACAGTATTTCTCAGATGCCAAAATTGAAGAGAAGAGTGCCGATGTAAGTTTAACAAAGATCGACATAGAAACAATTATAAAAAACCATTTGAATCTTGTAGATAGGATTTCTTATAATTTAATTAAAACAAAATTTACATATAAATAAAACTTCTATGACAAACCTAGACGATTTAATCAAAGCTGATGATATTTTAATTGATTGCGGAGCAAATGTAGGACAAGAAACGTTACCTGCACTGGAAGCTGGTGCCGAAGTATACTCATTTGAACCTAATCCATATGCATTTAAAGAGTTACTTACCAAAGCATACTTACATCCTAAAGCCCACCTATATCCTGCTGCAGTTTTGGATACAAATTCTGAAATGAATCTTTATTTGCATCAAAATAATGATGAAGACCCTGTAACTTGGTCCACTGGATCCTCATTGATGAGTAGCAAACGAAATGTGAATCAAGAAAATTTTGTAACTGTTCCTGTTATCGACTTAATTAGTTTTATTTCAAGATTTGACAAGCAAGTAAAAGTTCTTAAGTTAGATGTGGAGGGAGCTGAGTACATTATTTTAAAAGCATTGATTCAAAGTGGAGTATACAAGAAAATTGATCATATTCTAGTGGAAACTCATGACGGTAAAATTCCCGAGCTAGATGGTGAAAAGGAAGCACTAGATAAGTTGATTTTGGAACACGGCGTAACAAATATTGATCGGACTTGGAAATAATGAGTAGCCAAAAAAACTTTCTTTTGGAGTTAAAAAACAAAGTAATATCTGACAGCTCTTATTCAGTTAGGCGATATTTTGTTGATAAGTTTTTTTACGAAAGTGTAGATCTATTGCCAGAAAAATCTCTAATTTTAGATATTGGCGGGGTAAAGAATAGTAAACGAGGGATGTTTGATATAAGAAAATTCAATCTTGAGGTTAAATATTTAAACATATCCGAAAAAGCTGAACCAGACATAATGGCCGATGCAACGAGTATACCTGTGGAAGACAATTCATTTGACGGAGCAATCCTTGGCGAAGTTTTGGAGCATATTAGTCACCCAGAAAAGGTTTTAAAAGAAGCACACAGAGTTATTAAAACTGGAGGAAATCTTTTGATAACTACACCATTCCTTTTTCAAATTCATGGAGATCCTGATGATTATTTAAGATATACCGACTCTTGGTACAAAAAGATTCTTGAAGAAATAGGTTTTGAGATTGTAAAGATAGATAGACACGGAGGGTATTTTTCAGTTTTAACTAATCAGCTAAAGAATTTCTTTCATCAAAGTAATTTTGAGAATTTTAGAATTAGATTCTTTTCAAAATTATTACTGAAATACCTTATTAAGAATTTCTTATCACTTGACGAGAAAGCTAAAAACTATTCAGGAAATCTTTTATCCGGATCTACAACTGGATTCGGAATTGTTTGCGTAAAAAAATGAACTGGTTCTTCAAAAGAAAAACGAAAATTCATTATGTAGCGGATGGAGTAGACTGGGTTATTTCCGAGATTGGGAAAAGCCTGCAGAAACACCTTGCAGATTATGAAGTGATTGTAAGTCCAGATTTTTCGCAAGCTACTGTAAATGACATTATTCACTTCTCAAATAGATATCAAATCGATCAAATAACCGAAGAAATCAAAAGTAAGAAGATATTGATAACTTATTATCACGGCGAAAATGATGATCACGAACTTGTAGAAAAATTCAAAAGCAAAATGCACTTAATTAAATTCATTGTGACTTCAAACGAACTTACTAAGAAGCATTTGCTTGAAAGTGGTTTTGAGGAGAGTAAAATTGTGGTTATTCCTATCGGGATTGAAGTTAGTGATTTCATAGAAGTAAATGCTGAAGAAAAAGCTAAGTTAAGAACCGAATTTGGTGTTCCAAACGATTCGTATGCGATTGGCTCTTTTGTAAAAGATGGAAATGGTTGGGGAGATGGAATGGAACCGAAGCTAATTAAAGGACCAGACGTTTTTTGTGATGTTATAGAAAAATTGAATCAGCAATTGAATGGAAAAGTTTTTGTAGTTTTGACTGGACCAGCAAGAGGATATGTAAAAAAGAGACTAGATGATGCAAAAATTCCTTACATTCATAAATTCCTAGATGATTATTCTGAGATTGTAAATTACTACAATTTGATTGATCTATACATTATTCCTGCAAGACTAGAAGGTGGTCCAAGATCAGTTTTAGAAGCACCAGCTGCAGGAGTTCCTGTTGTTTCGACACGAGTTGGAATGGTTCCTGAAATAATTGAAAATGGTGTTTCTGGATTTATAACAGAGATTGAAGATGTTGATAAATTAACTGAATACTCAAAACAAGTTTTATTAGATAAAGATCTGGCTAAAAAGTTCGTAGAAGAGGCAAGAAAATCGATATCGAGGTATGATTATGGATATATCTCTAACGAATTTAATGATCTTATTTATAAAAAGCTTAAGTAAATATGAAGATCCACATAATCTTTAAAGAAGTAGATGGACCTTGGGGAGGCGGAAATCAGTTTATAAAAGCTTTACGGAGAGCTTTGATAAAACAAAACGTTTACACAGATAATCCTGAAGAAAGCGATGCAATTCTTTTCAACAGTCATCACAATGTTGAAAAAATTGTTGAGTTCAAATCGAGATTCCCAAACAAGTTATTTGTTCACAGAATCGATGGACCTGTTTGCTTAGTTCGAGGAACACCGAATATGGAAACGGATCACGAAGTTTTTGACTTGAACAATCAGTTTGCTGGAATGTCTATTTTACAATCGTCTTGGAGTTTGAACGCTTCATATTTATTAGGATTTAAACCAGTCAACCCTGTTTTGATTAACAATGCTTCTAACAAAGAAATCTTTCATAAAAATGGCAAGTCTCCTTTCAATAGAGATAAAGTAAAGGTTATTAGTTCAAGTTGGTCATCAGCAAAAAACAAAGGTTTAGAAACTTTCCAGTGGTTGGATGAGAACCTGGATTTCTCAAGATACTCATACAGTTTCGTAGGTAGAGTAGATGCAGAATTCAAAAATATTCAGAAGCTTGAACCACAAGCATCTGACGAATTAGCTAATACATTGAGATCTCACGATATTTTCATAGCACCAAACATTAACGATACTTTCTCTAACGCGATAAATGAGGCAGTAACTTGCGGATTACCAGTTGCTTACTTTAATAGCGGAGGAAATGCTGAAGTTGTTCAACAAGGAGGAATTCCATACAACAATTTTGAGGAATTATTGAAGGCACTTGATGTTATTTCCGACAATTACGAAGTCTACAGATCTTTGATTAAACCTAGAGACATTGATGATATAGCGTCTCAGTATATTTCAGCAATTAAAAAAAATCTTTAATGTTTTGGAATAGAAGAACCCAAAAGAAATTGTTTATACCAAAGGTGGATAAATTCTATGGTGGTCCAAAAACCTTTCTGACAAATTTGTCTAAGTACCTCCACGAAAAGGGAGTAAAAACCATTTCTGACCCCTTAAATTCAGATTTAATTTTCTTCCCGGTTGAATTTCCTAAGGAAATTTTGGAGAAAGCATCAAAAAAAAAGATTCCGATAGTCCAAAGACTGGATGGAGTATTCTACGAGCCTGAGCACAATAAAGCTCAGTTAGAATTCGATAATTACGTAAAGGAGATCTATTTAAAGTACGCAAACTACGTTATATTTCAAAGTGAATATAGTAAATCTCAATGTTTTTTTAAATACGGAGAAAAAAGCCCCGACCAGTTTTCGCTTATTGTTAATGGTGTGGATAAAACCATATTCTATCCTAGTGATTCCGAGCATGATCCTACAAATTTTATTCGTTTTGTTACCACAGGTAATATCAGAAGAAAGGAGATGATCGAACCTATTGTACTGGCACTAGACGAGCTTAGAACAGAATTTAACTTTGAATTGACAGTTGTGGGAAAAATTACTGATGAACTGAAACCATATCTCAACCGAGACTATCTAAACTACGTTGGACCTAAAGAACTTCAAGAAGTTTCGAAAATTTTGCGAAACTCAGATATCTTTTTATTCTCTTTTTTAAATCCTGCATGCCCGAACTCAGTAATTGAAGCAGTATCTACAGGGTTGCCAGTTGTTTCATTCGATTCCGGCTCAATGAAAGAGCTTGTAGGGTTCAATAAAGATCTGTTGGCCTTTGTATCAGATGATTTGTTTCAAAATGTTAAGGATTTCAAATACGAGAAACTAAAAGAAAAAATTAAACTTTGTGTCGATAATTTTAGAAAGTATAAAAAGGAATCATACTTACAATCTTCACTTTACTCATTCGAAACTTGCGGAGATCAGTATATGGAGACTTTTAATGCTATTATTAATCAGAAACCTAAATAATATATTTAATTTCTTTCAAATGAAAATTTTAGTAACAGGAGCGGCTGGATTTATTGGATTCCATTTAACAAAACAACTTTTAGATAACGGTGAAGATGTTGTAGGCATTGATTCTATTAACACATATTACGACCCTGCTTTAAAAATCGCAAGACTAACTGAGCTTGGTATTGCTAGTGACAAATTAGAAAGTGGAGTTATTAAAAGTAGAACTTATGAAAATTTCAAATTTCTAAGAATTGATTTAACAGAATACGATAAAATTTTGAAACTTTTTGCTGATAGTAAATTTGATGTTGTAATTAACCTGGCAGCGCAAGCAGGTGTTCGATACGCACTACAGAATCCTCAAGTTTATGTTGATAGTAATTTAAATGGATTCTTTAATATCCTTGAATGTTGCAAAACCTATCCTGTAAAACATTTGATTTTCGCTAGTAGTTCTTCAGTATATGGTTTGAATGAAGAGATTCCTTTCTCAGAACACCATAGTACCGATCATCCTACAAGCCTTTATGCAGCTACAAAGAAAGCGAATGAAGTATTAGCACATTCATATAGCCACATTCACGGAATACCAACTACTGGATTAAGATTCTTTACAGTTTACGGACCGTGGGGAAGACCAGACATGGCATTATTTAAATTCACAAAGAACATTCTAGAAGAAAATGAGATTGAAATTTTTGGACATGGAGAAATGTATCGAGACTTTACTTATGTTCAAGATATTGTAGAGGCAATTTCGAGATTAGTTGACAAAGCACCGGAAAAAAACATTCACTGGGATGCAAAAAAACACGATCCTGCAACATCTTCTTCACCATACAGAATTTTAAATATTGGAAGAGGGCAGCCGGTAAAATTACAGGATTTCGTAGATATTCTTGAAAAAAAACTCAACAAGAAAGCTATTAAGAAATACGTTGATATTCAGCCTGGGGAAGTTGTTACTACATATGCAGATACATCTGAATTGGAAAAATTAACTGGATTCAAACCAATTGTGAATATAGAGCAAGGTGTATCTGATTTTGTCGATTGGTACTTAAACTACTATAAATAAGCATGAGTTCACCAAAAATCTCGGTTCTAATGTCTGTTTATAATGGCGAAGACTTTTTGGCTGAAACTATCAAAAGTGTTTTAAATCAAACCTTCACAGATTTTGAATTCTTAATAATCGACGATGGTTCTTCAGATTCCTCTGGTGAAATAGTGAAATCTTTCAACGATGAAAGGATCGTTTTAATAAGGAATGAAAGTTCTTTAGGATTAACTAGAAATCTAGCAAATGGAGTAAATTCAGCGAAAGGAGAGTACATTGCAAGAATAGATGCAGATGATCTAATGATGCCAACAAGGTTAGAAAAGCAGTTCACATTTATGGAGAACAATTCTGAGATTTCCGTTGTTGGTAGTGCGATGCAAACTTTTGGAGACATCGATCTAATTTGGGGGAATCCAGAAGGAGATGCTTATATAAAATCTGGGCTATTGTTTTCATCGGCACTTTATCACCCTTCTGTGATGATAAGAAAGTCATTTTTAGTTAATAGTAATACAAATTACAATCCCGATTTTAAATATGCCCAAGACTATCGATTGTGGACAGATGTTCTTATTGCAAACGGAAAATTCGCGAATGTTTCCGAGCCTCTTACGAAATATAGAGTACATAGTAGTAGTATCACTTCTACAAAGAAACCTGAACAAATTGCACTTGCAGATAGAATTAGAAGAGAACTTGCAGAAAGACTAGGGATTGAATTCACAGATAAGGAGATCGCATTGTTAAAAGTGATCAACAATTCGTACACAGGTTTAGACCTGAAATCTATGGATACTATCTTCTGCAAATATATTAGCGGGAAGCATGTTCCAGAACATTTGAATATTCAATTCCTAAAGATCTATTTAAGAAAAAAAATAATAGAGTTTTTGAGATCATCTGGACTTGAAACAGAAGCATTATGGAAAGCCTTGCAGTCTTGTAAAATTTTCACTTTATTCGAAAAATTTAAATTCTTTCTGTTAAAATTTAAATACTCAGATCCAAATGTTTATTTAGATAGGGTCGCTCACAATTTATAAATAAGATTTTCAACTTCTCATGAGTAATGAATCAGCATTAAAAGAACAAATTTTAAAATTAAAAAGGGAAAAAAGATATCTAGAAGATCAGTTATCGTTAATAACATCGTCCAACGTTTTTGAATTTTCTTTACTATTTAAAACCTCACTGAAGAAACCTTGGTTACTACCATTACTTCCTTTTAGAATAGTATGGTTTATTTTGCAGATGTTAAGGAGATACTTTATTGTCTTTGTATTGGCTCCTTTGAGAAGAATCTGGTATAAGAAGTATCCACCAAAGAAAGTTGCATTTCTTTGCTATTCGGGACAAACGGGGGGAGGAGAAAGAGTTGCTCTTGGACATTTGAAGAAAGCTTCCCAGCATTACAGAACTGATGCATTTTACATAACTAAACCAGGTCCAATTTCTAAAGATGCTGCAAACTACGCTGGCAAAGTTGTATTCAACAGAAGACCTGAGTATCAGTTGGCTGCCTATAGAGCACTTTACATTACTCTTTGTATGCCAGATATTGCATTAATTAAGAAACTCAACCCTGATATTAAGATTGCTGTTGTTATTCACGATCACCTCTCAGGTTGGATTGATTATTTCCAGGGTTATTCACACACACCACTTATCGATAAATTTATCTGCATTAGCAAGCTAGTTCGAGATAAATTACTGGATGCAGTGCCCGATCTCGATCCAAATAAAGTTGAAGTTCTTTACAATCCTTACTTCTTTGGAAACGATGATTTGCAAAATGTAAAGCAGGATGATAATAAGGAAATGGTTTTCGGATATGTTGGAAGAATAAGTCCTGAGAAAAATCCAGTTTCTCTTGTCAGAGTTTTCAAAAAGTTCACCAAAGATCATCCTGAAGTAAAACTTCAAATTGTTGGAGGAATCGATGAAAGTCTGGGACATCTAAGAAAGTATAGAGATTTAATGATTGCGGAAATCGGTGATAACAAAAATATTAGTTATCTGGGATATTCAAACGATACTAGCGGATTTATCAAAAAGCTTTACGGTATGGTTTTTTCATCATTTATAGAAGGAATCTCTGTAGCTGCAACAGAAGCTTTGAGTTACGGAGTACCCGTTCTAACCTCAAATGTTGGTGCTATGGGTGAAATTGTAAACGAAGGTTTCAATGGATACCATTATGACATCGATGAAATTTCTGTGAATCCATTCGACATTCGAGAGAACTACCAATTCTTTACAGAAGCTGATGAAAAAAGATTTATCGAAGCATTAGAGAAATTCGTAAAGACAAAATGGGACAGCAAAGCTATTGCAAAAGACGCAATGGATAAATTTTCAGAAAATGTAGCTTACGAGAATTTCTATAAAATATTTAATGGGATGTTAACAACTAACTAATGTTCGGAATGTTTTCAGAACCAAAACAATATACAGTTCTTCATACAGTAAATGATACCGATAGTAAAGTTCTTGGCGTTACAATTGATCACTGGTTTGGGGTGAAAAGAGCTACATACACAAATTTCTCTAATGTCCTTGAGTTAGAAAATGTTTCTAGGGGAGATTATATTGAACAAATTCTTCCAGTTTTAGAAAACTATACAACGATTGTATTCAATGGAATGACTGAACTATTTTCAGCGATTATTGATAAATTACAAGGAAAAAGGATTTTCGTAATGTACCATGGATCTCCAACTTTACATTCTGACAATGAATACGAGAACTTCATGTTTAAATTGATTCTACAGAAATCTGTTGAAAACAAAATCGAAGGAATCATTTTTGTGAAGGAAGGATTAGAGAAAATCTTTGCCAGGCTTGGCCACAAAGCATTTCATCTACCGAACAAAATAGGTGAACTACTTGATAAAGAAGTTTCAACGCCTTCCATATTTAAAGTAGGAGCTTTATCTCAGCATTTACTGTGGAATAAAAATCTTTATAATCAAATTCTAGCTGGCTTGTCTGTTAAGGATACGGAAGTTTTCGTTAATGTCGATAAAATTAAACTTGGGTATTTGGCCGAAGAGCCTAGAATCAAAAGTGTAGGTGTGATTGCTGATCCAAAGGAGTTTCAGAACTTTTTAGCAACTCTTGATATAAACCTTAACGTTACTTTAACTGAGGCTTACCCAATGAATATTATCGAATCCCTCCAGGTTGGGATCCCTTGCCTAACAAGTAGAACTAATCATATTTACGATAGAAATACTGTTCTTTCAAACTATTTGATTGTTGATGAGTTTGATAATCCGCAGGCGATCACTGCAAAACTTCACGATATTATGAACAACTACGACGAGATTGTGACCGAAATTTTGAAGTTTAGAACCACCTTAAAGGCAGAAAATCAGCAGAAGTGGGATGAATTCCTAGCAACTCTAAATTAGGCTTTTAAAACCGAACTGTATAAATCCTCGTAAGCTTTTCTAAAATCATCAGTAGATGGAAGTTTTACATTGTTCAATTTAGCAACCTCGTGATTAAACAATTCTCTGTTTTTATTGAAGAGCTGAAGCAGCTTCCAAGATTCTTTTACGAAGTTTTCCTCACTATAAACTGCTCCAGCATTATAAGTTTTTAATCTATATCCCAACGCTCCGTTATCAGTAACTATTGGAAAACATTTGTTAGTTATAGCTTCGGATAACGCTAAATTGTAAGTTTCTGTAACCTGGCTTGGAATAACTACAACATCAACGTTTTGTAGAAGCTCTGGGAGATCATTAGTATTGTACTCACCAATCAAATTAACGACCTTTGGAATTGCCTGCTTGTTAAATCCATCCATAACTTTTCCTACAATAGACCATTCAAATTCGTTTGAGCTATCGTTTTTAACTAGATTTATGAAAAGCTGAGAACCTTTATGCTCAGCAAATAAACCTAAGTATACGATTCTGATTTTTTCGGAATTTGATTTTTGATTTAGTTCATTCGGAACAACATTCTCAACTGTGTGAATAGGAACTTCTTTTAGAAAAGTAGTTTTGATAACTTTTGTCACAAAAGATGAAACTGAAATAAATCCTTTGATGTTTGGTACTAACTCTTCGAGATACTTTTTTCTTCGTTGATAATATTGCTGATCAACAAATTTAGAGTTATTTAGGAATTCGGAAACATTAAATTCTTTAAAATTGAACTTTTCTGGGGTAGGGTAGAAAATTCCAAAATCGTGCAAGTGGACAAAAAGTGGATAAGTTTGACCTAATCTCAAAACGCTTATTGGGTAGCCGTTGATATTCTGAATATCAATAACAGCTGGTTTAATCTTCGCAACAATTTTGTTCAGATGTACTTCGAGCGCAGAGTTATTAAGTTTGAAGAAATCCTTTTTGACAAAGTTTTTGATTGTGAAGATGTCTTCATTAAAGTAGATTTTGGTTTCACCTTCCAGGATCACAACCACAACATGATCGAATTCGTTTACCTGCTCAATAATCGTTCTCGTTACCTTTTCTGTTCCCGCAGTGCCTCTTTCAAGTGGAGAGTGTAGTAGATGAAGAACAATAGGCTTAGTAGTTGCTAATTTTATTGAGAAAAAGTTGAATCTCTCTTTTAGAGCCGAAAGCCAATAGCTAAATTTAGAGTTAAGTTTCTCTATCATTAAGAAATTTTAACCGAAGATTAAACGATTGACCAATTTAATCTTTTTATTGGCTTATTTTGCGAATAGATTGAATCTGATAATTTCCTTCAGAGCTTTGTACCCATCCTTGAAAGCACTCATTTTCTTACCTTCTTCAATACTTCTTGGGAAATAACTAATAGGGACAATTCCAAATTTAAGTCTTTTTCCATCTTTTTTGAATCTGGAAAGTCTTGCTGTAATTTCTGGCTCAACTCCAAAATTACTTTTCGAGATGATTTTTGTTGCAACTTCTCTTGCGATATCACCTCTTAAAAGCTTGTAACAAACTTCCATGTCTGGAATCCAGACTCGAAGTCTTGGGTAAGTGAAAATGTTTGAGATGAAAGATAATCCTTTATTTCCGATGTAATTCTTCCAATAAATAACTTTATTCTTCTTGCCAAATCTGTTTCCATAAACCACATCTAAGTCTTTTTCCATCATTAAATTCACTAGATCTACAATCTCGTTTGGTTCGTATTCAAAGTCAGCATCTTGAATCACTACTAAATCTCCAGTAGATTTTAAGATTCCATTTCTTACAGTCTGAGATTTTCCTGAGTTCTTTTCGTTATCGTAAGCAAAAATCAGACCTTTGTTTTCTTCTTCCAATTTATGAGCAATTTCCGAAGTAGAGTCTTTAGAACCATCGTTCACAATAATGATTTCTCTTTCTAAATTATGAGGAAACTTAACGTCGATAACTTTCTGAACAAGTTCTCTTAAAGTTTTAGATTCGTTATAGGCTGGGATTACTAGTGATAATTTCATAATTATGTTTTTTATAAGTCTATATAGGATACTAGATGAAATCTAAATTCTCAATAGAACTGGCCGATTACATCGCTGTTAGCTTCTTCCAAAGTTCTCTCGCAGGGATGGAGTCTATATACTGTTTAAATTCGGGATTTACTTCGGTCATTCCTTTCAATCTGAAAAACGTTTTGACTTCGTACGAAATATGTTGAAGATAAAGCATTTCCTCTGGAGTTTTATCTTTTAGTTCCTTCTGTAATCTGTCTTCCCATTTAGAAACTACATAGAACATGTTCAATGTTTTAATTCTTTCTTTTAATTCAGTTTTTTCATTTTTGAATTTATTTGCTGAGACATTCAGAAAGTGTAGAACAAATGCATCATTAGTAGCTCCAATATCCCCGTACTGTCTTAAGAAATAGCTTGTATCAAAGTCATCTCCATAACCATGAATGATATTAGGATCGAAGAAATAACCTCTTTCAATAAACGGTTCAATTCTTGCTAAATTACACGCACCTGAGCAAAATTCATAAAATTTATCCGAAACATGAAAACCAGTTTCTTTAGATCTTGGTGCATAATTTTGGAGTAGAGACTTGTAAATTCGATTTCCAATATCTTCACCCAATTGATATGCTAGCTTTTTCGAATACTTAATCACTTTGTTTTCTTCGTAGTAGTGATTAAAGTCTGGAGCAACTTGAACAACATTTGGATTTTCGTCTAGAACTTTATTCAGGACATCTAACCAGTCTCCAGTCACAATTGTGTCTGAATTTAGAAAACATACTCTGTAATAATGTTTAGCTTTTTCATAGGCCGAATTCACGCCATCAACAAAACCTAGATTTTGGTCGTTTGAGATTACAGTAAGTTCGTCTGGGTAAATTTGTAAAAGCTGATCAGTTACTTTTAAAGATTCTCGATCTGGTTTATTGTGAACAACAAATACGTGAAAATCTTGAGCTGTGTTAAAAACACTTTCAAGGCACTCGTTCAAATGCCAAGGAGTTTGGTAATTTACTATTATTATTGCTGTTTTTTTCGTGAAGTCCATAAGAATTGTAAGAAAGTCTTAATCATTGCTAATTTACTTTTAAATTTATAGTGCTTTAGTGCAATATCTAGCCAAGTCTTCATTTTCTCCTTTTCTCTTTTATATGATGAATTCTGGTTCACAGATGCCATGTACTTGTGAAGAATATACGTTTTAGGATCATAAAGTACTTGCCAGCCTTCTTTTCTGGCCCGAATGAACAGTTCAACTTCATCCATGTAGAGTTTGATTTTCTCCCAGTAAAACCCTATTTCTTTTAACATCTCGGCTTTGTACATAATACAAGCTCCGGTCACCCCAAAAACGATTTCGCTATCGTCGTATTGACCTTCATCTTTTTCTTTAAATCCTCGATCATACGCCTGCATGAACCCATCATAAAGCAGACCGGATGAATTAATTAGTCCATCATCGATTCCATTTTTGAAAATTACTTTTGGCCCAACAGCTCCAATAGTTTGATTTTTATCCAACGCCGAAGCTAATTCTTCTAAAAGGTTTGGAGCAGAGATTGTGTCTGGGTTTAAAACCATTACTTTATCGGCTTTTTGTTCGTTAACAAAATAGTCTAACCCTTTATTATTTCCACCAGTTAGAAATACATTATTCTGTGATTCGATAAGAATTAATCTATCTATATATTTTAACTTAATGATTTCTGTGGTTTTATCTTTAGAATCGTTATCGAAAACCATCACCTGATAAGCTCTTTCGGTTTCTTGACTAAGAATTGTATCCAAGCATTCTTCAATATCTTTTTCGTTATTCCAAGTAACAATAATTACTCCGATTTCTATTTTAGGCTTTGAATTTTGGTTATCCATTTTCAATATTATAGTTTATAAATCATCTTTGGGCTATGGGTAGTTAACCACGAGTAGGGGACTTTAGTAAATGACCTGTTAGATATAGTGTTTTCATCTTTTAGTCTTTTCGTCTTTATATCTTTTCATCTTTTCCCTTCATCCTTGCACTTTAAACCTTACACCTATAGAATATTCATTATGCCATTTAAATTTGAAATATTCCCTGTAGTAAAAGCGCAGGATCTTGATAGCGCAGCTCAGCCAACTTTTGGTTCTATTGACATAGGCTCTGCACCAGGATCTCAATCCAGCATTCTTATAAGATCGAATACCACAAATCCAATAGTGGGAAATAGATTCAAAGCAACAGCTGCTGTTAAAACCAATACAGTTCTAGTTAATGAAGTTACTGTTGTTGTCGAGTTCGACCCCGCAAGATTAAGTGTTATCGATCAAGATACTGCAAACGCAGGGATTCAAGTTAAGCTTTTATCTGATCTTTTTGAAATTGAAACAATTTCTGAAGATAATCTAGCTCAATCAGGACAAGTAAAGGTCGTAGCCGTTGCTAAAAACGACACCCCAGTTGCATTAAATGGTGATTTTATTGAAATCGAATTCCAAGCACAATCAGTAGGGAGCACTCTGATTAGAATTGGGACAGGGGTTACAGGAAGTTCACTGACCCGACAAAATGGGACAAAGCTGACTTATCAGTCTAATTCCGTGACCTTGCTGACAAATTCCTCCACAACAACGACTACAGCAACCACAACTACAGGAACACCGTCAACTACAACGACCACTACATCTACCACAGGTACAACTGGAGGGACTGGAGGCACAATTCCTAATACAGCTATAGATAATCCTGCTGGCATAATTGCTGTATTTACCGGCTTTTTGATGGTAATTACTGGAATTAAGCTATATTTTAGTACAAGAGCAGATAGGGCGAAAAACTAATTGGACAGGACTAATCACTTCTTGGTATAATTCATCACCTTATGACTAACACTAAAAGCGTTATTACAAAGCAAGATCAGTTTGTAACCCTAGAGGGCATTGTTTCTGAGGTATATCCAGAAATGAAATATCTTGTAGAAGTAGATTTTAAGGGGATCAAGCACAAAGTTAAGTGCTATGTATCTGGAAAGATGAGGACTAAGTTTATCATCATTAAAAAAGGCGACAAAGTAAGAGTTCAGATCAGCCTATACGATATCAATAGTGGTATAATTACATATCGATTGAATCAAAAGGGCGAAGAAATTCCACTAGTTGCATAAAAAAACAGTAAATTACCAAATTATATTTACAAAATAAGGGAAATTTGCTATAAATGCAGGTGTTATATTTTTGGCATAAAAGCTAAAGGTATCTATAACAAATTATTTAAGATTGTTTTATGAAAGTAAAAGCGAGTGTACAAAAGAGATGTAGAGATTGCTACATTGTCAGAAGAAATAGAAAAGTTGTTTACAACGGCAAGATCAAGATCAAGCCTACGTATTACGTTTACTGCAAAACAAATCCTAAACATAAGCAGAGACAAGGTTAATTTTATTAAATATATATAAATGGCAAGAATTGTCGGAGTAGAAATTCCAAATAATAAAAGAGTAGACGTAGGACTAACTTACATTTACGGAATTGGAATCAAAACATCAAAAGATATCCTAAAAAATACAAATATTGACGAAACAACAAGAGTTAAAGATTTGAACGAAGATCAGATTAAGAAATTGTACTCATATATTGAAAAGAACGTTCCCACAGAAGGACAAGTAAAGCAGAAAGTTTTCCAAGCAGTTAAAAGATTAAAAGACATTAGAGCATTTAGAGGTCAAAGACATAAGTTAGGATTACCTACAAGAGGTCAGAACACAAGAAGCAATACAAGAACAAGAAAAGGAAAGGCAAAGCCAGTAGGCGGTTTAACAATTAAAGTAGCTAAGAAATAATATGGCAACAGCAGAAAAAAAAGCAGCAAATGCTAAAGGAAACGATAAAGCAGCTGTAAAGAAGAAAAAAGCAAAAGTAACATCGCCAAAGGTTTTGGTGAAAGTGAATTCAACTTACAACAATACCATTGTAACAATTACAGACTACAACGGAGATGTAATCTCTAGTGCTAGCTGCGGTTCATTAGGATTCAAAGGAAGCAAGAAAAGCACACCTTATGCTGCTACAAAAGCAGGAGAAGATGCAGCTTTGAAAGCTGTTCAAATGGGTGCAAAAGAATCTGAAGTTGTTATTAACGGAGTAGGAGTTGGAAGACAGGCAGCAGTAAAAGGTGTTAGAGCTGCAGGATTAAGAATCACTGCTTTAATTGATAAAACACCTGTTCCTCACGGAGGATGCAAGCCAAGAAAGAAACCTAAGAAATAAGCTGAGCTTGTTTCTTTAGATAAGAAATAATAGTAAATAAATAAAATATGTCTAGATATACAGGACCAAAATGGAGAATCAATAGAAGAGAAGGAGCTACAGTATTAAGTAGTTCTGAGAAGTGGAGAAGAAGACCAACAAATCCAGGTCAATTCCCAACATTGAAGAAAAAGCCCTCTGACTATGCAGTTCAGTTTAGAGAAAAACAAAAAGTAAAGAGAACATACGGAATGAACGAAACACAATTCGTTAGATTCTACAAATTAGCTCTAAAGAGCGAGGGTAACACATCTTTGAAATTGTTACAGATGCTTGAATTAAGAGCAGACAATGTTCTTTACAAACTAGGATTCGCTTTGACAAGAGCACAGGCAAGACAAATGATTACACACGGAAATGTATTACTAAACGGAAAGAAACATAATATTCCATCTACAATTTTAAAAGCTGGAGATGAAATTACATTGAAGGATAAAATTGCAGATAGTTTACATGTAAAAGAAATTACAGAAAAGAATAAAGTTAATAAAGTTCCAACATGGCTAACCCTTCTTGAAAAGGGAGGAAAAGTAGTAGCGGAACCAGTTCGAGATGATATCGATAAACTAATCAAGGAAAGATTAATCATCGAGCTTTACTCTAGATAAAATAACTCTTAACAAGAATAATATGATATCTTTGCAGCAATTTACGATCAAAAAGGAGACAGAAGGAAACAATACAGCAACATTCTCTGTTGGACCACTTCCACACGGATACGGTCATACTTTAGGAACATTCTTGAGAAGAGTTCTTCTATCAAGCATTCCAGGAACTTCTATTACAGGAGTGAAGATTGACGGAGTGGAACATGAATACTCAGCACTAGAAGGTGTTTCGGACGATGTATTAGCTCTTCTTTTATCTTTAAAGAATGTAGTTTTAGTATCTAAGTCATTAAATCCTACAACAGTTGAACTAACTGTAAACGGAAAAGCAGGAGAAGTTGTAGAAGTAACAGCAGGAGATATTGAAGAATCAAACGAAGTTTCTGTAGTAAACAAAGATTATGTTATTACTAAACTAACTGGAAAAACAAAGTTAAACATTGTTCTTACAGTAGAAAGAGGATTGGGATACGTTTTACCAAATGAAGATGTTAGAAAAGAAGTGTCTACATTACCTTTAGACGCAAACTTCTCGCCTGTTACATTAGTAAATTACGCTGTGTCTCAGACTAGAGTTGGAAAAGAAACTGAACTTGATCAATTAGACATTACAATCGAGACTAACGGTGCTGTAACTCCAGAAGAAGCTCTTCACGTTGCTGCAGACAATCTAAATCAGATGACATCTCATCTTATCGAGATTTCTACTTCAATGTTAAAAGGAGACGAGGTAACAGTTGCTGTTCAGAATGAAATTAAGAAGGCTGCAAGTGAATCTAAGACATCAGAAGACGAGACCCCAGTTAGAGTTGCTGATCTTAATCTTTCAACAAGATTAACAAACGCTCTTTTAAAGTCAAACTATGATGATCTAAGAAAATTAACAGGACTAACTGAAGAAGAAGTAGCAAGCATTCGAGGAATGGGAAGCAAATCTTATCAGGAATTATTAGATGTTTTGAAGAAATACAACGTTAAATTAGTATGAAGAAATTAGTAAAGAAAGCAAAAATTCAAGGAAAGACACATTCTCATGTTCACGCATACATCAAAGGTATGATCGGAGCACTTGTGAAGAGTCAGAAATTAAAGACAACAAAACATAGAGCAAAATTGATTGGAGCACATTTTGACAGATTAGTAACTCACCTTAAAAAAGGAAATGCAAAACTAATTGAAGATTACTTTAACTCAAATGTTCTTGCAAAAGATAAATTTGTAAAAGTTGTAAACGAACAATTAACAGACAGAAATTCTGGTTACACTAGAATTGTAAAAACATTGAACAGACCAGGAGACAATGCAGATCAAGTATTTTTGATGTTAGTTAACATTGCTGAGAAATCAAAGAAGAGCAACGTTGCTAAACTTTTAGAACAGAGAGCTAAGAACGAAAAGAAACCAAAGGCAAAACCAGCAGCTAAAAAAGCTACTGCTGAGAAGGCTAAAAAAACTAAAAGCGAATAAATATATAAACTATGAAAAACATTAACAGAGTATCACAAAACGAATTAAAGGAAGAATGGTACCTAGTAGATGCTTCTGGCATTAGAGTAGGAACACTAGCTTCAAAAGTAGCAGAATTATTACAGGGAAAGAATAACGTATTAAAGAGGGACTATCACAAGCCAATGACTAAAGTGATTGTGATCAACTCTGATAAGTTGGACTTTACATCTAAGAGAGGAATGACTAAATTCTACAAATCATACTCTGGATTTCCAGGTGGATTAAAATTTGAGTCTTTATCTGAATTAGTAGAAAAGAAATCTGACAGACCAATCATGAATGCTGTAAAGGGAATGTTACCTTCTACAAAGAGAGGAGAGGAAATGTTAGCAAACTTAAAAGTTTTTAGTGGAGCTGAACACCCACACAACGCACAGTCACCTGTTGCAGTAAATATTAAAGAATTAAAGATCTAAATATGGAATATACATATTCATTAGGAAGAAGAAAAACATCAGTAGCAACTCTAAGACTGTACACAAAACCAGGAAAGAATCTATTGAACGACAAAGCATTAGAAGAAGTGTACGCAGATAATCACGTTCAGACTTTAGTGGTAGAACCATTAAAAGCTGCAGATTTAGATCCAAAGAATTTCTACTTTACTGCTAAAACAGTTGGAGGAGGAAAATTCTCTAGAGTAGACGCAATTAGATTAGCGTTAGCAAGAGCGATTATCAAGCTTTACCCAGAAAAGAAAAAGCAATTGAAAGAACTTGGATTACTAACAAGAGACCCAAGAATGGTAGAAAGAAAGAAACCAGGTTTGAGAAAAGCAAGAAGAGCAGAACAGTACTCAAAGCGTTAATCTTTTTCGAAGACTTATACAGAAAGGGCCAATGGCTCTTTCGAAATTGAAGAACCGTAATGTCGACTTTCTCTAAAGGAAAAGCTATACAAAATCATGTTAAAAAAGTACTCGTAGAAAAAGGGTACTTTTTTATTGCAGAGAATTTCAAATTTAAAAATGGCGAGATCGATTTAATATTGCAAGATGGAGATTTCATAGTTTTTATTGAGGTTAAAAGTAGCTGGAATACTGATGTTTTCGAGTTACTTTCTCCTACAAAATTGAAAAGATTTAAAGCTGCAATAGATTACTGGCTAGAGTTTAATGGCAAACAGGATGCAACTTGGAGAGCAGATTACATCGGAGTAAAAGTTGCCGAGAAAGGTCTTAAGATTGAACACATAGAGTTCATCAACTTCTGATATAATTTTTAGATTTAATCAACATATATGACTTTTCAAGAACTTTGGTGGAAAACAGGAATAGCAAAGTGGTTAAAAACAAGAAGATTCGCATTTATTGTAAGAACAATGGGATTAGATCTTACAAGAGAGACTGAGATGTTAGAGGTAGGAAGTGCTACTGGTAAAGATTTCATTGCATTTTTGAAAGATTATCCAAACTTCAAAATTACGGGAATCGATATTGATAAATACGAAATTGATCACCCAACTGCCGTACAAATTCAAGGAGATGCCGAGAATTTACCGTTTGAAGACAAAAGCTTTGATTTCGTTATTTCTTTAGGACTTTTAGAACATATCGAGCCAATTGAAAAGTTGAGCAAAGTTATCATGGAAATCGATAGAGTAGCCAAGTCTTATTGCATAGTAATTCCAGCAATAAATACACGAATCGAACCTCACTTGAAATCTTGGAGATGGCAGTTAAGAGATCGAAACTATAAAAAGCAGTTTAAACACGCTGGAGTAAACTACTACAGTGATGATGCCTGGACTAAGTTTACAGGCTTTAAGGGCGCTAATACGAAGAGATTTTGGTATATTCCTGGGTTGATCAGCAATCTTGTAATCTACAAAACTGAGAATGAATAGATGTTATTGCCGCATTGATTAGCAGGAATTGACCAATAGTGATAAAATATAGTCATGAATAACACAACTTTCAACATTCCAAGAAATATTATTCCACAGTTCTGCGATAGATGCGGATCACAACATCAACCGTCAGATATGGAAATTGTAAGCACCGAAGAGATGCAGGTAACTGCTCGAATTGAGTGCAGTAATTGCAAAGCTACATATCTTATGCACATTACCATGCCTATGGATGGAGTAGTGTCGGGAAAAAAGTCTCTTTTTAAAACTGACTTAACTCAAGGGGAAATTAAAAAATTCTCAGAAGTTGCAGAAATCGAAAACGAGGAAATTCTTGACTCAATAATTGCAATGAAGAAAGTAAAAAGTTTTAGTGATTTGAACAATTTAATCTCTAATAATTCTGACGAATTTGCTGACTGATTTGGTTTCCGAATCGATTTCAGTTTCTTCAGCTGAGGTTAAAATAGATTGTTCAACATTTTTCACTATAATTCTTCCGCAGATTTCTCTATTTTTTGTATCTAATTCTGACATTAAATCATCAATTAAGAAAACTGGAGATTCATCCTTAACTTTTTTGAGTAGAGAATACTGTGTAAGTTTGTAAATAAATGCCCCAACACGCTGTTGGCCTCGAGATCCTAAATATCTTAGATCCATCTCGTTCATAAATATGCTAATTTCGTCCCTATGAGCTCCATAGAGGCTCTTTCCAGCTCCAAGCTCCTTATGGCGACCAGTTGCAATTTTCTCTTCTAAAACACGCATATATTCGCTAAATTTGTCCGAACTTCCAGAAACATCCACATGTTCTTTGTAGATTATTGTTACTGGGGTGTACCGTTCAAGCTCAACTTCTTTTGAAGTATCATTCAGAGTCTGAATGTAATTGATTCTATGTTGATAAAGCTTGTGAGAAAGATCGATTAATTTACCATCCCAAAAGCCCATTCCAGAATAATCAGATTCGCCGTCTTTTATGAGTTTAATCTGAGCGTTTCGTTGCTTGATAATTTTTTTATATTCGATCAAAGTCAACCTGTAATCCCCGTCAATTTTTGATAAAAATGTGTCCAAATCGTCTCTTCTGACTGTTGCATCCCCATCAACTAGGTTCACACTTGCTGGGGCAAATAGCAAAACTGGGATTTTATCTCCAAGTCTTGATGGAACAACTGCTTTTTTATTGAGTAGAGCGGAGATTTTACCTTCTTTCGTGACTAATTTTTCTGATATGCTTTGATTGTCCAATTCCGCCTCAACCCTAGCTAGTTCTGAGTTATGTGATACTAATTGACCAACTTGCTCGATAGTTCTGAAAACCTTGTTGTACGACAAAAAGTAGATAGACTCTAAAAGATTAGTTTTCCCAGAACCGTTTGGAGCAATAACTATATTCACTCCTGGTTCGAAATCTGCTGATAAGGACTCGATATTTCTGTAATTTTGTAAACTGATCCTCTTAATCATAGTTGAATAATATTTTACCATCTAAATGAAAGTCTAATCTTATTTCTAAGATGAGTATATGGAGGTATAATTCACTTATTATTTTCAAATCTTTTTCTATGAATGTAATTCGAAATTGGATAACCTCCGACGGTATATTACCTGAACATGCAGATCTAGAGATTAGGCAAGTTTATGTTTGGAACTGGACAACAGACGACAAGATAATTCTCGTTTCAAAGAATGGAACTTCTTGGCAATTTCCAGGTGGACACCCAGAAGCAGGCGAGAGTATTGACGAGGCAGCAAAAAGAGAAATGTGGGAAGAGGCCGGACTAGATATTTCCGAAATAGAGTCTACTTTCTTTGGATATTATGTAATTACAGAAGAAGATGAAAATGGAAGCCAAACTTATCTTCAAGTAAGATTGAAACTTTCTTTAGGAAAATCATCTAGTGAATTAGATCTACAAACTCACGAAGCAGAAGGAGATAACGATTCAATAAAATTTGTAGAAGCTGTTACTCTTGAAGAAGCTACTTCTAGAATTTCATGGTTGAGTAGTACAGATGAGTACAAAGCTGTTGTTACAGAACTGAATCAATAAAGTCTGCAACAGCCTTAGCTGAGCATTTAACCAGCTATCGAAAACCTCAGGAAGAGCAAAGTCAGACATTGTCAGAGATTTAATCCTGGAAGAGATGAAGAAGAATCCTCTTTAGGCCCCACTTGATAGCAGCACAAGGCCTTTCCCTATTGACAAAATCAGCATTATCGTTTATTTTACAGGCGAGTATTTATTAGATTTTAACTATGCCTAAAAAAGCAAAAACAGAATTAGAAGAAGAGAAGAAAAAAAAGAAAGCTCCGAAGCAAGAGGAGAATGATGAAATGCATGATGTTCCAATGGAAGATATGCCGGAGGGAGACATCGAAGAAGGAGAGATCGACCATGGAGATACCTACGAAATGGGTAGAATCCAATCCGACCAAGACGAAGAAGATGAGAAAATTGATCTAAAATCAATTCCTACAGAAACTTTAACTGGAGATGATGATGAAGAACCGTTAATCGACGAAGATATCAATACAGAAGATAAGGACGACTTTATTGATGACAACTTTGACAGCGATAATCCTTTTGATTTGGAAGACGAGCCTGAATCATCTTATTAAAATATTTTTTACATTGTTAATAGAATTGAACTATTGACCGCAGAATTATGGAAGACAAATTTAAATACAAACTAGTAGAAACAAAGAAGAACGTTAAAACATTCGAAGTTACTGTAGATAAATCTTTAGAACAGGAATACTACGAAAAAGCATTTCAGAAACTTTCAGCAGATATTAAGATCGCTGGATTTAGACCTGGAAAAGCTCCTAGAGATGTTGTTGAACCAAAAGTTGCATTAGACGCTCTTAACGAAACAGTAAATTCTCTTTTGCCTGATGTTACTGTCAAGGTTCTTGTAAAAGAAAACATTACACCTTTGGGAAGAGTTGAGTACGACATCAAAGATGTAAAAGGAGAGTCAGAAATGGTTTATAAGTTTACTGTACATACTTATCCGGACATAGATGTTTCGAAAGTAAAGAAGATCAAAGTAACTGCAAAGAAAGACGAGGTTAAAGAAGATGAAGTTGATTCAGTAATTAGAAATATTATTAGAAGCACTTTACCTAGAGACAAGTGGGCAGGAGAAGAAAAAGCTGAAGATGAAAAGATATCTAAAAAAGATGAGAAAAAAGAAGATGCAGTTTCTGTAGATACAACATTCGAAATTACAGATGAATTGGTAAAAGAACTTGGATACGAAGATGCTAAATCTGTAGAAGAATTGAGAAAGAGTGTTAAAGAATCTTTGAATAAAGTTAAAGACAATCAGTATGAATCTGAACTCTTAGAAAAAGGTTTGGAAGAAGTTCAAAAGATTGTTGAAATGGAAATTCCTCATGATATGGTTCACCACGAAGCGGATCATAGACAAGCTGACTTTGAAGCAAGATTAAAACAAATCAACCTCAACGTTGACGAATATTTGAAGGCACAAGGAAAGACTATGAAGGAACTTCACGATGAGTGGGAAAGGGATATTGAAAAGATGATTTTCAGAGATGTGTTTGCTGTTCAATTAGCGCATCAGGAAAAACTTATTCCAAGCGAAGAGGAACTTGATACAGAAATTGATAAAATTGAGGATGAAATGACAAAAGTCAGATACAAGGGAGACCAGAGAATGAGAGATCAGTACAGAACAATGGTTTCTGTAAACAAAGGTCTTCAGAAATTCTTAGAATGGCTTAAATAGAGTAGCTTTGCTTATAAGCAATTTTAAACTGAACATATTGAAAAAGGAGTTGCGATAATTCATCCAGCTCCTTTTCTGTTAGCCTAACTTCTTCTGCCTCACCTGTTGTAAGATCTAAAAAAGCGAACCTAACTCTTTCTATATATTTAAGAAGTTCGATTCTTTCAAATTCATCGAATAATAAGACGTCTCTAACAAAAACTCTGCCTTCTTCAGATTGTTTAGATCGTCTCATCATTCTGCAAGCTTGCACTAAAATATACATTTTTGCTTGGAATATATGTGTTGGCATGTCGGATCTATGGTGGCTTTTGAAGTCTATGATTACTGACCCGTTTGCGGTACTCACAATCATATCTTGTCTTGTATTTATTACTGTTGAGATTGCACCTAGTTGATTCAGCTGAGAGAACCAGTAATCTTTACCTGATCTATTCGGGAAAGTAACTTTCAAGTCCACGGGGACTTCACTTTCACTGTCCGCAAGTAGTGGATTTATAAAGTCCAGATCATTTTCGAAGTAACTTAAAATTACATCTATTGCTCTGAACACTCTGTCGATGTATTTACCAACTACTTCACGAATTTGGATCATCAGATCATAATTTGAAGCCGGGAAAGCTTCGCCTAATTTTCTTATTAGAATTATTAATATCTTTATTCTCTTTTGAATTGCCGACTGATCTTCCTGATCTAAACTATCTAGATAAACTTGAACAGAGAGTCTGTCGATCCCATCGTATGCTTTTGGATCTCCAATTTGATCCCATGCAGATTCGATTTCCTCTGTAGTATTAGTGTGTATGGGTTTTGATTCGGTAGAAATTTGTGTTTGAAAGTACAAAGGCAATGTTAATTCAAATGTTGATCTTGAAATAATTAAATCCGAATTGTTTGGATTTTGCAGAAGTTCAAGAATTGCAGATGGGATCATGTGTAAAACATTACCAAGTTGCATATTTTCATCGGGTTTAGAATCTACTTCAGGATTATTGACTTTAAAAGTTCCAACTTCTAAATCTAGTCCATGGAGAAATTCGAAAATATTTGTAATTGAACATTTTGATGATACTAGAGCCGAAGATCCATTTGATTGTAGCAAAGCCTTGTTTACTGCTGGCGATTCTTTATCCCAATTCACATAAACATGGAATAGATTACCCTTAGGTCTGTGATAATTTTTTATAATTTCAAGAATGCTTTTTTCTGGGGATTCAATAGAGGCAGGAGAAGTGACATCTGGGTTGTATTTCCCAAAAGCCCATTCCATAATCAAATTTTGTTATTAATTAACATCAACATTGAAGTTAGTTTAAAACAAAAAGTTTTTATCTGTCAAACTTGTATTCTATTACATTTACAAAAACGCATAGTGGGGTTTAAACTGAAATTGTAGATATTAAATTACTCATTTATGGCAAAAGCCTCAACACAAAACGAAGATACAAAGACTGCACTTACAACAAACAAAGCTAAATTGGAAGCTCTTCAAGCTGCAATGCAACAAATTACTAAGCAATTTGGAGAGGGATCAATTATGACTCTTTCTGATGATAAGATCAAAAAGATGGACGTAATTCCAACAGGAGCAATTTCTCTGGATATTGCATTAGGAGTTGGTGGAATTCCAAAGGGAAGAATTGTAGAAATTTATGGACCAGAGTCTTCAGGAAAAACTACTTTGGCTTTAAATATTTTAGCCGAGGCACAGAAAGCTGGAGGAGTGGCTGCATTCATCGATGCAGAACATGCTTTTGATGCTGAGTATGCAAAGAAGCTAGGAATTAAAACCGAGGAGCTTTTGGTTTCTCAACCAGACCACGGAGAGCAAGCATTAGAAATTTTAGAAACTCTTTTAAGATCAGGTGCTGTTGATATCGTTGTTGTTGACTCAGTTGCAGCATTGACACCTAAAGCCGAAATCGAGGGAGATATGGGAGATTCACACATGGGTCTTCAAGCTAGATTGATGTCTCAAGCGTTAAGAAAGATTACTGCCATCGCAAATAAAACTGGAGGAACAGTAATTTTCATTAACCAGTTAAGGATGAAGATTGGAATTATGTTCGGAAATCCTGAAACAACAACTGGAGGTAACGCGCTTAAATTCTATGCATCTGTAAGAATGGACATTAGATCAAAAGAAAAAATTACCAAGGAAGATTCTATCGTTGGTCATGTAGCTAGAGTAAAAGTTGTTAAGAACAAAGTTGCGCCACCATTCAAAGAAGCCGAGTTCGAAATTGTTCATGGTGATGGAATCGACAAAATTTCTAGTCTCTTGGACGCAGCTTTGAAATTCAATGTTATCGAAAAAGCAGGTGCCTGGTTTAAGAGAAATGGTGAGAATCTAGGACAGGGTAGAGATGGAGTTAAAGAACTTTTGAGAAATGATAAAAAGCTTCTTCAAGAAGTTTGGAATGAAGTAAAAAAAGCAGCTGGACTATAACCTATTCTGTTTGATTTTTTAGAGACGCTGAAAAGCGTCTCTTTTTGTTTCTAACTTGAGGAATTACGGCTGAATTGGACACGATAGTTTACTTCATTTATAATTTAATTAATGACAACGCCAGCACTAATTGAGGAAGGTGAAGTCACAGAAGACTCACCACAAAATACACTTGAAGGATTTCTTTCTCAACTTCCAAATGAAGACAGAATGCGTTCCCTAATCTTAAAAAATTGGAAGCTAGCTTCGGAAATTTACAAACATATTCAAGGCGATTTAATAACAGGGATGACTAATCCAGCAGATGCACTTAAACTTGTTATCCAAAGTATTTTTGCAACTATAATTATAAATATAGTAAAAGCAGATTTTGAAGATGTAGAAAGTTCCTATCTAAATGACCTTCTGAGCAAATACTACGATGAACTTGAAGTGGATTTCCCAAAATTATATGAGAAATTCATGGATAGAGGAATCTTTGTTCGGGCAAGGCAATCCACTCTTGATTATTTAAAAAGAAATTAACAAATTTCCCATTTACAACTGTTTATCAATATTGTACAATTCCTGCACGACTACCTAATACCCCGAGCTGTTCGCGTTTCAGAACTTTTCAAAAAGATATTTACGCTAATTCATTGGAGCGAATTAAAACCATACAAAATTTCTATGGGTAAATACTTATACCTTCTAAAAATGAATCTATCTTTAGTTGCCGCAAATCGCGGAGAAGTTGTGTTCTCATTTTTAAGAAGAATAATCATCGTTCTGGTTATGGTTAGCGTTTGGAGTCTTACAAATTCGGGAGAGAATGCTGCAAACTATTTGGGGTATTTTTCTATTTTCTACTTTATTTTCGACTCCCTAACAACTGGAAGAGCAGGGGGAAGGTTTGTAAAGGATGTTTTAAGTGGAAATATAAACACATTCTTACTTAAACCTATATACTATCCATTTTACCGGCTGTTCGATATTATAACTATTGTTTTATCACGACTAACCTTACCTATCGGACTTCTGATTATCGCAATCGTTCTTTTCCCTCAAACATTTGGACCAGCATCATTTTTGGATTTATTAATTTTTATTCCAACTTCAATTTTATCTGTAGTTTTGTTTCAAATAATTATGATCACTATAGCGAACTTGAGTTTCTGGTTTGGAAACATTTCGTTTATCTTTACTGTTTATGGCCTGATTGTGAAATTTGTAAACGGGGGACTGATCCCAATTTCCGAATACTCAAAGCAAGTTCAAGACATTTTATTTTTCTTACCTACAAGTTATGGAGGAGGGATTGAAACAAACATCTACCTTGGAAGGTATCCACTGTCACAAGCGACTTTGGCTTTTATAATCGTACTTTTTTGGACAGTTAGTTTTATGTTTGTTAATCACAGACTTTATTTAAAAGGTTTATCTAAATTAGAAGCAGTTGGTGGATGAAACGACATTTACGAATTATAAAAATTTATTTTAGAGATGGAATCTCAACTTTGGCTGCCTACAGATTTAACCTGATTCTGTCCGGAATGGCAAATTTGCTTTGGGTTTTGGGACAAGTCTATTATCTAAATTTCATTTTTGAAAAAGTGAATACCTTTGATGGATGGAGTAAAACGGATGTAATTCTACTTTTTGGACTAATGCAGTGTTTTGTATACTTGATGTTCATTTTTACCTGGGAAAGTTTTGCAAATTTTTATACGAAAATTACATCTGGAGAATTTGACGCAATGCTGTTAAAACCTTTGAATTCCAAATTTATGCTAACGTTTCAGACGATATCAGTTACTCAGATTATCACCGGAGTTTTGACAGTTGGACCTCTTATTGGTATTGGGTTATCTGGAATCCAAGGTATAACATTTTTGGGATTGATTTCTGCATTCTTGTTGTTTGTAATCGCCATTTCAATGATGTATTTCATTTCTTTGCTCTTAGTTTCAATTACCTTTTTTATAGGAGATTCTTCTTCTTTATTCGAACTAGTTATCGGAACTGGAGCAGAAGGAGTTAAATTGCCACAAACGATTTTTCCAACTATTGTTCAGGCTTTGTTTACATTTTTAATTCCAGTAGCTTTTATAGCTTACTACCCAACATTAATTTTGAAGAACATTGAAAATCCATTACCTTTGATTTTGTTTGCATTATTGCTCGCAACTATATTTTATTTTTTACAGAAAATATTCTGGAATCTTGGTTTAAAAAGATATTCAGGTATTGCCTAATATGAGCCTAATCGAAGTAAAAAATCTGTCTCGAACATTTCGGCAGTACAAAAAAGAACCTGGATTAAAAGGTACATTGAAAAGTCTTTTCAAAAGAGAATTCTTTACAACTACAGCTGTAGATAACATTTCTTTTAATATTGAGGAAGGGGAATTTGTTGGATTTCTTGGACCAAACGGTGCAGGAAAAACTACAACCCTGAAAATTCTATCTGGAATTTTATATCCATCAGACGGTAGCGTTTTGGTTGATGGATTTGTACCGCAGAAAAGAGATAAGGAATTTTTAAAAACGATTTCCTTAGTTATGGGGCAAAAGTCACAATTGCTACCAGACTTACCTGCAATGGAATATTTCTTATTGATGAAAGAAATTTATGAGATAGAAGACACAGATTTCCTAAACAAAATAGAAGAACTTGCTGACCTTCTAGACGTTAAGGATGTGTTAAAAGTTCCTGTGAGAAAGCTTTCTCTTGGTCAAAAAATGAAGTGTGAAATCATTGCTTCAATTCTACACAATCCAAGAATTCTATTTTTGGATGAACCTACAATTGGACTGGATATTGTTGTTCAGAAGAAGTTGAGAGACTTTTTAAAGGAGTACAACAAAAAGCACAAAACAACGATAATCTTAACCAGTCACTACATGGAAGATGTTGAGGCTTTGTGCGATCGAATTATTGTTATCAACAAAGGTAATAAAATCTACGATGGAAAACTAGATGAACTTGTAAAAAAGCACGCAACTCATAAGGAAGTGAAGATCGTTTTGAAAGATAAATCAAATGTTGGGGAAATTTCAAATTACGGAGAAATTTTAGAACAAATTGATAACTCAACTTTCAAGTTAAAAATCGAGAGAGATGAACTTTCTTCCACAATTTCAAAAATTCTAAATGAACATGAAATTTCTGACTTAGATGTTAACGAAATTCCATTAGACTCAATCATCAGATCAATTTTTAGCTCATAAAATTCATTGCCCTGTATTGCTTACAAAAAAATTGTATACTAGAATGTATACAATAAGTTTAACTTTTAACCACAGGATAATGTCTGTTACCGAGAATACTTTAGAGAATCTTTTTATTTCAAAAGTAAGAATTAAGGCGTTGAGATATTTCTTGATGAACCCTGAAACTGAAATTCATTTAAGAGGAGCTGTTAGAGAATTCAAAGAAGAGATTAACGCAGTAAGAAGAGAGTTAACTAGACTTGAAGAAGCTAAAGTTATTTCTTCTACAAACAAAGGTAATAGAAAGTATTTTGAATTGAACGGAGATCATCCTTTCGTTACAGAGCTAATTGCTGTTTTCCATAAATCTTTTGGATTAGGTTCAGAGATTTTAGAAAATCATAAAAAGATTGGTAATATTGAGTTTGCTCTTCTAACACCGTCGTATACGAGAGGAATTTTCTTGAATATGCAAATTATTGACATGGTCATTGTGGGAGATATTGATTTAAAAGTATTGGAAGATATTGTGAATAAGTGTCAAACGAAGCTGAATAAAGAAATTCATTACATGGTTTTAAAGTCTTCCGAATTTCAGTTGAGAAAAAGAAGAAGAGATCAATTGATGTTAGATCTTTTGATGCAGGATAACGTTCTTCTGATAGGAAATAGAGATTCCTTAGTTAAATTCTAATGAGCAAAACCGTAAAAATTGTTGGTCCATTTTTTACTAACTACAGCTTAGCTAGAGTAAATAGAGGACTGGCGCTCGGAATAAATTCACTTGGCAATGAATTTCAATCTAGCTTATATGTTCATCCTGATGAAGCAGATTTTTACCCAACTGATGAGGAACTAAACTCAAGACCTGAAGTTAAACAAATATTTAATCGGGAAGATTTTGTAGCAGACTTTGCTATATATAATAATTTTCCTAAAAATGCTGGAAGTCCTTTAGGATTATCAAAATTAAATGCTCGAATTAAAATTGCAAATGTTGCATGGGAAGAGAGTATTTATCCGCAACAATGGGTCGATGAAATTAACGAACATGCAAACGGAGTTATGGTGATTACTTCTTTTGTTAGAGATATTCTATTCAATTCTGGAGTTAGAGTTCCTATAGAAGTTGTTCCTTGCGGACTTGATCGAGGGTATTTTGGAAATGAAATTGGTGAGTTACCTTACTCAACAAGCAAATCATTTAAATTCGTTCATGTTAGTACTGGCAAAAAACGAAAAGGTTTGGACGTTTTGATTAAAGCTTACTTTGAGAAATTCACAAAAAACGATGATGTGACTTTAATTATCAAATCATTCCCTGGTCCAGATAATGATATCGACAGAATTATTGATGAGCTGAGGACTGAAAATTCTCCAGAAGTAATTCACATAAACAATCCTGATATTCCTGAAGATGTAATGAAAAATCTTCACAAATCTGCTTCTGCAGAAGTGTATCCTTCGAGGTCAGAAGGGTTTGGATTACCAATCCTAGAAGCAATGTATTACGGAAAACCAGTAATTGCCACTGGATATAGTGGCTATTTAGATTTTCTAAACGAAGATAATGGTTACTTGGTTGATTATTCGCTAGTTCCAACAAATGAGTCTGAACTAGTGAACATCGGTGCGAGATGGGCAGAGCCTGATGTAGACGATTTGGGACGCAAAATGAGGCATGTTTTCGAGAACTACAATTCTGGAGAAGTTGAAGCAAAAATGAGAAATGCTGCAACGACTGCTCAAGAATATTCTTGGGAAAACTCAGCGTCGAGAGGAATAAATTTTCTTAGACAATTGGAAGAAGTTGTTGGACTAAAAAATAAAAGCATTCTTGTAGTTTCTCCTTACAACGACGAGACTGGAATCGCTGAGTACACTGAAAAAATTTACAGTAATGTTTCTAGGAGTTTTAAAGAATTTATTATTTCGTCCAATATTGATATCGCAAAAACTTTACGTCCAGACGAAGATTTTGTGGTTCGAAATTGGAGTTTGAACGATTCTGAATTTGAAGATCTAGTGAAATTTGTTGAAGATAAAAGATTCGATATCGTTCATTTGCAATATCATCCTGGAGCATTTACTTCAGCAGCTGATTTTAATTTACTTCTTGCGAAGATGAGCAAATTGAGTAGAGTGTTCGTAACTTTACACGCAGTTAGAGGAAAAGATTTCGATCTAATTGAATCCATTCCAAATTTGAAATTAGTTGAAGTATTTATTCATAATCAGAGCGATGTTTATCATGCTCAGAATTTAGGTTTACAGAAAGTGTCGAAACTTCCTTTGTATAAAACTCAGACTTCTCCTCGATCGAAAACTTGGTTGCGAAAGAAGCTGGGAATTCCTGGTCATATTAAGATTCTAGCAACTCACGGATTGCTAAATACAAACAAAGGAATTCCTGAAGTTATTCAAGCTATGAGTAATTTGAAGGATCAAGGTTATTATTTACTTTGCCTTAACGCAGTTAGTCAAAATAATATTTACGCTGGACAGCTCCTTCAATCATGTAAAGATGAAATTGAAAAATTGAAACTTACAGAACACGTTAGATTCATAACCGAATTCTTAGATGAAGAAGTTGTTATGCTGTATTTGGAAGCTTCAGACTTCGTGATTTTCAATTATTCCGACGCTGGCGAATCTGCGAGTGCGGCTGTAAACAAAGGACTCGCAAGTAGGAATCCGGTTTTAATTACTGATATTCCTCAGTTTTCTGAATTTGAACACGAATGTTTTAAGCTTGAAAGCAATTCACCAGAAAGTATTTTGAGAGGTATCGAAGTTCTTTCAAATTACCCTGACATGAGAAAGAAAATGATAGAGAGTGCAGCAAAGTATATCGAAGCGAATTCGAACTACAAAATTGGTCTAAAACAAATGGAAATGATTTCTGTATGAAAGAGGACTTACTTTCTCCAGAACAAATAAGCTCAGAACACAACCTCGCACTGCAATCTCTTTTTGAAGTCTTGAAGAATGAATTTGGAGAAGATTTAATTTCCTTTTATTACTACGGAAGTTTGGCTCGTGGAGACATGCATGTCAAATCTGACATCGATACAATCGCTATTGTAAAAGGTAAAACAAATGCTGAACTGAGAGCTTTGAGTGAAAAAATCTCTACGATTTTCAGCGAGAAATTTCCGAATCAAAAAGTAGACGCTGTGTGTATAGACGAAACCACAGCAAATAGATCTGATTGGGTTGCGATTATTAAGAAAGGTGGCGTTCTATTTGGTGGAGAAGACTTTTATCTGAATAAAGAATTTGAGGAAAATTCAGAGATTTTTCTAAATGCAACTTATAAAAAGTATTTCATTACTTCACCCAACGGATTACTTGGTAGAGTTCAGAAGTTTATTAGTGACTATACTTTTGATTCGAAGATTGATGAAAATAGAGTAGTTGAAGACACTCAATATTTTTCTAAAACATTTTTTAGATTAGCAATTGGACTTGCCATAAAAAGAACTGGCGACACAAGCCTTTTTACTCATAATCCTGAAATGGCACTTTCGACTGTTGGAAATCTTCTTCCAGAACTGAGAGAATACAGCGAAATTGCTTGGAACTTTAGAACAAGCGAACATAGAAATTCTGACCCAACGTTACTTTTCAAACTGTCGAATGGAATAAAGATGATTATGGATGAGTTAGAACCGCTGATGAAGTTTTAGATTAGAATAGTTCCTATCATTTCGATTTTCTTATTTCAAATTTCGTACTTTTTTACTTTCTTTGTTGAATTTTAGTTTCTAAATTTCTCTTAGACTCCTTTACTCCTTAGACGCCAATCTTACTGCTTCGTGTTCGCTCCAAGTATATTCAACATCATTATACGAAATGAAATCTTCATCACCTTTTCCCGCAAGGAGAATTATGTCTCCAGCCTCTGCATATTGAATTGCAAAGTCTATCGCATTTAATCGGGAAGTGTAGTCATCAGCATCAAAAGTCACGAATGGAGAATCGCTATTACTTACAACTTTTTGAATTCTTTGCTTTAAATTTTCTTTGTTCAACATAAAATATTCTTCTTGAGAACCAACTCTTTCGACTGCTACAAATCTTTTTCCTGAATGATTGTGCGTAAATACTGCAGAGTTAATATCGTAATTCTTGAATTTCTTTGCTGCGTAAGGAGTTAGGATTGTTAAGCTTGAATATTTTTGAGCAGTTTCTGGAAGAGTGAAGTCCAAGTAATCTCCTTCTAAACCCAAAACTGTGATTATCTTTTTCCCCATTGGTTTTAAATTCGTAATTTCTTTTAATACCAATTCCAGATCTTCGGCTGATCTTGCATTGTCGATTACGATTGTTCGATCTTTTATACTGATTACTTCGAATCGTCCTTTTGCAGTTTTAAATCCTTGTGTATATCTTGTTAAATTTGAAACTCCAGATAAAGCTTCTGCCATTGTGGAGGAGAGTAGTTTGTTGATTACAGAGTACGATGCTGGGTTTGGAGTTAAATAATTATTTTCTCTGAAAACGTATTCAATTCCACTATCGATTGATTTGTTGACGATGTTGTAATCATTTTCGTTTACCATTCCTAGATAAAGTGGTTTTTTGATTTTATCTCTATTTTCGAAAAACCAATTTCTTAAACTTATATCGATTCCATTCCCTAAAAGAACTCCACCTTCCCTAAGCAAATCTGTTATGTGAGAAAGCTTTTGAGTAGACTCTTTTGTAATTGTATTAGGAACAATAACTCCGTCTAACTGAAGTTCTGAATACAATTCGTTATCTATTCCTGAATCTTTTAATTCGATAATGAAAAATGGAGAGGTACTGTATTCCAAAAGCTCTTTCAATTCTTTTCTAGAAACATCTTCTGCAAACAAGGATTTCCCAAATTCTTTATTAACTAGAGTTCCTGTAGACGATAAAAATCCAGCGCCAATTCCTGAGTTATTTAACAAATGTGACATCAACTCTGTAACTACTGTTTTACCTCGTGTTCCGTAAACACCAATTATCTTTTTTGCTGCTGGTTGATCTACAACTGGAACTTCTTCTTTAGGTTCTTCTGAGTTAGTTTTCTTAAATCGGTCAAAAAATTTCATACGCTTAAGTATAAATGAAATAGAATAGGAAGAAAATGGTAGCTATATTGAATGATCACTTCGTAAATGCAGTCACTTACAAAATTTAACCTTCACCCTGCTATAATAAAAGAGAGTTCTTGGATTCCAAGCTAGTTGATTCTTCGAACTTCTTATTTCGAATTTATTTGAACATGGATCTAAAAGGTAAAAAGATACTTATTCTTCATGATTACTTTCTTTACAAAGGTGGAGGAGAGAGGTTGATTATTACAATGGCAAAAAGACTTGGTGCCGATATTGCAACAGCGTTTATTGGAGAAGATGCCTTTGACCCAAGAGAACATGGAATTAAAACTTTTGAACTTTATAAAGAGAATAGATTTTCTAAACTTCCAGGATTCAGATACACCCAAGTAAACTTGGCGTTCCTTTTCAAAACGAGAAGGCTAATAAAAGATTACGACATTATTTACTACAGTGGTGATTGCCTAAATGCTCTTTTGGTTGCAAAAGATAAAGTGAACATTGCCTACATGCATACACCACCTAGACATTTATACGATAGTTATCAGGATAGATTGAAGACTTACGGATTAATTAAAAAATTGATTTTCATTCCGTACGCTTGGATTAACAGAGTTCGATTTTCTTGGTTATCAAAAAAATTCAATTTGATTATTACAAACTCTAAAACTGTAAAAGAAAGAATTAAAACATATTTGAAGCAGGATTCTGTAGTTGTTTATCCACCTTGTAACACAATCGCTTTCAAATGGATTTCTGATGGCGACTACTTCTTCTCCTGGGGACGACTTTATCCTGCAAAACGAATCGATATGTTGGTTGAAGCTTTCTCAAGAATGCACGATAAAAAACTAATTGTTGGATCTGGTGGACCCGAATTAGAAAAAATCCAACAAATTGCAGCAGGACATAGCAACATTCAAATTCTTGGGTGGATTTCTGATGAACAACTATTAGATCTTCTAGGAAATGCTATGGCAACAGCATATATTCCTGTTAGAGAAGATTTTGGAATGACACCTGTCGAATCTATGTACGCTGGAAAACCTGTTTTAGGAGTAGCAGAAGGGGGAATGTTGGAAACAGTAGTTGATGGGAAAACTGGAATTTTATTGAAACCAGACTTTACTGTTGAAGATATTATGATTGCCGTCAAAGATTTTACGCCTGAAAGAGCGAAATCTATGCGAAAAGATTGCGAGGAGAGAGCCACACTATTCTCTGAGGACTCATTTATTGATGGAATTATTAAAGAAACCTCGAAAGTTTTGTAAATCAATGATTCCTACGAGATAATTTCACTGACTTAGAATCCCGCCATCTTGTGATATAATCGCGACATATTAGCGTCAGTTATGCCAAGTGATGTTGAAACTATATTCCTCGTTGATGATGCCGAACAGCAAAAGATTATCGATTTAGTCGAGAGTTGCAAGATCCGCTTGAGACCACTGTTCCATGAAATTAGGAATGTAGACGAATCTGGAGATATTTCTTCAAACTATATTTTAGCTCTTCCAGGAGAAAATAGAGTTTATTCATTCACCAATTTAAAATCTTTTAGGCGATTCCTAAGGCACATAATATTCCACTCCCATACAAACCAAATTGGTTAAAAACTCTAAATGAAGAGCCTTCCCAGATGCTTCCCGGAGATTTGGACGCATTTACACGAACTACAGATCTTCAAGATATCGGAACTATCTTGTTTCTTGCAGATATGAGTCCTTATCTCGAACGTGGGTTAAAATTTTGGCTGGGAAACAGACTTGCAAATATGATGGGATATCCTTCCCTCAAAGCTATGCGAGCTGCTGTTCATGAAGAAATCCGGGCAGAAGCTGCAGAAGCTATTGAAAATTAACGCAGTGAGGCAAATTTTGTTTCGTACTTTTTAATATCAAATTTCCTTTTTAATCCACCGTAATTCATATATCTCACCTTACCGAAGATTGGTCTATCAAACCATTGCCGATCGTGAACTCCGCCAATACTCCAGAGAATTCCTACATATCCGTTAGGATCGTATCCATCCAAACTGTATTTATCGTTTAGATAAACTGCTATATCTACAGCTTCTTCAGGAGATTTTGTCCATTCAAGAATTTTCTTGCACCAGTACATTCGCATATATCCGTGCATTTTTCCTGTTTGAATCATTTGAATTTGAGCAGCATTCCAAGCAGGATCATATGTCTTTGCGAATTCTAGTTCTTCCTGTGAATAAATATATTCCCGTTTATCTGATTGATGTTCGAGTAGAGTAGCTTTAGCCCATGGTTTTACTCCTTTGATTGAATCGTAATTTTCATTGTAATAACAGAAGTTATCAGACAATTCTTTTCTAACAACCAGCTCTTCGATGAATGCAGAAATTGATTGTTCTTCTTTGGAAAGTGATTCTTTTTTCAAAATATTCTCCAAAGATGAATTTGATAGCTTCAAAAGTTCTTTTACAATTTCCAGTGAACTTATTTGACCAAAGTGTAAATATGGACTTAAATCTGATTGATTATTTTTTGTAGGATCGTTTCTTAACTCGTCGTAGTCTTTTAGTTTTTCGTCGATGAAAAGCTCTAACTGATTTCTAGCATTTTTATACCCACCAATAAATTCTGGTTTGTACAATCCTTCTTTAGGAAATGAGACAAGCAACTTTTCAAAATATTCTGAAGTAGGAAATACTTCCGCATCGATTTTTGGAACATCAACTTTCTCAAGCTTTGAGAATCCTGGGAAATCTTCATCTAGATATCTTTTGATCTGTTTATGGATCTTCGATCGAATTGTGTAAGCGGCGAATTCTTCTTTATCACTTATAACCCAAACTGGAATAATATTGTGTGTATCGACTACTTTAACACTCGCAGCAGTAGTTTCTGAAAAATTACTCTTTACAGCTCTCGGACCTCTTAGTGGTGAAAAATCAAAGTACACACTTTCTGGATTCAATTTGTTTAGTTCTACTAGTTTATTGTGATCGAAGAATAGAAAAGGGATATTCAGAGTTTTCAAATTCTCAGAGACTTCGGAAAGTCCTTCAAACATGAATTTGTAATGTCTGTAACCTCGACTCTTTACTTTTGAATAGTAGAAAAACACTACATAAATTGGTAGTTTTTTAGACTCGGCTTCTTTGATTGCATAGAGCAGAGCGTGATTTTGAGACACTCGTTGATCTCTAGACATCACATAAATCACACATTTGCCTGTTTCCGAGGAGTTTTTTTGAAGTTGAGTTCTATTCATACAGTGATTTTATCAGATGTATACGCGTTGTGTAATTCGCCTATCTGATAGTATAATCCGAGGATGCACGCGAAACCAGAATCATTCAGAGAGTCACACGAAGCAAGGGTAGACTTAATCAGGAAGCAGCTTAATTGTCACAAGCAGGCAGGAGAAGTGAGTGGAAGTGAACCGTGGAAACTGCACATTTACAAAGGATTTGAGACTCCGCAAGTTCATTTAGAGCCAGGTTTAGAAATTGAAGATTCTTATATATACCTTTTTCAGTTACTAAATGATGTGCCTTTCTTGATACCTCATTTTGAGATGTACTTCGAAGATTACCATGCTGTCCTCGCTAAGGTATCGACAAGAGGTTTGGTTCCTCCGAAATTCGTCGATCACTACATTGACGGGGAAGAAGACCGCTTTAAAATGTACAGAGGTAAGGTTTTGATCACAGATCTTCTCGAGGATAGCAATCTGTTTCAATCCCCCGAAGAAATCAACCCTGAATTCAACAAATATGATCCGGTTGCTAGACTTAAACTGGAGAGAATAGATTCTATACGTCAAAATGACTATGTAAAACTTGCAAGTCTCTTATGGTTAATAAATTTATTGAGAACTCAGTTTGAATTACCTCCAAGAAAGCGTTGGGAAAAAGCACCAAAAAAGAAGCCTTTGGCTGATAATTTCTTTACACAAGTCGCTTACTTACGTGGAATTCTTGCTAGACCAGATTTCTATGAAGGAGAATACAGGGCAGACACAATTTTGATGAATTTGTTTAGAATGTTTGGTGAAAATTTTTATGAATACCAAGAAGCTATACTGTACGCTTTTGATGTACTAGAACAGAGAGATGAGCTTGAAAGGGAACAAAAGTACGATGATGAGGACGAAGATGATTTAGAGTTCTAACTATAGAACTATCTTACTTTTTCTATTCGATAAGAAAATTAGTAGTGGCCAGATTCCGCTTACAATCATCAGTACACCAGCTGCGGAAACAACAAGATTGAAAGAACTTTCACCCAATCCAGCAATTTGTCCTCCTACAAATCCCAAGAACACCATAGCTAAGCTCATCATTGTGTCGTAAATGGCGTACGCTTTTCCTGATGAACCATCATTTAGATTTGCTGCGAATAATTTTCTCCAGTTGACCAAGTTTAATGAGCCCCCAACTCCAATCATAAATTGTAAAAGATAAAATGCTGCTGGAGAAGATATTGATGGATAAAGAAGGTATGGAATTCCCATCAAAATATTTCCAATAATTAACAATGTAATTTCATCTCTGTCCGTTCGAACTCTATCAGTTAACCATCCTACTGGAATTTGAAACATAACTCTTGCAAAGTAGAAAACTGCAGTTCCAATTCCAACAATTTCAACGATATCCATGTTCAATTTTGTTTGTAAGAATAATCCTGTAAACGCTGTTACAACAAGATAAATTCCCCAAGTGAAGATGTCCGAAATTGTTAAATAGAAGATAACTTTATTTATTCCTGTGCTTTCTAAAAAAAGTCTTTTAGTATGTTCCATGTTTGATGTTTAAAATTCCTTTTCCCGAAGAATCTTAAAAAAGGTATAATTAATCTGAATTATTCTATCAATATAATGAGTGTTACTCAAAGCGAAATAGAGACAATTTACGAAGGCTTTTTCGACGTGATTTACAAATTCTTTTACTTTAAGATTTTGTCACGAGAAGTTGCAGAAGACCTTACTTCCGAAACGTTTATTCAGTTTGTAAAAGGATTAAAAGAAGACGAAGAGATAGAAAATTTACGCGCATACTTGTTCGGAATTGCGAAGATTATTTTTGTTAATCATTTGAAACAAAAGTATAAAGACGCCATTCCTTTCTCACAAATTGGAGATGATTTTGAAGATTTCTTAGTTGAAACTGTGAAAGAAAGAGACAATTCCCCGACACCAGAAGAGACTCTTCAAAAGTTTATGGACAAGGTTCCAGCGGCTCAAAGAGAGGTTTTAAGATTGAGGTTTTTAGAGAAACTGAGCCTTAAAGAAATATGCGAAAAGATGGGAAAAGACATGAATTACGTAAAAACAACACAGAAAAGGGGATTGAAGTCACTAAAACAGCTTTGTGAAGTAGGCGTCTCTGATGCGGATGAAGGCTAGAAAACCTTGTTCCGATAAGGGTTTGGTGTACACCAAAGCACACTATTAAAGTAGACAAATATAATTAGTATAATTAACAACAATGAAGGACAGAGAAGACAAACAATTCGATGAATTTCTAAACTCCTTGAAAGCAGAGGAGGCTTCTCCAAACGAGAAATTCAAAGCTAAGTTGAAAACTCAAATGATTAGAGAATTCAACAAAGGCAACAACTCTGGCTATTCAATAGCTGATTGGTATTTGAATTTCTTATCCTTAATTCTTGTTGTTATTTCGATTTCATTAGTTGCTTACTTCGGCGTTCTATATAACACAGGTACTGGAACACAAAATGGATCAACCGTTGTTTTGAGCGATTCCGAAAAAGTACGAATTCTTGAAAATTATTCAAAAAATAATCCCGAAACTTTAACAAAGAGGAGACCAACTCAGGTTCTTTCTAATCCAGTTGATCAGAAATCGTCAAATTTCTTTTCTGTCGTAAAAACGGAAACATTTAGTAGCCAATATTTCAGATGTACTGGATCTTTCTTAATTTCTAACAGAAGTGTAAGAGAAGAAACACACTACGATAACGGAGAGACTTCCGTAAAACAAGTTATTAGTAACGGAGTTGGCGAATTAATTTCTGAAAAAGTTGTGACTTATGTGGGAAGAGTAACTACTCAAAAAGAATATGTTGGTGGTGAATATGTTGCGCTTTCATTCTCAGACGAAGAGCCGAGAAGTGAACTGAATAGTCCTGCAAGTATTTCCCAGGTTTCGAGAAACGGAAAAGATTATTACGAAATTGAATATCGAACATTTTTTGACTGCAAAGGGGTTCAAGAACAATTAATTACTTTGCAGTACGCTGATATTAATACTTACAAAGTTGAACTTGAAGAGGTTTACCTTGGATCAAAATCTCAGGATAATCTTTACAGTATTTCCTCTATTCAGTCTTCAGAAAGAAATATTAACGACAGTGAAAAAAGAAACATTTTCAAGCTAGATACAAATGCCGAGGAGTTAGTTGTAAATAATACAGATTTAGCAAATAGTTTGCTTGATATCTTAGTTCCAGCTGATTCATTTATTCAGCCAATTAACGGAAGAACAGATTTGAAGACAGTAAACGTTATCGACAGAGATTTCTACCCTAGAGGAAACTGGGGAGATGAGCTTTTTGAATACAACGTCTCATTACTAGAAAATCCTACTTTGAAATACGATATTCAATTATCACCATTTGAGTACTCAACAATTACAATTTCCGGAGAACAGGATTTAGTTCCGAATAACACTATTGACTCTTCGGTCATAGTGAATGGAACACGAATATCTTCTGTTCTTTATACAAATGGTCCTTTATCAGGAACTATCGGTAATAACCAAGTTGTTTACTTTGAATACAATGGAGTATTCTACAAAATCGAAACTACAGATGTTTCCGAATTTAGTGAATTAGAAAATTTTAATCGATGAAACTTTCACGAACAGGTTTAATTTTAGCAGTTGCGAGTCCACTAATTGCTATTTTAGTAATTTTTGGGGTGATCGTTTTAACTCAAGATAGCAATATTACTGATTTTGATTTAGACGTTTTTGATTTTGAATCTTGTGCCGCAAAAGGCTATCCAATCATGGAGAGTTTCCCAAGACAATGCCGAACTGACGACGGAAGATTATTTACAGAGATTTTACAGCCGAATGCTTTTTATCATTCACAGGATTCTTTGGTAAATTATCTAGTGACTTCCACAAATATCTAGAAGCATACGATCTAAACGGTGCCCATTTTTTTTGAATCTTCATTATATTTTCTTTGTCATCACGATCAATTTTGTAAAGATTAGCAATCGCGTTTCTTAAACCTAAATCTCCATAAGAGAAAATGTCTTCTTTTCCAAATCCGAAGAGGAGTAGCATTTCTGCTGTCCATTCACCAATTCCTTTTAATTTTACTAATTCAATTTTGACATCTTCATCGCTCATTGTTCGAAGAGATTCCAAATCGACTTCTTTGGTGATTACACTACTACAAAGTGATTTTATGTATCTAATTTTCGCAAACGAGAGTCCACAATCTCGTAGTTGCTGATCCTCAAATTTGAGAAAGCTTTCTGGTTCGCAAATTCCTACTAAATTTAGAACTCTTTTGAAGATTGTATCTGCAGCTTTAACTGAAAGTTGTTGACCAACAATGCTTCCGATGATCTCGTTAAAGATATCTTCTGTAGGAACAATTGGTGCAAGTTCGCCAAATTCTTCGATAAGTTTCAGCATTACTTTGTCTTTTGCGAGAGTCGGGATGTAATTCATAATTTTGATTATACCATCCAGGATGATAGAATCCGCCTATGGGTATAGATAAACCAGATGTAACAATTGAACAGATTTCACAAAGTGTTATTGATGACGACCCAATTTACGATGAGTACTTAGAGCAGTTACGAAGAATGAGAATTCCTAGATTTTTCAATGGATTTTACACAAGGGAAGCTGTTTCGAAGATTAATGAACTGCTCAAAACAGTTGAATGCATATCTTTAATTGGTTATAGGAAATCTTTCACAAACACTTACCGATGGCTTTTCTTGGACAAACAAGGCGAGAATATTGCCAGCAAGATTTACTCAATGATCGTCTGGGATATTTCTGTTTATATAAAAAGAAAATATGGTGATCACATTCGACTAGGCGTTTTTGGGTCGGTTGCAAAAGGCACAGCAACCTTTCCTATTTCTAGAAAACTTCCTACAGATCAAAGAAGATATTTTATAAATTGGAGTGATTTAGATTTATATATTCACTCTACGAAAGTTGTAGACGAAGAGACTTTGGACGAGATTCAAGAAGTTATAGGACGTCGTGTATTGAGTCTATCTTTGAAACTTCCAGATTACATTACAATTCAGCATTGCATACCGCATATTGCTAAGGTTACTAGAGACTTTGAATTTTACTCTCCAAGCGAAGAATTCTAATACAGATGAGCTTTCTTCGAGTATAATGAGAAGATACCTACAACAGACGCTATGGATTTTCTTAGAAAACATAAAACGCTGCTGATCTTTTCCCTTTCAATTTTGATTTTACTCATCTTACGCATCCCATCCTTTTTTGAACCTCATTGGTACGATGATGAAGGAATTTATTCTGGTGTTGCTAACCAAATGAGTTATGGAGCAGAGTTGTATTCTGGTGGCTGGGACAATAAACCACCGTTCATGTATTTGCTTTTTTTAGGATTGAGTAAGATTGGAAACACTTTAGTTTTATCTAGAATTTTGAGTTTTGTTTTTGCTGTTGCAACTTTGTTTGTTGTGTTTAAAATTCTTCAGAAACTTTCAGTTGGAAAAGCTAAATATTTGATTTTGATTGCAGGAGCTTTGCTTCTTGGACTACCTCAATTTGAAAACAATATCGCAAATGCTGAGAATTTTTTCATGCTGTTCACAACAATCGGAATATTCTTTGCTTTGGAAAAAAGATTTTTGTGGACTGCGCTTTTCTACAGCATCGCGATTACAGTTAAAGCTCAGCCATTTTTTGAATTTGTTGCATTAATGCCTTTGATTTTAATTTTGATGATTCATGAAAAAGAAAAAGTGAAATCAATTTTATCGAAACTTTTTAGTTTGAATTTGATATTTGTTTTTCCAACTATTTTGATTTCTTTGATTTTCTTTTTGTTCGGAAGTTTTAGAGAGTATTTAGATTCAGCATTGTTAAGTAATTTTAAATATGTTGAAGAGCATAGCGAAGTAACAATGCTTCTTGGAATGGAGAATAGTGTGGCTCTGAGACTTTTGATTTTCGCATTAGCAATTTTGATAATTTCACTTTTGTACTGGAAAAGGAAGTTGAGTTTCTCGACAACTTTGATTTTCCTTTGGCTAGCTGGAAGTGTTTTTGGAGCTGCTTTATCCAGTAGAGGTTATCCCCATTATCTTTTGCAGATTATTCCTGCACTTTTAGTTTCTGTAGGAATTTTGTTCTCAGGAAAATTTTTGAGTTTAAAGAACTTATTGATGACTGTGGTTGTTGGAATTTCGCTTTATGGGTTTCTTGGATTTTTCTTTCAATGGAATAAATTTGAAGAGCATTTGCCATACTACAATTATTATCAAAAAGGTTATGGGTACTTACTTGGGAATGTTGGAAGAGAAGAGTGGGCAAATTTCTTTAATCCTAAAATGACTCAATTTTACGAAACAGTCGAATACATTGACGAGAAAACAGCCTCCGGAACAGTTGTGTATTCAGTGGATCAGACTGGCTGGTTTTATGAACTTTCTAATACAAAATCTGCTTCGAGATACGTGGCTTACTACCACATTTGGCATACCGAAAATCGAACGGAAATGGCCTTTAAAGAGATCGAAATGAACGAGCCGGAGTATATAGTTTTCAACAGAAAAGAGACGTGGATTTTTCCAGATTTGTGGAAATATATTCAAGAAAACTACGAGAAAGATGCTTTCGAGAACGAATGGTACGAGGTGTTTGTGAGGAAGGCTTAGTCGTCTAGTCTAAATCTGCGATTGATACCGCATTTATTGCGGTATCTGCTTGTTGTTCAACGGAATTTGTAATCAACAACAATGAAACATTGTTTACTCAGGATTATTATTCTGAATGTACTTCTACATCTACATAATGACCAATAAAAGCAACTCCGTTCTTTATATCGGATACACGTCGGATATTCAAAAAAGAACATCTGAACATAAACAAAATACTTATCCTAATTCTTTCACAAAGAAATACAGAGCTAATAGGCTGGTGTACTTTGAGCTCCACCATTCTCATTCATCTGCCAAACACCGTGAATTTCTTTTGAAAAGATGGAGAAGAAAGTGGAAGGAAGAGTTAATTGAGAATCTGAACCCTAATTATGAGGATTTAGCTCCAAATGGAATCATTCCTGACGAAATTTATTTAAGATATTTAAAACTATGATTAGTAGTGTCTTGCAAGATACAGATCCCGTATTTAATACGGGATCTGATTAGGAGATAGCGTTTACTTGAGATTCTAAAACCTCACCTCAAAAACCTCATCAGGATTCGCTTTCAGATTAGAATACTTAATGTAAGTTGGCTTAATGATGAAAAGATAATCGTCTGGATTATCAATAAATTTCTTTGAAAAAGGAATTTTTTCTAAATGTCTCGCTACATATTTCTCGGATTCTTCTTTTGTAGCCATTCTCGCAATTCCTTGATACTGAACAGTAACAAAATCTTCGAAACTCCAACCAACAGTTACAGAAACTTTTTGATTAGTTTTTAGATTCTTGAACTTTCTTGTTTGATCCCAAGTTAAGAAAATGATTTCTAAATCATCACTTTCAGAAAAAGACATTGTTGCAGAATTTGGAAATCCTTCAGCATCAACAGTGGATAGTACACAAAGTTGATTCTTTGCTAGAAATGTTTTGATAAGTTCTTTTTGTTCTGGTGTCATACTGTTTTTGGATAAGCTTTTTCAATTAAGTCTTTTTTATCTGCAATCTTTTCTCGCAGAGGAGATATTAAGGCAATTAATTCTTTCGCAACCGCCGGTTTTAAATCTGCTGAGACCAATCTTTGGTTTTTGAAATCATCCTCAACTTCTTCATAATTTGAGTATTCAACATTTCCTCCCCATTTATCGGGTCTTTCTACTAAGAAATTTCTGTTATCTGCTCTGAATTTTCTGAAAAGTATGAATTTCAAAATCGATAGCAATCCATTATTATTCACGTCTCCGTCCAACACAAATGCTTTATTAATTTTGTCATTGATGATTTCGTCTGTATCGTCTAAATCAATTTTTGAGTTTGGCTCAGAGGAACTCATTTTTCCTGACTTTCCTAATCCTGGAATTAAAGTATTCATTAAGTGAACTCGTTTTTTGTATCCGATCTTTGGAAGATATTCTCTTGCAAACATAAAGATTTTTCTTTGATCTACGCCTCCAAATTGCGCGTCTACACCAAGATATTGCTCATCGAGTGCTTGTAGAATAGGGTAGAGCATACTGCTCATTAATGGACTTTCTACTTGTTTTACAACTTCTGCTCCAGCTTTCTGAACATCTCTAAGTGAGGCCATCGCTGAAACTTTCAATAAATCTAGTTGATAGTCTTTGTCTAATTGATAAGTTGAACCCTTGATAAATTTAAGTTTTTCGATTGGAACTCCAACAACATTCAAAATCTCTTTGATTATGAATTCATAATACTGAACTCGGTATTCAAGCAGTTCCCAGTTTGATTTCATGTTATCTAAATATGCATGAATGTCTGCCAACAAAACTGTAACTTCACAACCAGCTTCAAGGAAGTCTGCAATTTTCATTAGTGGAACAAAGTATCCAAGATGTGGCTTTCCTGTAGGAGCTGTTCCCCAGTAAATTTTCACACTTCTTTCCGAAAGAATTGGTGCTAAATCTTCAATTCCAATTGTTTCTGCCAAATCGTTAGTAATTAAATCCATTTTTGCTTGAACCTCAGGCGTCATTTCCACATAACCAGCTTTCTTGAAAATAATATTCAACTGATCTTCGGTCAAAATATCCAAAATTGATTTTCCAATCATATCTGATTCTGTCAGACCGAGCTTGTCGAGGTCGAGGATCATCAATCCTACATGACCTTCACCTAGTCCTATTTCATCTTCTGCTAACAACATTCCTTCAGAATCGTATCCTCTCAGTTTTTTCTTAACCAGAACAATGTTTTCGTTATTTGTGAATAAGAAGCCAGGAACTGTAAATCCTGGTGCTAGATAAGGAACAATATCTCCCTGTTTAAAGTTCTGAGCTCCAGTAACAACTTGAGCTGTTCCTTCACCAGTATTGATTTGAGTCACATGTAGATGATCAGAATTTTCATTCTTTTTTGATTCAGTAATTTTTACAATTTTGATAGGTCTAAGAAGATCTAAAATTTCTTGTTTTGATAATGACATTACATTAAGTTAACTCCAGCCATTATATCACTGCAGAAGCTAGGATACATTCATTTAGGAAAAGCTCGTTCCAGAGACAAATCACAAAAGGAAATTCACATCTTATGATATAATAAGTATATATGAATGAACAGTTACAAGATTTAACAGCAAGTGTTTTAGGAGAGCAGTTAGAACGATTCATTGAAAATCTAATACTGTCAGGTCGACTAGAAGTAGAAATTGATGAATATACTTGCGATACCTACCTAGATACATTCGATACCGCGGATGATTGTTACTATGTTTTACATCTGGGAACCTTACGTCTTGCAAACCGAGCTGTCAAAAGACTTCTATTTAAAGGTGAAATCTTCGAAGATGAGGATTTAATTAAATATCAGTTTCTCCACGAGATAACTCACATTCTTGTAAACGAACTCTCTCGACTTGGAGATGCTAACTTGTTATCTCTGGGACAAATAGTTACTAATGTTCAAAATTCAAGACCACAAAAATTCTTTACAGGTAAAGCTAGTGCTCGAGCGCAGGATCCAGAAAAATTTCTTTGGATTTTCCGAAGAAAGCCAAGTATCGAAGCTGCTTTAGACTACACAACAGTCGAAGAGGACGTTGTTGAACTAATTACCATGTTCTTGTATTCGAGAACTATGTTTCAAGATTTCTTAGATTTTCTCTTTTATCGCGAATATCGGAGGTTTAGAAACGATTTGCATATAGTAGAGCTCTCTGCAGAGGCTACAATCGCATTACACAGCCTCGTGGAAGCAATTGCAAATAGAATCGAGCAGTTAAGCTAACTACTTAGACACTCTGAGCAATCTATCCCAAAGTGCTAAATGTATCAGTGCAAAAATTAACGCTGCACAAAGGATTACAGCTTGATGCACACCATCAAAATAGAGGATTAAAGCTAAATTTACCGAATTCATAATTGCAATAAATGCGCTCTGTATGAAGGAAATGGAGAATTTCTTTGTTGGAAGTGGAATTGTACTTGTTCTCCAAACAAATGCTTTTTCTAGTGATTTGTCCGATTCAATGTAGTAATCTTTGATTTTGTTCAGAGCTACAACGCTTTCATACCAAGAAATTCTTGTTTTTATAATGTTTAGGAAAGATGAAAATCCAAACACAATAACCAGAATGAGAATTAGTGCCGAAAGCTCTTTTTGAGTTGAGAAGATAGTAAAACTACCTACAATAGCTACTATGTTTGCAGTGAAGTATTCAAAAACTCTTGCCCTGTCTTCGTTTGCCTGAATTGTAGTTTGAACTATATATTCGTATTCTTTTTCTAAGATTGTGTCTTTGTTCATTTTTTTTCTAAAACAACTCTATAAAATTCTTCATTGTCTCTATTTAATTCTCCTCTTGGCATCCTTAAGTATTTTATATCGAAAATATCCCTATATTTCAGAAAATCCTCGAGATCATTTCTTCTTGCAGGGTAAATGTAAAGAACTCCTTTGTCGTCTAAAACTCTTATCATTTCGGACATCCATTGGCTGAAAGCTAAATTTCTTTGTTCAACAGACATTCCCTGAAAATAATATGGAACTGACCATCCTGCTATAACATGACTGAAGAATCCTTTTGCTTTGCCGCATCTGCAGTCACTAAGTTTCTTGAATCGTAGAAACCTTCTGTATGTCTTGAAACTCTATATGAATTTTTTGTTTTAAATGCATCTGATTTTCCTGTACCCAAATCGAGAACATTTCCCTGGAGTTCTGTATAGTCAACTGGCATCCAGCCTAAGGGTTTATCTGTAAGTGTTCCTCTGAAAGTATCGATTGTTTCTGCACCAGCCATACGTAAATTCCTAACTTATGAAATTATATTGAAGAAAGACGATCCCGTCTATTAGAAGTTTATATACTGCCTTGGTTTAGACCTTATATTAACTAACTCTTGATAAGCGTCTTGAATAAGGCCAATAGTTAAGGCAACTGTTCCTAAAACAGCAACGATAGCAACCCATAGTAGAGTAGTTCCCAAAGCAAAATTGATTAGAACTAGAACAACAGAAACCCACAAAAATGCTAACCAAACAGCTGCTTTATGATAAATTTCGTATGTATCTCTGATTAGATTTAAAAGATTCAAATCTGCCAATTTTGTAATAAATTTTGGTGAAAGATGAGAATCATGAAAGAAAATCGCTCTAGCCAACTGGATAGAGAAGCCTAAAGCAATTATTAGAAACATTATTAAGTCTGAGTATGTGGAGATTATTACTGAATGCTCCTGAGTAACTGTTAAAGTACCGTTTAACACGCTTGATGTGTATTCGCTTACTGTGTAAGGTAAATTGAAGATTGAAATCGTAATAGCTATGCCAATAAATTTAGCAAAAATTGTTAAAGCGGACGGAAAAAGTGAATTTTCTAAAATGGTTATTAAAGATTTTTGCATTTATGCAATTTTATTGACTGCTCTTGCGATTTTTGACTTATATCTAGAAGCTGCGTTCTTGTGAATCACATTCTTTTTTGCTGCCTTATCAATATCCTGATATGCCTTATCTAGTAATTCTTTTGAGTTCTTTTTGTCAGCAGAAGCTACAGCTTTTTTCACAGCTTTTTGAGCTGATTTTAAAGCTCTTTTAGTTCTTGTGTTAATAACGTGTCTTCTTTTTGCTACTCTAATTGCTTTTATAGCTGATTTTGTATTTGCCATATATTTCTTTAATTAACGTTCGATTATAGCAACATATTATCCAAATTTAAAGCCCTACAAACGTTATTTAGTCTAGTTAATCTCTGTGAAAGGAATAACAACTTCAGGATTACCTAAAGCTCCTGGTCCAACCTGATATTTTCCAAACACAACTGTAACGCTCGAATCATCGAAAACAAAAGTTTTGTAGTTTGAGTCATCTGCAGATGCACCGGATTCTATTTGATCATTTAGAGAATCTGAATCCAATTGCTCCTTTAGAGAGTTGATAGAGTAATCAGAAATTTGATTTAAATAGTCGCTATTTCCCACAAAAAGATCCGATAATTCCAAGAAATTACCAGTTTCTAAGTCAAAATTTACAGGAATAATGCCAGAGTCACCTGTTCCTCCCATTAGATTGACAGAGTAGTTAATTCTTACACTAATTCTATTGTTATCGTTCAAAAGAACGTCGTAATCTGAGTGTCCTACAGATCTTAGGTTTTCGTCATCACCTTCTTCGATTGAGTCTGTAAAACTAGCGATTGCGTCTTCAACATATGAGTTTAATGTATCTTCAGTTTCTTGATCTGTACATGTAAATGCTGGATATGAAAAATCATATTCAAACCCAGAAGCTTCTTCCGCAGCATTAGCTGTGTCGATGTCACAAGAAAGAGGAACTTCTGTATTACCCTCTTCGTTAACAACTCCAGAGTTATCTGAATCTATAACCTGAGATTTATTATTATTTCGATCTATCATTACAGTTACAACCACAATTGCCACAACTAGCAATACCGTTAGAACAATTCCAAATAATATTAAAAGAGCTTTCTTCATTTCAAATTTTTAAGAGATAGAATGTATAATAATCTTAACAGTTTTTATTTTTCACGCAATGTTTTTCAAAACTGAAGAAAATATACTTTTTGATTCACACGCACATATAAACTCAAAAGATTACGATTCTGACATCCAGGAAGTAATTTCCAGAGCTGAGAACGCAGGTGTGTTAAAGGTAATTGATATTGCCGTAGATCTAGATTCTAGTAAAAAAAGTGTAGAATTATCTAAAAGATTCCAAGGAAAAGTATTTTCAATCGTTGGAATAGACCCTGATATTATTCTTCCAATTTCTGAATTACATAATCCTGATTTAAAAGTGGAAGCAGTGTTCAATGAGCTATCTACCCTGATTGAATCTAACTCAGAATTCATTATTGGAATTGGGGAGTCTGGAGTGGACAATTACTGGTTGAAACAGTCTGATCTCAGCGTCTCTGAACAAGAAGCATTAATTCGAAAGCAAATTGAATTACTTGATGTACATGTAGAATTGGCTAAGAAATTTGACTTGCCACTTTCTATACATTCTAGAGGTTACGAACAAGAGCTAATAAGTTATCTAAAAGGCAAAGGAGTTCGTGGAGTTTTTCATTCGTTTACAGGAACTTATGAGACAGCAAAAGATATACTAAATAACGATTTTGGACTAGGAGTTAATGGTATTATTACATTCAAATCAGCGGAAAGTCTAAGAGAAATTTATCGAAGAGTTCTCGGGAGAAAGATCAATGAACCAATAGATTTATATAGTAAAAATGTCTATCTAGAAACTGATTCACCTTTTTTGTCTCCAGATAGAGGAGAGCGAAATGAACCTGCAAATATCGCTAAAATTTTTGAATTCATCGTAAACAATTTATGAAGACTTTGATAAGTATTTTCCATTTTCTTATTACTCTTCCACGAAGAGTTGCCCTTCTTCTCATAAGAATTTACCAAAAAACACTATCTTTAGATCATTCGTTTTGGGGGAAAGGATCTGGAATTAGAGTATGTATTCATACACCATCGTGTTCTCAATATACTTACGAAGCTATCGAAAAGTATGGATTTATTAAAGGTAGTTGGTTAGGATTTTTTAGAGTTTTAAGATGTGCACCATGGGGTAGAAGTGGTTATGATCCAGTTCCTTAATTAGAGTTTTCTTCAAGCCTTGGATACGGAAGTTTATTGGGAATATCTTCAAAACCATTCCTAAGCTCGGAAACCATGCTCAATGAATCCGGAATTCTATATGTAGTTCGACATAAAGTTACACCTTCTAAGACATGGTTTGTTAAATTTTTAATTCTCCAGCTCACATTATCGGGGAATTCTAGTGGCCTTGAGTATATGTCGCCAATGGATTGTGCTTGAAAGTATGACAAAATATCTTTCTGATCACCGATCACATCTCCTAGACTAGGTATTTGACTTAGAGCTACTAGCTCCAAATCTATAAACTGATCTAATTCCATAATTTGGTTTGCTGCGAAATCCGTACAACCAGCGAGGAAAACTTTAATACGATTATTTTCATTCATAACTTTTAACCTAGAACGAACTTGAACTCCAGAGTAAGACAAGTCTTCAATTATTCGTATTGTTCCATCCACTATAGAGTTTTCTTTTACATAAACAATTTTAATCTTTCTTTCTTTAGCAAATTTTTCTACAAGTCTCATCATGTAATCTCCGCTACTCATAGGATCTGCATAATAGAGTGGCTCTCCAGTATGTGAGTAAAAGTACGCAGTTTCCCCATCTTTCAAATCTTCCAGTGATTTTTCAGCAGTTTTAATCATTTCTGAATCAGAAAGAACCATCATATTTTGAACAAGAAATTCAGACAGTTTCTGGATTGCATCCAAGTTGAGGACGGGATTATCACCTTGTTGAATAAAGTATGTTTGTAGAAAATTTTTTGACTGTTCCCTAATATCTAAATCCAGTGAGAGGTCTTTAGAAGCCGCCACTACATGCTTAAGATTTCTTAAACACTGTTTTGTAACAACTTCTTCAATTTTTTGAATGTTAACTTCTGGTAGGCTTTCTCCAGGGAGTGGTTCGTAAATCATATTCCTAGTATATAGTACAAATCATTTACTGAAAACTTAGAAATCAAAATCATCCTCTTTGTCACTTCCTTCAAAGCGAGATACTTTTATGCTTTAATTTCTTCATTAAGAAATAATACATCTTTTTTAACTCGAAAGAAATTAAACACATGCAATTTCAATTACCAGTAAATATTATTCAAGAAATAACCCACATAGAATTTAGCAACTTTTCCACAGTAAGATTTTACAAAATTCTTCACAGAAAATAGTTTAACCATGTTTACTAATTATTTTTTCCACCTAAATATCCACAGGAAAATATCGATGGTTGTCTGCTATAATTCAGTGTAATCGGAAAGTTTTACACAAATACACAGTCCCTATTACTAAAATTAACTACTTATTATAAATATATAGTTATGAAGATAACGTTAAGTCATGAGAAACTCTCGAAAATGCTCATGTATACGAGTAGAGCCGTAAGCACTAAACCAAACATTCCAATTCTTTCAAATGTGAAGATGGAAGTGAATAAATCAAACTTAAACCTATCAGCTACAAACTTAGATATGGGGATAAATTTGTGGATACCTGGTGTGGTTGAATCTGAAGGAAACCTTACTGTATCAGCTAAATTCATTGCAGATTTTGTTGCAGCTTCGAGTGCAGAAAAAGTTGAACTTGAATTAAAAGATAATGTTTTGAATGTAGAAACAGAAAAATCTAAAGCGAATTTCAACATTATTCCTGCAGATGAGTTTCCTATAATGCCTGCTATTCCAGAAAAATCATGGTTCAGAATTGATAAAAATGAATTTATTAAAACTTTAGATAAAGTTTTATTCGCATGTTCTACAGAATTAACTCCTGGAAAAGTTCATATGTCTGGAGTTTTAATCGAAGTAGAAGGTGAAGAAATATCATTTGTAGGTTTAGATGGATTTAGACTCTCTAAAAGAACCGTAAAAGCAATCGAATTAAGTCAGTTAGAAAATCTTCCTCAAGTAATTGTTCCCGCAAAGTATTTAAGTGAATTAGCGAAAATTGCTTCTGACGCATCTGATGTAGAAGAAGTTGTTGTTTATTTAAGTGATAACAGATCACAAATTATCTTCAAGATGGAAGAAATAGAATTCAGTGTGAGATTATTAGAAGGACCATACTCTGATTATAAAAAAATTATGCCTGATTCAAATAGTTTTGCTTTTGAATTCAAAAGAGGTGATATGGAAAATGCAATAAAAGTTGTAAGTACATTTGCTCGAAGTAATTTAAACTACAAAACTTTAGTTGATTTTGATGTTGAAAATAAAAGTTTCAAAATGAGGTCTAGTGTTACAGACATTGGAGATAATGAAACTGAAGTTGAGTTACTAAGCTCGGAGGCAACAACAGATTTGAATGTGGCATACAACCTAAAGTATCTTCAGGACATTGTTAATCATACAAAAGGAGATACATTAAGATTAGAAAGTAAAGGAGCTTTAACAGCTAATGTGTTTAAGGATAGTTCAGACGAAAAATTCATTCACATTTTAATGCCGTTAAGAAGAGATGCTTAAACTTCGACCTTTAGAAAAAGGGGAGGAAAGCCTTTGGGAACAGATTAATTTAGAATCACCAATGGGTACTTTCCTCACTTCCATTTACTGGATGAGCTTCGCAGCTGAATACAGAGGAACAGGTGTAGACGCTTTTTTCATTGTTGATCAAAGTAACAAGCCTGTTGGAATTATTCCAATTGAAATTAGTAGTAGAAGATTCTCTCGAGTTGGTTTTACAAACTATAGTCCTGTATTACTTTCAGAATCTCTTGTACCAGAAGCACTTCTAGCAATCAAAGCTTACTTCGCTTCATATCTAAAAGAGAACGGATTATTCGCATTAAGAGTTCATCCTTTCATAAAAGTTAATACCGAAGAATCAGCAAAAATTGAAAAATTTCAAAAATCATTAGCACCATCTCAAGCAAGAATAATGTGGGAGATTGATTTAACAAAACCAGAAGAAGCAATTCGCCACGCTATGAGTTCTTCAACTCGAAACAATATCAACAAAGGTGAAAGATTAGGATTGCATTTTGAAAAAGTTGTTGATGAAAACGGTGTAAAAGATTTTGCTGAATTGATGTCGGAAACAATGTCGCGAAAAGGTTTTGTAAATTATGGAGTTGAATATTTTCTAAAACAAAACGAACGTTTAGGAAAAAGAGGAATGACTGAAATTTACCTAGTAAGAAAAGAAGGTAGGGCATTAGCGGGAGCTTTGGTAAATGTTTACAAAGATACTGCTTACTACACTCACGGTGCATCAACTTCTGATAAAGAACTTTCGAAACTGAGAACTCCATATTTTCTTCAGTGGAAATTAATGACTGAATACAAATCTCGAGGAATTAAAAAATACAATATGTGGGGAGTTGCTCCACAAGGTAAAAAATCTCCAATTTCTGGAGTAAGTGATTTTAAGAGAAGTTTCGGCGGATATGAAGTAGAATTAGTAAATCCTATAGATTTTTATAAAGGTCCGATTAGTAAAATCAGACAGCGTCTATACGATTACTTTATATACCGAAACGATCGATTCTAATGTTTACTGAAAACATACCTACCCAGAATTTCTTTAATTCTCAATATTGGAAAGAAGTAAGAAAAAGAACTGGTAACAAAATTGTGGATGTTAACGATAATCTTTGGATTCAATGTACAAAGATTCCATACTTAAATTACTTTGGAGGATACATTCCAAGAGCAGATATCTCAGAAATTAATTTCGAGGAGCTTAAAGAAGTTTCTAAAAGAGAAAACATATTCTTTGTAAAAATAGATCCCAAAAATTCGAATCAAGATTCAAAAGCCAATTTTCGAGCTTCGAACTTCAAACTTCGAACTTCACTTCCAGTACAGTACCAACACACAACCGTAATTAACCTAGAACAAAGTTACGAAGAGTTTTTAGCAAGTTTAAAAAGTAAGCATCGATACAACCTTAAAGTTGCCGAAAAAAACGGCGTTAGTGTCGAAATTAGCGACTCAAATGAAGCGCTCGATACTTTCCTAGACCTCTACAAAAAAACGACTTTAAGACAGGGTTATACTGGAAGATCTGCAGAATATTTAAAAACAGTTTTCGAAACTTTAAAAGAATTTAATAAAGATTTAGTTTATATAGCTACGGCTAAATTTGAAGGAAGAGCAGTTTCATCTTGGATGTTAGTTTTATACGAAGATACAATTATTTATCCTTATGGTGGTTCTTCAGACGAAAATAGAAATGTAATGGCAACTTACAAATTAGTTTCGGAAATTTTCAATTGGGGAAAATCAAAAGGTAAAAAATATTTCGACATGTTTGGTATCGATGCAAAAAATCCTGAAGATGGTTACTCAAGATTTAAGTTAGGTTTTGGAGGAGAGTATGTAACTTTCGCAGATACTAAAGATATTGTTTTTAATAAATTCATTTACTTCTTCTATAAAATTTGGGAGAAGTTTGCTAGATAAATCTAGTTAAGCTACAAATTCCAATCTTCAAATTTCAAATAATTGTATTACGTTACAATGCATCTTCTGCTGCATACTAATATTATTCAGTTATGAAATATGATCTAGAAGAGAGAACTTTAAAATTCGCAATTAATGTTAGAAAGTTTGTAACTACAATAAAATATTCGAGTTACTACATAGATGACATTCGTCAGTTAATAAGATCTTCTGGTTCAATAGGTGCAAATTACATGAGGCGAATAGATCTTTAGGGAAAAATGACTTCTTTATGAAAATTAGGATATCAAGAAAAGAATCTTCAGAAACAAAATACTGGGCAAAGATATTACTACATACGCAAGGCTCCAGTATGTTTGCTGAGATAGCTAAAGAAGCTGAAGAACTAGAAAAGATTTTTGGAAGTATTCAATCAAGAAAATAATTACTTTTTAGATTTGTTTTTTGAAGCTTGAAATTTTTATCCTAAATTTCTGTAGTCAACCAGCCGGCTACCCAACCAGTAACGCCATTACTCAAAGTAATTCTAAGTAATCCATTTCCAGCATCTTCTTCTACAATAAATCTTTCTCCACTAGAAGCTCTTCCAATTTCTGTCGCTGCAGTAGATGCTTCTGAGCGTACTCTTAAATATCCAAGTTCAGTATCGTTAATTTGGATAATTCTTTTTCCACCCTTATCAACAGTCATTCTTAAAGTGAAATTGTTTGTACTAACTTTCGTTCCTAAAAGATTAGTAACAACAAAATTTTCTGCAATTTCTCCAGAAGCTAGCGGAGCAGAAACTGTAAATGGAACAGTGGTTTCTACACCAGGTCCAATCTGCGTCACATCATTCATTAATCCAAACTGACTTTGAGATAGCCATGTTGTTGGAGTGTAGAACAAACTTAAATTTCCGCCTTCTTTGGTAGCAATTATTTCTGAATTGGTATCGATGTAAATTGTGCTTGTTCCAGTATTTTTAAATTTCAAACTTCCAGAAACACTTTCTCCCACAACAACTTGTTCTTTATCAAGTGTTGCAGATAATACTTCCACTGAATAAACTTTGTTGCTTGGTCTTACGTTTCCTCTAATATGATTTCTAATAGTTTCAATTGAACTATCCCAATTTCCTTCCGTAACATTAATTTCCATCTTTACAGTATTGTTTGCAACATCTTTTACAAAGTTGAGATCCCTAATGATCACATTGTCAGGACTTATATAGTTGTTGTTAGAAACTTCTGAAGATAACTCCATTAAAGAATTCAGTCCTCTTTGGTCAAAAGTATTAACGTTTTTGTTTGTTACATATCCAATTAAAACGAAATTTCCACTAGCGTTATTGAAAGACAATTGGCTTTCGTCTCCAGCTTGATTTCCTTTGTAAACTGTTCCATCGGCAGTAACTATGTAGTGAAATGGAATGTCTGGAAATCCAAGCTTATCAATTGTGTAGTAAAAAAGACCTTTTATGCTTTCTTTGTAATCAGTTTCATCAATAAACATTGGAACAATAGCCACTGCATTTGGAAGCACAAAAGTATCAGCTTCCGATCTTATTGATGTATCAAGTGAAATATTATCCAAAGATGATGTTGTGTATGCTTTTACGCCAGTCATATTCAGGGCGAAAACAGTCAAGATTGTGAACAATACTAATTTTTTCATATGTTCAATAAGTATAATGTTAATCCAGTCTTGTAATCAAGTTCTCCAGATTTTATCGCGGTGTCTAAGTCGAAAAGTTTATCAGCCATCTTCTCAATTTCTTTCCAAGAACTTCTTTCTGCCATTGTTTTTGCAGAACTTAAAGGTTTTGGTTTTATATTCAGTGAAGACAAATCCATTCTTTTCTCTACAAAGTATTTTACTCTGTAAGTATTAGAAATTTGCCAATCGATCATTGTAATTAAAAATTGAGAAATATCACTCACAGAAGAAATTTCTAAAAATTCTTTTGCAGCTTCAACTTTTTTCTTGTTCGCAAAATTTTCTAGAATATCCCAAATTTCGGTATCAATATCTTTGGTCAAAAGTTCTTTCAATTCTGCGTCCGATAAATCATTTTTATTCTGACTTTCTAAATACAATGCTATTTTCTCAACCTCATTTATGAACATGTTTTTATCTAGGTTGTGATTGTTTGCAATCTTCTCAACGTGAATAGGGGAGAGCTTTACACCAATAACTTTAACTTGATCCATGAACCAACTTCTCATTTTTGAGTAACTATTGAAGAAGGGAATTTCGTATTTTATAGATTCAGCTTCTTTTTCAATTGTTTTTCCTATCTTTGTTTCCTCCCACAAAATTATGTCGTAAGTTTTTACACTATTGATATTTTCCTCAAAGTATTTCAAAAGACGTTTGTTGCTAGAAAGTCTTTTCAGAAGCAAAACGTATCCTGAAGAAAACATATCAACTCCCTCAAGGTATTGTGTAAATTCACTAGGTTCATTGATTGAATCACTTTCAATTATTTTTATTTCTTTTTTATTAGCAGACGCAAGATTTGAAGCGAGTAATTTCGCTGCTTTGTAGCTCTCGTATCTGTCGTTTCCGTAAAAAAGATAAATCATTAGAAAACTTTTGGATTAAAATTAATTAAGAGAGAAATTTCACCTTCTTTAATCATCATATTTTTCAGTTGAACACCTTCGACATTTTCAAATATGAATGAGTCTAGAGTTGTTCCCGATAATGCTCTTTTTACAACACCTTCCAACAATCCAGAAATGAATCCTGGGAATTGTATTTTTCCTAAACCAGTCTTTTTTATAGATAAATTCTGACTATCTGTTTCTAATTCTAAATATGCAAAGACAGGTTTATCGTCAATTCTGTAAAGTAGAGTAGCATTATTTGGATGCAAATCAAAAAAGATATTTGGAGCACTCATTTGGTGCTGAACCAAATAACTTAAATCACTTTCAGATAAAGTAACAACGTTTTCTCCGACACCTGTAATCTGATTGTTCAGTGATTCAACAATTTCTGAATATTCACGATGACTAGTATCAACTTGAATCGAATCATCATAAACAGCGTCAGCTATTTTATCCCAGATAGCTGCTGGTCTAAAAATCAGAATAACTACACAAGCTATACAGCAGAAAAAAAAGAGAATGAAAAAACACCCAATAGTTTTGAATAAGTTAGCAACCATAGTAACATTATACTGTATGAAATATTCATTTATAAGTTTAATCGTCGGTATTATTTTAATTGTTGGGGCATTTTTAATTCTTCAGCGAGGAAACGTTTCTCCGTTTAAAGTAAGCCAACTTCAAGAACTAATTAACGAGAATCAGATTGGAGAAAATGATTACGAGTTATTCGAAGAAAAAATTGATGAACTGATCGCAAATGGCCAAATCGAAGTGTATCTTGAATCCTCTTCAGTTGTGATTTTTGTCTGCACCTTAGCTTTGGGAGTTGCTTTAGTGTTCTTTGGGATTCACTCAATTGTAGATAAACTTTTCTTCAAGAAATTCTTTGAGAAAGCTAATTTTCCTGTCGCAATTAGAAGAGCATTGTTGTTTACTGGAGTTATTGTAGCGGGTTTAATTTTGAGATTCTACAGAGTGGAGTGGAACATGGTTGTTTTGTTAATACCATTATTTATAGTGATTGAATTGATTGTAGTTTACTTCTCTGCAGATAAATCCGAAGAAAGACCTCAAGAATTGCCTAAATTTACAGAAAAACCAGTCTTCGTAAATACAACAGCTGAGGATGGGCATATCTCAGGGAGAGAATTCGAAAACATAAGAAACTCTTATGAGGAAGAATTCGAAGAAGAAGATCAGAATGTCATAAAGGAAACATCGGAAGAATAATTTCTAATCGCTTCTTCCCCACCAACGAATAGAGTAGTAGCAAGACTGTCTGCAATAATCGCTTCCTTCGCTCGAATGAAAACAGTTGCAAATTTGTTTTCAGGCACTCCGTTTGTAGGATTTATTAAATGATGAAATTGCTTTACTTTTCTTGCCCATCCACCAGAAGAAGCAAGGGCTTCGTTTTCAAGTTTTGTCATTCCTTTTAAAACTTTTTCTCCATTTTCAAAGCTATATAAACCTACTTCCCACAAAATATTCTTATCATTTTTTCCATTTGCAATTAAATCTCCACCTCCATCAATCAGAAAATTTTCAAACCCATTCTTCATCAAGATGTCTTTTGATTGATCAAGTGCATAACCTTTTCCGCAACCACCAAGTTCAATTTTCTGACCTTTAACTAATTTCACCGAATGATTTTTCTCATCAAGCTCAATTTGATTTGCTGAGGCACGATTCTTTGCAATGTTAATCACCATTTGATCAAGAGAAGGATTTTCTAATTTAGAAAAATCATAATCCTTGTTGTAGCCGTAAATTTCTAAGAAATCAATAATGGTCGGATCAAAAACGCCGTTAGTATCTTTATTCAATTTCAACATAAACTGAATAAGTTTGAAAAATTCTTCAGAAACTTCCACCCATTCTCCAGAAGCTCTGTTCAGATTAGAAAGTTCACTGTCTTCGTTAAATCTTGTGAATTTTTTTACAATACGATCAAATTCTCCAAAGACTTCTTCAATTGCATCAAGAGTTTTTACTGTGTTTGGATTTTCTGAAACAACATGAACAGTAATATCTGTATTCATGTATTTTTTTGTTCGAGAAGTTTTTGTCATTAACTGATTATAAAATAGAAATAAGAAAACAGAAATTATACGGTAATTTGTTAGCCTATTTCAAATAAGGATTTCGATCTTCATTCTTTCTCTGATATACTAAAGCTAGTTAACATAAACCTTTATGCATACACTTCCTCAATTAAAATACGCTTACGATGCTCTAGAACCTTTCATAGATGCCAAAACAATGGAGATTCATCATTCAAAACATCATCAAGCTTATGTGGATAATCTAAACAAATTGCTAGATGGACACCCAGACTTGCAAGAAATGACAGTGGAAGAGCTGCTAATGGATGTAGACACATTGCCAGAAGATATTAAGCAAGGAGTAATCAACAATGGGGGAGGACATGCAAACCATACATTTTTCTGGGAACTATTATCAAAAGAAGGAGATCGCGAACCAGAAGGAGAATTAATGGAAATGATAGTTTCTAGTTTTGACTCTTTCGAGAACTTCAAAAAAGTATTCACAGAAGCTGCGACTAAGCGATTCGGCAGTGGATGGGCCTGGTTAATTAGAGAAAATGGAGGTTTGAAAGTAATCTCAACTGCTAATCAAGATTCGCCAATAATGAACGGACAGCACGCTTTGTTGGGTGTAGATGTTTGGGAACATGCTTATTATCTAAAATATCAGAACAAAAGAGCTGAGTATCTAGAGAACTTCTGGAACGTAATTAACTGGAGAAGAGTAGAAGAAGAATTTCGAAAATAATATTTTTAAAACATATTTATGACTGATTTATCATACGACGATCCAATCACAAGCGATCCAGACATGTTCTTAGCAGATAGAGTAGGCGAAGAAGAAACAGCTGAAACGCCATCCTATGAGTATCCAAGAAAGAGTGCGACACCACAGCTAATCCTAGAGAGCAGATTTAATCACTTCGAAAGAAGCATCTTTAGAAACACTTAGGTCATCGTAATAATCTCGTAAATTCATAGTGACGAGATATTAGCACGAAACCTTTATAAAGCAATGCTACTTGGAGTTTACAAACTTGTGCACAATATCGCTTTTGTAATCTAAAGCTAGCTCTTTGGACGGAGAATTGCTAATACATTCTTCAATCAAATCAGTAATTTGTTGTTTGAAAGTGATTCCACTAGCTTCCCATAAATAAAAAGACATAGATCCAGGGATTGGGTTAATCTCCGTTAGATAAACCTGATCATCACTTAAAACCATAAAATCTATTCGAACCATTCCTTTGCATCGACATGCAGTAAAAGCTCTTTTTGCTAAATCGTTTATTTTATCCTGAAGTTTAACCGAAATTTTTGCAGGTAATTCTCTTTGAAGAGAGGCCATTCCGGATCCGGTTTTCTTTCCTCCTCGTTGATATTTGTCAGCAAAGCTAAGAATTTCATCTTGAGACATGGGTTTCTCAATTTCACTCGTTTCGATTTTTCCATAAATCATTCGAACGGAAACGTTGTATTCTTTGAAATCCTTTACCAATTTTTCTACAAGAATTTCTGAATCTACATGGCTAGCTTCGATTAAAGCTTTTTCCAATTCTATCTCAGTTTTAGCAACAGAGATTCCAATGCTAGAGCCAAAATGTACTGGTTTAACAATCAATGGAAGTTTTAATTCTTCGATAAGTTGTTTTACTAAATCTTGAGAACTTTCCCTAATTGTTTTTGAGGAGACGCTAATACCTTCAACAACTGGAACTCCCATGCTAACAACAACATCTTTTGTTAATTGTTTGTTCATGCAGATAAAAGAACTTTCTGCAGTTGTGCAAGTAAAAGGAATGTTTAAGCTCTCAAAAATAGATTGAACTTGTCCACCTTCGCCAAGTCCACCATGAAATGCAAAGTATGCGGCAGAAGGGTAGTACTTCTTTTTCCAAAAACCTCCCGCAGAAATGTAGCCACCTTTAGAATCTTTTCCAAATGAAATTTCAATTCCTTTGTTCTCATCGAAATCTTTTCTAGAATTCATTCCCCACAAATATTTAAACTCACCTTTTTTTGTAACGTAAATTACATGAGGAGTGTAAAGTTCTCGATCAATGTTTTCTACAACTTGAAGTCCAGTAATTATGGAAACTTCGTGTTCTGGAGAAACGCCTCCGAATAAAATCAAAATGTCTTTTTTCATAAGTTAATAATATAAATCGTTAAGTTCTGGTTGTTGAAGAATAAACCATTCATCTCTTTCAAAATTAGTGATTTCTTTAGTCAGAAAGTCCTTAAAACTTTTCATTACAATAAACTTTGAACCTTTCAATCCATTTATAATATCATTAGAAAGATCACTTCTTAAAACAACAGTAAAGTCCGCAGATTCCTTCAAAATTTTTCCAAGTTCAAAGTTCTTATCTTGATTCTCATCAGAAAGTTCTGGAATTCCAGCTGTAATCACAACTAACTTCTTTTTCAATTTGTCGGCTTGTTTTCTAGCTTCTTTAATTCCTGCCAGAGCCGTTGTAAAGCTGATATTATAAGAATCATCAATCCCATCAAACCCAAGAACATTGGTAAGTCGTTGTCTTCTATCAGGTAGTTCAAGTTTTGAAAGTGCATCGTCAATAAATCTCTGTTCAACATTTAACAATTCGCAAACTTTTAAAGCAAATGCTAAGTTGGTTTTATTTGAATCGGATAAATCATTTTTAACTTCAGAAGATGTAACTTCAAATCTACTTCGATTTCCAAAATCAATTTGATTCAACTCTAAGAAAACTTCAGATGTTGATATCAAGCTGGCAGTATCTTTAGAGTAAACGAAAGTTTCGCTAAGAGCTTTTGCAAGTTCATTTCTACCGTTAAATCTTATTAAATGCTGATCGCCAATATTAGTAAGAACTGCGATATCAGGTTTTAAAATTCTAGTGCTTTTCCCAATTTCATCAACTACGTATGCATCAACCTCTGAAACCAAAAGTTCGGTATCTTTTTGAAGGTTGTTTTTAATCCAAATTGCAATTCCAGTTGGTGTATTAATATTCCCAGGGATCATTTGTGTCTTGTATGAATACTTTACCAACTGGTGAACAAAGTTCTTTACAGTAGTTTTCCCATAACTTCCTGCAACAGTCACAACTTTCAGATTTTTCATTGAATCTCGAATCTCAGCAGCTTCTTTTCTAACTCCGCTTTTAACCCAATTATAGTAATAATTCAGAATAAAATTACTAGCTAAAACATAAAGAGGAATCAGAACAAAGTTAAAAGGTAGAAAGATCAAAAGGTTCAAAATAATAAGCAAAACAATGTCAATGAGAAACAATGCCACTGCAAGAAATAGAGTAACTTTAACTCTTTTTGTGTACTTCAGATTATCTCTAACTTGGAAGTTTCTTCTGAAAAAGAATTTTCGTAACCAGTAAATAAATCTATCAGATGAATATTCTTCTTGCTGAAGTATATACAAAAAATCCGCAAACGGAAAAACTATATTAAAGACTTTCGATAAATTTTTTAATAATTCCATATGATAAAAAAGGTGATTCTTGAACAACTTGATGTCCAGTATTTTGAATAATTTCTAACTTCGAATTATTAATCAACTGATTAATCTCGTAAGCAATTCTTAAAGGAACAGGTTCGTCGTTTTCTCCCCACAAAAGCAGAGTAGGAGTATTAATTTTCTTTAACAATTCTGTTTGATCAAATGGAACAACCTTTCTGAAGATTTTTCCGAGTCCACGTTTATCTGCGTCTGTAAGATCAACAGAAATTTTCTGAGGTTTGAGATTCAATTTGTTACTGATCCATTTCAAAACCTTGTATTTTTTTATCTTTAATTTAGTAATTAAAGTTGGTCTGTAGATCGATGGAGAACCTGTCAAAATTAGAGCTCTAAGCCACTCAGGTTGCTCACTTGCAATGAAGGTTGATATTCGTCCTCCGAAAGAATGGCCGAGTAAAATTACATCATTTAAATTCATTTTTGAAATTTTGCTCATTACCCAAGAAGCGTATTCAGGAATTCCCCAATCATCAGAAACTAGAGGCTCGTCACCAAATCCAGGAAGGTCAATCGCAATGACTTCGTTAGGTTCAAATCGTGAAGCAAATTCAACCCAAACTTTTCTATTTTGTCCCCAGCCGTGTAATACAACTATTTTCATAATTTTAGTATCTCATATTAAGTAATATTTGGTGTACGGCTCGCCACATGGCGAGAATATCAAAATCCAAAAATCAAATCTCTAAAGATGAAACAGAAGAAACTTGACGTTTTAAAAAAATCGATTTTCGGTGATATACTGGAATATTATGGAAATTCCTAAAACCCCAGAAAGAAGATTAACCTCAACTCATTTATCTGCAATTGTGGATGAGCTTGGAAGAGATGACACAACAGATCCGTATTTTCAATATGCTCCTGTGGAAGGTGTCTTTGCACACAATCAACAACTAGGTGCAAAAAGAAATAGCGAACAATTCTTAAGAGCACTCTTTAGATTTTGGAAGAAGAGTAGAGATTCTGATAGAGAACTTCCAAGCTTGGAATTTGTGGCGGATCTAAAAATTCATTTTAAAGATAATTTCAATTTGGATTTGTATGTGCAGAACTTGAGAGAAGTCGTAGGGAAGGTTAAAGAAGTCGAAGATGACACTTTTAAGTTGTATTTAAAAAAATTTTTGAAAATACTTTTCAACATTGCATATACACATCACCGAGTTGGGTTTCAGCACATTAATGATATTGGTTTGCTGGAATCACAGCTAGAAATTTGATGTACACCAGTCTTTACTAAATATTATGAAACTTTCAGGATTAATTTTTGCAGCTGGACTCGGAACTCGCCTAAGACCAATAACTTTAACTACACCAAAGCCTTTAGTAAAGGTAAATGAAAAACCAATTCTTGAATATCAAATTGATTGGTTTGTTTCTTTAGGAATTTCAGAAATATTTATAAACACACATTATCTTTCTGCTCAATTCCTGTATCTTACAGAAAAATACAAAGACCAATGTAAAATTATTCTAATAAATGAACCAGAGATTTTAGGTCACGGAGGAACTTTGGTTGAAGTTTTCAAACACACAGATAATCAAATCTTAACTTGCAATGGAGATACAATTATAAAAATTTCAAACGAAGATATTCAAAAGCTAATTGAACTTCAGAATGCAATTGTTCTTTACAAAAAGGATTCAGATGTTTTGGGTTTCGATGAAGAAAACAACTTGATTAGACTAAGAGATATGAAAATTTCCAATTCTAAAGAAACATACTCAGCTGATTTTGCTGGAATAGCAGTATTCACAAAAGACTACATTGAATTCTCAGAACATCCCGTAGGATTTTTAGGATTGTTTGGAAATAAGGATATCATAGAAATAAACGGTAAATCTGGAAAACTAATCAAGGGCTTAATTCCGTCAGAAATTTCCAGATATGAAATAACAGTTCAAGAAGATATTCATAAAGTCGAAGAATTACTTAAGCAAAATGAATAGAGGTGTATTTGTAATAATTAGAAAACTGATCGAAGAACAGCACGTTTACTTGTGTTTAAATCGCCGAGATCCAGTTTTGAAGTATCCAGCTGGAGTCTTTGAATTACCAGGTGGTGGAGTGGATGAAGGTGAAGATTTAAAATCAGCAGTTACCAGAGAGGTTCTCGAAGAGTTGGGTTGGGATATTTCGGAAATCCAAGGTCAACTAAGCTTTTTTAGTGATTTTGCAAAACCTGGGTCGGAAAGTAGCTACTATGTTTTAGATCTTCCAACAGAATGGGATTTAGAAATCACTTTGAGCCATGAACACGTTGGCTTTAGCTGGAAAACGATTCAGCAAATAGATGGACTCAAAAGATACGATATGATCGCTCTGATAAGAGATATGATATGTCTTGTAGATGGAGATTTAACTAGAACAGGTGTTGATGGAGACTTTTACTTCGAATTAGCAGACGGAGCTTACAGATGTCGTTATGGAGAGAAGCGGATTTCACTTTCAGAGAACAGGGAAGAATTGCCAATTTCTTTACTGAATAAGGTATAATTGGGTATTTACATTACCTTATGAACGTTCTTTACATTCCTGGCTTTTCAGCTAAAAATTTAGCAGAAATGAATGTTAACTCACAAGCACTAGAATCTAGTGGGCATTCTGTGACAAAAGTGAATTGGGAACACTGGGGTAATCCGGATGCTTCTTGGAATCTAGAAATTGCCCTAGAATTGATAAGAAGTTTAAAGGTAACTCCAGACATTATTGTCGCAAAGTCAATTGGGACACTCGGAGCAGTGAATTTTTTAAAAGAAACTCAATTCTCAAAAATTATTCTACTCGGTATTCCTGTATTGGATTTAAGCGAAGAAGATTTGAAATCGTATTCAGTATTGAAGGATTTCAAGAACAGAGTTGTTCTTGTCCATAATAGATTTGATAATCATGGAACTTTGGAAGATTTGTCAAAACACATAGATCTATCAGAATTCGATGTGAGAGTAGTTGAGGCGGATCATCATTCTTATCAATATCCAGAACTTGTAACTCAATTAGTAAATGAATAATCAACCTTTAATTCTTGCAATAGATACTTCTTGCGATGAGACATCCGTTGCAGTTTTGCGTGGTTTTAGAATACTTTCAAATTTACTTCCTTCTCAGGCAGCTATGCATCGTGAGTGGGGTGGAGTAGTTCCAAGTTTGGCTAAACTTGCTCATCAAGAAAAAATTGATGGTGTTGTGACAAGAGCTTTGAAACTTTCTGGAGTGCAGATCGAGAATATTGATGTTTTCGCTGTAACTTATGGTCCAGGACTCGCAATTGCATTAGAAATCGGTATTAAAAAAGCAAAAGAGTTGGCCACAAAATACAACAAACCACTTATTGCCGTTAATCATATGGAAGGTCATTTGTTTTCTGCTTTTGCAGAAAGGAAATCTCAAAAAGCAAATTTAGCCGATCAGCAAGAAGTAGATCCCGCATTTAATGCGGGATCTGGTTCCTTACCAGCACTGGGTGTTTTGGTTTCGGGAGGTCATACAGAATTTATTTTGGTAAATGGGTATGGTTCTTACAAGTTACTTGGAGAAACTTTAGACGATGCATGCGGAGAAGCTTACGATAAATGCGGAAGACTTTTAGGACTAGGTTATCCAGCTGGCCCAGCTATTACCAAGTTTGCGAAAGAAAGAAGAAAATCAGTAAATGTTGAGTTTAAAAATGACATGCAATCATATGTAGCCACACTTACACATAGCTCGAGTAGATCCCTTGTCGAGCAAGGGATGACAAAACAATATTCACTACCTGTTCCAATGGCGAATTCAAAAGACTTCAACATGAGTTATTCCGGTTTGAAATCTGCGTTCTCTCGTTTAGTTTCGGAAAACGAGATGACTAAAGAATTTGTTATGGATATGTGCGTTTTGTTTGAAGCTGTTGCTCTTAAACAAGTTACACTAAAGATTCAACAGATTCTAAAAACACATTCCGTTAAAGAAATTTGGCTGGGTGGAGGTGTGGTTGCCAGCCCACGATTACGATCCGAAGTCAGAAAAGTGTTCAAAGGAAAAGTTAGATTTCCACATACAAAAAAACTTACAGGAGATAACGCTGCAATGATTGCAGTTGCTGCTAATTTGAAAGTTCAAAACTACGGATTTGATCATAATCCAGAAAAAGGGGTCTTCCTCAAAGATTTCGAAAAAATCGATCGAGACCCAAGTCTTACTCTTGCATAATCCAACATACATGATATTATCCACGTATCCCAAGGACGTCCAGCCTAGGGAAATCCTTAAGGAAAGGAGGAGCTTCATCATGATGAGCTGCTGCTTTACCGCCACCTAGTCGCAGGCCGTGACATGGTGGCACCTTAACCGAGGCGCAGGAGGAAACCCCTCCTGCGTCTCACAAACCTAGAAAGGAAAACTATGAACTTCTCCAGAACGTGTCTTCACCAAAATCTTCGAGTTAGATGAATTAGAGAAATTATGAAAATCTAAGTCATGAACATTAGAATGAGAATCTTCAGAAAGAATATGAGCTTTTGTTAAGGAATCAGTATTAATCAAAACAAAATCAGGATCAGTGAAGAGAGGAGTATGGCCGAACTTTGTAGAACTTTGTTTTGGCGTACTTCGATCGTATTCAGAAATAATTACAGCACTATTTGCAATTCCTAAATCAGAATCATGTTGGGCTGTTCCAAGTTGTGGAATTTGAATTCTCCATTCTTCATTTCCAGTTGCAGAATACAAATTTGAGTAAAGGATTAGAAAGTCATCAAAGTTATTTTCTGCAGAAAGAAAGTGTTTTACCGCATCAAGAATGAAAGGTGTTTTAATTCCGCGAGAGTTGAAGGTAAGTTCGTTATCCTTTACAATTTTGTTTCTTTCTCTGTCTATCTGCAAAAAGAATCCACCAGTATCGTCACTAAAGAAATGTTTATCGGGATTAATCTTTTGAACCTCAATTAACAAATCTAGAAATTTTATAAACTCAGGAGAAACATCAATTGGTAATCCAGTTTCAGAATGATTGAATTTATTGGCGGAACTTCCTTTTACTGCAGAGTTCAAATCATTGTCGGTAAACTTAATAAAAGATGAAAGTGCTTCTGCGAATTTATCAGGAACTTCTGATCTTGATCGCAACAACACTTCGCTAGTACCGTAAGGAAATCGGATTTGATATATCATATAGATAGTATAAGGTAAAAGGGGTAAAGATCAAAGATAAAAGATTAAACTTCAAATCTCGACAGTAGTTCAAATATTTTCTACCTTTTGGTTTTGTTCTTTTAACCTTTTAAAATTGGCGATTACTTGAACTTTCCTTTATTATGTAAGTAGAAAAATCTTAGTGTATACAAATGCCAGTTAAACGACCTTTTAATTTACTACAACCCATTAAACCAGCACTCACATTGTGGGACAAAATTTACGACTGGGTTTTATGGAGAGCGAGAATTGTAATTCTGGTAACAATAATTCTAATTACTGGGATTTTCGTTGGGAAAGTCGTTGTGGATACAGATGCAAAAAACAAAACTAAAGAAATTGCTTCTGTAGAATCAAGATTGAAGGTTTTAGAAACAGCATATGAATCTGAATTCAGAAATCTTTTTAGAAGAGAAGATGATTACGAAGAACTTTGGAATGTTGGTTCAGCTTACACAGCAGTTATTCAAGAAATAGGAAGTTACATAGGAGGAAATGTAAATTTAAATGTAAGAGTTCAAGATAACAAAATTACTATTTTTGGAACTGAAGATTTGAGTGTATTAAATCAAGTAGAGGTAGCGATGAAAAGTTCTACTTCTTTCAAAAACGTTTTTGTAAACAGCTTAACAGTTGATTCGGGACAAGAAGGTTTGAACCAAGGAGATTATATTTTATCTGCAGAAATAGTTGCAGCCGAAAGACCACAATTGTAATGGACGCACAAAAATCTAGACGACAAAGATTAAACGAATTATTAGAAACCACAAAAGGTAAAACCTACTTTGTTGTTTTCGTAACGTTTGGATTTACAGCTTTGATGATTTTGATGGGATTACTTCCTTCATACTCAGCATTTGTAAAACAGTTAGAGCAGAATCAGCGTAGAGCAGAGCATATAACAAATCTAAAAGGAAAACTAAGCGTGATGGAAGATCTTGTTGTTGAGAACCAAGAAAAAGAAGCAATCAAAAACATTTTCAACAAAATTATGCCAAACGGATTTAATCAAGTTGATTATGTTTTAGAGATAGAGGAGTTCGCTAGAACAAGCGGATTAGGTTTGAATGGATTAACTTTTGCAATTTCTGATGATGTAGCAAATTCTATTCCAAGTGTTCGATTAGACGACAAAGTAAGAGGAATGATGATTAATATTCAATTAGATGGAGATAGAGAAGCTTTGCCTGAATTCATTCTAGATTTAGAAAACTCGATCAGGCTTTACACAATTAAAGATTTGACGTCAATTAGAAAATCAGATGGAGAGCTTGCCGAAGATGGATTCTTGCGACCTTACAGATTTACGCTTTTAGTAGAAACTTATTATTTCGACACACAAGTACAAGATGAATAAAGCCTGGAGAAACTTATTAATAATCGGAATTATAGCTTTGGGAGCAACTATTGCTTGGGAAATATATCAAGCTGCGGATGGTGGAAGGGAGAACTTCAATCCATTTGTAAATCAACTTCCAAACGACGAATTATTCTCAGATGAACTTGAAAAACACATTCAAGATGGCCAAGCAAATCTTGTTCTAAACGAACCTGTTGTTCAAGAAACTGACGAAACTATTTTAGAGACTGAAGAATAATTTTTATTGTCCCTTCAATTGCTGAATAAATGCCTCAGCATCGCTAACTAATACCTCTCTTGGTTTACTTCCGTTTTGTGGACCAACTACACCTAGAGCTTCAAGTTCTTCGATTAATTCTGCTGCTTTGTTAAACCCGATGTTTAATTTTCTTTGTAAGAATGAACTAGATCCTTTATTAAACTGAACAACCAATCTAATTGCTTGCTCAACCTGTGATCCTTTTTGCATACTGCCGTCCATCATAAATCCTTCTTCTTCTCCAGGAACAGCTTGTTTTTCTGTAATTTCACTTACATATTCAACTTCTGGAGCTTGAGATCTAATGTATCCTACAATTCTAATTACTTCTTCTTGGTCTATGAATGCTCCTTGTAATCTAGTTGCTTTTGGTTTGTCTGGAGCTTTGTATAATAAATCTCCGTAACCCAATAGCGATTCTGATCCAGTTCTATCCAAAATAACTCTAGAATCAGTCGAGCTTGTAACGCTCATTCCGATTCTTCCAGGAATATTAGCTTTAATAATACCTGTAATAACATTTACAGAAGGTCTTTGAGTAGCAAGAATCAAGTGGATTCCAACGGCTCTAGCTTTCTGTGCAAGTCTAACAATTGCAGTTTCTGCTTCAACTCTGTTTGCAGTCATCATCATGTCGGCCATTTCGTCGATCACGATTACAATGTATGGCATTGCAGCGAATCCCATTTTCTCGTTGTATCCAATAATATTTCGTACCTGTTCTTTTGCTAAATTTGTATAACGTCTTTCCATCTCGTTTACAGCCCACTTTAATGCATTGACAACTTTATCCATGTCTGTAATAACAGGAGTTAGTAAATGAGGAATTCCATTGTAATCAGAAAGTTCAACTTGCTTAGGGTCAACAAGAATAAATTTAACTTCATCTGGAGTTTTCTTCATCAAAATAGAAGAAATAAATGAGTTCGTTAATACTGATTTACCAGAACCAGTAGCTCCAGCGATTAATAAGTGAGGCATCTTCTGAATATCTACAACAACTGCTGTCCCATCTATATCTTTACCAACAGTTACTGGAAGTCCAAAAGTTGTTGTTGTCATGTTGTCAGAAGACATGAGTTCTTTAAATCTAACCATGTCTCTGTTTTCTCTAGGAACTTCGATTCCCAAAAATGTTGTTTCTGGAATAGATTCAATTCTAACTGCATTTGAATCAACTCCTAACGCCAATGCTAGGTTTGCACTCAAATTAGAAATCTTTTCGACTTTAATTCCTAAAGGCAGATTCAAAGCGTACTGGATAACTGAAGGCCCAACGTAGCTTTCTTCAACCTTTGCTTCTACTCCAAAACTTCCAAGAGTCTGTTCTATAATTCGAGCATTCTGCTCAATTGCAGGTTCTTTTCCACTAGCTTTCTTGTTTGGGATAAGTAAAGAAAGTGGAGGCAATTTCCAGTCAGGGAATTTCAAATCGTCTTGCTTTAATCCATCTTCACCTAATTCGCCTTCAACAATTTCTGGTTGATTCGAAGATTTCTTTGGAATCTTGAAAGATGAATAAGTTTTTTTATTATCTTCTTCGTCGTCCTCCTCCTCATCTTCTTGAATCTTTGCTTGTTTAACCTTCTTTTTCTTCATAAAGTCACCAAATGTTGACGCATTAGAAGGATCAATTTCTTCTTCCTCTTCATCATCGAATTCGTCTGTTCCCCAAATCTTTTTGAGAAATTCCCATATACCACCAAGTACATTTCTAGTAATTTGAAATACCATTGCCGATGGAATCGAAAGGGCGATAGGGATTAGAACTAAATTGGCTAAGAACAATAGTAGTTTAGTTGCAGGTTGGGTAGGAATTGTTTCTTGCATTACGTTGGCTACAACAAAATATCCAACTTGACCTCCCAACGTCTCGGAAGAATTTCCAGCGTATCTATAAATTTCCAGCGGACCGCTAGCCATTGCTGTAATAAATGCTGGCAAAGTGAATAGCAGAATTAATTGAGCAATTAGGGATCTTCTTGAATTAAATAAATAATCAAAACCTAAAAACTTCAAACTAAAGTTGAATGATACAAAGACAGCAACAAATGTAGCCGTGCCAAAAATTCCCTTTGCGGTTCCGAATATACTTGAATCAGAATCGTTTGATAATAAAGAGAGTAGCAAGAAAATTGCTAACACTAATAATCCGATTCCAAGAACAGTTAAGGTTTCTTTGCTATCGTATGTAATCTGTTTTTTTCGCGCCATAAATTTACAGAGATGTGACTCTATTGTATCATTGTTCAATATATCATAGCCATCGGACTAAATCTAAACTTCAATATGAAATTAATTCAAAAATTCAAGAGTTACAATTACGGTGCTACTAACTATGTCTACCAATTTGAAAACGGTCTTCGACTTTTTGTTACAGAAAAAAAAGATATTCTTGATTTCTACGCATCTATAATCTTCAAAGCTGGAGCACTAATTGAAAATCAAGTTGGTGTAACAGACGGAACTGCACATTTTCTAGAACATTTAATGGTTGCAAGTCCAAGCAAGTACTTTAAATCAATGGATGTAAAAAAGGAGTTCATGTACGGGAATTTATCTAGACCAGAAGTGAATTACAACGGTTCGACAAGCAAATATGCAATGCAGCTTTATTCAAGCTCGCAAATAAGAGGGAAGGAAAGAGTAATGAAAATGCTTAAAGGGTATTTAGATTCATCAAAAAGAGATTTTGAAACTACAATCGAGAAAGAAAGAGGTATTATACTTTCCGAAATCGAGAGAATGATCAAGAAGGAAAAAGATTCTGGGTATTATTACAGAGAATTTTTCTTTCAAGATGTTTACCCCGAGTTTGTTAAATACGTTATAGGCGAATACGATCAAGTAAAAGAAATAAATATTGAGCAACTTGATAAATTCAGAACAGAGCTTTCTAGAGGAGAGAATGCTGTAATTGCAATTCAAACCAATAATTGGCCAGATAAAACTTTGATTAAGGACATAAAAGAACTTTCTAAGTACTTTAACGCCGAGAAGAATTCGTTCAAGCATAAATTCATTCCTTACAAAAATCAATTTAAGTACAAACATTTCAAAGATGAAGAGAGAAGAGATGTATTCATTTCTTACAATGTTTTCCTGCCAAAAAGAGATCATATCGACTACCGATTGGAGGCAATTGAAGAGTTTGCAGACTCCTTAATATCGAAAACTGTTTTCGAACACTTGCGAGAAGACAAGCAACTGATTTACTCTGGCGGATCGTTTAATCAATACGCTTTAGTTTCACATATTAACCGTGGATTCAGCACTTCAGTTTCTAAAGAAAAGTTACCTGAATTATTAGACTCGATAGAATATCTTTTCACAACTTACTGGAAAGAGTTTTTGTTCTCACAGAAAGGCGCTAAATGGTTCGGGACGATTGTTAGCAGCTATTTGTTTAAGACCACTACATCGTTTGATTTAGATTTCCCAAGAAGCATGGCAATGGATCTTTTATATGGTGAAGAGGTTGGATACGACTATAGAAAAGCGACGAAAGCCATTAAGGAAATTTCAAGGGAAGATGTTGCTAATTATTTAGATCATTACTTAAGCATTGCACCAGGATTGTGGCTGGTTTCTCCACATGAAGAAAAGGAAATCTATGATATTTTAGAATCATCATCTTTTTTCAAAAGAGTATCTAAATTAACAAATCAAATTTAAACAATGAAAGTATTAGACGAACACACAAAATTTGCTCATTTAGGTAAACCTGGGACCTATTTCACAAAAGGGTTTCAGAGAAGGTTAGATAAAATTACGAAAATTGTAGATCTTAAAGACAAGAAAATTTTAGACATGGGTTGTGGAGAAGGTGTTTGGACTTTTGAGTTTTCAAAATACACAAACCCCAAAAATGTTTTTGCCTCAGAATACGATCCAGAGCAGGTTCAAAGATTTAAATCTATGAGTCTAGAGGAAAGAGCAGGTATTCCTGAGGAGAACTTTTTAAACTGTCCTGGAGAGTCGTTAGCTTTCGAAGACAACACTTTTGACATTGTTTTCCATAACGAAGTTCTGGAGCATGTTCAAGATGATCAGAAAACAATCAACGAATGCTTAAGAGTTTTAAAACCCGACGGTCTTATGATTTTCTTTACACCAAACACTTTGTGGCCTTTCGAACAGCATGGAATGTTCTTTAGAGGAAAGTACTATTGGGGAAATATTCCATTTTTACCATACATGCCAAATTTCATTTATAAAAAATTTGCTCCACATGTAAGAAACTATGGATCGTGGACGATCAATAAACTTTTAAGGAGCTCTTCTGTGGCCAACGAAACGGTGTATTTTACTCAAATTTTCTCTGGATTTGACGGGTTGGCTAGAAAATTTGGATTGATTGGAAGAGGAATCCAGAAATTCGTACATTTTTTTGATAAAACACCTCTACATATTTTCGGAATCAGCCATTTTGTAATTGTAAGAAAGCTCTAGTCGAAACCGCAATCTTACAATGGGGCTGGCGAAAGAGCTTTTTGAGCTTAAAAATGATATAATTGATAGGTATATTATAAATATATAATGAGTGAGGCAAAGAAAAAGAAGGTTTTACACTTAATCACTGATGCTGGATCTGGTCATAAAGCAGCAGCAGCAAACCTTACAGCAGCAATAGAAAAGCTTTATCCAGGTAAATACGAGCAAAAAACACTCGATTTCTTCAAAGTTATCGATATTGATCCATTCAATGCTTCAGATGCGTCATATGCATTTATGTCTGGAAACAGGGCCTTCGAAGCTTTAAACAACTTCTTTTTTAGATTTTTCAATACAAAAGTAGGTTACGGAATCTTTGAGAGATATCTAACAACAATGCTTTTAGAAGAAGGAACGAACGTATTAAAGGACGAAGCCCCGGATTTGGTTATTTGTAATCACCCAGTAACAGCAACATTATTGAATGCTATAAAAGAAAAGACGAATTCATTTAAATCAGTAGAAGTTGTTTTAGACTTGGTTACAATTTTCAAGGGATGGGCAGATAAAAGTGCTGATTTGATCATTAGCCCAACATCGGAAGCTGTGAGTAAACTTGTTAAGTATGGAGTAGATGTTAGTAAAATTGTTTACCCACTATTTCCAGTAAATTCTAAACTGGCAAACTTTAGAGAGAAAACTATAGTAATGAAGGAACTCGGCTTTACTGAAGATAAGCCAACGATTCTTTTGACTGCGGGTGGAGTAGGAATGAAACCTGTAGAAAAAATCTTAAAGATTGTTTCTCAAGATGATAAATATCAAGTAATTGTTTGTGCAGGAAGACTGAACTACTTTAAAGAAAAACTGGAAAGAAAATACTCATCGAACAAGAATATTGTAATTTTCGGTTATGTCGATAATATTCAAGATTACTACAACGTTTGTGATGTAATTATCTCGAAGCCAAGTTCGGCAACAATTATCGAAGCCGAGTTGTTCGAGAAACTAGGAATATGGACTAGGAATATTGGTGAACACGATGCAGGAAATATCGATTATATCAAAAGAAATCCTAGGTTCAGATATATAAACTCTAGTTATGATAATATTGGAGAAATTTTGTCTGATTTATTAAGCTCGAAAGTTAGAAAACCTGTTCAGGAATTCAAAAGAAACTTCAATGAGATTGACGAAATAGTTAGAGAAGTAATCTCACTAATAGAATAATCTCTTCTTGCCCAACTTTACTCAATTGTGGATAATGAATTGTTTATCATTTCATTCCTATGCGAGTTAACTTAATTACAGGATCTACGGGATTCATTGGAACAAATCTCTCAAAATATTTACTGGATCAAGGAGAAGTAGTTATTGGTATAGATAATTTCTCTTCATCAGAAAAATGGAAATCAGAATTATTTTCTGAAAATCCAAATTACGAATTTTTTGAACACGACATTGTAAAAGACGTTCACTCCGTACTAGAAAAGTCAGAACTTTTTAAGAAATACGGAAAGATAGATAGGATCTACAATTTGGCTTGTCCTGCATCTCCACCAAGGTACATAAGTATTTCATTGGAAACATTAGATGTTTGTACGATAGGCGTTAGAAATATGTTGGATTTGGCAAAGGAATTTGATGCAACTATTTTACAAGCTTCAACATCAGAAGTTTATGGAGATCCAATTGTTCATCCACAGCTAGAAAGCTATAGAGGAAATGTAAACACAGTTGGTCCGAGAAGTTGTTACGATGAAGGAAAGAGAGTGGCGGAAACATTCTGCTATGAATACAAAAGGTTGTTCAATACGAAAGTAAAGATTGTGAGGATTTTTAACACATATGGTCCGTACATGGATCCAAGTGATGGTAGAGTAATTACAAACTTCATTCTTCAGGCAATGGAAGGAAAAGATCTAACAATCTACGGAGATGGAAAACAAACAAGATCTTTTCAATATATTGATGATTTGATTCAGGCATTTATGAAATTTATGGATACAGATGCTGATTTTATAGGACCAGTAAATACAGGAAATCCTGGAGAATTCACAATTCTAGAATTGGCAGAATTAGTTCTAAGAAAAATCGAAACGCCAAGCAAGATTGTAACTGTTGAGATGGATAAAAACGATCCATACGACAAGAAGAATGATCCACAGCAACGAAAGCCAGATATAACTTTAGCTCAAGAAAAGTTAGGTTGGAGTCCTGATATCAAATTAGAAGAAGGGTTGGATAAAACAATAGAATATTACAAAAATTTGAATAGAAAATGATTTACGAACCACTTTTAGAAGTTGAGCTACCAGAGCCAGAACTTGTAGCAACACAACTTTTCATTGAAACAGAATGTGCAAACAGAGCAATGAGGATCAAACAAATAAGTCTTGCCTCAGGATTAGACATAGATTTTAGAAAAAAGTGTGAACTCTTTCTCAATACATTTGTCAGTTTCGTAGATGGTAAAGTAGTCGTAAATAAGAAAAGATGTAGATTGCTTGCAGAAACGTTATACAAGAATATTTCAGTGATTACTGAAGAGGATATGAAGGAAACTGCAGAAAGAGCCTTGGAGGATCTTCGAGAAGGATCAGTTGTGTATTTCTATCTTCATCAGCATCAAAAACGCGATAGTTCCAAGGACTTCGACAATAGTAACGAATACATGCTGGCACTTGTGAAAAGACTCGCTCAAAAAAGAGGCATAGTTATCAAAACTATAGCTCAAAGTGCATTCGACACAGATCTAGATAGTGTAAAGGAAGTTCGATACATAGATGATGTTTCTTACAGTGGAAGCCAACTTATAGACCAAATTGTGGAATTATCTACAGGTCTACCAAATATGGAAAGGGTGAAAGTCTACCTATCAGCCTCGACTGAATATTCTCAATTAAGAATGAAGGAATCATTTAAAAAATTAACGACATCTGTGGAGGTAGTTTCTCAATCAGAGATACCTGGGTTAGGAGAAATCCTAAGTGACGAACCAGGAATGCTTTCTTACTTTGAAGCAAATTTAATTATGGAGGTGATTTACGATGCCGTAGTTGTAGAACCCAGCGTAAATGAAGATATTTGGGAATGTCTTAATCAGTATCTTGGGAGTCTTACCCTGACTAGAACGGCTTTTAAAATTCCAGATGGAACAAGTTTTCCTTACGAAATAGGAGGAGCTTTCGAAAACACTTTTAAAAACGGCATGTACAGACTATAAGCTTGATTAACAAAAATTTCTTTTGTAGAATTTTGTTATGACTATACAAACATTTTTAATGCATTTTGTTTATATCGCAACTCCAGCTGTAATTGGATTTCTTCTAGGATATAGATTTGCAAAGAGACCTAACTCAAACAGCCCAAACAAAGATTTCAAAGAGATTGAAGATAATCTTTAGCACCCCTGTGGCTTCCCTGCTAATTGACATGGTATAATTTCCCCTATGGCAAAAAGAGATTACTACGAAGTTTTGGGTGTTTCTAAATCTGCATCGAAAGATGAGATCAAGAAAGCATATCGAAAATTAGCCAAAGAATTCCATCCTGATAAAAACAAGGCAGCAGACGCTGCAACCAAATTCAACGAAGTTCAAGAAGCTTACGATACTCTTTCGGATGAACAAAAAAGAAGTGGTTACGATAAATATGGGTTTGCAGGAGCGCAACAATCTTTTGGTGCAGGTGGGTTCCCAGGCGGGACTAACTTCTCTGGTGATCTCGGTGGTTTTGAAGATTTGTTAGGAGGATTTTTTGGAGATGGATTTGGTTTCGGAGGCGGAAGGCAAAGCCGAAGAAATAGAGATAAAAGAGGCTCAGATCTTGAATACAGAATGACCTTAGAGTTTAACGAAGCGGTTTTTGGTGTGGAGAAAGATCTCGAATACAGGCGAAAAGTGAGATGCGAGAAATGTTCTGGAAGTGGGTCGAAAGATGGCAAAACCCAAACTTGTAAAACTTGCAATGGGAATGGTCAGGTTCACCAAGTTCAGCGAACAGTTTTTGGAAACATGCAAGTTTCCTCTGATTGCCCAACCTGTGGAGGTAGTGGCCAAGTAATTGCTGAGAAATGCGATGTTTGTTCTGGGAGCGGTGTTGAAAATAAATTGGAAACTTTCAAAATAAAAATCCCTCAAGGAATTCCAGATGGGGTTACTTTAAAATATGCAGGAAAGGGAAATGCAGGTGAAAATGGTGGATCAATTGGGGATTTATATATTGCGGTGAGCGTAAAAGAACACCCTGTTCTGAAAAGAAAGGGAGATGACGTTTACATGGATATGGAAGTAAATCCAATGCAAGCTGTTCTAGGTGGCGAAGTAGAAATTCCAACAGTCCACGGAGATGTAATTATGGAAATTCCTGCAGGAACACAACCAGAAAAAGTTTTGAGATTAAAAGATAAGGGAGGACCTAAATTCAAAGGCAACGGAAAAGGTGATCAGTTTGTCACAATAAAAATTAAAATTCCTACAAAGCTTTCAAAAGAAGAAAAACGTTTGTGGGAAGAACTGCAAGAAAAAACTCTAAAATCATAAGCAAAAAATCTTAAAACTTCTCAATTTAATATCTTCAAGCAAAGTAAATTTTTCAAATTTGTGATTTTTCTCTTGTTTCACACAACTTTTGTAGAACGCCCATCTGTCTCCAAAAAGTCAGCTAAAATTGACAATTTAGCTAACTTAACCTTAAAATACTTCTAACCTTGCACTTAACTAAACAATAATTTTTTAATAATCGATTATGGTTGATCTTACGGAATATGCAGGTTTTCAGCTCAAATTAGATGACTTAAAAAATAGATTCATATTTGACGACAGTGTTACTTATCAAGATGAGTGCTATGTCGGTTTAGATGAGATTCTTCCCGTACTATTAAACAAATTTGTAAGATATCCAGAAAAAGTTTACAAACTTCATAAGAATGTTGTTCCCAGAACAGTTAATTCTAACGATGAGCTTTCATACGATATTTACCAGATTCCTGTAGGTCTTCTTGGCATTGAATTCGTGAAAACTCATGTTTATCACTCAGCTTTTCAAGAAAATAAATACTCAAGTATCATCGAATGTTTGTCTGGAGAATTGACAGTAATAATGCAAAAAAATGTTAAAAAAGAAGAAACTCACTACGAATTCGACACTTATGTAGAAGACATTGTTGTTGTAACTTTAAAGAGAGGAGAGAAGGTTGCTATCCCAGCTGGATATTTCTATACATTTGTAAATGCTGGAAATTCAGTTGTTGTAATGGCTAAGCTGTCAAGTAAGTCTGAAATCCAAGTTGACTATAACAATCTTAGAAGAGAAAAAGGATTGGCGTATTTCATCATTTCGAAGAACGCAAAGGCAGAAACTGTTGCTAATCCTAAATATAAAATTCAGTGCAAATTAAAAGTCTACAGTGTTAGAAAAATCGTTAGAGACGAAAGCTTAAAGAAGGTTTTCATCCCTTTTGATATCTCTACACCTTTATTCAATTTGCATTTCATGGCAAAATCACTACATGCGTATTTTTAGGCTGCTTTTAATTACAAATGTAGTAGTTTTTGGATTAACCTTTCTTCTCCAGGCTTTGATTTACTCACAGAATGGAGGCTTAAGTAATTCACTAAACTTCCAAATTTTTGATATCTCAGGAGGACTTTATTCAGTAGATATTGTTTTGCTTGGAAAAATCTGGACTCTTGTGACTGCAAACTTTGCTCACATGGATCCTCTGCATTTTCTTTTCAACATGTACGCTTTGTTCAAGATTGGACAAATTGTTCTTGAATTCTACGATGGAAAGAAGCTGTTCATTACTTATATAATCGGTGGAATTGTTGCAATGCTTTTGAGCGTTGTAATCAGCGTTTTAACACTATTTCCGACTCTAACTCTAGGAGCTTCTGGAAGTATTTTTGCTTTAGCAGGACTCTTAATTGGAGGAGCTGTTAAAGATAGAAGATACGGAGTTAACCTTCCGATAAATCTTCAAGTATTCGTCCCAATAATCTTCGTTTCACTTTTATTCGGATTTATTCCTGGCAGTGGAATTAACAACGTTGCTCACTTAGGAGGAGTATTAGCAGGATTCGTTTTGGGACTGATTCTGAAACACGATATCGGGGAATATGAATCTAAAACAGAAAAAACAATTGTCAACTTCTTTTACTATACTTCATTGGGAGTCTTTATTCTTTCTTTCCTTCTGCATATAATGTATGTAGTTAGGTTATTTATAAACTCTTAATGAACTTACTCTTTTTAGGTCCTTCGGGTAGTGGAAAAGATACCCAGGCTGAATTTCTTGTTGATGAATTTGGCTTTGCTCGCGTTTCTACAGGAGATTTAATGCGTGATATTTCCGATGGCGAAAAAGAAATGCAGGTAATAATTCGAGACGCAATGAACGAAGGTTTCTTAGCAGATAATTTTGTTTTTGGTTTGATGCAGATGTATTTATCCCATCTGAAAGCTGATAAAATTATCTTATCCGGCTGTGTAAGAAAAGCTTCTCAGATAGAACTTTTGGACTTCACTTTGTTCAAAGTGGGAAAAAAATTAGATAAAGCTGTGTATTTTGAGCTAAGCGACGAGGAAGCTATTAAAAGAATGACGGGCAGATTGTATTGTCCTAACTGTCATTCAAATTATCATAAGATCTTTAATTCACCAAAGAGGGTGGATATCTGTGATAGCTGTGGAACTAGATTAGAGCAACGAGCGGATGATAATACAGATGCAATTAAAAATCGTCTTGCAGATTTCCACAAAGATAACGACGAAATAGTTAGTGAATATGAAAAGCGAGGAATTTTAATTAGAATAGATGCAGCGGGATCTATAGAAAAAGTACATTCAGAATTACTAGAACAATTAAAATGATCACATACAAGTCTTTTATAAAAGCGAGATATTCATTTGGAGGAGCTACCGAGTTTGTTCCAGGTTTTGTAATTACCGCAGAAGATATTGCAGATTTAGTTGAATCACATGGATTTATTGATCTTGTAGCAAGTGATGATCCTTTTTCTCAGACAGCTGTAAATTCCATTCTTGAGAATTCATTAGATGTTAAGTTCGATAATAAAGTTGAAAAAATTTTCAAAGAGTTAGGAAAGGGGGTTTTCATTTTTAACGGAAATGTAGTTGAAAACATTTTGTCTTACAGAGAATTCTATTCACAGGTAATTAAATTCATATCAGAAATTATTTCTTCAAATACAGAATACCTTCTAGAGATTAGAAAAGTTATTAATTATGAAGTGCACGGATTTTGCAGAAGAGATAGAACAAATAACCTTTTTGTAATTGAATCAGAATATGGAGCGATGGATTACAATACTCAATATACTGATACTTACTTCATAAGTCCAAATGGAGAACTGGTTGATTACTATACACAGAATCAACAGACAATCAAAGTTGTAGAAGGTGCTGCGTACAAATATTTAAAGTTACCAGAGACATTTTCAACTAGAAATAAATTAAATAAAACCAAAATTGAGGAACTAACTTCAATTTTCTCGAGGAACAAAGGGTTAAACAATTTCAGTTACGGATACAAATCAGGAAAATTATACCTAGAAGAATTGAATCTAAAAGAAAAACTTCCAATTCCGCAAATTCTCGAAGACGAAGAAAGAACAGAAGAGCAGGCGGATAATATCCAATTAGCAGCAGAAGTGTATGCATTAATGGACATTTCTAAAACCGAAGAGAAGAAGGTACAGAAAAATCGATCATTCTATTTTGACATTTTAAAAACTTCAAACGTATTCTCAAATTTACCTTTAATTACCGGAGCAAAAAGATTCCTTCAAATTAAAGATTTCGATTTTGATGTGAATAATTTGTCGGTTGTAAACAGCAGATTTGGGTTGGAGTTAGAGAAATACTTGGATAATAAACAAATTGATCATTTGGTTTATTCAGATCTACAGTATAGTTCAGAAAAATTTGCAACGATTTTAGCTTTGGCACAGAGGCATGGATTAATCGGCGAATTCATTACACCTTCAATCTCTATCCCAGATCAAAGTTTAGAGGTGAGAGAATTCTATGGAAATCTTGACCAAAAAACCCTCAAACTGAATCTCCAGATTACAGCACCCTCTGTTTTGGGATACGTTAAAAAATTTGGAATTCCGGTTACTTATAATATAGACAGGCTTATGTTCAACCTCTTCGAAGGTGAAAACAAAGAGGAAGTTAATGATTATTTAGATTTAGATACAGACTATTCACTAATCGTTTCGAGGAGCAATCTAAAACTTTTAGAAAAAAAGGTCGTTGATGGAGCTGGATTTGTAATAATTAAATAATTCCTTTCCTGCACTAGTTATAGTTGCTTTCTAAATGAGGTATAATTTCTCGAATAGAGCTTAACCATATGTTTGATATAAGAGATTCAATCTTAAAAAGTATAAAAAGTGCTGTAAAAGAAATCGGAGTAGAAGAGGACTTGGATTTTGTATTGGAAAGACCAAAGGAAGAAAGTCACGGAGACTTCGCTACAAATGTAGCCATGTTGTTAGCTAAGTCATTAAAAAAGAACCCGTTAAAGATCGCTGAGGACCTAAAAAAGGCTATTGTTCTACCCCCAGTTGTTAAATCTGTAGAAATTGCCGCGCCAGGTTTTTTAAATTTCGATATTGATGATAGCTATTATCTTCATTTTGTTGTCGAAGTTCTAGAAAAAGGAAATAATTATGGGAGATTAGAATGGGGAAAAGGGCAGCATTGGTTGATCGAACATACAAGTGCTAATCCTAATAAAGCTATGCACTTTGGACATCTCCGAAACACTGTTCTGGGAATGGCTATCTCAAATCTGTGGGAAACGGTGGGAGTGGAAGTTACACGAGATTACATCGATAATAATAGAGGGATTTCGATTGCTAAGTTGATGTGGGGATATCTAAAATTTGCTCGAAAAGATGAAAACGATCCTGTAGACTTACATTTTTGGTTTGAGAATCGAGAGAAATGGAGAACCCCAGAAGAAACTGGAGAAAAACCAGATCATTTTATCGACAAGCTTTACGCACAGGCTTCTCAAGAATTCGAAAAAGATAAGGATGTTGAACAATTTGTAAGGCAACTTGTAATTGATTGGGAAAATGAAGATCAGGAAAACTGGGAACTCTGGAGATTAGTAATGAATTATTCTCACGAAGGATTACGACAAACACTAGAACGTTTGGGCGGAGTAGTCGATCAATATTGGTATGAACACGAGATTTATAAACAAGGTAAGGCAATTGTAGATGAAGGATTAGAAAAAGGAATTTTCAAAAAATTGAAAGATGGAGCAGTTCTGACTGACTTGAAGGATTATAAACTGCCAGACACGATAGTTCTCAAAAAAGATGGTACTTCTCTGTATATAACTCAGGACTTAGCGTTGACTAGATTAAAGAAGGAGACTTTCAAACCAGACAAAATGCACTGGGTTGTAGGTCCAGATCAGAACTTAGCTTTACGACAAGTTTTCGCTGTAAGTGAACAATTTGGAGTTGCACCGTTTGATAGTTTTGTTCATATATCATTCGGGTATGTAACAATTAAAGGCTCGGGAAAAATGAGTTCAAGAAAGGGAAATGTAGTTTACATAGACGATCTTCTTGATCAAGCTAAGGAAGAAGTAAAGTCTAGACTTAATGATAAAGAATTTACCGAAGAAGAAAAGGACTTAATTTCTGAAAATATTGGAACGGGATCCGTAAAATACAGCATTCTAAAGCTTGGACGAACTACTGATTTGGAATATGATTTCGAAACATCGCTTTCATTCGATGGGGATTCTGCACCGTATATTATGTATACAATTGTTAGGGGAACTAATATTGTTAAACAGTACGAATCTTTTGGGGAAGCTTTGTCAGTTCTTGCAGCAGATGAAGAAATTTCTGAAGAATTACTAAAAACTCATCTAATTAAAGAAGAAGAAATAGACATCGCAAAGCATTTGTATAAATACGAAGATGTTCTTTTGGAAGCTGCTGAAGGGTACGCACCAAATTTACTTTGTTTGTATCTTTATGAGCTTGCTCAGAAATACAATAAATTCTATAACAACGTTGATATTCTTACTTCAGCAACAGAAGATCTAAAAAAGAGTAGAGTTGCATTAACTCATGCTGTAGTTACAGTTTTATCAAACGGATTAAAGATTCTTGGAATTACTCCTGTAGAGAAGATGTAATTGTCACATTGAGCTGTGAGCAAAGCGAACTAGTCGAAATGTATACAATGTCTTTCTCGACAAGCTCGAAATGACATTTCCCTTAAGCTTCAATTTTGTCTCCAATCACTGATTTTTCAGCAAACAGGTATTTCAGCAACAAAGTAGTAATTACGAAGAATAGATATAGATTTGCTACAGAATACTCGTTAACTACAGTTTTGAGAACGAATACTGTAAACATTAAGAACAAGAAGAATATTTTTCTATCTTCAAAAATCTTATTCCACATTTTTACAAAAATTCCCACAAGTGCAATTATTCCTGCCAAACCAAAAGCACCAAGTTGCAACAGAAAATCCAGAATAATGTTGTGAGCTCTATCCACATTCAATCCTGGGAATAATCCATAATGTTGGAAAACTGTATTTACATTATCGAATCCGAAACCCAATGCTTTGTTCTGTAGGGGCGCTTCCCATAATGCAATTATAGATTTCTTCCAGATGTCGATATGCATTTCGTATTCAGGATAAATCAACGAACCTACAAACATCAAAGGAATCAATAAAACATAAAAAAGGATAAGTGATAATTTCAACAATCTTTTAAAATGTAGTTCGAAGAGTAAAATCCAAATTACAGTAACAAATAAGGTTAAAATTCCCCACCTAGAAAGTGATAAGAAAATTCCTAACGCCATCAAAACAACAATACTTGCGTGACTTAATTTAAATGCTAATTCAATCTTTCTTCCCAAGAAATATGCGGAAGTTATTAGCCCAAAAAGTAACAGAGTAGAGAAAAAGTTTGTTTGGCCAAAAAAACCGTTAACATAAAGTCCTAATGAAAATTTTTCTGGATCAGAAATTAATTCTCTGAATTGCAATAATCCACGGAAAGCGTTCATTACAGCGGCGAATAAAATTCCAAACAATAACCAGTTAAAGTATTTATTCTGAAAAGTTTTAAATACGAAAACTAAGGAAATTGCGATTGGAAGATAAAGTAGTAGACCTTGATGTCTAAAGAAATTTCCAAACAATGTAATCCGCGGATCGATCGAAACTAACAAACTTAAAATCATTCCAACTCCAAGAACAGAAGCAATTATTCTTCCCCACTTACCTAGTATCTGATTTCTGTATTCAAGAATTAGTCCTAAGAAAATAATCCCAATAGACGCAAGTCTGATAACTTCTACTTTAGGAAATTCAAAACCAGTTCCATTGAACAAATTTGCAGGATCGACAATTAAAGATGAAATTACAACAGCAAAAATTGTAGCTAACGAAATAAAATCTTCGAGAGTGTGTTTCTTTAAAAAGTTGACCATTAATTTAATTTGAATTTATTTCTAATCTCATCGGCTTTATCGAAATCTAAACTTCCACTAATTGAGCCTAGCATTTTAGTATATTCCTCATTCTCTTTTGGAAAAATATGAATGTGAGCATAAGGAACGCCTTCTCCATGAATGAAAGAATAAACGACATCTTGTCCTGTGACAGTCTTAAAATGATTGGCTATTTGTTTACATGCAGACATCAACTCATCAATTTCTTCTACATCCCAAACCCAACGTGCGAACTTCTTAGGAATTACTAATGTGTGTCCTTCTGTGACTGGTTTAACATCAAGAAATGCAAGTACGTGTTCGTTTTCGAAAATCTTGAAACAGGGAATTTCACCTCTTAAAATTTTAGAAAATATATCATCTCTTTGATCCATACAGTAGTTTTAACTATCTGATTTTACTATCTTAGAGATTATCTATCCAGTCGTGGAGTGGTAGCGAGAATGAAGGAATAAGTTCTATGGAATTCGCTAATTAAGTGCTGTCGTTGTTCGTCTGAAATGTATTCTTTCGCATAAAAATCAAGAAGAATATTTGTTATAACATTCCTTGTCGTGCCAAATTCTCTTTTACTTTTTTCTATAAATTTGCTTTGAGTCAGGTGAAATTCAAAGCTATCTAAGTCTACAAGGTGACCTGTCATAGTAATATTGTGTGAACTTATGCAACCATGTATAGCTCCTTGTGCGTGAAGGATTCCTAATTGACTTGCAGTGTTGTAACAAAGAGCGGATAAATAACTGAATACGGGTTGAGCAGGATCAGTTTCTAAATTATGTTTTGCTGCGATTTGAGTGATATAGTTTGTTGGGTCTTGAGTTTCTGTAAGGTCTTCAAGATCTTCGATTCTGTGGGCACAAGGAAGTAGTCTAAGCACAATAACAAATTCTGCTGTACTTCTGTAATCTTCAACTCTATCCTCTTCGGCTTTGAGAGTTTCTCTGTCAGCTTTCATAAAACTACTTCGACTAAGTACGGGAACTCTGTAGGCAAATTCTGATTGTGGAATAGATTCAGAATTTAAAGGTATATTCTTTGGTTTTACAATCAGCAAGGGGATCTCGGTTACGAATCCAGGGATTCTTTTGCACAGATCGTAGTTTGCAATCACGTACTCAACATCTTCAAGTGTTTCGAATCCCATCATTTTAATTGATCCATCTTTTGGATCTACTCGTAATCTTGGTTCTGTAAGGTCGTTTCCTTTTATATTTAAATCATAGGTAATACCTGAAAGTGAAACTTGAACAGGGTAAGTGGAAGATCTTGTATGTCGACCAGAAAGTTTGATGTAATTTGAAGTCTCTCCGGAATTCCAAGAAAGAAATCTGCTTAAGTCGTCGATTTTTATCCCAAGCTCCTCGTTGAAATAGATTCCAGTATAGTCGCTAGGTGAAAGAACATCTAAATTGTTAGTGTCTAGAGATAAGTCCAGAAATTATATATATAACAGATATGTTATTATACCATCACAAACGATTAAATGAATACCCTCCCGAAGGAGGGTGTTAATCACAGGTGTCTTATTGAAACATCGTAAAGATAAGAATTCTTGAGCTCTGTTTTTTCTCCAATCTTTGACTTTCCATCACTCACGAATCTAGCTGAAAGGGGCTTTTTGTATTTATTCGACAATACTTGAATCAATTTCAGAATCTCAACAAGTCTTTTCGGATCCTCATCGATTCCAATCGGATAGGTATCGATTCCTAAACCCGAATGCAAGGAAACATAGATATTACGTTCAATACTGAAATTCCCTTTTTCGTACTCTTCAGCAAGCTCAAAATCTTCTAAGCAAGGCATCATAATTCCGCATAAACCTATTGGTTTTGGATTTTGAGACTTTATAAATTTTGTAATTTGAGTATAAAAATCTGTTGTGAAAGAGTTGTCGTAACTGCTGCACATTCTTTTAACAATATTTACTAAACTTGAATCTCCTTGATAAAGTGGTGCAATAGAGGAATCAATTCCTAAGAAATCTGGCTCGTCTTTCAAAATTTCACAGATTTCTGTCCAAACATTCTTCATATTCTGAAACCATTGCTGCAAATTAGTGCAACCTTCTGCCAAATCTGTTGGTTGCAATCCAATGGCGAAACCTTCTTTCTCATAGTTTGCTGAAGGAAAATAAGGACTCGAGTTTGCATTGTTGAAAACATAAGTGAATCCAAATGTTTTTGCAGGATTCTTTTGAATAATGTCAAACAAAACTTTCACAGTAGCTAAAGTTATTTCTTCGTGACCAAGTTCAATGTTACAAGCTAAATTCTCTGAATTTACAAACTTTTCGAGATTCTGATTCATCCACTCTAAAGTTACTGTTCCAATTGAATGCATTGAGGAACTTTCGAGGGATTTCAATAAATCAAGCTGATCTGTCGTGGAGCAGATTCGTGTTGTCTGAATTTCGTAACCATTTCTCTTCAGTAAAGATGTAAGATCTGAGAGCTTGGAAAGAGTTAACTTATTAGGATTTTTTGTGAAGTAACAAATACTTCGAATGGTTTTTTTCATATAAAATAAGGTCTAGAAAAATAAATTAATCTGAGAAACCTTTTTTAGTAGAAATATTTATATGAAACCATATCGGAATTGTAGTACGGTAAGGAGATTTTGTCAAAATATCGTTCACGGTCCGGTCTTTTGGTGGTAAAATCTGGCGATTAAATTTAGTCATGGAAAATAAACCTGGAGAAGCAGTAAAGAGCGGCATGTCCCCTGCGTTCGGAGCATTATTAGTAATAGGAAGGTTCAAAATTAATACACCAACAAGCTGGCACTGGCAGGCATTGCTTCAAGCTGTCGTAAATTTTGGCGAAAGTTTTGGAAGCTTAGCTCCATGGCAAGAGAATCTGAAGGGACTCCTAGCAAATGTTTACCGCGATCATGAATATCTGCTCTCAGATCATAAAAATCGGTTGAAAACTCAACTTTATGCAAAAGATAGTAAACTTAGCAAAAGACAGCGTTCTATACTTCTAGAACTTTACGATACATATGTCTTGCTTATTAAGGCTAGAAGAGATTATTTACTACGAGAAGCGGAAGTTACTGATAAGGCATCAGTAGAGTATCTGGCAGGTATTTTAATGGAGCTAACAGAATGTGCAATTACGCTCGAGACCCGAGATGGTTCGGAATTCGAAAGAATGTTCACTCTTCTCGTAAAGTACAAGCTGGCCGCAGATATTCTAAAGATTCCTGATAGAGAATCATTGCACATTCTTTCTACAGCAATAATAACCGCACATGAACAAGACTTGGGTGGCATTAAGTACCACAATACGTATATAAGCAAGAGATTGAGGGAAAAAGAAATTGCATTCTATCAAGTACGAAAAACAGATCCAAAATTCCCCAAGTCAGCTTCGGAAAGAGAAATTTACTTGTTGAAGTTTTTAGATAACGCATTTCAATATGCTGCGATTCAAGCAAAGCAGTTAAAGAGACAGTCAGAAGCATCGGAACTATAAGCAGAAGAGAGTGTGGAACATAACACGACATTGAATGTCTGTTGTATAATCCTGTACTTAAACAAAATTTATGGAAGCACAAACAAAACAGATCCCTTGGGATGTAGCTACGGGTTTAGCTAATACACCAGAGCTTTTACCAGTAATGGATCAGTTCACGGAAGATATAAACGCCTTGTTCGATAGCTTCTTGTCTAGCGTCCTTTACGATGACATGCTTGCATATGATGGGAGTTACAGATTTAACTGTGTAGTTGAAATGTGTAAATTCATGTATGAAGGTAAAGATCAGATGACTGCTGAAGAGTTAGCCACTTTGAATTTGTTTATTGATGCTATGGAAGTTGCTTTTTTCCTTTGGTTAACAAGGACTGACCCTACAAGACTAATTAGATACATGTATCATGCTAACGAAGGTCGAAGAGAATCGTATATTGCTAATCATTTGGAACAGGTTGTTACAGGAAGTGCGAAAATTAATTTCGAAATAATAGGAGTTACCGAGAATGTTAGACTTTGCTTCTTCTACCTGGTGGATTATTTGTTCATAAAGTTTACTTCGATCCATCCAGAATTTCCGGACAAAGTTTAAGGCTTCTTAGGTGTTTCTTTTGAATCTCCCCATCTCCATTTTGCAGGTTCGCCTTTTAAATAAGCAACAAGCACCAATAAGCCAGAGACAACAATCACAACTGGAATATATACAAGAGTGAATTCTGCATCACTGTTGGTCAGACTTGCAATAATCGGAACCGGTATAAACATAAGCACGAAAAACACTGCAAGTATTAGCCATCCTTCCCAAGATGCTGGATACCAACCATAGCCGTATCTTTTAGCTTTAAACCAAATCTTATTCATACATATATTATAACCCTGTTGTTGTATAATTCCCATATGGAGGTTGGCTGCTCGATAAGGTCAAGTTGAGACGAACGAAGTAAAGTCGATACTTATGACCACATTAGTCCTCTTGGAGGAAGCGGTCTACTGTCTATGGTACAAAAGTAATTAGAATGCATTGATTATGTTAGTGGAGGGTTGGCTGAGCGGTCTAAAGCACTTGCCTCGAAAACAAGCGGGAGCAATCCCTCGCAGGTTCGAATCCTGTGCCCTCCGCCAAACTACGCTAAAGCTTCGGTTGGCTTCGCATTTTACTTCACAAGATCTGCGAAAATGTTCTGCGATTTTTATATTCTCGCCAAAGCAGAAAGTAATGATAAGAAGTTACTAGCCCAAGAAGATAATTAAATATTGAAAATTGGCTTTATTATTCCCACAGCAACTAAAGCAGCGGTAAAGTTAAATATAGCAAATAGGATAATTATAAATCCTGCAATTTTAAAGAATAATCCTGAATGCATACTTTTTGAAAACTTAGTTGAAGCAAAACTAATTAAGGCAAGCATAGGCAAAGTCCCTAAAGCAAAGACTAACATTGTAATAGCTCCATTTATAAAACTTCCAGTGGTTAGAGAATAAAGCTGCATAGATTGAGTAAACCCACACGGTAAAAAGAATGTAACAACTCCTAACAAAATTGGTGTTAAGAAGTTATTTGTTTCTCCAATTTTCATAGCTCTTTTTCCAATAAACTTAGGCATTCGAAGTTGTAGCTTTTTTGCTGAAGGTAATATTTCAAGCAAGTTGATTGCCATAACAATCATCACAATAAACAATGCTAGATTTAAGATAAATGTCATTATAGGAGTTAGTACAAAAGCTGAACCCAATAAACCAATTAAACCTCCTAAAAGAAAGAATCCTACGATTCTTGAAATATGAAATAAAACCATTGATTTAGCTTGCTTTTCTTTTGCATAATTTGATGAGAGTGATAGTACTAATCCTCCAACTACAGCCATACAAGTGGATAGTGAAGCAACTACACCTATTAAAAATACAAATGGTAGAGTAATTTGTCCATCACCTGAAGCTAGGTTAATTATCCCAGACTTTTGGAGTAATAAAAATCCTCCAAAAAAGCCAATTGCAATTAGCAAACTTAAAAAGAGTTCCTTCTTACTCCCGCTTGTGACATTTTGTTTAGTGTTTACAATCCTATAACCCTCATTCTCTATAAGTTTGCTTAGCTCTACAGCATCTAATTCTCTTTCTGACTGAATATAAATTTTACTTTCATTTAGCTTTGCATCAACCTTCTTTACTCCAGCTACCTTAGAAAGTTTTTTTTCAATTAAAAGTTCACATGCCGCACAATGCATTCCTTCAACAAAAAACTCACATGATTTAAGTTCACCTTCCATATTTAAATTTTAATAGTTTTTAATCTTAATGAATTAGATACAACGGAAACGCTACTTAGAGCCATAGCTAACCCAGCAAATATTGGATTTAATAATATTCCAAAGAATGGAAATAACAATCCTGCTGCAATAGGTATTCCTACAATGTTATAGGCAAATGCCCAGAATAAATTCTGCTTTATTGCCCTCATTGTAAATTTAGAGAGTTTAATTGCTTGTAGAACCTTTGAAAAATCACCCTGTAATAGGGTTATTTCAGCCGATTCTATGGCAACATCTGTTCCAGTATCCATTGCAATTCCAACATCAGATTGTGCTAAAGCAGGGGCATCATTTACTCCATCTCCAACCATTGCAACCATATCTCCTTTGGATTGCAATTCTTTAACTTTATCAGCCTTTTCATTTGGTAGCACCTCTGCAATCACTTCATCAATGCCAATTTGCTCAGCAATAAATTTAGCAGTCTTTTCATTATCTCCAGTTAACATAACTACCTTTATTCCAAGTCTATGCAACTCTTTTACTGTTTCTTTAGCACTTTCTTTCAAAGTATCTGCTACACCTACTATTGCTAGAATTTCCTTTGAAGTCGCTAAAATTACTGGAGTTTTACCTTGTTCTGTATATCTCGCAATTTGCTCTTTATCAAAAGATAAACTTAAATCATCAATCAATCTTAAGTTTCCCGCAAAGTATTCTTCACCATTAATTTTACCTTTTAAACCTTTACCTTCAATAATTTCAAAATCTGAAACCGTTAATATTTCGATATTCTGAGACTTTGCTCTATCTAAGATAGCTTTAGCAATAGGATGCTCTGAGTTTTTTTCTAAAGAAACCAAAACTTTCAACATCTCTTCATCACTTTTAAATTGGCTACTTAATAAAGAAATATCAGTTACTTCTGGCTCACCTTTAGTTAACGTTCCAGTTTTATCAGTAACGATAGTATTTACTTTGTGAAGCTTTTCCAAACTTTCGGCGTTCTTAATTAAAATTCCGTTCTCAGCCCCTTTTCCTGTTCCCACTATAATGGCAGTTGGAGTAGCTAAGCCCAATGCACATGGACAAGCTATAACCAAAATACCCACAAAACATAATAATCCTAATGATAACGCTTCTGTAAATGGCATAAATTGAGAACCGATAACCAGCCAAACAATAAGAGTAATCACAGCAAGTATCAAAACGATAGGAACAAATACTGCTGAAATTCTATCTGCCAATCCTTGAATAGGAGCCTTTGAACCTTGAGCCTCATCAACCATTTTGATTATGTGAGAAAGTAGAGTTTCTGAACCTACTTTTGTAGCCTTAAATTTAAATGTTCCTTGTTTATTAATAGTTCCTCCTATTACCTTATCTTCTACATCTTTATCAATTGGCATTGACTCACCTGTAATCATAGATTCATCTACAGTAGACTTTCCTTCAAGAATTACACCATCTACAGGGATTTTGCTTCCTGGCTTTACAATTACTACGTCACCAGCTTGTACTTGTTCAATTGGAATCTCTAACTCTTTTCCATCTCTTTCCACTAAGGCAGTTTTAGCTTGTAAGTTTAATAATTTTTCAATTGCTTCACCCGTTCTTAGCTTAGACCTAGTTTCTAAAAATTTTCCTAAATAAATAAATCCTATTACCACTATTACAACATCGAAATAAACCATATCTGGTAAATTCAATAATTCTTTAATTGGTGGAAATAGAACCAATAAAGCGCTGTATAAATATGCAGTCAGAGTCCCTATCCCAACTAACGTATACATATTTGCAACCCTATATTTTGCAAATACGACAACCTCTTTTAAAAAGTCTTTCCCAATCCAGAACAAAACAACTGTAGATAATATTAAAGACAGCATTTGGAAAAGTTCATGAGGCAAAAAGAATAAGGGGAACCAATTAAATGCTTGGCTTGCTATCTCCCACAACATTAAAACAAAAATAAAAATAGTTATTGGCATAACAAATTCAACTTTTTTTTGTTGTTCAGCTAAGTCTTTAAGCTTATCTTCTTTTGATTGATTTAACCCTAGGTGAGCTGAATGGTCCATGCCTGACATATTATGCATTTCATGATTTGCCATAACTGTTCCATCTGGCATCTGATGCATATCATGGTTTGTCTGTTCCGATTGAAGTGAATATCCAAAAGGCTCTATTTCTTTACTCAATTCTTCAACTGTTGTTGCAGCAGGGTCAAATTCAATCTTTGCTTTCTCATTACCATAATTTACCTCACAGTTGATTACACCCTTAGACTTCTTTAAAGTTTTTTGAATAGTTATTGCACAACTTGCGCAATGCATGCCTTTTACTGGAATTGTTAATTCTTGATTCATATTTATAAAGGTAATTATTTAATTCCGTACCACTTTTCTTTCCATTGCTTCATCATTTCAATTTCACTTGTTTGGGCGTTCATAATTTCATCTGCTAACCTAAGTACTTCTTCTCGATTTGACTTCATTTTTGCATCTTCAGCCATCTGTATAGCTCCTTCATGATGTTCAATCATTGCATCTATAAACCTTAAATCGTATTTATCATCTGCATTTCCCAGATTATTACTATGCATCATGGATTGTTTTGCATATTCAGGGCTAACCATATATCCAATTCCCAAACCTAGCATTAAAGCGATTACAGCTAATGAAATAGCTAATAGTTTTGACATAATTTAATTTTTAATATTTAAATTAGAATATTGGTAACTTTGTAAATCTTCCTTAAATGCCTTGTCTAAAAGTTGGTTAATTTCATCTTCTGATTTTGATGATTTAAATTCAGCAAAGTTGTTCTCTTGATTAACTTGAACTTCTTCCAGACCTACTTCTTCCAAAGACATCTTGATTAAATTTACACAGCCAGTACAATGTATTCCTTGTATATTTATTGAATATTGCATCTTATATTTACTTAAAATTATGAAAATTTGATTTTGAAACTATACATTCCCATTGAGCACGTTCCGTCTATTTCTGTACCTGGTGCTTGAGCTGCAATAGGAAATTCTGTCTTACCGCTTGCAGGTAGCATCTTATTTATTCCAAGCTTAGGGATTGTAAAAGCTGAGCTGCAATCAAATGTACTATTTGTAGAAACTCTTAAAATTGTTTCTTTATTAGCTTCTGCTGTAATTACTGAAGGTGAATAGCCACCTTTAGCTGTTAAATCTATTATCTGCTTATCTCCTGAAGTAGAAACTGCATTCACATTGCCATTTGGTGTAGACTCTGGTTTATTTGAAAACAGAAAGAACCCTCCAACAATCAGAACTAAAATAACAATTGCTATCAAAATATTATTCGCTACGGACTTTTTAACTTCCATACAAATTAAATAAAATATAAATTATTTAAGGTCGAATATTTTCACTAACTCACTGATAGCTTTTGTTCTATCTTCTTTGAGTTTATCTTCTAAACAATGGTCCAGGTGCCCTAATAAAAGAGTCTTCTTTGAAGATTGAAGTAAACCTATTGCAGCATCTATCTGCTGGATAATTTCTGGACAATATTTATCTTCCTCAATCATTTGCAATATTTTATTTACAGTTCCTAGCGATTTTTTTACCGACAGTGAGGCTTTTTGTTTATCAACTCTTGGTTCTTGGTTGTGATGCATAATTTCAAAATAATATATTAAACGTATACCTGTGGTATAGGTTATTAAATTATACAAAAGGTGTCAATAGAGAAAATGCTTCAGAAGTGAGGGTTAAAAGGAGTGATATAATTAATAGAATTTAATAAAAGTTCCATTGAGGGCTGGAGGATAATTCAAATAAGGTTCTAACATAGTCCAGTGCTCTCCGCCAAACTGCGCTAAAGCTTCGTTTGACTTCGCATTTTACTGCGCAAGATCTGCTAAAATATTCTTATGGCAAATAAAATTTCTGGAGGGGTAGCTCACAAAATCACTGCAGACATAAAAGTCGCTTTAAGTTCCGATTCTAAAGCACTAGCTGCATGGGAAAGTCTAACTCCCCTTGCTCGTAATGAATGGATCTGCTGGGCAACTTCAGTAAAAAGACAAGAGACTAGAGAAGAACATATCGTTCGGATGATAAAGGAACTAAAGCAAGGGGAGAGGAGACCGTGTTGCTGGTATGGTTGTATTCATAGAAAAGATAAAGCAGTTAGCCAATCGGTACAGAATGTTGTATTAAATAGATTAAAAAAAAGGTAATTACTTATTAGTCTTTTCCTTCTTTCCTTCTAAGTTCAAAGTGTTTGATTCGTCACGATGAACTCCTTTGCTTCCAACATGTTTGTCACCTATTTTTGCTCCGTTCTTGATTACGTAAACAATTGCCATTGCGTGTCCTCTTCCTAATCGAAAATCATTTTTCAACCATTCAACAATTTGACCAGCTTTGGTTTCCGGAGTATCAAGCCCTTTTTCCTTTGCAAGTTTAATAAAATCATTTGGAGTTTTTCCTGTTTTCTCTTCAATATTGTCTAGGTAAGCTTGAAATGACATAAAGTTTGGTTAATAGGTACCTTCGTATACTGTACCCAGGAGGACTCGAACCTCTAACCTTTTCTTCCGCAAAGAAATGCTCTATCCAGTTGAGCTATGGGTACATCATGAGATTATACCACTATCAAGATTATCAGGATTCTATATACTCATGATATAATTAGATATGTCTGAAAAGGGTTCAAATTTAGATGGGTATGAACTTATAAACAAGAACGAAGTTTTTTTTCGTTATAGAAGTATCGCATTTTCTAACGATGGAATGAACATCCATGGAAATTCTATATTGTTTGGTCCGACAATAGCAACAAGCCATAGGGCAAAGTTAATTATCAGGCTGGTATTGGCACACAGAGTTATTACGGATCTGTATACCTTGGAAAGATTTCTAAAGAGAGCAGAGGCTTCAGTGGTAGCAGGTTTTTCTGTTTTTGATGCATTACCTGCGTCCATTCAAAATGGTATGTTTGGAGTGTTCACACGTAATGTTATTGGCATATTATGTGGAGAAAGTTCTAAAAACAACGCAGTAAATAGATTCCAAAAATTTCCTACAGAAGACATAGAAAAGTTTATTAAATTTGCGGAATTTAAAACAAAACTTACTCAGGTAACGGTTTCGGAGTATTACAGATATAAGGAGTCCCCAAATTATTCTTTAGAAATGATGGGTGACAAAAAGTACCGAGATGTTTTTGTAGAACTTGTCTGTGAGAAATTAAATGGTTTATTTGCCAAGTGTTTTCCTGAATATTCAGAAGACACATCTACAACTGCAAAAGTCCAGACTGCTATTCAAGAAGAAGTTTCGAATGCATACTATCAATTTAATCGAACGGCCTTTGGTAAAAGAAAAGAATCTTCTCCAGTTGTAACTTTAAGTTCAAAAATGGATTATCCTCAATACTCTACAGTTTACACATTAGCTGGGGAAGAAATAGCAAATACACTGGGAAAAGTTGAACTGATCTATGTAGACAAAGACCATCGAGAAATGTACCGATCTTTTTCTTCTTGTCCTTTTACAGATGTAGATGTTGAGTTAGGTTCGGTGCATATTAGATGTCCAATTGAACATTAATTTCCAGCTATAGTTTCATGTACTTATCGATTTCTTGATAGTCTCCATTAATAATCTTAGACAGGAAATTAAAGCCTACTTCTTCCTTTCTACCGTAATCAGTATATTTCAGAAGGACTTCGAATATTTCCTGGTCTTTTCCTTCGTCATCAACAATCATAGAGATTCTTTTAGTGACTTTGCTTCCTTCGATTGGCTGTTCTAAGTGAAGAATCTTAACTCCATTTTTATCTGAAAACCAGAAGTTAGAAATTTCCTTCCATTTATAAAGATTATCAAATGCTCGAACCCCAATTGTAGTTATTGAGTGATCAACAATTTTTGGTGGAATGTATGCTTGAGCAAACCATAAAAACATAAAGGCAAGAACGCCTAGAATCATTATGAACTCACCAAGAATTGCTAGTGCTGAAATAATTAATACAAAAAACAAGCTATAGGCTAAGTACCAGCTTCGATCTCTTTTCTCCCAGTATCTTTCCGGCGAAGACCAAGTTACTAAATTCTTAAATACAATTTTCTCGTTATCTTGAAGACTTGTGTGTAAACCTGTGTTCATACAATCAGTATAAGGGAAAAAGGCCAAAGGTTAAAGATGAAAGGCTAAAAGATAGAAGTCAAAACCCTTCTCCAAAATTTCGCCCAGAGGCACTCGAAGGACATAGGGTAAGAAGTGTAAGGTTAAGAAAGATTCAAGCGATAAAGTGATCCTGTTGAGAAACCCGAGAACTCATCTGGGCTAAAAGCCCATCTTCCCGTTCTCAAAGTAAAGAAAGTACAATTATTGTTCTTGCGGTACAGGGTTTGCTGTAGGTTTCTCTTCAACTTTATTTAGATTAGAAGCTGGAATCGAAATTACTTTCTTTGGCTTTCTCATCAATTTATTAAGTACAAATTTGACCAATTTATATGCCACCGGAACGATTAATAAGAAAGCGATTAAAACAATTAGTGGATTCATCAAATCTTTATTCCTTTCGTAAAAGTTTTTAATTCCATTCAATCCAAATTGGATTGCCATTTCTCTGGATCTGGCAGCACCATTACTTTCCGGATAATTGTTTAAAACTTCTTCCTGCGACATTCCTGTAAGTTCAGTTTCAGATGGAACGACTCTAAGTTGTCGATCTTCTAAAGTTCCTAAGTCACCTACATAAGCAACTTCGACTGGAGCAGGGGTATTAGGATTGTCACTCGCTATGTGAATGTAAAAGTGATTTAAGTCTCCACCTATAAGTTCTGGGGCACTTTCTCCCCAGGTTGTATCAACACTAACCCAACCGAGTTCGGGGATATAAACTTCTACCCACTGGTGCTCAGAAGAATCCGAGCTATCAATTCCAGTGTACCCATATCCGAATACAGCTCTCGCAGGAATCCCAACCGATCTCAGCAAGGCAATGTACAGATCTGAATATTCCATACAAACTGCAGCTCCGCCACGAAGAGTTGTTAATGCTCCTTGTCTTTCGTTAATTCCAAATCTTTTAACATTGCTGTAGTCGATCTTGTCGATCACATACTCATAAAGTCTTTCTGCAATTTCGTAAACAGGAGACTTATCAGTAGTTAAATTACCTAGAGCAGAAATAGCCGCAGCTTTAACATCTGGCTCGTTGGCTTCCCAGAAATTTGCAGATTGTGTGTTCTCCTGAATAACCTCTGCAGGAATTGCTGATAATAATCCAGTGTATCTGGAATAATCTATGCTAGTTTTTTTCAGTTTGGCAAATCCTTTAATCGAAATTTCTCCTTCTGTCGCAGCAGAGATCGAAAATTCTGCAATTAAGTTTCCATTTTCATCTTTTCGAATCGAAGTTGGAGCAGGGGAGAATGATTCAAAAAATACTGACTGCTCAATATTACCGCTCTTTATGTTTCTTGGAATAATTAATTTGAAAGTATTTGCTCCAAAAATAAAGTCACTAGATTTTTGATATTTCTGAATAATTTCGAATTCATAAGTTTGATCAGTACCAATTTCTATCCATCCACTTCTTCCTAAAAGATCTTCTTGTTTAAATCGAACATAGTAATAAGTTGCATCTTGAGTTACTTCGCCATTAGGTATAGCAAAACTTAAACTTCCTAAAGTTTTTGGAATTTTCACCAAAGTGTTAATGACTTCTCTTCGATTGCCATCGTTGAAAACAAAATCAGTTGAGAGCCCAGGTATGAATACGTCTCTAACTTTTCCACTTTTATAAATTATTCCCTTAGACCTATATCCAACATAAACTGTAAAAGGTGTTCCTGCTTCGATATTTCTATCGAAAGTCACACGAAGGTTTGGATTTGTGCCAGTTTCTTCAATTCTGTAATTAGTGTATGCAGATCCATTCGCTCTTGTTATAGAAAGACTATTCAAGGTATCGGGCACATTGCTTATTAGTTCTTCGTCGGGTCGAATGTCTGCAAAAAGTGTTGTTAAATCTTCGTTTCCAGCAGCAATGTAAATATCAGACTGATCGATATTGATTGTTCGTTTCTCTGTTACTTGAACGTAATCATCTACAACCTCATAAGTTCTATCAATAGTTCTTGTGTATTGTTGAGCAGAAACAATGTTAGCCAACAAAAAGAACCCAGAAACGGGCAATAAAGCTACTATCAATTTGTATCCAGTTACAGTGAATTTCATCTGGGTAAATTATACAATTTATAGTATATAATGACGATGTTCAGTAAAAATCGGTGTACATGAGAAAAGACACGAAAGTACAAAATTCGAAGATTGAAAAAGTCATCTGGCCCTAAATTATTAATCTAAAGACCTTTTGCTTCTAGCACTTTAATTATGATTGATCTAGAAATTCTTAATCCTCCACAAAAAGAGGCTGTTTTACAGACAGATGGTCCTGTTCTTGTTCTTGCGGGTGCTGGATCAGGTAAAACAAGGGTTTTAACATACAGAACTGCATTCATACTGGGAACAGGTTTGGCGGGACCGGAAAATCTATTGATTCTGACTTTTACAAATAAAGCTGCGGAAGAAATGAAGCACAGAGTTGCAGATATTCTTTCAAAAGAAAAAGAAACTAGCGGAATAAGAAATGTTCCTTGGATGGGAACTTTTCACTCTGTTTGTGTAAAAATCTTGAGAAAATATGGAAACGCAATTGGAGTAGATCGAAACTTCGTAATTTATGATTCTTCTGATCAGACTGTTGCGATTAAGCATGCAATGGATAGAGCAAAGGTTTCTCAGAAAGACTTTAACCCAAATGCTATTCATAACTATATTTCTTCTGCTAAAAACGAGATGATTTCCGCTGCAGACTATGAAGATAGAGCTCAGGGATATTTCCAAAATGCTGTTGCAGCCGTTTATCCGCATTATCAGGCAATACTCTCGGAAAACAACGCCTTGGATTTCGATGATTTACTATTTAGAACAGTTCAGCTTGTTCAGCAGAGTAAAAGTGTAAGAGAAGTACTACAAGATACTTTCCGATATATTCTGGTTGATGAGTACCAAGATACCAATCACGCTCAGTATATGCTGATTAAAATACTTTCTGATAAACACAGAAACATTTGTTGTGTAGGAGACGATGATCAAAGTATTTACTCATTCAGAGGTGCAAATATTAGAAATATTCTCTCGTATGAAAAGGATTTTCCTGATTCAAAAATTATCAAATTGGAGCAAAACTACAGATCAACGCAGACGATTTTAGAAGCTTCTTATCAAGTTATTAGTAAGAATACAAAAAGGAAGGATAAAAAATTATGGACTGAGAACGAAGGCGGAGAAAAAATCGGAATTTATCAAGGATTCGACGACGAAGACGAAAGTAGATGGATTGTTTCGAGAGCAGAGGAGTTTATGGAAAAGGGAACTTCTCTAAAGGAAATGGCAGTTTTGTACAGAACTAATTCGCAATCCAGATCGTTAGAAGAAGCTTTTTTGAAAGCTGGAATTCCTTACAGAATTGTTGGAGGAATTCGATTCTATGATAGAAAAGAAATTAAAGATTTAATCGCGTACCTTAGAGTTCTTTATAATCAAAAGGATTCAATTTCGTTCCAAAGAATCATCAATGTTCCAAAAAGAGGAATTGGAGATAAAACAGCTTCGGATTTTATGGAAGATGCAAGATCTCACGGGTTTTCCCCAGCGGAATACTTGGAATCGGCAGAATCACTAAATCCTAAAATAAAAGTATTTGCAGAAATTATTCACGATTTAAAAAAGAATTTAGAAACTAGAAGCATTGTTGATTTCATGACTTACATGCTCGAAAGAACTAGATACTTGGACGAATTCAAAGATGGAACAATAGAGTCAGAAAGTCGAATCGAAAATATCCAAGAACTTGTTAATGTAGCTTCAAAATATGAAGACATGCAGACTTCCGCAGCATTAGAAGCTTTTTTGGAAGAGGTTGGTCTTCTGGAAGGAAACAATACTAGCGAAGAGACTTTGGAATCAGTAACTCTAATGACAATCCATGCAGCTAAAGGTTTGGAATTCGAATACGTCTTTGTTTGTGGGATGGAAGAAAATTTGTTCCCACATTCAAATTCGTTAATGGATAGTTCGGAGATGGAAGAGGAGAGGAGGCTGGCTTACGTTGCGGTTACAAGAGCTAAAAAGAAGCTATTCTTAACCCATGCTCAAAAAAGAAAATATTTTGGTCAGACTCAGAGAAATATGAAATCCCGATTTATTGGAGATATTTCTGAAGATTTGGTTGAAGATCTTTCGCCATCATTTTTATCGAGTGCAGATTTATGGGGAGACTCTCAATCTCCGGCACCAAAAGTAAGGGCTAGTTACTCTACCGGCGATGAGGTTAGGCATGAATATTTCGGTAAGGGTGTGATTGATTACATGGATGACGAAATTGTAATTGTAGATTTTGGAGGTGTTTATGGAAAAAAAGAGTTGATGATTGAATATGCAAAATTAACTAGGCTGTGAAATATTGTCATTTCGAGCTTGTCGAGAAAGAGACAATATTTTAATTGAATCCCAATCTTCATTAATCAAAGCAAGCTTCTTTCCATGAGACCACCTTTTTATTTGTTTTTCGAAGTCAATTGCATCAATTATATTATTGAAATCAAATGATTTTTTCATCGCCAATGGTCTTCTCGAATAGGTATAGCCTTTCTTGTTAAGTCCTTGATTATGTTCAGACAATCTTCGATCTAGGTTGTTTGTAACTCCTGTGTAAAAAGTGCCATCAGAACACTCAAGAATGTATACGTAGTAAATTTTCATAAGACAATCTTAGCTTGATGTTTGATAATATTCATTGTGCTAGAAGACAACTTTTGTAGCACTGTCGCATCTCGACAGGCTCGATGTGACAGCTATCTTTACCAGCCAGACTAATCACCATATGCTTTATATAACTTCCGATTCGGCTTTACAATGTTATTCAACGGGTGTATGATCATAAGTTTTGTCTTAAATTATGGGAAACACAAGTTTCGGTATTTTGGGTTCGGGGTATGATTCATATTCAGAGGTTAATCCAGCTCATTTGAGTTATTGTAATTCGTTGGCCAAGGCTCTTGGATTAGATGGTATAGAGATTATGCCGGAGTCTGTATCGTTCAGTAGAAGGTCGTGTGCTGCAACATTCAGAGTATTGGATCTTAATACAGACGAAACTAAAAAGGTTTGTATCTGTAAGAATGGAACTTTTCATATTACTGTTGATGGAGAAGCGATCGATTTCAAATCTTCAAAATACCCACAACTTCCTAATTGTCTTCAGCAAGTTTTCAGAGTAGAAGCGTAAGCTTTCTGCTAAAATCATTGTATGAAAATTGATATTCTGACATTATTCCCAAATTCGTTTTCTTTCTTGCAGGAAAGTATTATGAAGCGTGCGAAAGAAAGCGGAGCTGTGGAGATTAATATCCACAATATTCGAGACAAAGCTACTGATAAGCATAAAACTGCTGACGATAGACCTTTCGGAGGTGGGCCAGGAATGTTAATGAAGTTCGAGCCAATTTATAGATCTCTTAAATCTATTGGAGTTTATCCCGAAAGAGATGCTTCAACAAAAGTTCTATTCACCTCACCTAAAGGATCAAAATGGACCCAGTCTATGGCTCAGGAATTCTCTCAAAATATAGATCGGTTGGTTATCATTTGTGGTCATTACGAAGGTGTGGATCAAAGAGTTTTGGATGAATTGGTAGACGCCGAAATTAGTATTGGAGATTACGTTTTATCTGGAGGAGAGCTTCCTGCACAAATTATTGTAGATTCGATTGTTAGGCTTATTCCAGGCGTTCTAGGAAACGAAGAGTCACCAATTAAGGAAACTGAATTTAAAGATGGTGAGGTTATTCCAGAGGCTCCTCAATATACCCGACCTGAGATCTTTGTAACAGACGAAGGGAAAGAGCTTAAAGTTCCAGATATTCTTCTTAGTGGTCATCACGCAGAAATAGAAAAGTGGAGAAATCAACACAGATCTTCTAATTAAACAGTCCCCGCTAACTAATTATTAATCCAAACGAATTTGTACACACCAGTGCTCCCGATGTTACGAAATAAAATGTTACGCAAATTTACGTAACATTAGGCGCGAAAAATGGATAAGTTTGTCAAAATTGTAGGTAAAGATGGGATTATTTAATAACTCGTTTGATTAATTCTTCAGTGAAAAGTGCGCCATGGAAAGGATGGAAAAGTGCTTCCGCAATTTCGGTAGGAAGTGCGACTAGTTTTGTCTTTGCATCAGCTGTAACTATGTAGCTATACCTTTCTCCAGTTGGTAGAGTAGCAGAAATGGTCAAACTATCTCCGGTTTCAAGTTTCTTGAAACTTCCAAGTTTAATAGCTGGAGAAATTAACTCGCTTTTGCCATTTCTCGAATATCGTAGTGTTAGTCCTGATTTATTAATAAAGCTTAGCGAACCGTCTAGCTTGTTTGTGATGTTAATAATTGGAGTTATGAATACATTTTCTTGGTTAATTTCAATGTCTTGTAATGTACCTGCACGTCTTAAATCATTAAGTCTTTCCTTCAGTTCGTCGAAATATTTATCCAGAATAGTATTAGATTCATTAATTTTTAAGTGTAATTTAGCAATGGCTTCTGAATGTAGTCTCTTTAATTCCTCGCTACTTTCAGCATCGCTTAGTGTAATATCTTCTGAAAGTTCACTTTGTGAACTCTTTAATTCTCTAAAAATAGCTTCGTAATTTCTCTCGGGTGCGTTAAGTAAGTTGGTTAGCGCAGATGTTTTTTCTTCTAGCCTCTGTAAAATAGCCCTTAGTTTATCTGGCATTTGTGGACCAACCTCCGCTACTGGAGCTTCTTTGGAGGGAGTCGTCACTGGGCTTTGTGGAATGATTGGAGTAAGATTTCCTGTTAAAGGCTGCCCAGCTTTCTCGGCAGGTTTTTCTGCACCAACTTTACTTGCAAGTTTTTGAACAAGATCTACCAATGCAACGATATTAGGATTTTCGTCCTGAATTAGTCTATCAATTGCAGCTTGAATATCTGGAGTAAGAGCTGAAGACCCTCCTGATAAAAAGAATTTGGTCACAATCGCTACATCTGGATTGATAGTATCGTTGAATTTTTCTTTTGGTTTAAATCCGTTTAGGGTTCTAGTTAAATCTTCTTTGTATGATCGTTCTGTAGTAGGACTTTCTTTTCTTTTCTCACCCAGTTTGTACCCAACGATTTGGAAAGCAATTTTGTCAAAAAAGATTCCCAAGCTAGATTCCAATACTCCTTGTGCAATCTCCCAATCTTTACCTAATTTATCCAAAGTTTTTGGAGCAGAGTTGAATGTGTTCTTCGCTTTTTCAATTTCTGTAGCTAGTTCCTCTGTAGGGGTTTTCATTCCGTTGATTATTTCTTGAAGTTCAGAAAGAAGCTGACGATTCTTTGTATCTCTCTGTGTATCCTCCTCAGTATCTGATCTAATTTCAGTAACAAGTAACGCACGATTCATTGTGCTAAATGTCATAAGATCGGAATTGTTTAGATCAAGCTGGGCTATACGGTTGAACTGTACTTGCATCTCTTCGGTTCTTCTGATCATTTCGTCGTTTGATATTATATTACTATCAATATCAGAAAGTAATTCCTCTGCCTTTTCGTGAATTTGCTGTATTGTTTGATCTGTACCTTCCAAATAAGAACGGGCACTCTCGATATCTTCTACTTGCTGTCCTGTAAGATGGGCATTAAAGTAAATTACTAAGTTATTAAGAGCGTTGATTGATTCACTAAGAGCAGCTTTCACTTCATCTCTTGCATCTATCATTTCTGATGTGTTTGGTCCTTGTTTTTGTCTGTCGGATAGTTTTGATAGTGCAGCTGTTATCTGTGCTTTAGCTTTCTTTCTAGCTTCCGCCACAGAATCGTTCATGTTTTCTGGAGTTAGGTTGTCTACATCGATTTTGTAAGCTAACTTTGTAAATTCTAGAATCATCGCACCAAGCCCAATATTTTCAAACATTTGCTCTAAAAGCTTATGAGAGGGATGCTCTTTCGCCTCAGAGACCGGTAGCTTCTCTTTGTATTCTAGATAGGAAGTTAAAAAATTCTTTGCATAGTTTTTTACTTCGATAGCACGCACAGCAGGTGTTTGTACTGTCTCGGCAGAACTTCCTGGAGCTTGAGCCATAGAACTCATTCTTGTTAAAGCTTCGGCTCTCTTTCTCCTTTCGGTATACTGTTCTTCAACTTTTATAAGACTTTGCTCGAGTCGACTGAGTTCTTCTGATCCCAAAGTTCTTACATATTCTGGAAGTGAAATTTTCTGTGCAGCTAACATCTGCTCAATTTTGCTAACTATTGCGTTTTCGTTTATTCGTCCGAGATCTACAGGTGCTTTTAGAGGTGGAAAGGGCTTATTTGTATTTAATGCAGATTCTGCCATTCAATAATCATATCAGATATTAATTAGTGTTAAAATAGGCGTATGATACAGAAGAAATTCACATATTCACAAAATTTTGTAAAAAGCCCAGGTTTAATCAGGGGACTTTTAGATAAAACAAATATTGGCCTCGAAGATGTAGTATTGGATATTGGAGCAGGTAGAGGAAAAATTACAAAAGAATTATGTAAGGTTGCAGGAAGTGTAATTGCATACGAGCAAGATAGGACATTCTGGGATCTTTTGAAAGAGATTAAGGATGACAAAGAAGTTAATCCAAGAAACAATTTAAATTTAGTCTTTCAAGACTTTTTAAAAGCATATTTGCCTCAGGATAAATACAAAGTCTTTTCGAACATTCCATTTAATCAAACTGCAAGAATTGTAGAAAAACTATTGTTGGGAAAGAATCCCCCAGTTAGTACTTATCTTTTTATGCAATTCGAAGCAGCAAGAAGATATGTTGGAAGGCCAATTGGAAGGGAAATGATGCTATCAATAATTCTAAAACATTCGTTCAAAACTAAAATCATTCATAATTTTGATGCAGAAGATTTCACCCCACCTCCAGGAGTTCAAGTTGTGTTGGTTGAATTCATAAGAAATGAAGATTTTAATCAACAGGAATTTAGAAAATTTGGTCAGTTTGTAAAATTCTTCTTCAAATTAGGTCATCCAGAATTAATAAAGTCACTTAGAAAAATCTTTACAGAACCACAAGTTCAGAAAATGTTCTCGAACTTTCAAATGAAAAGAGACGCTACTTTAGGAGATATTGGAATTAGAGAATGGACTGAAATCTACGATGTGTTTAATACTCTTGTAGACGATAAAAAAAGAAGAATCATCTACGGAATCGAGAAAAGCTAGTAGAGTAATCCTGTCTTCGCAAGTTCTCCAACAAAGTGTGTTACAAACAAGTTATCCAAAGACGATTTACTTTCGTTTCCAATTAAATTTCTGTCTGTAAGATTTTTTTGGAGAGCTTTGCTTGCAGGATCTTCCGCGATAGGGAATGTTTCGAGATCAGGAATAGTTCCTCTCATCATTCTGTCTGTAATTATGAATGCTTCTTCGAGCCGTTTTAGTATTGTTTGGATAAGCGGAGTGGAATTTAAAACTCTTATTCCTGATGCTGCAATGCCTTGTTTTGTTTCTTCGGATAACTTTTTGTTGAATTCCTCTCTTATTACTTTTCTGGCTTCGTTTGCCTTCTTGCTTGCTTCACGGTTCGCTGTCATTTGTTCTGGAATGCTCATAGTAGAAGCCGGATCTATTTGCATAGTAATAGGTGAAGGTAATTTTAAGACATCAAATATAGAAAGAACTATGTTTCTTACTATAGATCTAAGTCTAATTTGTTCTTCCAAATTCAGCAACTCCGATTCTTCAACCAAATCTTTGAAGAGCCACTTCATATCGATAGATTTCAAAACAACATCTAAAAAGGCATTTCTAATTTCTGGTGTTTTTTCTGGAAAACGATTTGTATCTGTAAGTTCTTCTCCTTCCGGGTAGTATTTATCTACTGTCTCAGATATTAATCTTATGAATCTTTCTTGTTCAATAAATAATCCTTGTCGCCAATCGTCTCCTCTTTCAAAATCAACCATAAATAAGTATTAACTCTATGGTTTATTCTACCATTAAAATTTTTCTGTAAAGTGCATTTTCTCTTCAAAGAAAATCTCGCCCTTGAATCCGTCGATCCACTCAACATCGTGTAAGAATCCTTCAAAACTTTCAAAATGATTAGTTACTTTTTCTTTGAATTCACTTTGTTTAATCCATTCGTATTTTCCTTCGGGGCTTTGATGAAGTTCTCCAGTTGGGTTATGAACGACAAACATATACATGAATTTATCTTCAACAACTTTTCTTTCGGTATTATCTTTTTTGTCTATTACAACATAGTGTCGAATTCCAACTAAAAAAGGTTCTCCTTTTAATCCAGCTTCTTCCATCATTTCTCGTTCCGCAGCTTCTGTAGCAAATTCTCCATACTGAACTTTTCCAGACATAAATCCTTGAGCTCCATAAAATGGTTGCTTTAATCGTGTATAAATCAGATATTCTTTCTCAGCTCCTTCTCCTCGAGTTGGGCAAACCCAAGCACTGATCTTAGCTTGCTTCATAATTTTTACAGTTTCGGTATCCATCTGATTAGCGTATTCTTTTCCTTTAGTAGTTAACCGATAACCGCTTTCGTCTTTGCTTACCAAATCAGAATCAACAAGTTCGTTCAAATGAAAACTGAATTTATTGTTTTCCATTTCCTCGTTTGGTTTCAGCTTAGAGTAGGGTAGAGATTGAGAGAATAGAAGCTTGTTTAAAATTTGCAGCTGAATATCGTGTAGTTGTTTCATAAGAGTATTGTAATTTCGCTTAAAGCCCTGTGCGTTAGCGGTAGGGCTTTAGCGAAGAATTTAATTAAAGTAGCGGAGCTTCTTCAACAACAAGACCAAGTAAACGGCTTTAGCACGTGTTTGGTCTTATTTTAACTACTTGGAGTTTAAATCTCAAAGGAGATAATTTGTAAGTCAACTCAAGTTGACTAGCTCAATATTATTGTTCTGTTTGTCTTCCGAACTCTTGTAGTTTTAGTATTAATCGAGCATCAGAAGCTACTTTGAGTTCCTCGATCAAACCGAATAATCGAAATACTGCTTCGGATACTATAAAAGCTTCCTCTCCAACTTTTATTACTATTTCGTTTCCTAGAACTTGTGCCGTCCTTTTTGCACCGTTCATAGGGATAAATGTATGTACGATTGTTAAATCTCCCTCCATATTAATTATTTAATGATTATTTTCTCTGCAATTGCTTTGTAAGCAGAGTCGCTTAAATGATTCACAGTAAATCCATCCTTGTATTCAGATTTTCTAACACTTTGATTATTAGGATCAGAAATTATTGATGATGTATCGATAATTCCAGCAAATTCGTTTTCTTTTGATTCGATCCAATCATTCAACTCGAATCTTTCTTTAACCATTTGTGGAGAATTGTTATCTCGTGGAGTAACTGTAAAAGCGTAGATCTGATAATCAAGTTCTTGGTAAAAGTTGTGAATTTCTTGTAGATCTTTTTGAATCTCTTCTGAAGTTCTCGAAGCAGAAATATCGTTAATTCCTCCCCAAACAAAAACTATGTCTGGATTGTATTGAACAGCTTCTTCTTTTCTCTGATTAATCATGGAAGTTGTATCGCCATTATTTCCAAGATTCACAAAAGTGTGGAAAGGGTATTTTAGTTTTAGTCTATCGGATAAGTTAAGTTCTGGACTTCCATTTTCCCATTTACCAAAAGTTAAACTATCGCCAATCATAACGATTGTTTTCGGAACAATAAATTCTTTAACTGTAAACGCAGAAACAACAATCGGCTTCATGCTTGCAACAAATAGGGCAGTGGAAATAGTAAACATCAGGAATGTTTTTGCATATGTCCAAAATCTCCAGTTACTTTGCCACATAAGGGTTTAATAAGTGACGAAGTTTATCACGAAATTAATGTTTTAGGAAAATTTTTCAATAATGGTATTGTTAGTTATTGGGATTTGATTTTTGGATACAGTTCGACAAGCTCACTGTGAAATTTTATAGGAAGATAGAAGCAACAGCTCTCGTAGGTATTGTAAACAGTAATGAAAGAGCCTTGTCCGTGATAAAACTTGGACGCGTTGCTCCTATCTTCCTCCTAGCGCCGCCTACGTCCTCGAGGACTTAGCGGTTCTTGCGGCCCTTGCCCTTCGCCGACTTGCGATGGGCGCGCCGTGCCGACTTCGCTTCTTCCTTCAGAGCGGTCGCCAGTTCGGGGTTCTTGCGGGCGATGCTCTTGAGCTGCTTGTCACGAACCGGCTTGCCGCTGGTGACGGCCTTCACGACGGCGTTCTCACCCGTTTCGCGAATCTGCGCGACGTGACGGGGCTGATAGCGGACGATGAGCTTGCCTTTATTCTGAATCTTGCCATTCTTGTCGGTCATGATGTTCGTTGTGTCTCCTGTTTTCCGTCGAATTCAAAATCCAACTGCGGTTAGAGCCACTCTTTATACTGAGAGTCATTCCTTTCTTCTGGTTCGGCGATAGATTTTTTAGATCTCCTTTGCTAGTGCGTTTAAGTCAATTTATTACTGATGCAATCTACAAGATTTCTGCAGAATGCACCCCATAAGAACACCTTAATGTGCTTATGGGATACAATCCTACATACTATCTGTTGCTTCTATTTTTAAGGATCAACCCGCATTTGAACTAAATTAGCATCATCTGCAGATTACCGTTTTAAGGTAAGGAATTATAACAAAAAATGGAAATGTTGCCAATAAGCGATGACGATTTACAGGTAATGTTTTGAGGTTAAATTTATATATTAAAAGTATATATCGGGGATCGTTATTGCTCAGATGCAATTCCGAACTCTTTTTGAATATCTTGTTCTTGGAGGTTAGCAACTGTTTCGAATAGAGTTTGAAGTTCTTTCTTGGTGAGTCCTAAGGATAGGGCAGCTTGGAATTTCTCAGATTTAAAAACAGTTCTTGGTATAGCAATGTTTTCTCCGTTTACAAAAATTTGAGCAACATCAGGTCGGAGGTAAAGTTTAATACTTCTGTCGTCTGTAGTTTTGTATATATCTACAGCACCAAATTTACCGCGCACCATAATTGTTCCGTCCTTTAGGTCTGGAGTAATCATGAATGGTGGTTGCATTTGTAAAACTTAACTATTAGGAGTTTAGCATTACAGATAGAAATTGAACAGACAAAGAATTAGTTAGGGGTATTGAAGATTAATATCGGAGTGGCCTGTTTATGCTAGACTTCACCAGGCAGGCGGGACTTCCCCCTACGCTAAACTTCGTTGAGCTACGGAGGACAGGCTTTCTCGTCCAGTCTAAAGAAAAATAAATGATTAGAAAATATCAAATGTTGAAGTAATCTATCGGAGTGGCGGGACTCGAACCCACAACCCCGCGCTCCCAAAGCGCGTATTCTAGCCAATTGAACTACACTCCGATAATGTGGCAGGTAGAGTATACCGCAAAACCTCGATATTTCCAATCGACGAGAACGATTTATTACTCTAGTAAATCAAGGATAAAAAGGATCATTTCTAGCTGACCTTCGCAAGTAGATTCTTCCGGAGTAGAAACTATCATTTCGGCAAGTTCTTCAACCTCCTTATGGATCATCGAAAACGCAACATTTGATGTTGCAGGTTCAATAGTTATTGTTCGTACTTGCCCCCACATATTGTAATCTCGTTGGAAAAGCGCGTTGTTTGTAAATGTGTGAATAACCTCCTTAGGATCAATGTTCTCATTTAGTTCATCTAAGAACTCAATGTCTAAGTCAGAAGGATTTTCTGACATAAGGCTGAGTGTAAAAGAGTCGAATTTTTCGGATTCGGCATCAGATACTTCAGTGAACTGACTCACAGATGCTTCTTCTATGAAAAGAACACCAGGGTCAAAATTTTTAATTTCTCTTGTTTTTACGGTAGTGATTGGAAGTACATTGCCATTCAAGTTGATGCCTCCAGGAAAAACATTTTGCCTATTATTCAGTTTCCCATGATTTATTGCATTTAATAACTCGAAAACTAATTGATCTTGGAACTCTGATAAAAGTTCTGAGAACCGTTGTGATGGAATTTCAACAATCTCAGATAAATTCTGGATGAATCTACATAAAGATCTTACTAATTTTGCACATGCTGCTTTGTATTCCATCGATTTATTGGAGTAAATTTGCGATTCTTTAGTTTCTTCTTCGTCAGATCTAACTTCTAGTTCATTTTCCATTCTAATATTCTCAATAGTAGTAGAAAGGATTTCTGAATATATTGGAACGCCTACAAGATCTTCTAGCTTGAGTTCAACATCTGAATCTGAAGTAGGTACTCTCAATTCAAAAATACTCGTATAAGTAGTGACTACAATACACCCGTTCAAGATGGATACAAAAGTTTTATCCATGCAAGCTTCATTTACTTCGTCATCTTCGCCGTTGTTTCGTGGAGTAATGTCGTCTTCGATAATTAATTCCTTGCACCCAGAAAGTTCTTGAGCTAGACCTATCAGCGCAGTAAGTTTACTGAAGGGGGTGCTTCTTTCAAACTGTCCGTCGAATCTGTTGCTGTAATCTACCATCTTTTGTTATCTAAGTTTCGGGATTATACAATCCAAACCAGAAATAAAAAACCCACCTACGCTAAAAGCTTCGGTGGGTTTAAATTCGGTTCAATAGAGATTAAAGATCTGCGATCATTAATCCTTCAATCTTTCTGTAATCATCAGCTCTGTCGGTAAGAAGTTTGCATTCATTTGCAAAGCAAGAAGCTAATAATAGAGCAGAAGATAGGCTAATTCCATGCTGTCTAATTAATTCTCCAGCTTTTGCAGCCATGTCTTTAGAAACATCAGCCACTTTAAAGTATTTATTTGTAAAATCCATAACTTCGTTTCTTAGATTTGCATCTTCGAAAGTACTACTAGCTAGCAACTCAGAATATGTTGTTGCTGGAATCCACATCTCATACTTTTCGTATGCCATAGGTAAAACACCTTTTCCAGTCTTCAAATACTGTGTGATTACATCTGTGTCTACTACAATTTTTTCTTTCATATCACAAATTTAAAATTTAATTTTCAATTAAAGGTTTAGTAGAGTTGTTAACGTGTTGGCTTTCTACTTTATTATCTTTGTCCCAAACAACAAAATCAATTTCTGGACCTAATTTTGAGTTAGTCTCAGGTTTCGCAGCAGGAGCTTGTGGTTTAGCTTTAGTAGCTTTTTGAGAAGGAGCTTTAGTTTCCTTTTCTTCTAGCTCGATAAAGTCTGAAATTCCAGTTTTTTTTATAACGTATCTAATCTTATTATAAGAACTCAAGTAAATTTCTCCAAATTCGTCAACCAAAGCGAAAATGTCTCCAGTTTTATTTTTAACTTCAGTTAAAGAAGCTACAACTTTTCCGCTTTTATCTTTATACATAAAAAACTTTAACTGCAGTAATTATAGCTAAATTGTATAATATGTCAATTTTCTATTTGTCGTATTTCGATTAAAAAAGTATAATTCGAGTATGTTTAATGTCGACGATTTTGTAAAAATTGTGTTAACTGTCTCATGTGCGATTGCGTTAGTAGGCATAGCTATTGCAATTATGCGTTTGTTGAACAAGGTTACAGTAACTATAGAAGATGCAAGAAAACCTATTCAAAACATTGGCGAAGTGAGCGACATGGCTCTAAACGATTACAAAGAAGTTAGAGGTTTCGTTTCCGATAGTTTGGGAGTCTTCTCTTTTATTAGAGGATTAACGGGAGGAGGTAAAAAGAATCAAAAAGCAGAAATAGAAGAAGAGGAAGACCTTCAGTAAACTTTCATTATCCTGATTGCATTACCAGATCCCATGTTGTATAATAGCTATGTATTAATTTATAGGTATGTCTAGCAAAAAATCAAATTTTAATAGAGAGAAAACTGCAAAATCAGCTGTGATGAAGAAATTCGGAGAGCATGAGAAAGATACAGGATCTCCAATTGTTCAGATTGCTTTAATGACTGAAAGAATCAAATATCTTACAGATCATTTAAAGGGAAACAAAAAGGACAAGCACTCAAGAAGAGGACTTCTTAAGTTAGTAGGAGACAGAAGAAAGATGGTTAAATATCTACAGAGAACAGCAGAAGATCAAGACAAAGCAACTAAGCAGTTAAGAGAATTAGGATTATAATCCAATTCTAACTATCAAATAAAACCTCCGTTCGCCATTGGCGAGCGGGGGTTTTTTGTTTCCCAAGTAGAAAACTTAATGTAATATAGAGTTATGAACAATGCGATCAGTGCAAGAAGAGAGCGACCACAATTTAAAAAAAGAAGACCTCAGAGGTTTAAAATTCCTAGGATCAAACTACCTTCTTCAAGTGGTTTGTACATTAAAATCTTAGTCTTTGCTATCATTTTTGGAATAGGATTCTTTCTGTATCAAAGTGTAAAAATTCAGGGATATGTAGTTTACGGTAATAATAGAATCAACATTCCCAGCGAACTTGAGCAAATAAAGGGCGATAGTTTATTTTCAAATATCGAAGCAAGATTCTTTCAGATCTTAGATCAAGATAGCGATAAAGTTGAGAATGTAAATATTGTTAAAAAAATTGGCGGACAGGTAATAATAGAGCTTATAGAAAAATCTCCAAGAATAGCATATCTGGGAATGGATGGGATCGAACTTCTCGATGAAAACGGAGTAAATGTTGGAAGCTTAAACAATCAGAAATTCATAGAATTAGCGAATTACAATTTCTTCAATAGTTCAATTCAAAATATTGATGACGATAGAGTAGTGAGAAGATATTTAGATGTAAATGCAGATGTAGAAGGAGCTAAGCTTTGGGCTGATTTAACTACAGAAGAAAGACAAGCTTTTATAACTCAGCAGAAGGATTATTACATAGGTTTGTGGAATAACTTCATCACGACCCAAAAGGAGTTTTTCAACACTTCAAACTACAGAGATTTGAATATCGTTGTTAACAGAGTTTTAAATTCTCAGAATACAATAAAGCTTGATGCTCAGCTGATTCAATACGTTATTAACCTAAAAACATTCTTATCAAGGTATAATATAGATGTTAGTGAAATCAGGTACAAAGATATACTTTCATTCAGCTTTCTTACAACAACTGGGAAAGAATTAATTTTCAGAAAGAACAAAGATTTTCAAATTTTAGAAGGCGAACTAGGAACTTTTTTGTCTAAAGTAGGGATCAATAATGGGTCAACTTTTGATTTCAGGGGAGAAATAATTTCCGTAAAATAATTAACATTGTCCCTGAGATGGCTTATAATGGCTACTAACTAGTAATTTTTCCACTATCATAATAAAATAGTATACAATTAAAATGTAAATCTTAAGAAAGAATTATGGCGAATATAGTTACTGCAATTGATATCGGGTCGTTTAAGGTATGTGCAATCATAGCTGTTATTGACGATGAAGGTAAGGCAAAAGTTATCGGAGAAGCTTCGGTTCCTGCAAATGGAATTAAAAAAGGTGAAATTACAGGCATTGACGAAGCAACAAATTCAGTAGCAAATGTATTGAATGCTGCAGAAAGAATGGCAGGTTTAACTGTTTCTTCAGCCTACGTTACAATCAACGGAAAGCAAATCCTATCAAATAATAATAGAGGAGTCGTGGCAGTTTCTGATGAAGAAATTTCAGAAGACGACGTTTTTAGAGCTTTAGAACAAGCAAGAACAGTATCTATCCCTAATACGAGAGAAATCATTCACTTAATTCCGAGGGAATTTGTTGTAGATCAGCAAACAGGAATCAAGGTTCCTATTGGAATGACAGGATCAAGATTAGAAGTAGACTCTCATATTATTTCTGTTCCAGTTACATCAAAGCACAACTTAGAAAAGTGTATGCAGATGATCGGTTTAAAGATCGATGGAATCGTATATACAGGATGGGCAGCTTCTCATTCAGTTCTGACACCTACAGAAAAAGAACTTGGAGTAATGCTTTTAGACTTTGGAGGTGGAACAGTTTCTATTACAACTTTTGTTGAAGACGAAGTCACCTATAGTACTTCAATTCCCTTTGGAGGTAATAATATTACAAGAGACTTGGCTGCAGGCTTAAGATTATCTTTAGAAGACGCTGAAAAAGTAAAGGTAAGCGCAAATGAGCTTTTCAAAAAAGCAGATTTTGTTCAATCAAAACAGAAAAAGAAACCTTCAGAAGATAAGAAGGTCGAAGCTGACGATGAAGAAAAAGCAGTTGATGGAGACGAGGAAGACAAGACAGATATTCTAGATGTTTCATCTTTAGAAATAGAAGGAATAAAAACAATTTCAAGAAAATTCTTTACAGACATTGTTAGAGCAAGAGCACAAGAAATCTTTGAATTAGTAATGCAAAATGTAGAAGCTTCGGGTCATGACTTTAAGCTTCCGGCAGGAATCGTTATAACAGGAGGTTCTGCTCAAATTCCAGGGATTACAGCAATTGCAAAAGATGTATTTGGTGCTCCAGCAAGAGTGGGGACTCCAAGAGGTCTAGACGGCCTAGTAGAAGGGCTTTCTACACCATCATTTGCTGCAGCTCAAGGTCTATTAATCTACGCTCAAGGTGACGAAGTTGCTAGAGGAGATTCTGGTAAAATGATGGGCGGAGCAAGAAGAAAATCAACACCTGGAAAATCTGGAGATGGAATCTTTGGAAAGATTGGTGGATTATTCAAAAATATTCTTCCTTAAAGTTCACACAGTCATTGTATAAGTTATAGCAAACAGAGCAGCGAATCGTTAAGGTTTAGAGCAGAGCTTCGTCGTAAAAATCCTCTTCGCGTTTTTCTCTCTCAGCTTCAAGAAAGTCTTTAATTATCTTTAATCTGCATTCTCTGTCGGTAACAGTTGGGGGGATTAGTTTATTTAGATGTACGAGTAATCGTGTAATTCGCAATTTGTCACTTCCAGTGAATCTTTCTGGTAGATTGAAGAAAGTAAGGGTGTTGTTGATTAGAGATAACGCCTCGTGAGTATTCATTTTTGTGGTCGTAATTCTTTTCGCAAAATCTATTCGCATGTAATAATAAAGTAGCGCCAATTCCCTTTTTTCTAAAATTTCTGAATTACTAAACATAAATTTAATATTTTTTCGGAAAGAATCTTACTATGAATCAAGTTTTGTATCAATATTTTAATCAATGTTGGTTGAAGGCTAAAATTTATTCACAGGAAAGTCTAATAATGAACAATCTTGTTACCCAGCTAGAGCCTTTTTAACTGAAATCTATTGCAATTTCCACTTTTCTCTTATAGACTATAGCTGTTAAATGTAAATTTTAATCTTGAATATTATGTTAGTAAAACCGCAGGCATCGTTAAATGCAAAGATAAAAGTAGTTGGAGTAGGTGGAGGAGGAAACAATGCTCTTAACACCATGATAACTGAGTACAATATCCCAGACGTTGAATTTATCGCGGTAAATACTGACGCACAAGCTTTGCAAAATTCCAAAGCTGATTTAAAACTTCGAATTGGTGAACAAATTACGAGAGGATTAGGCTCAGGAGGAAATCCAGTAATTGGAAGAAAAGCTGCAGAAGAAAGTGTAGATCAAATTCACGAGCACTTAGCTGGAGCAGACATGGTTTTCATTACTGCTGGAATGGGAGGGGGAACTGGAACAGGCGCTGCACCAATCGTTGCAGGAATTGCTAAGAACTTAGGAGCTTTAACTGTTGGAGTTGTAACAAAACCTTTCTTCTTCGAAATGAAGAAAAGAATGGATTCAGCTGTAAAGGGAATTGAAGAATTAAGAGACAAGGTAGATACACTTATCGTTGTTCCTAATCAAAGATTATTAGAAACTTTAGAAAAGAATGTAAGCTTCTACGAAGCAATGAAAAGTGCAGACGATGTCCTTGCTCAGGCTGTAAGAAGTATTGCAAACTTAATTACTCAAACAGGTTTAATCAACGTAGACTTTGCCGATGTTAAGTCAGTCATGGCTGATGGAGGAAGTGCGTTGATGGGGATCGGAATTGCGTCAGGAGAGAACAGAGCTGCAGAGGCTGCAAAACATGCTATAGAAAGTCCACTTCTAGAAGTTTCAATTGATGGAGCAAAGGGGGTTCTTTTCAACGTGATTGGAGGAAAGGACATGGGAATGATGGAGATTTCTCAAGCTGCAGAAATTGTAAAAGAGAAAATTGCACCAGATGCTACATTCATTTTTGGAGCAAATATTGACCCTTCATACGAAGATAAAATCGAAGTTACTGTGTTAGCTACAGGATTCGATATTGACTACATTACTGGGGAATTCACAGCTCCTGGATTAACAAGATCAGTCGAAAATACATTAGATCCTTCGAAGGTTGGACTAGGATTGAGAAAAGAACCAGTTAAGACACAGTCATCTTCACAGGATGATGATGAAATCGAATCTATGCCAAGTTTCTTAAGAAGAAAATAAGAAAGAAAGACTAAAAATTGAAAAGATGAAAGACGAAATCTCAGGTAAAACTGAGATTTTTTATTGCGTGTTTTGAATACGTTTGGGTAATTTAAAGATAATGGCACACGCTGGAGATAAGTTACTAGTCAGCGTATTGTCAACAAGATTCCTGTGGGGGAACGAAGTACGCTTCTTACTTTTGGATCTTTTAACCTTTAACCTTTTATACTTTACAGCCGAAGGCTGGCTTATACTTCTCTTGCAATAGCAACGTATCTTTGAGAATTGTTTCCTGCAGGGTAGCAAGTGAATAGAGTAAGAGTTCTTTTTCCTTGAGTTCCTGTAATAATCGAAGTATCTGTAGGATTTACGATCTTACTTTTGAACATTTTATAGTTGAAAGTTTGTCCTTCTATTTCTATTGAAATTGCATCTCCAACTTTTAGCTCAGGAAGAAAAGTGAAAGCTACGTAAGGATCAGTTCTCTGTGGATTGTAGAGTGGGGCTGCACTGTGTCCGTAAACTACCATGTTATTTTTTACATCAGAAATCGGAAGTCCAGTTCCCTGAAAGTGAGCTAACTGAGTCTGTAAAACTTGGTTGTAAACAGATTCAGTTGTACTTTCAACGTTCGATTGAACAGGTAATCGGTTAATTCCTAAAGAAGGAATAGAAATATAGAAAGTTCCATGGAAATTTCTACTGATGGTATCGTCTTGAAGAACGTGCTGATCAAGCGCATTCTGAATTAATTCAGAAAGTCCTGAAGGATTTGAAACAAATTCGGTGTTTACGATGTATGAATCAGCGACAGGAGTGATATTACCTTGGTTCAGGTAGCCATAATTAACTTCCACCATTTGCTTAATTTCTGGGAAAAACTGTTGATAAATGAAGTAAACTCCAGCAACAACTAGGATTCCTGGAACTAAAATTCCTGTTAGGGCAGATAATGATGTAAGCTCTTTGAGAGAATGGTATACAGATGTTAAAATACTACCTAAAGTTAACGAACTTTTTTTTGTAGTGCTTGGACTATTTGAATATAGCCTGTAGTTAATCTCGTCGAGAGCTGAGTAGCCGACAGAGGCCGTATTTTTTCGGTAGGTATACAAGTTCATAGTTAAAAGTGCTACTACCATAATATTTGTTATTGCTAATAAATGTCAATATCCTCAGAAGCTAAAGAGAAGGTAAAGTCATTACTGACATTGGGGAAAAAGCAGGGATACCTAACGTACGACGACATTCTAGATCAATTTAATGATATCGAAGATAATCTTCAATTATTGGATTACATAGTAACAACTCTACAAGAAGATGAAATTGAAATAATCGAACCTAACGAAGCCGACGAATTTGGAGGTTCAGCAGGAGGTTCAAAGATGACTTTTGAAGAGAAAATCAGAATCCTTAAGCAGATCAAGTCTCATGTTAGTACAGACCCAATTAGAGCTTATTTGCATGAAATTGGAAAGATCCCATTGTTGAGTGCAGAAGAAGAAGTGATTCTTGCAAAAAGAATGGAAGATTCAGATAAAGAATTGTGGGGTGTAATTAAGAAACTTGCAGATGAAGATGTAGATCCTGTTTACGAGAAAGCAGCGAAATTAATAAAAGCAAACAATTTTAAAAACTCAACAGTTGTAGCTGCTAAAAGAAGAATCGCAGAAAAAGACAGAAAATATCAGAATAAAGTAATATCAACAGGGCTGGAAGCTGAAACACTTCTAACAACCGCAAACTTAAGACTGGTTGTATCTATCGCTAAGAACTATCTAAAAAGAGGCCTAGACCTTCTAGATTTGATTCAGGAAGGAAACTTGGGTCTTATGAAAGCTGTTGATAAGTTTGAATACCGAAAAGGTTTCAAATTCTCTACATACGCAACTTGGTGGATTAGACAAGCTATTACTAGAGCTATTGCTGACCAGGCAAGAACAATCAGAGTTCCTGTTCACATGATTGAAACTATTAACAAGCTAAGTAAAGTTTCAGCTCAGTTAGCATCTAAGTTGGGTAGAAAGCCAACAACTCAAGAAATTGCTGAAGAAATGAAGCTTGGGGTTGATAAAGTTAATGAGATCATAAAAATTGCTCAGAAGCCACAATCGCTTGAGGCACCAATCAGTGACGACCCAGAAAGTAGTAGTTTAGCAGAAATTATCCCTGATGATTTCACAGCTTCCCCTCAAGAAATGTCTACTTGGTCATATCTAAAGAAACAGATCAATGATATTCTTTCAACACTATCGGACAGAGAAAGAAAGGTTCTTGAATTACGGTTTGGGTTAAGGGATGGGGTAGCTAGAACCCTTGAAGAAGTTGGGCACGAATTCAACGTTACAAGAGAGAGAATTAGACAAATCGAGGCTAAAGCTTTAAGAAGAATGAAGAGTGATGAAATCGCTCAAGCTCTTAAAGACTACCTAAACTAAAATCAGAAGAATAAAGCTAGAAGCTCGAAAACAGCTGCTAGCTTTAGAAATCCCTGCGTGTTTCTAACGAGGCATGCGGGGATTATTTCTTTTACCTTTGATTTTTCTGCTTTTCAATTTAAACTGTGTATTAGTTTATTTCTAACTTAGATCTTCGGATCTTCAAATATTTATAACTTATGTCAAAGAAGAAAAGATTTATTCCTTGGATCGAACAATCAAAATTCGATTTGAAAGCAGCAAGGATTTCTATGGAAGCTGGCTATTATGAATGGGCTTGTTATCAATCAGTTCAGTCAGTTGAGAAAGCTCTAAAGGCAGTTGTTGTCCATGCTGGGTGGGTTCCGCCCAAGACACATAAGCTAGGGGTTTTGGTTAGCATGGCAAATAAAGCTAATCACTTATTCCAAGAGGTTAAATTCAACTTTAGAAAACTTGAATCCTATACATTTATTTCTAGATATCCATTCGTTTTCCCAAACAAAGGAGCCGAAGCGCCCCATACAATTTTGGAATATAGAGACGGGGAGACATGCATTGCTATTGCGGAAGAACTAATTTATAAAATAAACGAATTCATCAATCAGAACAAAACTGATGGAGAGATTAATATAGATATGGAAAGATATTATTATTCAGAATCTGAGACTGATGCAAGAGTAGAGGAATCTGTTGGCAAAATCATCGCACAAAACGAAATCCAGGTATCTAAGATCATCTTGTTCGGAAGTTTTGCTAGAAATAGACAATCACCAAGAATGAGCACTATGGATCTTTTGATAATCGGTGAAACATCTATGAGCTTTATTGATCGAATGACATATATTCGAGAAATTACGAAAGGTGGAGAGCCAATTATCGAACCTATCGTTTACACCCAATCAGAATTTCAAAACATGCTCGAAGATGAGGGGGAAGGCTTCTTAGAATCAGCTATTAATGAAGGAAAAGTGGTCTGGGAGAAGAATCAGATCGTTAATTAGAATTATCAGAGTTCCCTTCTTCATCAGCAAATCCCCACTTTCGTGGGGATCAATATTCTTTTTGGAGACACCAGCTTTCGTTGGATAAATATCTATTAATTTCAAACTTTCATGAAATTGATAGTTAAAGCTAAAATCCCGATTTACATCGGGATAAAAGGATTCTGAACTTTTAGCAGCGATTTGCCTGCTAGAAATAAGAATCCCAGTTACTTAGCTTCTTGGACTTCTCTTGTTTCCCTAATGCAGGTAACCTTAATTACTCCTGGATAATTCTGAGTAGCCTCGATTTCCTTTGCAATATTGAATGCCATTACTTTAGTATCTTCATCATTAGCTTCATGAGGATTAACAATAACTCTGATTTCTCTTCCTGCGTAGATAGCAAATGATTCCTTAACACCTTTTTGCTTGTTAGCAATATCTTCTAATGCTCTAATTCTCTTTACGTAGTCTTCGTAGTTTTCAACTCTAGCTCCAGGTCTAGCTCCAGAGATAGCATCTGCGATTCTAACGATTTCAGCTTCTACACACTTAGCATCGATATCATAGTGGTGAGCCTCGATAGCGTTAATCAAGCTGTCATTCTTGTAGTATTTTCTAGCCAACTCAGCAGAAATGTGGTGATGTTGTTTTCCTTCTTCAGGAGCAACTTTTCCAATGTCGTGTAGTAAACAAGCAAGTTTAGCTGTTCTAATGTCAGCTCTAAGTTCCTTTGCTAATACTTCAGCGATCTTAACCATCTCCAAAGTGTGTTTTACTAAGTTCTGTCCGTAGCTGAATCTGTACTTAAATCGACCTAAAAGCATGATAATTTCATTCGGAAGATCGTTGAAGCCAGTTTCATAAGCCATGTCTTCTCCAGTCTTTTTAATAACCTTTAGAAGATCTTTCTTTACTTTATCAACTGTTTCTTCGATAGATCCTGGGTGAACTCTTCCGTCAGAAAGTAATTTGTTTAGCGTTAAAGCTGCAACTTCTCTTCTGATAGGGTCAAAACAAGAGATTGTAACTTGATTTGGTGTCTCGTCAACAATTAAATCAACTCCTGTAAGTTTTTCGAAAGTTCGGATATTTCTTCCTTGTTTACCGATGATTTTGCTTTTTAAAGTCTCATCATCAATTGTAATAGTAGTGGTAGTAGTTTCTGCTACATAGTCTGTAGCTGCAGAAGACATTGCTTCAACCAATAGGTCTTTTGCTTTATCATCAGCCTTTTGGGATACCTGTAGCTCAGATTCTCTGATCTTCTTTGCCATCCAGTCACTAAGCTCAATCTCAATTTCAGATTTTAGTTTAGTTTCTGCTTCTTCTCGAGTCATTTTTGAAACAGATTCTATTTCTTTCAATAGATCATCTCTCTTAGAATCGATATCTTGTTTAGCAGCAAGTAATTCTCCTTCTTTCTTATCAAGCTGATTTAGTCTTGTTTCAATTGAAGTAGTTCGTTCGATCAGATTCTTTTCTCTGTCGTTCAGCAGTTTTTCTTGCTGTTGTAAGTGCTGTCTTGTTGAGCTAAGCGAAGCCTGTGCTTTTGATTCAATCTCTAAAGCTTTCTTTTCAGCTTCGATGATTTTTTCTGAGGCAATTCGGCTAGCTTTCTCGATAGCTTCTTGTTCTGACATTTGAGGTACAACAACACTCTGTGCAACAGGTGCGTTGTTCTTTTTTCTCATCTGAGAGTAGAGCATGAAGCCTAAGATAGCGATGATTACAAGTGCAAGAAGAATTAAAATTTCCATAAAACACCTAATAATAAGTATGTTTATGAAAATCCGTCAAAAAGTGGATCCGAGTGTATGGATCTTAAACACCAGTGCTAGGCGCTTTTTTATTATCTGTTAATAAATTTTCAAATATAAATCTATTATTAGTCACTTAATTGGTTCAGATTTTCATTAATAATTGGATTATATCACAATTAGGAGAGCTTGAAGATTCGAATTAGGATGTCAAAAATATTAGAATCCTTCTTCTTTTTGGCCTTTAGACCGGGGTAATCATCATCGTTAGTTTTCTTCAAAGATTCACTTCCTGGGTACTGTCCTGGTTTTACAATTCCTCGCCTTTCTAATTCGAGTAGCATTTCGCCAATTTTCTTATTTTTGAAGTCGATTACTCTTTGCATCGTTCCAGTCATTGTTTCAAGATCTTTGATCTTTCCTCTCAACCCCAAAAGTTCAGATTCAGCTTTTGTTGCCTTCTCGTTAGCTTCTTTGAAGCCTTTGGCATCTGAAACTAGTCCCTTGAAATCATCACTTTCGATCAACTTGTTAGTCAATTCATCCGGCGAAACTCCCATGTTTAAATAGTAAGTTAGGGTAGCCTGAGAGATTTCTTTTCCGATCAATTTTGAATAAGTTTCTTTGATCATTTTTTCTCTTTCTTGTCTGTCCATCAGTAGAGGGGCTGATTTTCCCGCTGCTGGTCCGGAAGGATTCTTTGGAAAATTTGGTCTAGGAAATGACGAAGGCATTACCGGCTGCTTGGGAGTAGGAGCTCCTGAATCACCGAACATGTCGTCGAAATCGTCGTCAAGTAAATCGTCTAGATCATCCATCTCATCTATTGGGGCAGGTTTCTTCTTAGTGTTCTTCCCAATTTCCGGATTGGCCTTGATGAAATCGTTTAAACATTCAGCAAGTGCTTTTGCTAATTCGTCTAATTTTGCTTCATCCCTTAAAATCTTTTGATCCTCTGGATTATCAATGTACAAAAGCTCTAGCGCAGCTGCGATAGGGTGTGTTTGGTTCAAAATTAAAAGGCTTCCAATTTCATGATCGTGTTCGCTCTTGGCACCCTGCTTCTCGTAACCTGTCTTTTTCGACAGATTTTCCATCAAATACTCAGCTAGTTTTTGAGAGTTGTTATCGTCTGCAGCACTTCCGCTGTACCAGAATTCAAAACCTCTTTTTCCACCATCGTTGATGTGGATTTCAACAAATAGATCTCCTTTCTCTTCTGAGTAGCCTTGCGAATTGATCCAGTTTATTCGCTGCATTAAAGGTAGATCTAGAGGAACAGCTTTGTAGTCAACTCCTAAAGTATCAAGGTGAGGAAGAAGTTTTTTTAGAATACTTCTGGTAAGTTCTGCTTCTTTTAAATTTTCTACTACCACACCTGGACTCTCAGTAGTGTGAGCAGCTGAAACTAATAATCGTGGCATGTTTAATCTATTAATGTGAGGATTTTATCTAGTTCCGTATCGTTTGTAAATGGAATAACGATCTTTCCTCCTTTTTGTGACCTGGACAGTGTCACCTTTTCTCCAAATTTCTGCCTTAAAGAGAACTCTATGTTTGATGTCTTCTCGTCAATGATTCGCATGCTTTTTTTCTTTGGCATCTTTGAGCCTTTGTTCAGTCTTCGGACAAGTTCCTCTACGGCTCTAACTGAAAGGTGATCTCTCATAATAATCTTGTATGCTGCGATCATCATGTCATTATTTTTCAATCCAAGGAGACCTCTTGCATGACCTTCGGTAATTTTTTCATCCAAAAGTGCTTTTTTAAGTTCGTCTGGAAGAGTGAGTAATCTGATTTTGTTGGCAATTGCAGGTCGACTCAATCCAATTCTTTTTGAGATATCTTCATGAGACATATCAAAAGCGCTGATTAGCTGTTCAAATGCTAAGGCTTCCTCAATGGGATTTAAATCTTTTCGTTGAACGTTTTCGATCACAGCTAGTTCGAGCATTTCTTGAGGAGTGGACTCCTTAACTACGACTGGAACTGTTTCCATTCCAGCTAATTTAGATGATCTCCATCTTCTTTCCCCGGCTATGAGTTCGTAAGTATCTCCTTTTCGTGTTACCAATAGAGGTTCGATAACTCCGTGTTGCCTTATCGAATCTGCCATTTCCACAAGTGTGTCTGGGTTAATCTCTGCTCTTGGCTGATAAGGATTAGGTACAATAAGGTCGATAGGAAGGTTTGGGATATATCCCTGTGTTAAATCGGGCAACGTATTTTTGCTTATTAATGCTGAGAGTCCTTTTCCTAGTCCAGATTGTTTCATTAATTATTAGTGATCTACTAATTTATATAGTATAGGTAAAATGTTTTCAAGGCTTTCTGCCTATATTAGGTCTTACTAAGGTATATTTGTTAATTATTTCGTCTACAAGATTTTCGTAAGCAAGTGCTCCAGGGGAGAATGGAGAATATTCCATAATTGTTAGTCCGTGAGAAGGAGCTTCTGATAATTTTATGCTTCTTGGGACTATTGTTTTAAAGACTTTATCGCCAAAAAACTCCTTGATCTCCGCTGTGACATCCTTGCTTAGGTTTGTCCTTGTGTCGTACATGGTCAATATGACCCCGCCTATATCTAAGCTCTGATTAAGCGAGCCCTTTATTAATTTGACTGTATTGAGAAGTTGCCCTAAGCCTTCGAGTGCAAAGTACTCGGACTGGACAGGTATTAAAACATTGCCTGCTGCAACCAAGCTATTGATTGTTAAAAGTCCTAAAGATGGAGGAGAGTCTATTAAAATAAAATCGTATTTATCACTGATCTTTGAAAGGTGTTTTTTTAGAATACTTTCCCTAGAAAGAGCACTTACAAGTTCAATTTCTGCTCCAGCAAGTTCTATTGTGGAAGGCAAAATATCTAAGTTTGGAATTCTGGTTGGTTTTACAACTTCTTCGACTTCAGCATCTCCAAGCAACATTTCGTAAACTGTTCGAAATTCTTTGTATTCATTTTTTATTCCTAATCCAGAAGTTAGATTAGATTGAGGATCAAGATCTACAACTAGAACCTTCTTATCGTTCTTAGCTAAATAAGCTCCAATATTGATTACAGTTGTAGTTTTACCAACGCCTCCTTTTTGGTTTGTTACTGAAAATATCATTCTTCTGTCTCTTCGTTAGGTATAGTAGAGTATGTTCCTGCAGAAATTACAGTGAATTTGTTGATTGGCCAGTATCTTAGAATTACTTTTCCTTTGAACCATGATCTGTCTACGAATCCAATGTCTGCGTATCTTGAATCGTGACTATTATTTCGATTATCGCCCATTACAAAGTATCTTCCAGTAGGAACTGTTTTTGGTTCGTCGTTTTCCTTAATAAAACTTCCAGCTCTAGTGAAAGTTGCTGGTGGCAGGTAATCTTCGACAAGTTTTTCACCGTTAATATAAACATACCCATCTTTAAGTTGGACTGTGTCTCCTTCAACTGCAATAATTCTTTTTAAGAAATCGTTATAGCCAGGTTTCTGGAAAACAACTACATCGCCTCGACCATAATCGAGTCCTAATGATTTTCCAAACGGAGTTGGGCCAAGCCATTCACTGAGTTTATTTGTTAGAATAATTTCCCCGCTATAGAAATTTGGTTCCATTGACTGTCCATCTATCTGATTTGGAGTAGCTACGAATAAGTAGATAACTACGCAAATTGATAAAGAAATTATCAATGTTTGAAGGGCATCCAAAATAGCATAGGGTATTCTTACCCCAAAAACTTTTTTATTCTCAGGTCTTTTTACCTCAGGCGATAGCTCTAATTGTTTATCTGTTGTGTTTTCTTGCATTATTCAAGATTGATTTGAATTAAATCTCCTCCTAATTCTACACCTTTATCCGAAGAAACTTCAGAATTCTTTAAAGAAATATTCGAAGCACTCACAGCTTCAGAAATTTCTGCAGTGTATTTTGTAATCATGGCATTAACTTTTTCACTTTGAGTTACCACCTCCACTTTAACAGAATCACCCTGTTTAAATCCATTAGTCTTCCTTGCGGATTGAATATGTCTGATTATTTCTCTCAGAAGACCTTTCTCTAATAATTCATCATCTAGGTTCGAATCAATACTTACACTAGTTGCATGATTCTTATCTTCAGCTGTTAAAATTCCATTGCCAGAAGATAATTCTCTCATTTCGTTTACTTCCATAATATTTAACTCTTTCTGAAGAAGTAGTTTCATCCAGTCAGGGATTACAGGCAGTAGAGGATTAGTTGTAACTATTTCCATTCTTCGTAAAGGTTGTCTAACTTTTAATCCGTTAACAGTTCTCAACTCGTGACCCATTTCTGCGATTCTTCTTACAGCTGCCATTTCCTCTGTGTAATTTGAATATTGATCTACAAACTTCTGATCGTGTTTAGGGAATTCACAAAGATGAACTGAAATTGGAACTTCCAATCCTTCTGTCATTTCTCTATAAATCTTCTCAGAAATAAATGGTGCAAAAGGTGCTAATAATTTTGAAGTTTCAACAAGTACATAATACAGAGTACCCATAGCTCCTTGGTTAGCATCTGCAAATCTATCTCTAGATTCTCTAATAAACCATTTAGAAGTATCATCTATCAAATCTTTCAGAGCTTTGATTGTTGCTGGAAGATCATAAGATTCCATACATTCATTTACTGATTTGATTGTTTCTTGAAGTCTTAAAAGAATCCAGATATCTAATTCATTTGTTACATTGTCGAACGGAATGTGATCCCATGGATGAGAATCGTTTTCCACCAATCTTTGGTTGTAAGCCATCTCTGGATTGGGACTCCAGTTATGCATATTTGCGTAAGTTACAAAGAAAGAATAAATGTTCCATAAAGGCAGTAGTGTTTCTTGAACTTGTGATTTCAAATCTTTTTCGGCAAAATCAATATCTCCACCTTTAAGTAGAGGACTTCCTAAGAAGTAAAGTCTCATTGCGTCTCCACCATATCTGATCAAAGTTTCCTTAGGATCAGGGTAGTTTCCGAAACTCTTGCTCATTTTTCTTCCATCTGTTCCCGCCATGTTTCCAGTACAGATAACATTTTTGAAAGGAATGTCATCAAACACTATTGTAGAAACTCTTAGTAAAACATTAAACCAAGCTCTAATTTGTCCAACGTATTCTGCAATATAGTCTGCAGGATAATTGTTTTCAAACACCTCTTTGTTTTCAAAAGGGTAGTGGTATTCAGCAATTGGTACACTTCCTGAATCTAACCATCCGTCCATAACATCAGTAACTCTTTTGAATTCTTTACCATCTTTAGTCAAAATGATTTGATCGCAAACGTCTCTGTGTAACCAAAGTTTCTTTTCTCCAAAGAACCATACTTTCTTTCCGTCTACTTCTTTTGCAGTAATTTCGCTGTTGTATTTAGACATTTCTTCGATACTTCCGCAAACGATTTCCTCTCCATCTGCAGCTCTCCATAAAGGCATAATTGTCGCCCAGTATCTTGTTCTAGAAATGCACCAATCTGGAGCATTCTTGATTACATCTGCAAATCTTCCATCTTTAAAGTGAGGAGGAACCCAGTTAATCTTCTGATTTAGTTCCAACATTCGGTCTTTAATTTTTTGCATGTCTACAAAGTATGCTTCTTGGGCTTTGTAGATTAAAGGATTATCTCCTCTAAAGAAAGCAACTCTGTGGTTGTAAACTTCTGATCTCAAAAGGTTTCCTTGAGTTTGGAGAGTCTCTGTAATATCTTTAACTGCACCTCTGTAGAATTTTCCTGTCCAAGGTCCAACTAAAAGATGTCCTTCGTCGTTAATATCTTGATGGCCACTTAATCCAAACTTCTTTCCAACATTGAAGTCTTCCTCTCCAAATCCTGGAGCAATGTGTAAAATTCCAGATCCATCAGTGTTTGTAACTCCTTCGTAAGCGTAGACTTTAAAGTCTTTTTCTGTAGTCTGAGGAACATAGAAATCAAAAACGGGTGTATATCCAAGTCCAACTAATTCGTTTCCTTTAAATGATTTTAGAACAATTACTTCTTTATTTTGGAAAGTATACGCAACTCTTTCTTTGTTCAATACGAATTTTTCTCCTTCGAATTCAACTAGAACATAATCGAATTCTGGATTTACAGCTAACGCAAAGTTAGAAGGAATTGTCCAAGGAGTAGTAGTCCAAGCAACAAGAGAAACTTGTTCACCTCCAAATAAATTGTTTGGGTCAGCATTGATTTTAAATTTTACGAAAATGCTTAAGTCGTCAATGTCTTTGTAGTTATTGCTCTCTGCAACTTCGAATTCGGAAACGGGAGTAGCGGTATCGGTAGAGAAAAGAGAAACTCTTCTATCTTTATAAACTAAGCCTTTATCCCACATTTGTTTGAAAACCCAAAGAACGCTTTCGTTAAACTCTGGGTTCATTGTATAGTATGCGTTATCCATGTCTACCCATCTTCCAACAGAATCGATATACCAACCCCATTGATCAGTTACTTCTTGAATATGATCTCTACAAGCTGCTACATATTTATCAACTCCGTAAGCTTCAATTTCTTTTCTAGTATGAAGATTTAATTTCTTACTAACTTTTTCTTCTATAGGTAGTCCGTGACAATCCCAGCCCCAAACTCTTCGAACTCTCTTTCCTCTCATTGTCCAGAATCGAGTTACTGGATCTTTAGTAATAGAGGATAGTAACGATCCGTAGTGAGGAGTTCCTGTAACAAAAGGAGGTCCATCAATGAAAACGTATCTGTCATTTTCAGGTTTTTCGTCAATAGATCTTTGAAAAATGTTTTCATCTTTCCAAAATTTATTTACATCTTCTGAAAGTTTATAAAAGTCTTCTCGAGGGTTTGGTTGTTTGAACATAAAGTTACTTTTTACAATAGCTTATTTTATCATAATACATTATTAATACTATGATAAAATCGGCCGATGGATAAAGAACCGATTAAAAAAATTGAGTCCAAATACGAGTCAAAACTTCGAGTATTTCTAAGTGCTAGAGAATACTTAATAATTTTCTTAAGTGCTATTACAGGCTTTGCAACTTTGGGATTAGCGGAATTGGAAGGAGCTGGTTATCAGAAAGAGTATATAGATAGAGTTAGACCTTTATATTCGTTCGGAGAATCTGCGCAATTTTCTGATTTAGCCGTAGAGCTTCAAGAGCTTATAACAGAGCTAGAGACTAATCAAATTCCTTGGAGCGAAAGAATTCCAGCAATAAAAGCTCTCATTAAAATCTTCGGAGAGGAACTCCCAGAAGATCTTCCTGACACCGAGATTGAAATTATGGCCCAACTTCACGAATACTATTTCTTACTAAAAGAAAGAAAGCTTTCAGAATTGAGCGACAAATCAAATCTTGTTATGTACGCTTTAATACTCATGTGCGTATTCGGATTAAAAGTATCTCAGTTGGAAAGGCGTTATGCAGTGCTATCTCAGGTTATAACTGAATTGAATTACTATGTGGCTGTGCAGGGTAAAAGAGGGACTGAACTCCAACGGTACTTTATGGAACTCATTCAAGATTGCCAAATAGGTCTTTATATAAACGAAGATGGCTTTTACGAAGCATCAATCGCTAAAATCAAGGACTCAGGAGGCCTTCCAATGCATACATCAGAGATGGAATTTTAATCATTATTCTGATTTCCTTTACAAAACTTAATTAACTCCATATAGTGTTTATATGGAAGTTTCCGAAATTCAAAATCTCACAAAATTACTAAGATTTCTATCAATAGATTCAACTACTAAGGCAGGATCTGGTCATCCAACTTCTTGCCTTTCTGCTGTTGAATTAATGGCGGCACTAGTGTGGGGCAATCACTTTAAATTTGATGTTGATTATCCAGAATATTCACATAATGATCGACTCATTTTCTCGAAAGGACATGCCGCCCCATTGTTTTATTCTCTATGGGCAGTTGCAGGAGGAATTCCATTTCAGGAATTAGATACCCTCAGAAAATTTGGAAGTAGATTAGAAGGTCATCCTACAAATAAATTTCCATTTGCAGTAGCTCCAACCGGTTCATTGGGACAAGGTTTGGCGATAGGAGCGGGCATGGCCTACAGCTATAAATATTTAGATAACTTCAAAAATAATGTTTACGTTTTACTGGGGGACGGAGAGACAGAAGAAGGGTCGATCTGGGAAACAGCAATGTTTGCAGCTCACTATAAGCTTAATAATTTAATTGCAATTTTGGATGTAAACAGACTAGAGCAGGTGGCAGAAACCATGGCTGGTTGGGATTTGAATAGTTATGTTCAGAAATTTCAAGCCTTCGGCTGGGAAGTAATTTCTGAGGAAAATGGTAATGATTTTGAATCTGTAACAAAGGCTTACGATTCACTTCTTCAAAATAATTCGGATAAACCAAAGATATTAATAGCGAAAACATCGAAAGGGGCAGGAATTTCTTTTCTAGAAAACAAGGAAGATGCTCACGGAAAAGCATTAAATCAAGAAAAATATGAAGCTGCTTTGTTGGAATTGGGTTCGGTAGAAAAGAAACTTTATCCTTTGAAGAAACCGGGCGAATTTTTGGAAAGATATATAGAAGAACCCAAATCAGTAAATAGACTAGACCTATCGTCAGAAGATAAAATTTCAACAAGAAAAATATATGGAAAAGTGCTTTCAAATATTTACGAATCTGGACACAATATAGTTGTGTTAGACGGTGGTGTGAGTAATTCCACCTATGCAGAAGATTTTAAGAAGGCTCATCCCGAAAGATATATTGAATGTTTTATACAGGAGCAAAATATGGTTGGAGTTGCATTAGGGTTAGAAAGAACAGGTAAAATTCCATTTGTTTCTACATTTGCAGTTTTCTTCACAAGAGCATACGACCAACTTAGAATGTCCGCATTAGCAGAAGCCAACATCAAGATTGTTGGAACACATGCAGGAGTGGCTATAGGAGAAGATGGCCCATCTCAAATGGGAATGGAAGATTTAGCATTGGCAAGATCCCTATGGAATTCAACAATTTACTATCCTTCAGATGTTTACGAAGCTGAGCAAGCTTTAATCGAAGCAGCGACTAACGAAGGGATTTTCTATATTAGGTTAGGAAGAAGCGATACGGAGAAACTTCATAAACAAGGAGATGAGATTAGAGAATCTACAATTTATTCTGAGCAAAGTAATATTAAGCTTATCTCTTCTGGGGAAACACTTTTAGAAGCAATCAAGGCAGGAGAGCAGCTCAAATCTGAAGGCATCTCTGTTCAGGTTATTGGATTGCTAAAACTAAAACCAATGGCCGATTTAACTGCTCTCGATTTAGACAGTAATACAATCGTTTTGACAGTAGAGGACCATTACGAGGCAGGAGGTTTAGGAGAAGCGGTAAAAAGTGAGTTAGCTTCTCAGGGAGTTCAGATTCATTCGATGTTTATAAATAGACTGGCGGAAAGCGGATCGAAAGAGGATCTTTATATGTATGAAGGTTTAAATTCCTCTAGTATTGTAAAAAAAATCAAAGAGATCGTGGGGTAATTTCTAGAATCTATTTTTTAATCTTATAGTCTTTTTTATTTTAATCTTTTTTCATGACACCACTTTTAATTCTATTCGGTGCTACAGGAGACTTGGCTTCTCGAAAACTAATCCCATCGCTTTACTACATGTTTACCCAGGGAACTCTAAAGGGAAGGAGAATAGTAAGCGTGGCTAGAAGAGATTTGTCAGGAGAAAAGTATCACGAGTTTTTAAAGGAGAGCTTGTCTAAGGTCGGAAAATATGACGAAACCGATTTTAAAGCGTTTTGTGGCCATTTTGAATATTTCCAGCTAGACTTCAGTTCTCAAGATAGTTACGTTAAGCTATCGGAACTGCTAGATGGTCCTTATTGCAATTACACTAAATTCTTCTACCTAGCAGTTCCTCAGAATATTTATGTAGAGATTCTGCAAAATCTTTCTTCTAGTGGATTGGGACAAGGTGATGCAAGAATTATAATCGAGAAGCCTTTTGGTTTTGACCGAAAATCTTTTGACGAACTGGAGTTAGTTTTGTCCCAATTTGTGTCCGAAAGTCACATTTATAGGATAGATCATTACTTAGGAAAGTCAATTTTAAGAAGTTTGCCAAGATTTATTCCGAATCGAGATCAAATCTCTGAAGTTTACGTTAACTCTAACGAAATTCTGGGGGTAGAGAACCGAGGAGACTTCTACGACATTAACGGTGCTTTTCGAGATGTCGGAGGTAACCACCTGTTAGAAGCCTTTGCTCTAATATTCAAGGAAGAACAAGACAGATTGGAATCTCTAAAACAGATAGTTACACCTTCCGACGAAGAAATTGTAAGCTCATCAAGGATAGGGCAATACGAGGGATACTCAGAAATTGAAGGTGTTCAAGACGGTTCAATCACAGAGACGTATTTCAACATTACTTTAAAAACAAAAGACGGGATTAAATTAAATTTAGAAGGAGGTAAAGGACTCGCTGAAATAAAAAAGTATGTAAAAGTGATTTATAAGGATAATTCGGGATTCTATGTGGATTATGGACCTGACCAAAAGGTCTGCGAGATAAAGGACGGGGAAGAATTCGTTTGCTATGACTTCGAAGATTCAAAAGACCATTACGTTAGAGAGTACGCTATGCTTTTAGAAGAAGCATTTAAATCAAATAAAGAGTATTTTATTTCCAATGAAGAAGTTGAGGAGCAGTGGAGAATTACAGACGCAATTCTAAAAGTTTGGAGGGACAGGAAGGTAAATTTATTTAAATATAAGAAAGGAGAAAAAATATGAATCAATCAATAGTAATAGTTGGACTTGGAAAAATGGGTTCAGCATTTGCAAGAAATTTAGTAGACAAGAGAGTAGTCCCAATTTTATTTAATCGAACACATTCTATAGCGGAAGATTTAAGTACAGAGTTGGGTGCTACAAGCATCATGGATTTATCTGAGATTGCAAAAATAAAGACTCCTAGGATTGTCGCTACATTTCTTCCAGGAGGAGAAGCAACTAACGAAATTTACTTCGGCGAAAATGGGATTTTTAACCACCTAAATCCAGGTGATTCGGTAATCGACTTTTCCAATGGACATTTTTCGGACGATATTTCACGTGTGACCGAATTTGACCAAAAAGAAATCAATTACTTTGATTGTGGAATTTCTGGTGGTCCGAATGGAGCACAGTTTGCGCCATGTATGATGGTGGGTGGAAAATCCGAAGCGTTTGAATCGATAAAAGAATTATTTGAAATAGCAGTTTCAAAAGGGGGTGGCTATCAACTAGTGGGGGATTCTGGAGCAGGTCACTTCGCTAAAATGGTTCATAATGGAATAGAGTACGGAATGATGCAATCAATCGCGGAAGGATTTAATATGCTTAAAAACTCTGATTACGATTTCAATTTACAAAAGATCGCTGATCTTTATTCAAAGGGAAGTGTGATTGAGTCTAAATTAATTGATTCTTTGAAAGAAGGTTTTGGACAATATGGAGATTTGTCCGAATTTAGTGGGATCGTAGAGAATACTGGAACGGGGCAGTGGTTTGTAGAGGAAGCCAAAAAGAAGTCTTTAGATCATCAATCTATCGAAGCAGCAGTTGATTTTAGGCTAAATTCACCTAATCATATGACTTTTACGGGTAAAATCCTCTCTGTAATGCGTTCTATCTTTGGAGGACACTCAATCGTATGAAACCACAAGGATTACAGACACTAATCTATCTTGATGGCTGTGACGCTAAGGATACGCAAGAGATCAAAAATGAACTAGGATTTCTGGATGGACAGACTACAAACCCTACATTACTCAGTAAAAATAGTGATATTAGAAAGATGCTTGATTCTGGTAAGAAATTCTCAGAATCGGAATTGTTAGAACTATATAAGTCTGAAATTCAGAGAATTGACTCAATTATAGGAGGAGGATCAATATCTGTAGAGGTTTACGCTGATGATACGAGTACAGTAGAAGATCTTGTAGCTCAAGGTCTCAAATTCTCCAAGTGGGCAAAGAATATCCATGTTAAAGTTCCTGCGACATTAATTGGGTTGGGTGCTATGAATAAATTACTAAATTCGGGTATTCAGGTTAATGTAACGCTTTGTTTCTCGCAAGAGCAAGGTGCTGCTATAAGTGCCCTAAGCAGGGGGTTTGATAACGTTTACGTATCACCTTTTATAGGCAGGCTGGACGATATTGGTCAAGATGGAATGAGCTTGGTAGAGAATATCTATAGAATGTATTCTGAACAAAACGACCATCACGTAAGAACTTTAGCAGCTAGCGTCAGAGACGTTTCTCAGCTAGTCAGAGCAATTGAGGTAGGAGCTGAAATAGTTACTGCTTCAAAAAAGGTGCTTATCGAGTGGAAAGATCGAGGATTCCCTTTAAAATTAGATCAAGAATACCAGAGAAAAGGAAGTCCGATTCCATACCAAGACTTCCCTTTGGACGAACCTTTGAACTTCTATAATCTTAATCACGAATTGACTTCAAAAGGTCAGACCCAATTCGCTGAAGATTGGAAGAGCATGATAGAATAGCTCTATGAAAACAAGGACACTTTTCTTCGGTTCGGGCAGTTTTGCCAAAGAAATTTTGAAGACTCTCACAGAGTTAGATTTTGTAGAACTTGTTGGTGTTGTAACTCAACCAGACAAACCGTTCGGTAGAAAAAAGGAACTTAAGCCTACGGAGCTTGGAGAATATGCACAGTCATTAAATTTATCGCCAATTTTTAAACCTGAGAGAATAAAGCTGGAGGGAGAATCTATTCTTGATCAAACGCAACCAGAACTTATTATAGTTGCTGCATATGGTCAGATAATTCCTAACTTCGTTCTAGAATATCCTAAGTACAAATGCTTGAATCTACATGGCTCAATTCTGCCTGAGTTGAGAGGTGCTGTGCCTGTTCAAATGTCGATTCTCCAAGGATTAACCGAGACAGGGACAACTCTTCAGATAATGTCGGAAAAAATGGATGAAGGAGATATAGTGAGAAGCTCGAAAATTGAAATCCGGAATTCGAAAAATGCTGAGGATCTAATGTCTGAACTTAGTATTTTGGGAGCTCAGATTTTAAAAGATTGTTTGCAAGATTATGTAGACGGAAAAATAACTCCCGTTCCTCAGGATCATTCAAAAGCGACGTACTGTTACAAAGAAGATTTGGCTAAAGAAAAAGCTGAGATCACCTCAGAAACTTCAATTGATGTTGCCGAGAGGATGGTAAGGGCTTTCTACCCTTGGCCATTAGCTTGGTTTAAGAATAAGGAAGAAAAGATAATTCAGATTCACGAAGCTGTTTTGTCAGCATTTAATCCAAACTTACCCGCGATGACTTTGTTCAGGAAGGATAAATCGCTTTTCTTGCAGCTTAAAGATGGAGTTTTGGAACTTAAAAGAGTAAAGCTCGAAGGTAAGCCAGAAATGGGTTCGCCAGAGTATTTGTTCATGTCCGAATCTAATCTATGACCCCTGTAGAATCCAAATCTAAAAGAATCTACGCTTTAGTAGATTGCAACAATTTCTACGCTTCCTGTGAGCGTTTGTTCCGTCCAGAGCTTAATGGAAAACCTGTAGTTGTTCTTTCTAATAACGATGGATGCGTAATTGCTAGATCAAATGAAGCAAAGGACTTGGGAATTCCTATGGGAGCTGCAGCATTCAAGTTTAGAGATATTTTCGAAAAATATAATATTAACCTATTTTCGACAAACTTCACTCTTTATGGAGATATTTCGAACAGAGTAATGAGTCTTCTGCGGGAAATGTCTCCGCAGCTAGAAATATATTCTGTAGATGAAGCGTTTATGATTTTTGATAATGCAGGTTTCGACATAGAGGAATACTGTAGAAAAACAGTAGATAGAGTTTACAAGGAAGTCGGAATTCCTATTTCAATTGGAATCGCAAAAACAAAAACATTAGCGAAGCTTGGGAATAAAATTGCTAAGGATAATCCAACTATATATAAAGGAGTATTTAATTTTGAAACCGTGGAAAGCATGGATGACATACTGAGGCCTTTGAGAGTGGAGAAAGTTTGGGGAATCGGGAGAAAAAATACGAAGAGGTTAAACGAGCTTGGGATTTATAATGTTCTGGAGCTAAAAAATGCTGATAGAGCAGTGATAAAGAGTTTTCTTACGGTTTCGGGAGAAAGAACTTTGTTGGAGCTAAATGGAATTCCTTGCATAGAAATGGAAGAGTCTGAAATTAAAAATACCATACTTACCTCCAGAACTTTCGCTAAAACAACTAATGATTTAAAACATCTTAAAGAAGCAGTCTCTAGTTTTGCCTCGCGTGCTGCAGAAAAGCTAAGAATGGATGAATGTGCTTGCACCTTTGTGACTGTTTATATCTCGACGAACTACCATAAAGAGACAGACGATCAGTATGAAGCGTCTTGGACAGAAACTTCGATTAGCCCAATAAACTATACTCCCAATATTATTAAATTGGGTATGGAGGCTCTGAAGAAAATTTATAAACCTGAATTCAAATACAAGAGGTTAGGAATAGTTTTATCGGGGATTGTTCCTGCGTCCGAAACAGTGGTTAGTTTATTTCAGACAAATGAAGACCAAAAAGTAAAAGAAAATATTTTAGGTGGTTTGATAGACAAAATAAATAGTGTGGAGGGGAGAGACTTTGTCAGATTTGCTTCCTCGGGTCATGGAGATGCCTGGAGAATGGGACAACATATGGTTTCAAACCGATATACGACCGATTGGAATGAGTTGCTAGAAATTGAATGATTCGGACTTGAAATTGTCCCAAATATTTACTATACTTTCTTAAGAATTTTATAGATATTAATTATTTATTTGTATGAATTATCAGCAAAACCAAAATGGAATGATGCCAATGCAACAGCAACAGGCGCCTAGCTTAAAAGCTAACAAAATGAACAGATCTATGGGCTTCGAGCAATTGATGCCTCTTATTTCTTTCGTGCTAATTGTAGGAATCTTTCTAATGACAGCTTACGCATTGTTCTTTAATGCAAGTGAATCTGTAACACAGAGAATCTTACGAAAGGCTAGCCAAGTTACAACTCTAAACAACAACGAAATGTTGGGTGCAGCAGTTGTTCAAATTGAAGATGTTGAATCACTAAAGTCAGAGAATGAAATTCAAAAAGAGATTTACAAAGACGTTCAGAATGGAGACTTTGCAGTAGTATTATCAAACAGAATGATCATCTACCGAGAAGCTTCACACCAAAAGATTTACGAGGGAAATACTCCATCACAGGAGCTAAACTCAAGAAATCAAGCTCAATTAAATACAATTAGTGAAGCTGCAAAAACTGATGGAATCATTCCACAGGACTCAACATCAACTCCTCAAGTTCTTGTTGTAACAGATGTGGCTCAACTACAATCTCAGAATCCAGAGTTCTATGCTAATGTTCAAGCTAACGACTTGTTAGTAATCTATGCTGCAGAGAGTAAGATCTTTGTATTTAGACCATCTACAAATCAAATTGTTCAAAAAGGTAACGTAACTACAAACATTACATTGTAGCTCCAAATTAACTTCTAAAACCCTGAATGGGAGCAGTCTCATTCAGGGTTTTTATTGACTTATACTTTTCTTTCTGTTTAAATAAAGTAGTTGGCAATAACTTGTACTTTGTGGCCATCTTAAAAAAGTTCTTGGAAAAATGAAACTCAAACTTTTTTTACATAATATTGACTTCAGTTTTCTTTTTTGTTTAACTGTAGGAGTACTAATAAAAAATAATGCACATAAAACTATTTGTATCTAAAACCTTAAGAGTGAGAGCCCTTGTCATATTGGCAGTACTTGCATTTTTATTTGTACCTACAACAGTTTCAGCATCATCAAACACCCTAAACTTCCAAAGTAAGATAGTAAACCTAGTAGATGGAACAAACATCGACACAGGAACCCCAGCTTGCGTAGTAGCAGGAAACGGAAACGATTCATGTGACTTTAGAGTAAACATCTTCGATGCATCAAGTGGAGGAAATCTATTATTCAGCGAAGATCACACAGATACAGAAATTGGACACTACAACGGAATATTCAATCTAGAAATAAACAGCGTTTGTAACGTAGTAAGTGATACAGGAACAGATGGTAATTGGACTGATGCAGGAAATGGATGTATATCAAATGGAGGAGTAGACTTCTCAGCAACAGATCTATGGATAGAAATAGAATTTGACCCAACAGGCACTTCAACATTTTCAGAAACATTTAGTAGAGTAGAAATCAGAGATGTAGCTTCTGCTAGATATGCTGTACACGCAAGTTATATTGATGGGTACACTTCTGGAGACTTCGTATTCTTTAAACCAAATGCAGTACAAACAACAACAAGTACTAATACATTAATAAATTTAGAAACAACAGCAAATACAGCAAATCCTCTTTTAGTATTTAACGAGAATGGAGCGGGCACACCTGATTTATTAAGATTACAAAATACAGGTAACTCTGTATTCACAGTAGCAAACGATGGAAGAGTAGGAGTATTTGTAGCTCCAACAGCAGACACAGCATTAAGAATAGAGTCAGCATTACAATCAACATACAACGCAGGTAACTACGATCCTCTAACTGTTATTACAACAAATGATACGACAGGAGGAAGAACATATGGAGTAAGATCGGTAATTAATACAGGAGCAGCAAATGCACCCGGATCATTAAGAGCTTTAAGAGGAGAGATTCTATATTCATCAAGTGGATCATCAGCAGGATTTATGACGCCCGTAAGTGCATTTATGCATGTAACGGGAGGAACACTAACTGGAACAGCAGTGGGACTTTCAGGAACAACAAGAAACACAGCAGGTGTAGTAGGTACACTACAAAACATTAACTCATTCGCAGAAAACTTGATAGGAGGAACAGTAGCAACACACCAAAATGGTTACTTCAATCATAGTAATGCTGGTACAGTGACTGGAAGAATGGCTAACCATTCTCTTTTTTCATCCAATACTAACACTGTAGGCGAATTTTACTTAGGTACAGAAATCTTTCTATTAAATGGCCCCGCGGGGTTTGTTGATAGGGGTATGATCGGTATTGCAAGCAATGTTGGTAATGAAGGAATAGTAGACGAAGACTTTTTAGGAATACAAAACCTTGTAACAAATTCTGTAGGCGGTACAGTTAATCAGACAATGTTTGGACTACGAACACAAGTAACGAATGACGGAACTATCTTAGGCGACCTAATTGGATACGATTATGCTTTATTTAATACTGGGACAGTAACAGGAAATACTTATGGATACAGAGGATCTGACCCATATTCAACAGTAATCTTAAATGACTTTACAAATTCACTTTCCATATCAGCATCTGGGGATGTAGCGTTAAATGGAGGAGTAATTTCAACAACAAATGCTGGTACACTGGATATGTTCGCAAGCAATGTAACTACCCTTAACTTCGGTAGAACTGGAGCAAACGGAACTCTTAACTTAATGGGAGGGGATTCGGATACTGGTTGTACACTTAACGGAGTAACTGGAGACTTCTCTTGTACTGGTACGATTATTGGTAGCGTATCTGGAGCATTCTTTGAGGATGGTGGAAATTCATTTGGAGGTACAGCAGTATTAGGTACAAACGATACTTTCAACCTAGAAATTGAAACTGATGGATCTACTGCAATTATCATCGATACAAATCAAGATGTAGATATACTACAAGCATTAACCGTAGGAGGAGATTTTTACTCTCAAGCATTTGCTGGATTTGGAATTAATCCAACTTCGACAGCATTCGCAACATTTGCGGGTGCCTCTGTTAACGAAGCATCTTTAAATATTGATAGTTCTTTTGGAACAGATGTGGCCGCACCAAATAGTGGAGACTTATGGTGGAACGGTACAGAGCTGTTCTTTTATGATGGAACTTCTAATGTAGACTTGTTAGGTGGAGGGGTTTGCGCAACTTGTTTTGAACAAGGTGGAAATAGTTTTGGAGCTGCTGCAGTTCTTGGAACAAATGATACCAATGCATTAAGTTTTGAAACAAACGGAGTTACAAGAGCTACCTTCGATACAGCAAATGGACTAAGCTTTGGAAATGGAATTGCAATTACTTCTGGAGCAGGTACAGCAATATCAGTTACTACTGGAACAACTGGAGCACTAACTCTGGATTCTGGAACAACAGGGGCTGTTAACCTAGGAACTAATGCAAATGCTAAGACTATAACAATTGGAAATGTAACTGGAGCAACGGGAATTGTTCAAAGAGTCGGTACAGGAAACTTTTCACTAGATGGTGTGGGTGGTTCAACTTATTCAATAGGGGCATCGACAGTAGCAGGAACAATAACAGTAGGAGGAACAGCACAGACAGGAACTATGACACTTGGTTCATCCTCAGCAGCTAACATAATCAACTTGGGAACCGGAACTGGAGCAACAACAATTAACATAGGAAACAATAATGCTGGGGCTATAAATGTCGGAACATCTGCAAACGCGCAAACAATTACAATAGGAAGTACGAATACTTCTTCGACACTAATTCAAAGGGTTGGAACAGGAAATTTCAGTTTGGATGGAGTTGGAGGATCGACTTACACTGTAGGAGCATCAACAGTAGCTGGCACAATCACAATCGGTGGAACAGCACAAACAGGAACAATGACACTTGGTTCATCCTCAGCAGCTAACATAATCAACTTGGGAACAGGAACTGGGGCTACAACAATTAATATTGGGAATAATAACGCTGGGGCGATAAATGTCGGAACATCTGCAAACGCTAAGGCTATTAATATTGGAAACGCTACTGGTGCAACAAATTTAAATCTTGACGCTGGTACTGGAGGAGTAGCAATCAACACAGCAACAACAGGAACAATAGTAATACAAAGTGGAACAACGGGAGCAGTAACATTTGACTCTGGAACAACAGGAGCAGTAAATATTGGAACTAACGCTAATGCAAAAACAGTTAGTATAGGTTCTGTGACAGGAGCATCAGTACTTAACCTAAATGCAGGAACAGGTGGAATGTTTATAGCAGTAGCAGCAATGCCTGCAGCGGCAGCGGGAAATCTACCTGTTTGTTGGAATGCTGCTACAGGTTTGTTAAGAAGAGGAGGAAACCAAACACAATGTAATCCTTCTTCTGCACGGTACAAGCATAATATTGTAGATATTGGTTTGGGTATAGAAACATTGAACCAAATTAGACCTGTGAGCTTTACATATAATAGTAATAATGAAAATTCTTACGGTTTCATAGCTGAAGAAATGGCAGTTATAAATGAATTATTTGTTACACGAGATGAAGAAGGTATTCCAGATTCTGTAGATGGCGACAAGCTATTACCTATAATTATTTATGGAATTCAGCAACTAGACGACAGAGTAATTCTAAATACTGCGGGAGTTCTATCATTAAACAACACTAGTTTGGCTCAAAACGGAAATAGTTTTGGTGCACCAGCAGTTGTAGGAACAAACGATAACAATACTTTGAGTTTCGAAACAAACGGAGTTACCAGAGCTACGTTTAATACTGCAAACGGATTAAGTTTTGCAAACGGAATAGCAATGACATCTGGAGCAGCAACAGCAATATCAATAACAACAGGAACGACCGGAGCATTAACATTAGATACGGGAACCACTGGCACAATTGATATAGGAACCAATGCTAACGCAAAGACCGTTAACATAGGTAGTATTACAGGAGCTTCAGCACTCAACTTAAGAGCGGGAACAGGGGGAATTCTTATTCCTACTTCTGGGCTTGGAGCAGTCGTCACAGGAAATAATGTACTTTGTAGAAACAACACTTCTACAAGACTTTTCATCGGTGCTAGCCAAACTGCATGTAACCCATCGTCGGCAAGGTACAAACACGATATTATTGATATTAGCTTAGGAATCGATGCAGTAAGAGCGATGAGACCTGTGTCTTATACGTACAACGAAACCAATGAGCTAGCTCTGGGATTCATCGCAGAAGATATGTTCTTGATAGATCCTCGGTTAGTGGTTCTAGATGAAGAAGGTTTACCAAATGCTATAGACACAGATAGAATTTTGCCGATTTTAACAAAAGGATTGCAACAAGTAGACTTAACTGTAACTACATTGCAGACAACCGTCGCAAGCCTTCAAACAACAGTTACAGACAATTACAACGCATTAACAATTCAAGATGCTAATCTGATGAATCTATATACAGCACTCGAGGTAAGGGTTGCTGGACTGGAGAGTAGAGTGTTATCCTTGGAAAATGGAGCAGACTCAAGTGTTGTAGGTGAGGCGACAATTCTAACGGGAACAGACGAAATTGAAGTTACCTTTACATCTCCAATGACTAGTATCCCTGTGATTCAAGTCACTCCAATAGGTCAGAATTTTTTATCGTTCACACATAGATTCGTTGTAACCGATAGAACAGTAAATGGATTCAAAATAAAACTGGATGGACTTTCTCCAGATGACTTCACTTTTGGCTGGGCTGCGAGGGCTCCATAATTGACAGTCAAATTCCCCGTTGCCCATAAGTATAGTAGACAAAGGTGGCGCTTGCGCTATTGTTGTCAAGTCCAGGTGACAGTGCTATAATGGAAGAGTTACATTATTGAATGAAAAACGAACAACTTTTCAATCAAGAAGCTCAAAGCTTAAGCATTTTATCTTTTTTTGAGAGATTGCTTAGCTCCTTTAATATCCCTGTAAAGAAAAATACTGTATTGCTTTATGTCCTTATGAGCATGATTATGGGGATGGTTGGAGTCGAGGATGACAGAAACAAAGCTGATTTAGCACCTGCAAACTCACCAAGAGTTCCAGTATCAAATATAACTCCAGTTGTCGAAGGTGAATGTGTCGTATTAAAGAACGGTCAGAATGGGGTAAATATTAGAGTAGGCCCAGGGACTTCATTTAATATTCTTGGGCAAGCCTACGACGAAGACATTTATACCTACACAGGAAATGTTTCAGAGGATGGATGGTACGAAATTAACCTTCCAGACGGAACTTTAGGCTATATAACTGGCCAATTCACAGATCAATTATCTTGTGACGACTCAATTGAAAAAGTTGAATCTAGGAATCCTAATCTACATTATTTGTCTAAGACTGAGTTAGGCGGTGATCACGGAACTCTCACAGTGTTCGGACTAGAAAACTATGGTTTCAGTTTGCCTCCAGAAATCCTCTATGCAATATACAGTGTTATAAGAGATTCTGCACAAGAATACTTCGGTACGACAGTCAATATCCCAACAGCTATGGTATTTACAACACAGGACGAAATCTTGAAGCTGGCACCTAACGGAAGGGCTGCCTTGCGAAGACAAGAAGAAATGACCGGTCAGGACACTTACCTTAGAGGAGTAAATGAAAAATTTTCTTTTGCTGGACACTTTCTTGCCCCTTACTCAACTATTGCAGGAGATGTCTACAATGGTGTGTTTATTTCTATAGATATGGTTCAAGATATGAGTGACTTAGTACAGATTATTGCTCATGAAGATACACATGCTGTAGGTGGAAATATAACTGGTCACGAAGAAGTTTGGAATTCTCAAATGCGTAGATATGAATATGATTATTCAACTGATAATCTTGCAGTATACTTTGAAAGAATGGCTGGAGTAGGGTACATATCTGCATTAGATACTGATGGTTTAAATGAATGCAACTATACCCTAGATCCGGATTTGTGTCTAAGATTCAAAGATGCTTTTATGGAAGTACTATACCCTCAGCAAGGGGATGTAGAAGAAGTTTTTGCCGTTGATATCGAAGCCTCAGGTGCAAATGTTTCTGTAAGTATACCTGTAGAACCCTATACTTTGACTACTGTTGATTCTGAAGGCAATGTAATTATTCTCTGGGATGGATTTAAGCAGGGAGATAGGTATTTCGACAAAGATATGAAACTAGTGGTAGAGAATTAGCAAATTCTTTCAAAAAGGGTTCAAAAAACAATCGAACTTGAGGTATAATTCTTTGCTGATTCTCCTCAGCACTTACGTGCTTCGGAGAACATAGATTCCTTGATAGCTCAATGGTGGAGCAGCCCGCTGTTAACGGGAAGGTTGCAGGTTCGAGTCCTGCTCGAGGAGCCATGAAAAATCTTCAAACTTAAGTTCACAAAATCTAGAATATAATTTAATCTCAGGACGAGAAGCCTGTCTTCCGAAGCGAAGCGTAGGGAGAAGTCCTGCTCGAGGAGCCATGAAAAAGAAAAATTAAAATCGAAAAGGCGAGAAGATGAAAATTTTTAAGATGTAGGATTAGAAAATCTCCAAGCAGTAACTACTATTCAACTCAAGACGAATTCCAAAGATGCAAAGTTATAAAGGATTTACGAAGGTTTCGTCAATTCTGAATACCCCTGGAGATTCTATATAGAATTGAAATCTGAGAGTACTTGTGTTTGCAGGCACAGACATGTTGGCAATATATTGCTCATAATTTGTACTAATATTGTCTAAATTTAGACTATAAGAATCTATCACGGTCTTCTTCTTGTTCATTGCATAAACTCTTAAGATACCTTTTCCTGTTCCTTCGGCAACTCTGATTTTAGCTCCAAACTCAATGTTAGAAATACTACCTTTAGTGATGTTTACATCCTGATAAATACTTTGTCCGGATTTGAATTTAGAGACATCGTTTTTATTTTGAACCTCTGCATAACAGTTACTATCTGTAGATAGAGTAGGGAATCTGTTCACTTTGAATTGCGTAATGAAATTTTCATTGTAATCAATCTTAGACCAGTTTTCCTTGCGGCACTTCCAAAAGTCTGAATTCTTTAATAAATTTCTGTTTTTGACTAATTTGTACATGTAAATTCCCATGAAGTTAGGATCTGGATTCTCACGATTAAATGATAGGTAGTATTCATTGGTTTCCGGATCCTTATGGATACCCATATATCCAGGATTGCAAGGGGAGGATTTCCCACCCCAGCCAGCTTCAGGCATTTTACTTGAGTAAACAATAAGATTCTATCGGGCGATATTTTTCCGAACAGTTCAGAAACTTCTCTCTGAAATGAGAAAATGTTGAGCAGGGAAAGCGTCCGTCATTAATTAAATCCTTTTAATTTATTAATTTCCTCGGGAGTTAATAGACGCCATTCACCTCGACTCAACCCTGCTACAGTTATGCCAGCAAACATACTGCGATCGAGTTTCTTGACCTCATATCCAATTTCTTCGAACATTCTACGGACAATTCTGTTTTTCCCACTGTGGAGTTTGATCTCTATGATGTGGGGAGCGATATATGCAAGCCTGTCGGGTTGAATAAATCCATCTTCAAGTTCGACTCCAGATGCTAACCTGTCAAAATCCTTTCTAGTAATAGGTCTGTCTAAGGTTGCTGCGTATATTTTACTTTTCTCAAATTTCGGATGGGATAGTTTCTGATTTAAATCACCATCATTAGTCAAGATTATAGTTCCGGTAGTGTTCCAGTCTAATCTGCCGATAGGGTAGATCTTTTCGCTTGTAGCTCCTGCAACTAAATCCATCACAGTTTGTCTGCCTTCTGGGTCTTCAGTCGAAGTAATAGTATTGGTAGGCTTGTTCAAAAGAATGTAAACCATTTCTTTTACAGTTGAGATTGGCTTTTCATCAACTGTAACTTTGTCTTTATCACTGACTTTGAATCCAGGTTCAAATATTTCTTTCCCATTTACAGAAACTCTACCATCCTTAATAAATTCCACTGCATTTCGTCTGGAAGTTACTCCAGAGTGGGCTAAAAACTTATTTAAGGGCATTACATCAACTTCAGACATCGTATTTAATTATAACCTTATCTATAATACTATTTTACTATTGTGTAGTCATTACACAACTATGATAAAATTAGGTATGAATGGAATAAAAATATTTATATCGGCAAAAGAGAGTGATCTTTTTTCAAAAATTGTAAAGGAAAAAGATTTTACAGTTCTTAAGCCATTTAAAGATTCTGTCGAAAGAACTATTGCTCAAATAGAAGAGAGTGATGCTTTGATTTTTGATTATTCTGAAGATGTTGTAGATAGTTTGCTCCAGATTATTAAAGGTGTTGAATTGAAAAGGCAAATTCTAATTCTGATCCCCGAAAGTAACGCGAAAGGGGTTAATCCTTTTCTAAAGAATCTTGATAAGAAATTAGTAGAGATAAAACTTTATTCTGAAGAAAATCTAAAATCTCAGATCTCAAAATATATAAAAGATCTTGCTGAAAAATTAGGTTTGCAAAGGTACAATGTTGTCCTCGGACATAAGCATAAGAAGTATCTTGACTGGGCATCTCAAATTCACGGCAGCAGTCGTTCCGAAATTATAAGATATGCGTTGGATTATTTAATTTCTGCAGATCAAGGCTATAAAGCTGAGGAGTAGGTCGTTTTTACACTCTAACTTGCTCAAAAATTCCCAGTGGTGATAGACTTAATTCTATGAAAGAGATAGAAATTAAATTCAGCATCACAGAAGATCAGCATAAATTGCTTCAAGAATGACTAGATAATAATGCAGATTTTGTTGGTGAAAAACATCATGTAGAATATTACTTAGATAATTCGGACACACCCTTTAAATTCGGACACAGACTCGGATACATAGATTCAGAAAAGTATTTGAGGGTCAGGACTACAGGCCCTTCGTCAGGCTCAGGGGGTGACTCTGTCTGTTTGAAAATCTTTGCAGTAAATCAAGAAGATGGTACATCCAAAAACTTTGGCGAATATGAAACCAAAGTCGAAAATGGACAGGAAATGCTGAATATTTTAAAAGGTATAGGATTTACAGACGAAGTAGTTGTCGACAAGACACGAAGAAGTTTTAAACATAAAAACTTTGAAATCGAGATCGACGAGGTAAAGGATCTTGGAATATTTGTAGAGGTAGAGCTAAAAGAGCACGATGATGACTTCGACGAAGGAATTAAGCAGATCTACACCTTCGTAAAATCAATTGGGATAACAAAATTCAAGATTCAAAACAGAGGATACGTTTCTATGTTATGGAATCCAAATTACAGTTTCGCAGAAGATGTTACTCTATAGCTGTCTTATGATCATTCTGCTACAATTATTGTAGTGAATTTTGATTAATGAAAACTAATTTTGGAATAAAAGACATTTACTTCTTTATAATCTTTCTAGTATTCTCATTGCTAGCTCTAGTGTTATTTTCAAACTATATAAGTTTGATTTTATTGGCATATATTGTAGTAACTCTCTTCCATCCAGCTTATAGATTTATTGCAAGTAAACTAAATCGTGGATCAGCTGTAGCAATAAGCGTTCTTCTTGTTTTGATTTTCTTGTTAATACCTATATTCTTTATATTGTCTTTAACAACGGTAGAAATTAAGAATCTTGTAGAATCATTCACAGATCCAGTTAATTTAGGAAACCTTCAGAATAGTATCGATTTATTTGTAAATAGAGTGAATGAACTTTTAAGAAATATTAATCTTGGGTCTTTCCAAATAACTAGGGATCAAGTAAATATTGTTCAGGCCGTAAATAATATTACTCCAGAGCAGATTATTCAGGTTTTACAGACTACTTTGTTTCCATTTCTATTAGATACAGCTAGTTTCTTAGGTCAGGTATTGTTCGGATTATTCCTGTTTATAATTTCCTTGATTTATCTATTTCCTAATTACGAAAATTTAGGAAATGTATTCAAAAGATTCTCACCAATAGAAGACAAATTCGACGAACTTATCTACCAAAGATTTCGAAATACGCTGAAGGGAGTTGTAAGCGGAACATTCGTAGTGGCTATTTGTCAGGCGACTGCAGTTATCCTTCCTTTGATCGCATTAAATGTAGGTGCTCCAGTGCTTCTTTGGATTATTATGGTTATCCTATCAATAGTCCCAATTGGGTCTGGATTAGTTTGGTTCCCAGTAGGACTTATTATGATTATTTCTGGATTAGGTTCTGGAAACATAGGCTCAGTTATTGGAGGTATATTCGTCATTGTTTATTCTGCAATTATTATTAACGTTGTAGATACTGTATTAAGACCTAGATTAATGAGGAATGCAGTAGATATTCACCCTATGATTACAATCTTCAGCGTATTAGGAGGAATTACATTGTTTGGTATAATGGGAATCGTTTATGGTCCAGTTCTAGTTGTGATGTACATAACGTTAACTGAGATCTACAAACAAAAGTATTTAGATAAGAAAGATGAACAGATTTAAAAGATTTGGAAAGGGAGTAGTTGCAGCGTTTCTTCTAGGGAGTATAAGCTTCTTAACATTTTTAGTCTATATGCTAATTATAGGCATTCCTAAAACTCAGGCAAGAAACTACTACAATATGGCAGAGTCTATTTTAGAAATGCCAAACCCTTCGAAAGAAAGTATTCAGAAAGCTAAAGATTATTTAGAAACAGCTTTGGTATTCTGGTCAGAGAGATATATTCAAGAAAAATTGAATGAAGTTAATTCACAAGCTGTCGAATAACTGATTTTACAACTCCCCAAATCTGAAAATTCATCTCCGAAGTGATTACGATCTCGGGATAGTTGTCGTTCTCTGGGACAAGACGAACTTGTCCTGATTTTTTATGGAGCTTCTTTACCGTTAAGTCGCCATCGATTACAGCGATCACTATTGACCCATTCTGGGCATCTAGTGCTCTGTCGACGACAAGGACATCTCCGGAGAAAATTCCAGCGTTAATCATAGAGTCACCTTTGACTCGTACAAAAAATGTAGCTGCCGGATGCCTAATTAAAAGTTCATTAAGATCTATTGTCTTGTCTATAAAGTCGTCGGCAGGAGAAGGGAAGCCTGCTTTTACAGATTCCGTATAAAGAGGGATGTAATTTTTGGTTCCGTCTTCAGTAAGTTTGTAAACTGCACTTATCGAACTACTTTTCATCAATTGAATCCTCTTATCTGAGCAAGTTTTGTTAAGTGCTCATCATAAGTTTCCGATAGGTATGAATTACCACTGTCATCATGGAAGAAGAAGTAGTAAGTTGTTGAATCTGGATATAAAGCTGCTCTAATTGCAACGATTCCAGGGTTGCTGATTGGAGTTGGGGGAAGTCCTCCGACCCTGTAGGTGTTGTAAGGTGATTCGATCAAGGTATCCTCGATTAATACTGCGGCGTCGTTCTTTTTTGTGATGTAATTTACAGTAGCATCGGATTGTAGCCACATTCCTGCAACTAATCTATTGTGAAAGATGCTGGAAATTACTTCTTTTCTATCAACTCTGCTAGATTCTTTTTCTACAATCGAAGCAAGAACCAATCCTTGATAAAAAGTTCCAACTTCAGCAGTTGGAAGGTTTAAATTTGCCATTTCGAACTCAGTAGATACCTTGGCAACGAAGTTTCCAATGATTGTGTCTAGGATTTGGACGGTAGTTTGCTCGGGCAGGAATTCGTACGTATCTGGGAAGATAAACCCTTCAAGGTTTAGCCCTGCGGGTTTGAAACTTGACAGAGAAATTGCATTGTCCGCGGACAGTAATTCTAGGTTAGGGGCATTTACGAAAGCCAAAAATTCTGTTTTAGAGAAAACTGAATTTTCTCCCAATTCTTCTTCAAGAACATCTGCAATTTGATCAGATCTTAAGCCTTCTTTTATTGTAATTTTTATTCCGGGTTTGAAAACTCCTTTTTCCAAAATTGCAATCAATTCAGTTAGGCTCAAAGTTCTATTAGAAATAGTATATTCTCCAGTTTTTACTTCTGGGTTAATGTCGTTTATCTTTAAATACAGTTTGATAACTTCTTTGTTCTTAATCAAAGCTTTAGTTTCTAAATCATCCAGTAAAGTATTGAAACTTTCACCTTCGGCAACTGTAAATTTAATCTCGTCTTCGATATTAGCAACATAATTAACCGATTCGTCGTAAGTTTTATATGCGATTAATCCTCCACCAATTAAGACTATTAGAATTACTAAAAAGATGATTTTCTTCATAAGTTAATGTTTTAAATTATCTAAATATTCCTGGAGAATCTGTCTGGCAGATTCAGAATCGATGTTTTTATTTTTTACTTCTTTAAGATTCACTTTTGCTATTTCAGAGGTGTAGAACTCATTTATCATTCTTACTTCGATGTTTTTTTCCTTCAAATACTCAGCGATTTTATTTATGTTCTCCATGTTTTTGTTTGGACCTTTGTAAGATGGATCCCCAATCACAACAACCTTAGGGGAGTATTGCTGAATAGCTTCATCGATTAACAGAATTAGTCCAGACACATCTTTGTATCCAGAAAGAAGCCTTCCAGAAAATGCAAAACTCTCAGTTTCATCTGAGTGAGCAAAGCCTGTCTTTTTTTCTCCGTAATCTAATGCAATAACCATGTAATGCAATACATTGTGATAAATAAAATACCCTCTAAAATCCGTTTATGGATTTGAATAGATTATATCTTAATAACTGCTTTTTATGTGCTTCTGATGGTTCTATATTGTGTCCAAAATGCTTCGATTCGTATATCAGAAGGGGTATTCAGAGAAAGTGTCATGTTTGTGGAAATCCTGTTTATTCGGGTCTAATGCATAAGGAATGTAGGGATTATTCTTACTTAGATGGCGTTATTTATCTCTCAGATTACTCTGAACTGGTGAGAGAGCTGATATTTTTAGGTAAATATTCAGGTTCGTACTCGATTTTTAAGGAATTTGGTAAATACCTCTATCAATTTAGTAAAGATGAATTGGTAGGTGGAAAAGGGCTAATCACATCTGTTCCGCTTCATAAGAGCAGATTTCTTGAGCGTGGATTCAATCAAGCAGAGATCTTTGGTAGAGAATTCAGTTTAAACTCACAAATTCCTTACTTCGATCTATTACAAAGGGTGAAAAAGAGCACAAAACAGTCCTCCTTGGACAAAGAACACAGAATGAGTAATATTGCGAACTTGTTCAAAATCAAGGGCGTAGGGGCATATCTGAATAGATTTGATACTATTTACATCTGCGATGATATCTATACTACAGGAAGAACCTTGAGTGAGTGTGCAAAAGCTATCAAAGAGGTGTTTTCTGGGAAGATTGTAGGGGTTGTGGTGGCAAAGGTTTAGCTCGAAATGGTAGAAAATATGCTATAATATACGTAGGTATTAGAGATCCGCTATCAATAGCTCAAGGCTCTTGGAAGGGGATGTTTAATCGACAATAAGCCCAAAAGTTAGAAGCAAGTAGAGGTTTGTTAGAAGTTCCTCTTAAAATAAATTTAACCTTTTCTGAGAAATCAGGATCGTAGACGAAAACTAAACGTCAACAACCTTTACACAAATGCTGTAAACTTCGTATCTAATCTATTTGCTCCTAGAGCAACATTAGCATTAGCTGCTTAAGTGAACTAGCAGCGGATCGAATAAAGTAGAACCGCCGTTTGCAAACTCTTTCTCTTATGGGAGCTGCAAGCGTCACACAGTAAGAGTGGGTCGTTTAAATTTTCAGCTTTTTAGCTAAGCGACGAACGCAGAAAAAGCACTTAAGAATATTTTTTTAGTTTATAGTTCTTAAGGTAGTAATAAAACTGAATAAACTTGTAAAACCGATAACTTAGAAGTTTATATGGACAGGGGGGAACCCCTCATCTCCACCAATTTTTTCTTTGCAAAAATTGAGTAAAGAGTTTGAGTGCAAGCAGGAGGTCTTCAGAAATGCGTATACATTGAGCTATTGCTCAAAACTCACACTCAAACACATCGCTGAGAAGGATCAAATATTCCAAGCAGGAAGATAAAACTTCTTACGTATTTTTAATTGAGGTACTGAGTTGGAAATACTTCCTGTAATTTTGTTTCACAGCTTGTCTAAACTGGGTAACTCATTTTGGAGTGCAGGCGCTTCGTTGGATCTCTCTTTTTGACCTTTTAACTTTGAGTCTTTAAACCTTACACGCGAGTGTTATAATTGAACGTTTATTCCTTAATACATTTCAATGGACTTGTTTACAGTATTGTTTTATCAGCCAATCTTCAACTTATTAGTAATTCTATATAGAGTCTTTGGAGAAAATCTTGGGCTTTCTATTATTGCTATTGGAATCTTAGTAAGACTTATTATGTTCCCTTTAACTCTTAGACAGGCAAAAATGATGCCTAAGAACATGGAAACTAGGGAGAAGATGAACGAGATTAAAGAAAAGTACAAAGATGATAAAGAAAAAATGAATCAGGAAATGATCAAACTTAACTCTGAATCTATGCCTTATGTTTTGAGTGGCTGTCTTCAACTTATTCTTCAGCTAATAGTATTTATCAACGTTGATAGAGTAATTAGAAGCACTTTTGGGGGTGGAGTCTCTGAATTCAACAACTTAGCATACTCATTCGTTCCTGGATTTTCTCAGGATTACCAATTTAATGGGAATTTCTTAGGAATTTTTGATCTATCTCAAACACCATCTGGAGTTGCAAACATGGGCATAACAGCTGCGATTTACATAGGAGTAGTGATCTTGACAGGTATTGTTCAATATTTTTCTATGAAATTGGCATTTGCTGCTCAGACAAAGATTACCGATATGATGGCAGAGCACAAAAAAGGAAAAGAAAAGAAGAAGAAAGACGAAAAGGAAGGCCAAAATGAGGACATGGCAAAGATCATGGCTCAAACTACAAAGCAAACCATGATTTTACTTCCAATTTTACTAACACTAGGAGCCTATAATTTCCCAATAGGACTGAGTTTCTACTGGATTACACAAGGAGCCTTTGCTATAATTCAACAGCTTTATATTAATAGGGTAAACCTAAAATCCGTAAAGCAGATGCTTGAAAAGCAATAATTTATCTAATTTATATTTTGAGTTATGAAGCTCACAGCAAAAAAAAGAGAGATAACCGGAAAAAAGGTGAAAAATCTTAGAGCGCAAGGAATTGTGCCTGCTACGATTTACGGACCTAAACGAGTATCTGAAAATATTCAAATAGACAGAAAAGAAGCAAGCGCTGTCTTTAAGCAAGTTGCTTTCAACAAATTCTTTACTGTAGAAATTGATGGAGAAAAGCCAGTAAAAGCTCTTTTCAAAGAAGTGACTATTCACCCTTTGAAGAGTGAAGTTTTGAACATTGGATTCTACCAAATAGATGAAGATAGTAAGATTACTGTTGAAGTGCCTATCCACTTTACTGGAGAGGCTCCAGCTGTAAAACAGAATCTTGGATTCTTGGTTACAAGCATGGACACAGTTGCAGTTCATTGTTATCCAAAGGACTTGCCAGATAACTTTGAAATTGATCTATCAACTCTAGAAAACGTTGGAGATTCTGTTCAAGTTGCAACTATTACTCTTCCAGCTGAAGTTGAATTCGATGCAAGTGTTGATGTTAACGCAGCATTAGTTTACATCGCAGCAGCTCAGAAAGTTGAAGAAGAGCCAGTAGCAGCAGAAGCAGAATTGAATGAAGATGGAACACCAAAGGTTCCTGCAGAAGGTGAAGCAGCAGCTACACCGGCCGAAGAATCTAAGGAATAACTATAAAAAGGCTAAAAGATTAAAGATCAGAAGCTCAAAAAAGACCCAGGGAAACCTGGGCTTTTTTTGTTACATATTACTTTTCATCCCTCAGATTCGGATCTAGGCAAACTAAATCTTCCAAAAAACGCATCGACCATTTTCTGAGCATCTGCAAGCGGGTCTCCTTCATAGTTTATTGGTTGTTCGTTTACTCTAATATTACTGTGTACGTGTAAAAATCCAAGATCTAACTTGTCTTCAGGTACTCCTTCAGATCTTAGGAGACTTAGTACATGCTCTTTTTGTTCATCTATAGCTAAGGAGAGTTCGTAATCTTCAAGATTTCGGTCCACTGCAATCTGAGGGGACACTTTGTTTGCAGCTATTGCTTCAATTGGTAAATCGATTTCATTTGGAACTTCAGACATGTACTAATGATTTAATAAATATTCCAGATGTTATCTTTCTGTAATTAGTATTGTCAACACTCCTGTACTAATTCCGAGATTCTAATATTTGAATTTTTTTTTAATCTTTATCCTTCTAGTCTTTAAGCTTTTTTATCTATATACTATAGTTTATGCAAAATACTCAATTAGACGTAGGTCTTGAAATTCAAAATTTAATAAAAAAATTAGACGCAGCACCAGCTATTCCCAAAACTTTAAGAGAGAAGGTTGATGGAATGATAATGCGTTTGGTAAAGATGAGCCAGAATGGAAACTATTCTCAGGAATTTGAACCAGTATCCGAATATATAGAGTGGGTTTGTAGAATTCCCTGGGGAGCATCAACTCAAGAGAATTTAGATATTCAAAATGCGAAAGCAACTTTAGATAAATATAATTATGGTTTAGAGCCAGTTAAATCTAGAATTTTAGAATATCTAGCTGTTCTAAAATTGAATTCAAATAGAGCACAAAGCACTGCAGCGCAGAGTGGCGATGTTAGTGTAGAGATGTCTAGACTTCAAGGAAACTCTTCTCATTCTCCTATTTTATGTTTTGTTGGAATCCAAGGAGTTGGTAAAACTTCTATGGCGAAAGCTATCGCTCAAGCATTGAATAGAAAATTCATGAGAATTGCTTTGGGGGGACTTGGAAATGTAACCGAAATTAGAGGTATAACAAGAACTGGATCAGTAAACGCAGAGCCTGGACAAATTATAAAATCCTTAATTAGAACTCAATCAATGAATCCACTGATTCTTCTCGACGAAGTAGACAAGGTTTCTGCAGATACGGGATTAAGATCAGATGTAATGGCGGCTTTACTGGAAATCTTAGACCCTGAGCAAAATTCAACATTCATGGATAAGTACTTAGATTTCCCAGTAGATTTGTCTCAAGTTATGTTCATTACTACTGCGAATAACTTAGGTGGAATTTCCGCTGCTTTATTAGATAGATTAGAAGTGATTCGTTTTGGAAGTTACAATGATAACGACAAAATTCAGATTGCCAAAAACTATCTTTTACCAAAAGTTCGAGAAGCAACAGGAATGACAGAAGAGCAGTTGTCTTTTGAAGATGATGTTTGGAGTTTGGTAATCAGACCTTTGGGATTCGATGCTGGTGTAAGACAACTAGAAAGAACTTTAACTGAACTTGCAAGAAAAGTAGCGTTAAAAATTGTACAAGGAACAGCTCAATCTATAAGAATTACTAAGGATAACTTTAGAGAATTTATTCCTGAGGATATTGGTATTTACTCTTAAAACTTGAAATTCGAAGATCGGAGTTAGAAAAGAAAAAGATCGAAATTTCGATCTTCAATCTTTTTGTTTTTCTGTCTTCTTTAATTAGTCTTCTTTTCCGTCTAAGTAACCTTTGTATTCTCTATCTTTCTTAATCATAGCTTCTAAAGCTGTTCTTACTAATTGAGCTTTGTGAGTTCTTTTTACTTTTGAAGCCCAGTTTAAATATCTATCCATTTCTGGAGAAATAATCAAAATGAATTTAGAGTCTAATCTTCCGATAGCTTCTTTTACAGCTTCGTTGATTGTATCTACAACGTTTTTAGAGTTGTATGTGTACTGAACTAACTGTTTGCTGTTGTTTCCGTGAATTACTGCAAATTTATTAGAACTTTTGTCATCTTCCATGGTTATAACAACTTTTTTCTCTTCTAATGCTCTAGCGATCTGATAACCAATGTTTGCGTCTGAATCTGAAATTTCAGCAATTAAAATGTCTGTGTCTTTGATATTTTTATCTAGAGAAGCGAATGTTTTTGTTAGTGATTTTGAATCAATTTTTACTTCATTTACATTGTGTCCCTGCTTCTTTAGCTCTTTAATACCTTCACTGAAAATCTTTAGATTTTTGTCAGAAATTGCAGGTGAGTTAATTACTAATACTTTCATACTGAATACTTGTTTGAACTTGAAATATAGATCGAGTATATCACTGGATTCCTGTTTAGGCAATAAATCTTTCCAAATTATTCTGACATTTTTCAAGACCCGCTTAATAATGTATTATATGAAGGTATGATTTTTACACGAAAAAAAGGAAAAAACACAAAAGGCGCTACTACTTTTCTTGCTATAGATATCGGAACAGAGTTCCTAAAAGTAGCATTATGTTCTCCAACAGACGACGGAATTGACGTTGTTGGGTATGTTCGATTACCTCAAAATCAAAGCAGTATGTACGCTGCATTTATTGTTGATGTAGAAGACGTAACAGAGCAGATAGATAAGGCGATTGGGGAAGTGATTCTTCAATCTCAGAATCTTTTCGGAGACTCTTATGGAATTCCAAAAGAAGCTATTATCGGAATCGCTGGGGAATTAGTAAGTGGAATCAGTATGGTTGTAAACCTCGAAAGAGATAAACCAAAGGTAAAGATTACAGGAGCTGAGATCGAAAAAATTATTGAAAACGTAAAGAAGCAGACTTTCGATAAAGCAAAGGAAGAAATCGCAGAAGAATTAGCAGTTTCTCCAAAGCAATTGGTAGAAATTGAAACTTTCTTAAACAGTGCCTACATCGATGGAACTAGAGTAGTAGATCCAATTGGATACACAGGACAAGAACTTTCTTATAGAGTATTTACAACATTTGCTCCAGGAGTTCATTTAGATAGTCTTAATCAAATATCAGAAAAGATTAATCTAAAAGTGAATGGAATTATCGTAGAACCTTATGCAGTTGCAATGAGCTTGAGATCCTTAAGATCAAGTGATGCAGGAGGAATCATTATTGATATTGGAGGAGGAACAACAGACGTTGCAATTATTAAATCTGGAGATGTTATTGGAACTAAAATGTTCGCAATTGGAGGAAGAGTTTTTACAAAAAGAATTCAAAATGGAATGGGCTATGACTACGAAACTGCAGAAAAAGCAAAGCTAGATTATTCAGATAATAGACTTAAAGAACAAGAGCGAATGGAGATAAAAAGACTTATCGAAAAAGATATCGGAATTTGGGCTGAAGGTTTAGAAATCACTTTATCTGACTTTCAGGATGTGGGAGAATATCCTTACAATATTTATCTTTGCGGTGGAGGAGCATTACTTCCAGAGATTCAGGAAGCTATCATTTCTTACCCATGGATGAAGTATTTAAACTTTAAAAAGCATCCTAAAGTAAACTTTATCTTCCCAAATAGTGTAGATGGAGTTACCGATAGAACAAAGTCTGCAACACTTCCAATAGATGTTGCAGTGTTGTCTCTAGCAAGAATGTATAAGTAAAGTGTAAGTGTAAGTGTAAGTTCAAGTTTAAGTGTAAGCTTTTGTAGAATTTAGCTATTGTGATTTCGAGCTTTTAAATATTTATGTCAATTATAAACGCATCTAAAATTTTTACTGATCAGAACGAAGAGCTTACTTTTATAGTAGAGAGAGTTCGAAACGCAGATAAAGATAAAGTTGCTGTTATTATCCCAGAAAATGCATTGGTTTTTAGTAGTCCTGTATCAATCAAAATTCTCCAAAGAATGATGTACAAGGCGGACAAGTCTCCTATCATTGTTACTGAAGATTTATATGGGCAAAAATTCACTCAGAAGATAGGATTGGTAACTGTAGGTAAAACGAGCCAAATTACAGAAGAATTATGGGATATTGCCTTCAAAAGAAAAGTTAAATACAACAATAATCTTAGAGATTCGGATGGAGGAGAAATTCCAGCCGAACAAGTAGCAGCAGTTATTCCTGACTTACCTTCAGAAGTCGCTCCAGTAGAAATTGATGTTCCGCCGGAACCTTTAGTTCAAGCACCAATCGAAACATATCCAGAAGATACTCCAGCAGATGAGACTCAACCACAAGAATTGGAACCAATAGAACAGATAGACGAGGAAACAGCATCACTTTATAGAAAGCAAAGAGATAATCCAAAGGTCGTAACAGTAGGTGGAATAAGCGTTTACAGCGGAGGAGATGCAAAATTATTAAAGAGTCAGTTCAAAAATGTTAAAATCAGAACTGTTAAAGATCAAGATATGGAAAGAACATTCGAACCGACAGCAGGAGCAAGCCGATTCACAGGTAAAGACTTTACAAAAGCTATAAGTCCAACAGGAAGAGTTTCAAACTTTTTCTCGAGACTTTTTGGAAGAAACAAACGAAAAGATTTAAATCCTGATTCTCCAAAGCGAAAATTAAGATCAAAAATTATTCTAGCTATTGTTGTAATAGCAGCACTAACAGCTGGTTACATGGTTTTATTCCAGTTCTCTAGCGTTGATATTAGAATTGTAGCAACCAAGCAAGATGTATCTGCAACTTCTTCTGTAGTTTTAGATCCAACAGTAACAGAAATTGGTGAAGTAGGAGGAAAAATTACAATTCCAGGAAAAATTCTATCTCAGGAAGCATTTAGTGCATCTTGGACAGGAGAAGCTAATGGAGTAGGGAAGAAAGGAAACAAAGCTGGAGGAACAGTTACAGTTTTCAATAATTCTACAGCTCCAGTTTCTATCGCAGCTGGAACAAAAATTTTAAATAAAACTACTGGTAAATCTTACACAATTACAGAAGCTGTATCACTTGCAGCTGCAACTATCGACGATGTAGTTGAACCAGCTAAGAAAGAAAACGTTCCAATTTCGGCAATAGATTTTGGCCCAGAATACAATATAGATACTGCAACAACCCAAAATTATTCTATCGATGGATTAGATGATGACGATGTTTTTGCTAGAAGTTTCAACAAAATTACAGGAGGAACAGTTCAAGAATTCGTTACTGTATCTCAAGAAAATATAGATAATTTGAAAAAGGCTAAAGAAGCAGAGTTCAAGACTCAGGCAGAAACAAAACTAAAAACTTTGATTCCTGGAGGCTCATTCCTGATCCCAGAAACAATAGTAATTGTAGAAACAAAAGTAACTACAGTTCCAAAGGTTGGGGAAGAAAGCTTAGACAAAACATTCGCTCTAACAATCGAAGCTAATGTTGTGGGGATTGTGATAAATAACAACGACTTCAAAACTCTTGGAGAAATGCTAATTGCAGACTCTGGATCTTCTTCTGTGGTTAATCAATTAGACACTCCTCAGATCACGATGGTAACTAAAGGAGAAGGGGACATCTATACTCTTGATGTAACTACTCAAGGTTCTGTTGGCGAAAAATTAGAAATGGAAGAAATTGCTAGAGAAATTGCCGGAAATACAATTCCAAATGCTAAGAAATACTTAGAAGACTTAAGCGGAGTAGAAAGCTTCACTTTAAGATTTGGACCAGCATTTATTCCTGAATTCTTACAATTCGTACCTTCTTCGGTCGATAGAATCAGCATCAGAATTAACTAATCAGAAACTTTCTTGACATAGATTTTTCCTGCGAGGTATCATTCCTAGCAGGTTATTTATTCACCTGCTAAAATAGGGATAAGAATCAATGAGAATTTGATTTTTTATCTTTCATTTTTTTAATTTTTAGCTTTATTGTTTATGGCAAAATCATTAAAGATCAAACCAATCGGAGAATTCATTCTGGTTAAACCATCAAAAGAAGAAGAAACTACAGCTTCTGGACTTATTGTTCAATCAAGCGGAAAAGGAGAAAGACCACAAAAAGGTGAAATTGTTTCATTAGGAACAGGAAAATTAAGCGAAAAAGGAGAAAAAATTTCTTTCAATGTAAAAGAAGGTGATGTTGTTTATTTCAAAAAATATTCTCCAGAAGAAGTGGAAATCGACGGAGAACAATACTTAATCATGAAGGAAGCTGATATTTTAGCGATTTTAGCTGACTAGTTTTTCATCTTTAAATCTTTTTATTTTTTAATTTTATTTTGATTATGGCAAAAATAGTAAATTATAACGAAGATGCAAGAAAGAAGCTTAAGGCAGGAGTAGATAAACTTGCTAATGCTGTTAAGGTAACTTTAGGACCAAAAGGAAGAAACGTTGCTTTAGAAAAATCATTTGGAGTTCCTCACATTACAAAAGATGGAGTTTCAATTGCTAAGGAAATTGAACTAGAAGACAAGGTAGAAAACATGGGAGCTAAGATTCTTATCGAAGCTGCAAGTAGAACTGTAGATGCTGCTGGAGACGGAACAACAACAGCTGTTGTACTAGCTCAGGCAATTATCGCTGAAGGATTTAAAACAGTAGCTGCTGGAGCAAATCCAATGGAAATCAGATTAGGAATCGAAAAAGGAGTAGAAGCAGTTGTAGAACAGTTGAAGAAAAATGCAGTGAAAGTTAAAGGAAAACAGGATTACGAAAGAGTAGCTACAATTTCTGCAAACGGAGATACAGAGATCGGGAAAATCTTAGCAAACATCATCGATAAAGTTGGTGCAGGTGGAGTTGTGACTGTCGAAGACGGTCAGACTTTCGGTTTAGTAGAAAAATATGTAGAAGGAATGCAATTTGATAAAGGGTATTTATCACCTTACTTTGCAGTAAATTCTGAAGATCAAGTTGTTATTATCGAGAAACCAGCAATCTTAATTACAGATAAAAAAGTTTCTGTAGCTAAGGAATTGTTTACAGCGTTAGAAAAAATTGTAGCTGCTGGAACTAGAGATGTTGTAATTATCGCAGAAGATGTTGATGGAGACGCTCTTACAAACTTAATCTTAAACAAGCTAAAAGGACACCTAAATGTAGTTGCTGTTAAAGCACCAGCATTCGGAGATAGAAGAAAAGCAATGTTAGAAGACATCGCAATCTTAACTGGAGGTTCTGTTTTAACAGACGATCTAGGAAAGAACTTAGAAAACATGGAAGTTTCTGACTTCGGAAGAGCAGATAAAGTTAAAGTTACAAAAGAAGAAACTACAATCATCAATGGAAAAGGAGATAAGGCTACAATCGAAGCTAGAATTCTTTCAATCAGAAAAGAAATGGAAGGAACATCTTCTGATTACGATAAAGAAAAATTAGCAGAAAGATTAGCGAAACTTTCTGGAGGAGTAGCAGTGTTAGAAGTTGGAGCAGCTAGCGAAATCGAACAGAAAGAAAGAAAAGATAGAATTGACGACGCATTACAAGCAACAAGAGCAGCTATCGAAGAAGGCGTTGTTTCTGGAGGAGGAACAGCATTGTTAGATGCTAGCCAAGTTCTAGATTCAGTAAAAGTAAGTAAAAACGACGAAACAATCGGAATTTCTATTTTGAGAAAAGCTTTAGAAGCTCCATTCAGACAGATTATGAACAATGCTGGAAAAGAAGCAGCATCATACATCTTAGATATGAAGGGAGGAAAAGGATACGATGCAAGAAATGACAAAGTTGTAGATATGGTTGATGCAGGAATTATCGATCCAGTTAAAGTTACTAGAACAGCGTTAGAAAACGCAGCATCAGTAGCAATGTTGTTATTGACTACAGAAGCAGTTGTTTCAGAAGCTCCTAAGAAGGACGAACCAGCTATGGGTCATGCAGGTCATGATCATGGAATGGATATGATGTAGGTTACTACGCCAAGGCTTCGTAACCTGACTAAGAAAAGATCCCGTCCGCCATTGGCGGGCGGGATCTTTTGATCTATAATTCGTTTTCACCTTTTGTTAACCCCGCATCTAGTGAGGGATCTTAATGATTTTGCTACCTCCGCAACAGGTGCGGGGTTGTAAGGATTTTGCTACAATAGGTGCATGAAGAGATATCTAATCGATCCTATTTACTGGTATTTTGCCGTGTTCTTTAGAGATTTCGCTCAACGAAATTTTGTGAATCAGTACATTTTCTTTTTGAACAAGACGAACACAATTCCTATGGCAAAAAATCTTTTTGTTCCAATCTATAGAGACGAAAGTAGCATGGGGAAAGCAATCGGATTTATAATCAGATTTTTGTGGATTGGGTACGGAAGTGTAGTTTCATCAATAAAAATAATTCCATTTCTGTTATTTTCAGCTTTAGTTTTTGTACTTCCTATCGTGGGAGTTCTTTTGATTTTAAGTTCAATTTTCTAATGAGTAAGAATGTTAAGGTAGGACAATATTATCAGACGGACATTTTTTTTGATTTTAATCTGATAGACAACCAAACAGAGAGTTCTTTGGAGGAACTTGATTTCACTTTGGGTAGAGTATTCCGTTATCTTTCGATGATATTAGGTGCGATTTCGGCAGTAATACTTTTAGTGAATTACAGATTAAATGCCCTGTTGGCATTCAATCAGAATCCAGCATTCGCATTCTTCGTAGGAAGCGCAATGATTCTTTATGTATATTCACTTTATTTACTTAGGGATAAAACTTACCTTCATAGAGGAAGAAGTCTTGTTAACGAGGATTTCAAAAACTTAAAATCTATTCAGTTTGATAAATATTTTGACTACAAGTCTGGAAAAATCTTAAGACTTTCGACAGAAAAAAAAGAATTATTCTTGGCGAATCTACTTAGAAATTTGGAAAACTATTCAGATATTTCTTATGTTTTTGAACATAGAATAGGAATTAACTGGCAAGAATTTAAGCAGAAAGCAGATTTATACTTCTCTTCAATAGATATTACCTACAGAGGAAATATTCTGAATTTTTTGAATGCGTTATTTCTTAATACTCTGTACTTTCAGCAAGATCAGGTCGATGTAGATATTCTTACAAATAGTTTCATTAAGTCTTTCTTAATTAAGCCATTGATGGAATTTGGAGTTACAGATGCAGATTTGGAAGGTTTAAAACTTTGGCAACAGAATGAAGTTCTTAAGAAAAATTACCAAGAATCTTGGAAAACACTTTCGCAATTAAAACCGAAGGGAGACATAAATAGAAGTTTTACTTCGAGAGCAACACCAACTCTAGACGTTTACGGCGAAGATTTAACTCGAACATTTTCAGCAAAGAAATTCGAACTTTCTATTGGTAGAGAAGTAGAGATGAGAGAAATGGTGAGAATCTTACAAAAACCAGAAAATTCAAATGTACTTTTGATCGGAGAACCTGGAACAGGAAAAACAAGATTCTTGCATCATCTAGCTACAAAAATGGTTGTGGAAGATATGCCAAAATCTCTTCAGGATTACAGATTAATCAAACTAGATTTAAACAAAGTATTTAATCAATCAAACGGTGCAGATCAATTCAAAGTTCTAATAGAGAAACTATTTAAAGATGTTCAGTTATCAGGAAACATCATTTTGGTTTTAGAAGAAATAACATTCATCTTAAATGTTAGAGAAGAAGCTAAAACAGAAATCGCTAATACATTGATTTCGTTAATCAAGAACTCTCAAATTAAAATCATTGCAACAACAAATCGAAATAATTACAACAAATTTGTTAAACCAAACAAGGCTTTAGAAAGTTTATTCGAAGTAGTGAATTTTCCAGAACCAAGTAGAATTGCTACAGTTCAGATTCTTTTAGATGAATCTTCGGAGCTGGAAAAGAAGTATGGAATTACAATTCAAGTAAATGTAGTAAAGAGAATCGTTGAGTTCTCTCCAAGAATTGATTCAGACAGAGCGCTTCCTGATAAAGCAATTAATCTTTTACAAGAAGGAGTGATTTTAGCTCAGTCAAAAGGATTAAAATTTTTGAACGAATCTACGATTGATGAATTACTATCATCAAAAACAGGAGTGAAAGTTGGAGCGATTTCGGAATCTGAAATTGATCGATTAAAGAAACTTGAAGAAGAAATGCATCAAAGAGTGGTTGGGCAGGAAGTTGCAGTTAGAAGTATTGCAATGGCAGTCAGAAGATCGAGAAGTGGACTAAGTAGTGGTAGCAAGCCAACTGCTTCTTTCTTATTCTTTGGACCAACTGGAGTTGGAAAAACAGAAGCGGCAAAAACTCTTGCAGAAGTTTATTTTGGAAACGAAAATCTACTGATTCGAGTAGATATGTCGGAATACCAAGAAGAAGATAACCTAAAAAGACTTATCGGCTACATGGATGAAAAAGGGAACTATCAAGGAGGTTTCTTAACCGAAAAAGTTAGAGCTCGACCTTTCTCTTTGGTTCTATTGGACGAAATTGATAAGGCGAACAAAAAGGTTTTAGACCTTTTCCTTCAAGTTTTGGACGAAGGTTTCTTAACTGACGGAATGGGAAGAAAAACTGATTTCAAAAATACAATAATCATCATGACTAGCAACGCAGGTTCTGCAGAAATTGCTAAATCAACTTCGGATGGCGAGGATTATAAAACTGTTTATGAAAAAGGATACGCAGCGTTAAGAGAATTCTTCAGGATAGAATTCCTAAATAGATTCGACAAGATCATCATGTTCAAATCTCTAACTTTAATCGAAATCGAAAAGATAGTAGAGATAATGCTAAATTCATTACGAGAAAAACTTTTAACAAAGGGAATCAGTATGGTTTGGGATGCGAAGACTTTGGAAGAGTTAGCACAACTTGGATACAATCCAATTTTTGGAGCCAGAGAATTGAGAAGAGTGATTCAGGAATCAATTGAAGATCAGGTAGCTCAAGGCATAACAGAAGGAACAGTTAAATCTGGAGACGATATCGTTTTCGAAGGTCTAACATTAAAAAACTCAGAAGATTAGAAGGCTAAAAGATGAAAATTCCCAATCTGAAGTATTCAACTCACCGCACTTCGCCCATTGCTTACGACTCACAGCTCACAGCTCAATGCTCCAAGCTTGCACTTTAAACTTCACCCATATACAATAAGTTTATATGAAAAAATTCTATATCTTTTTAGCTACTTATTTAACAATCTTTACTTCTAAAGTTTCTGCTACTGGAGGAGGCTTTGTTCAAATCCCCAACCCAACACCGATAGATTCATTAGAAGAGCTTGTTACAATGGTTGCAAGGCTTATTGTTCCTGTTTTCATTCTAACTTTCTTGGCGATGTTACTGTACGGAGCTTTCGTTTACCTAACAGCTCAAGGTGATGATGCAAAAGTAGAAAAAGCAAAGAAAATAATAGTAACTGCAATAATAGGATTTGTTTTAGCAGTTTTAGCTCCATCAATCGCAAACATAGTTGCTGGAATTCTTGGAGTAGAGGGTATCACTTTCTAATTATGAAAAATTTACTGTTTTTAGTTATAGCCTTCATTTTTGTATTCCCTCTGTTTAGTCCAAGGGTAAATGCTCTTACTGCAGATCCAGATGTCTGTCTTCCACCACACGGAATTCCATCTATGTGTCAGGATTCCTACACATTAGATAATAAATGTAATGTAGCAAGAATCATTAACCCAGAGGTTGATTGTTGTATTAACAAATGTACTAACATTGATAATGGTTACGACCCAGATGCAGAATGTTCTGGTCCAGGAGATCCTGACTGCGATGTTACATCAGTACTTAATAGTCTAAATATTTTTGGAACTAAAATTCAGTACTCAAATGAAAAGATTCCATCTTTAGTTCAATTAGGTTTATCTGCATTTTTAGCAGTAGTTTCTTTTTACGCATTATTTAGAGGAATGTATTTGTATTCAATCAAGAGAACTCAAACAACAGATGCTGCAGAAATAGGGAAGATCAACAAAGAATTTGGAAATATTATTATTGGATTTGTACTCGCATGGTCAGCAATCTTTATTGTAGAATTAGTAATGAGAATATTGGGTTTACCAACACTAACTCAAATTACATTAGAGCGAATCGACGATGGAAGTGCTTCAAATGTAATTATTATTAAATAAAATGAAACTGAAAATATTTTTAACAACTGTAATTGGATCCCTAATGTTGAATGCAACTGTTCTTGCTCAAGGACTTGATCCATTAGAGAATACAGGATTGGGTTTAGATGAAATCAAAATCCCGATATTTCCCGTCTTGTTCACAGATTTATCCAGATACAATACTGTTTTATCCTGGATAACTTTTGCAGGAGGACTTCTTGTTTCTGGAATAATTATATTCTGGATTTACAGAATTATTCGATCTGGTTTAAAAGCGATGTCTGCGGAAGGAGATTCTGAGAAAATTGGTGTGGCTAGAAAAGAGTTGCAAGCTGCGCTAACTGGAATCGCATTTACATTTTTGGTTCCAATAGTTTTAAGTTTTGTTGGAATTATTTTTGGATTTGGAACAATGTTCGAATGGCCAAAGTCATTCTCAGGTTGCCAGGATACAAGTAAATATCAATATTATTTTCAGGCACTTGCTCAGGAGCCGAACGAAGAGGCAGCTGATCGAGAATGTAATCCTGATTTAGCAGATACAGATAGATAATATGGACTTATGTCAGTTTATTGGTTGTGATGTTGTTGGAGATGAGAACTATCTCCTAAACTTTGGAAATATTATTCGAATGGGATTGAATATTATTTTCGGTGCCATTATTGTTTACGGAATTTTCATCATCATCAAAGCTGTTTACAAAATTGTAGGAAGTGAAGGAGACGCGGGTAAAGTAGAGTCGGGACTAAACTCAATAAAAGGAGTGTACATAGGAATCGTTATGATTTTCGTGGGATTGATTGGACTTGTTATTTTATTCGCATTGTTCAATATAACAGAACTTCCTGGAAATCCTGGACTACCAGGTTCAGACGAAGGTCCTGTAATCAACGACCCTTTCAACTAATATCCAACTTTAAACTTACAATCTTTATTCATATTCCTCTTGAATTTAGAAATTCGATATTAGAACTTACTTGTATCCTTGTATCTTCAGATCTTTTCTTATAGAATGATGAAAATAGATATTAAAGATAATTTATGAAAAAACTATTAGGCTCTCTCGCTGCAGTGCTTTTCTTTGTAGCTACTCCGCTAGTTAACACAGTTAGTGCACAAGATAATTTAATTTGTACAGTATTCCCATTTTTAAAGAATATTGGAGCATTCGGTATTAGCAACATCTGTGGAGGATTAACAGATGAACAGCCAATTAACGAAGCAAGAAACTTAATTCAATTCGGATTAAATCTTGTATTTGTTGGAATTATTATCTTGGCAATTTACATAATTGTAAAAGCTGCCATTAACTACATCAGAAGTGAAGGAGATGATGAGAAGATCAAAGCTGCTAATAAATCAATTAAAGCAGTGTTCACAGGAATTATCGCTTTATTCGTTGGCATTTTAGGAATCATTTTGGTTCTTGCAATTTTCAACGCAACTGGAGCAGTAAATAATGATTTACCTGAAGGAAACTTTTTAGACCAAGATAATTTCGGTCCACAATAAAAATGAAATTTGTACGATTTCTAATCACAATAGGAATCATATTCCAAATAGTAGTGAGTCCTGTAAATGCCCAAATACAGGACTCTCCTTTTTCAGGAAATGATGCAAGTTCTTATCAATGTTTCGATAAGAACGGTCAGCCTGTAATTGACGATGGAGTTCCTCCACCATTAATTGTTAAAGATCCAAATTTAGATGTTTTCATTTGCGATACTAACGGAAACGGAGTATTAGATGCAGATGAATTAAGAGCTGTTCTTATTCCACCTAAACTTCAAGCAATCGAAGTCTGGTTTGTAAGAATTATTTATGTAGCTTGGGCTTTAGTTGGAGCATATTCATTTTACTTGTTAGTAGCCTTAGGTTACCAAGTAATGATTTCCAGAGGAGACCCAACATCTCTGCCAAAAGTTCGACAAAGAATTATCAATTTTATAATTGGATTTGCGTTAGTGTTCCTTGCAGTTCCTATCCTAGACACATTCTTCAGATTGTTAGGAATTAACAAGACTGTAAGTTGTTACGATGTTCAAATGCCAGGATTCCAATTCTTCTTTACAACACTTTGTAGCGGTAGCGATCCTTGCGCATTCACAGAAGCAGAAATTGGCGATGGAATTGTATGTCCTATTAGAAATGAATCTGTAAGGTGTAGTAGAGGAACAGAAAATTTCCTTTACGTTTGCGATAACGATAGGCAAGTCTGGACTGGTGGAAGAACTGGTACTGGAGGAATTTAAGAATTATGGAACTAAAAATAAAGTCTTACAAAATTGGTGAATCCACGCACATAGACGATTTTACAATCGTTAGTCCTTTTGTGGATCTTGTTCAAGAACTGAAAAATATCGAAACACTTATTCCAGGAAACGAAGTTAGGGAAATAATTTTGACAATTGAAAACGAACCAATAATAATTAAAAAAGATGGGGAAGCTCAATCTGTAGATATTGTTTTCAAGGACAAAACTTTCGAAACGCTTGAAGACTTATTCAAGGAAACATTTAATATTCAATTTCTACTAAACGAATGGGCTGGTAGTTTTATAGACGCATCATTAGAAGGTTTCGAGGATCAACAATCTTTATCAGATTATATTTCAGCACTAGAACAATCAGACGATCAAATCATAAATGAAGCTCAGCTTGGTGTGGATCAATTGATCTCTCAAACTAATGAATCGGCACCGGAAGATGCAAAAATACATTTGTTCAAAATCCAAGAACTAGGTCAAAAGATAAACGAATCGGATCAGAAACTCAGAGCATTTAACTCATATCAAAAAAACTTAGATAAAAGAAAAATGATTAGGGATAACATTCAAAGAGAAAAAGAAAGATTAGTTCAGATTGCAACAGGATCAAAAGACTTAATTGAATCTAAATCAAAACTGCAAAACGAAATTACTGTAATGCTTGGGGGAGATAATCTCGATCAATTAAAACAAAAAACTGAACAAGTTAAGCAGAGCAGACTTTCAAAGCTTTTTGGGTATCTTACCGATACGACCTCAATGTATAAATTTGAAGAGGAAGAAAAAGAAAGAAAATTACGAATTCCTAAAGCGTTCGTAATTTTGCTTCTTACTCAAACCCTTGCTTCTGTAGCAATGTTTTTCTTTACTGCAGATTTAATCGTGTTCCTGTACATGGTTTTATCTTATGTAGTGATAATTACTGCAGGAATTATTTTCCAAATCTACTCTTTTGATCGATTAGGAACAATTGAGGGATTTGTAGAGGAAACAAAAACTAAGAAATTCAGTTTTAAGAACGATTCTTCTGAAGAAAAGTATTTGATTAAAAATGCATGGGTTGATGCTTTGAGTAAAGACTTGCAGGAAGTTGACAGATCGCTTTCCGTGAGATTAGGAAATACAACTTACGATGAACTTCAGAACAAACTAACGAACTTAGAAAAAGATTCTGCGAATTTGAGTGATGAATTAAAAAAGATGGAATCTGAAAAAATGGATCAGGATGATTACTATAAATTTAGAAGAGAGTTCGATATTTTCACAATCGAAAGAGAGAACCTGCTCGAGAATCTGAAGGGAAAGATAGACAATCAAGTGTTGGAGAATATAAAATATACAATAGCACAAATTGACGAGGCTAGGCGTGAAGCCGATAAACCAAAATTAAAGTTGCCTTTTATTATTTTTAACCTAAAGGAAAAGAATCAGTGGACAAAGGATATCGTGGCGAAAAACAATCAAATACTCTTCATAGAATAGTTGCCCTTATTCTCGTTTTTGTATCAGCAACTTCTCCTGTACTTGCTAGAAGTTCATCTGAAATTGGACAAGACATTATCGACAAGCAAAACGAGATTGCTGCCAATCAAGAAAGACTTAAACAATCCGAAGCAAATAAAGCTTATTACGAATCTGAATCTGCAAATCTGGCAGATGGAGTTCCTAAGCTAGAAGCTCAATTAAAAAAATTAGAAGAAGAGTTGAATGGAATAAAACTGGAAATTAGTATTTTAGAACAGCAACAAAAGTTAAAGGAACTCGAAAGAGAGCGAACACAGTTTGCTCAAAACGAAACTATTAAAGGCTCGTACATGGATTGGAAAAGTACCAGTCACGACGTAAGAATGTTTATTGACGAAGAGATAGATTTCTTAAAAATTCAGCAATATCAAAGCACAATTGCAGGAAATCAAGGTAAAAGCATTGATAATCTAACGAATGAGTTAATCAAAATCGACGGTGAGATGACGGTGCTTGCTCAAAAGAAACAAGAGTTGGATGCGAAGCAGTTAGAAATTTCTGAACAGAAAAGACAACTCGAGGAACGATTGAATCAATTGAAATGGGGAGCTTTGGCAGAAGCAGGAAACATCACAGCATTGGGCTCTTCGATTAAACAGGCGGTGGCAGATATTGCAGTGCTTTCAGCAGAACAAAGGGCGGCTTTAATTAGAGAGCAGGAGATTCAACAGAACAACCCAGGTTTACAAAATTCAGCGGGATGCGACGGTGCTTCGGTTCCTACAGGAAGTTTCTACTTCTGTGGAAATGGAAGAGATTTGTATCAAGGACACGGAGTTGGAATGAGTCAATACGGAGCTAAAGGAGCTGCTCAGAAAGGCGAATCAGCAGAAAGTATTTTGAATTTCTACTACTACGGAGCTACTGTTTCTACAATTGCAGAACCAGCAGAGATTTCAATCACGTATTGCCAAGGGAGTTCTTGGTTGGCAGAAACTTACAACAACTGTAACTATAATGGAAGTAATTACGGCCCAGTTATTACGGAAAGAATTGCATTAGTTGATTACTTGGGAGGTTTAGGAGAAATGCCGTACAGTTGGCCTGAAGAAGCAAGAAAAGCTCAAATGATTGCAGCTAGGACATATGCTTTACGAAGAACAAACAACGGAGATCCTAATTATCCAATTTGTTTGACTGCATCTTGCCAAGTCTCTAAAGTCAAATCGGGAGAAAATTATGAAAGACCTTTGGCAGTTGCAACCGCAGGAAAAGTTATTTTGCACAACGGTGGCTACATTGATGCTTTGTATTCTGCTGATAATAGTCAGAATGCTGGAACCGCAGATTGCGGAACTAGATTCCAAGATGTTTATGGAAATCCAAACTTCGGGTGCGGTCCATATCTGGTTTCTGTAAACGATAATCATTGGGCATGGGACTCTAGAATGTACGGATGTTCTGCTAATGGAGTAGCAACTCCTTGTGGTTTATGGCCTTGGAAAACAAGAACTTATACATATGCTCAATTCGATGAATTCTTAACTTGGGTTAGAGGAAATCTTTACTGGGAATTTGCTTCTGTAGGAAATACAACATATATTAGCTTTGAAAGAGATGCTTCTGGTAGAATCAAGAGAGCTAATATTCTAGGAACTGGAGGTTCGCTTTCAGTTGGAGGTTGGTGGTTCAAGAATGCTTGGATCGAATGGACTGCAGCTAGAGGAGAATATGATTATCTTTACAGTCAAACTTTAAATGTTGTTCAACTATAAATGAATCCTGCTTATAACCCAGATGCAAAAAAAATGATGATGATCCAGAAAATGGATCAAATTGTACCTAAATCTAACTTAGGATTTTTTGGGTCTGTTCAATATAGACCAAAAATGAGTTTTGAAGGTCAAAATAGAAACGAGAAAGTTTACATCATGGCAAGAAGACACTGGTTAACTAATATTGGATGGATTTTCAACAACTTCATTTATCTTTTGATTCCCGTTATAGCGGCTTTGATATTAAATATTTTTGATACAAGGCTTCCAGAATTAAACAGACAAATCTATGCAGTGATTGTTCTAGGATACTACTCATTTGTTTTTACGAACATGTTTAAGAACTTTATTGATTGGTATTACGATATTTACTTTGTAACAAACGAAAAAGTTATGGACGTTATTTTCAAGCCTTTTGCTTCTTATCAAATCGAAGAAATTCCTTTGGTCAGCATAGAAAGTGTGAGAGAAAAAACTCCTGGAGTATTGGCATCATTATTCAACTATGGGAATATTACAATAACTACCGAAGCAAACGACAGAACTATGATATTCCCATACATTTCTCGACCTACAAAGGTTAGAGATATTATTTCAGACTTAGCTTTTGTGGCTAGATCATTCAACAATGGAAATTGATTTAACGGCGATAATTGGACTGGTAAAAATATTTGCAATAGTAGTTGCTTTATTTCATTTGCTTGCAGGATTGTTTATCACAAGGCAAATTACAAGAATGAACAGGATAGTAAAAACTCAAAATGGAGTATTCATTTTTTTTGTTGCTGTCGGATACCTGATTTTACTTTCAGTAGTTCTACTGCTAATTATTACAATTCCTGTTTAAGAATTTTTAAAAATTCTATATACTGAACATATGGCAATTAAAGCAGACTTTATAACCGGTAAACAAACTTTTGGAAATTGGGCGAGAGTATTCGCCTTTGTTCCTGAGGATCAATCAGGAAAAGAAATGTTTGTAGTGGCTAAGATCTACGTGGATAGTGATGAATTCAATCTTGATAATGCAGGAAAACTTCTTTTAGACGAACTTCAAGGAATCTATTTCACCGATACAAAGGAATACGCGGACCAAGTTAGTAGACTTGAAAACGCACTTTGGAAAATGAAAGGAAAGATGGAGTATATTCTTTCTAAAGAAGAATCTCTTGTACAAAAAGGTTTAGATATAGAATTAGCAGTTGTAGTTTATGATGAAAGTTTTGCTTATGCAGCGATTGTAGGAGAGAGTAGAATTAAGATTTTCAGAGAAGGAAAACTAATTGATATTACAGAAGCACTTTCAGACGCTGCAGATTCTGGATTCTTCAAAACAGGAAGTCTAGAATTAGATGAAAACGACAGATTATTCTTGATCACATCTCAAGCATCAAAAGAGTTTGCAGATAAAGAATTGACTTATGGAGCAAGTGTATTAGCTTTCGACAAATTAAAAGCAGCTTACCCGGAATCTTCAGAAGGTACAGCAATGATGATGGTTTACAAGGATTCAGCAATTCCTCTAGAAGTAGAAGAAGAGTCTGAAGTTGCTGCCGATCTTTCAGAGGAGGAAATTGAATCTAATCCTAGCCAACTTGCTGGAAACAAACCTAGCGCATCTACAGCCCCAAATTTTGGTAGAGAAACAATGTCTGCAGTAACAGAAGTTTCTAGAATGACTATGTTCGGAGAAAAACTAAAAATGTTCTCTTCAATTGCAAAAGAAAATTTAGTTAAAGCAGGAAATTTCACAAAAGGAAAATTGATTGTATTAAAAGACAAAGTTATAGAATTAAACAACAAGAGACAAGGTAGAGAAGTTGAACAATTTGAAGAAGAATCTGAAGGAGAATACGAAACTATTCCTACTCAGGCTCCTGGGCAAAGAAGAGTCGCAGCAACACTTCCTGTTGTTCCTGCAGCAACTTCAAGATTAGATGATGAAGAAGGAGAAAACTTAGATTATTCTGATCCTGCAGTTAATGATTCTCAAACAACTGAAGTTCCTCAAGAAGAGAACTCAGAGCTAGTTTCTGAACAACCTGTAGAACAGGCAGAAGTAAATCCATACGAAGAAATGGAATCTCATAATTTAAATGATGAATCGATTCACGAAGAATACGGGGAAGAACTACAGGCAGTAGATACACAAAGCAGATTAAATGATGAAGAGTACGAAGAGGATTACGAAGATGAGGGATCACAGGAATTTGAAGATGAATCAGCACCAATGCCAGCAGTTCAACAAAGAATGATGCAGAGAAATATTTCTCAAGAACCGCAAGGTCTAAAAGATAATGTATTAGGAAGAGTTTCTGGAGTTAAAGAAAAACTAACTGGATTCTATCAGAATAAATTAGGAAAGAATGGGGGAAGTACTATCTCAACAATATTCCAAAACATTCTTTCAATTCTACGAGAACTTATTACGAATGGAATTGAATTATTCAAAAAAGAAATTTTGGGAGTTGGAGATAACAGAAGAGACAGATTAACTAGAGCAAAAAGAAGACGAAGAAACAGAATCATTTTGATTATCATAGTGATTGTTCTGTTTATCGTAATCACAAATTCGATTAGAAGTGCTCAAGAAGCTAGGGCTCAACAAGAACAATTAGATACAGCGAAATCAAAACTTACAGATTTCCAAAGCACTTATAGAACTTTGGACGCGAAAGTAAGTACAGCTAAAGCTGGTGGAGATGTTGGAAAGCAAAACTTGATCGCAGATCTAGACAGATTAAATGCAGAAATCAATGTTCAAAAACGAGATGGATTATTAGTCGATGATTTAAATACAGTTCAAAAGAATATCGAAACTACAAAAGACAAAGTATTAGATGTTGTTTCAATCACAACACCACAAGTTCTAGTTGATGTAGGAAAGAGTTATCCTGATGCGAATTTAGCAGATATTGAATACTCAAATGGAGGAGTCTACATTGCAGACCAAGGAAGAAACTTGATTTACAGAGTAGCAACAGCTTCGTTAAATGGAGTTCCTCAGAGTTTTGTTTCTGGATTAGCTCAGCCATATGCTTTGGTTAGAAATGTAGATGGAGATATTATTTTCTACGATAACGATACAAGCTCAGCAATGGGAGTATTCGAATACGACAAAGAAAATAGCTTGAGTAGATACCCAGGATTATCAGCAAGTAGTATTGGAAAAGTTACTGAATCTTCATTGTTCAGTGGAAATAATTCACTTTACGAAGTAAGAGGATCAACAAGTCAGATTTTCAAAAGAGATCAAACAGGAGGAAGTTACGTTAGTGGAGGAGCAACTCAATCGGGAGAATTTAACACAAACTGGAGAGTAGACCCAGACTTTACGAACGCTGTTGATATCGCAACACCATACGAGATTTACGTGTTAATCAAAGGACAAGGAATTAAGAGATACTTTGCAAGAGAAGCAAATACTTTGACAACAAACTTGTTATCAAATATTTCTCAGGCAGATATCAGTGCTGTTCAAAATGGATCATCACTTGATGTAGTGGATTCATTTGTAGCTGTGGGAGATCCTGCAAACAAGAGAGTATTCTTGTTCAGAATTGATGATACAAACGAGAAAGGCTTAACTTTGATTAAGCAATATGTTTACAGAGGAAATGAGAATGTATTTACAGATTTAGATGAGATTGTAATTGTGCCAAACGAAAGTGCATTGTATGTTCTTGATAATTTGAAGGTGATTAAATTACCTTTACAATAATTAGAATTCAATTTAGCTTAGACAGATCCCGCTATGGTTCGAGTGCCTCACCATGACTGCGGGATCTTTTTTCTACTCAGTGTATTACGCAATCATGTTATTATTATGCATATCAATAAATAAGATTGAAGACTTTAAGCACAAACAAAAAAGCATATTTTGATTACGAAATTCTGGATAAGTACGAAGCTGGAATAGAACTGTACGGCTGGGAAGTAAAGTCAATTAAAAGCACAAACTTCAATATTGCTTCCGCATATGTAACTCCAAGAGACTACGAGATGCTTCTTGTGGGAATGCGAGTAGGACTATTAAAAGAGTCGTTCACTCAAGATAAGAATTTAGAAACAAGAAATCGAAAACTGCTTTTAAATAAAAATGAAATCTTTCAAATAGTTTCTAAAACGAAAACCAAAGGACTTACGATCGTTCCACTGGAAGTATATTTAAATGACAGAGGCTACATTAAAGTTTTAATTGGAACAGCAAGAGGAAAGAAGAAATACGAAAAGAAAGACAAGGTTAAGAATAGAGACCTAGTAAAAGATTTGGAACTAGATAGGAAGCAGTACAATTTCTAAATAGCTATATGATAAACTCAAGATATGGATGATTCAAAAACAATACAAAGTCAAAGTATAAAGCAGTTAATTGCTTACCTAGAGAAATTCGGATTTAAATATTTAGGTCCAGGAGAGAATGGAGATGTTCTTTTTACTGCTCCAAACGGACAAGCAGTAACTGGCGAAGTTGCCTACAGATTTGTGAAAACACAGTTAGCCCAACCTGCGAGCCAAGGAAGTGGAAGCCCAGAAACACTAAACATGCCTCAGAACATTCCTCAGATCGATCAAACTTTTGAATCAAATATTGAAATTGAAAAAGGTCCAGAAGAAGGAAAAATTGAAAGAGCTTCTGAACAAAAAGATGCAAATTCGCAATCATTGAGTGATCTGAAAGTAAAGAATAGTTCTCCAAGAATGAAGATTGCTAAAACAGCAATACCAATGCCTTTCGGGGATGGCTTTACACCAAAGACGTTCAAACCAGATGATACCAAGAGTATTCAGGATTTTATTTCAAAGAAAGCTAGTGCAAATCATAGCGATCCAGAAGTGTGGCTGAAAGTTCTTTGGGAAAAATTCTTAAAAGAATTAGCTGCATAATTCATAATCTTCCGTTTTCTCACTTTATTATTAAAACTTGCATTGTTTTGCTGTAAAATAATAAAACATACAGACGAAAGTCCGTAAATTTTTGTTGTATATGCAATCAGATATAATAGGAACTATTCTCATAGCGGCACTAATATTAGTACTAGTGATAGTGCTGATTTTCAGTATCTATTCATGGCTTCTTGATGAACTAAAAGAAAGAGTATTGATGGATAAATCTTTGAATCTTGTTTTCTACGAAATCAAATTAACCAAAAACAACGATGTAGAAATTAAGGCTATGGAACAATTGTTCTCTGGTTTAACAGGTTTTGCAGAAGATCTGAAAGGAGTAAAGCAATTCATTGGAGCTAGAACTTTTGTCAGTTTCGAACTAGTCGCTTATTATCAAAGTATTAGATTCTATGTTGTTTGCCCAAAAAAGATTTCCAGTGTTGTAGATAGATTGATTAACGGAACTTACCCAAGTGCAGAAATTCTAAAAGTTAAAGAATACAATTTATTCCCAGATAGTGGTCATGTTTCTTACGGAATTCTAGAGCACGATAAAGATTGGAAAATCCCAATTCAAACTTATGAAGAATTACCTGTTGATAGTTTAGCTACGCTTACAGATGTAATGAGTAAACTAGGTCCAGGTGAATCCGCATGTTTCCAATTAGTTATCGCACCAGCTGGAGGAGGGTGGATTAATAAATCTAAGGAGTACGCAAAAAAGATTAGAGAAGATGCACAACCAAAAGAAGCTAAGGAGGGAGAAAAAGCTCCTAAGCCACCAAAGCAGAAAGTTCCAGACGAAACTCTTCAGTTGATCGAAAGAAAAGCAGAAAAGAACGGATTCTTTTCAGATTTAAGAATTGTAGTTTGTTCTCCAGACAAATTTTCTAGTGAAAACCACATGACTAATATCGTTAGTACATTCGACCAATTCTCTAAGATTGGAGGAAACAAACTAAAAAAAGTAAAGATGAAAAAAGCTGCAGATAGAGCTAAGTACAAGAATATTGCTAGAGATGTAATCTACAGAATTCCAAGAAGCAAAGCAGTTTTAAATGCAGCAGAACTAGCTACTCTTTATCACTTGCCTAACAAGAATATTCAAGCTCCGCATATCAAATGGATGATTTCTAAGAAACTTCCAGCACCAGACTTTACAGTTAATACATGGGAAAAAGATTACATGTATATTGGAAAGAATACTTTCCGAGGTTCAGAAAAAGAAATCTTCTTAAAACCAGATGCAAGACTAAGACACTTCTATATCATCGGACAAACTGGATCTGGTAAATCTGGATTTATGTTGAGTATGATGGTTCGAGACATCAAGATGGGACATGGGTGTGCGTATATCGATCCACACGGTTCAGATGCAGATAAAGTTCTTCAACAGATTCCACCAGAGAGAATAGAGGACGTGATTATTTTCGACCCTTCAGATATAGAAAGACCTTTAGGATTAAACATGTTGGAATTTAAAACTCCTGCTCAAAAGACTTTGGTTACAAACGAAATGTTGAACATCTTCGATAGTTTATACAACTTGAAAGTAACTGGAGGACCTATGTTCGAACAGTACTTCAGATATGGAATTATGCTTTTAACAGAAGATATCGAATCAGGATCAACTTTATTAGAAATTCCTAAGCTCTTCGCAGACGAAGGTTATAGAAACTACAAACTTTCGAAATGTAAAGATCAGGAAGTTATCGATTTCTGGAGAAAGCAAGCGGAAGCAGCAGGAGGAGAAGCATCGCTAAAAAACATCGTTCCTTATGTTGTTTCTAAACTTGCACCATTCTTAACAAACGCTTATCTTAGACCAATTGTTGCTCAGCAGAACTCTACAATCGATTTTAGAGATATTATGGATAACAAAAAAATCCTGATCGCAAAGTTATCTAAAGGTAGAATCGGAGAATTAAACGCAAACTTATTAGGAATGATCTTAATCGGTAAATTGTTAGTAGGCGCGTTAGAAAGAGACGATATTCCAGAAGCAGACAGAATTCCTTTCTACTTATACATCGACGAGTTCCAAAACTTCTTAACAGATGGAATTCAAATCATTCTTTCTGAAGCTAGAAAATACAAGTTATCTTTGACTATTGCTCACCAGTTCTTAGGACAGTTAACAAGACAAGGAGGAGACACAAAGATTAAAGATGCTGTATTCGGTAACGTTGGTAACAAAGCAATCTTCAGAGTTGGAGAAGAAGATTCACCATTCTTAAGAAAAGTATTAGACGGAGATTTAGAAGAGTCTGATTTACAACAGGCGGAAAACCTTACAGCATTTACAAAAATCCAGGTTGATGGAAAACCTACCCCAGCATTCACGCTTAGAGCGGTTTACGGCGAGTCTCCATACGATATGATGACAGAACCTAACCCACAGCTTGCGGACTTAATTAGACAGATCTCAAGGCTAAAATATGGCAAAGATATTAGCCTTATAGAGAATGAAGTTAAGTTAAGAGGAAGCTTTATTAAAGAGAAGACCGAGGAAGCTAAGAAACCAGGCGGAATGTTTGGTGGATTCCCTGGGTTTTAAAATAAATTTCAAATACCAAAAACCAAATTTCAAAATCACACTTCCTAATATCCAATTCACTACGCATTTGATATAATTTCGGGACTAAGGTTTTTAGATCCACAGTTCTTTAAAAAAGTGAGATTTTAAATAATAGACCCTAGGCTCATATAATGAGCAGTTCTTTCCTTGCTGAGGAATGAATCACGTAAGTATAGTAGGCCTTTAGCTCAGGTGGTTAGAGCACAGTTCTTATAAAGCTGGGGTCCGCAGTTCGAGTCTGCGAAGGCCTACTATACTTATTCTTGATTCCGAAGTTAAAGCTATGGTCCGGAGTTCAAGTCTGCGAAGGCCTATTATTTGAGTTTAACTCTTTTCTTTTTAAAGCTGGGGTTCAGTACTTATCACGCTCATCTGTGAGCAGTAATTCCTGAAATTCAAGATTTGATACTTCAAATTTCAGATTTTGAATTTCGAACGAAGTGAGTTAGATTTCTTTCAAGCCTCTAAATTCTTTTTCTTTATACTTCTTGCTCAATAGCTCGATGTATCTTTCTGTTGTAGCTAAAGATTTGTGACCAATGATTGCAGATAATTCTTTTACAGGAACACCGTTAGATAATTGAAACACCAAGAACGCATTTCTAAAATCGTTGACACTAGCTCCTGTAACTTTAGCTTTTTGAAAGTATCTTGTTAGTGAAGCTCTAATATTTCTGATTTCCATTTTTTTGTTCTTCTTAGTACAAAAAACATATTTTTCTGGCTGGTTTTCTGCAATATATGCTTTTAGAATATTGTAGATTTTATCCGTCATTGGAATGTCGCGGGGAGGGATAGAGTCTTGCTGAGAAATATGAATATTTGGATTCACTCTGTCAAACGTAATGTCGTCTACTTGAAGGTTTGCTAATTCAGAAATCCTAACTCCAGTTTGAACTAAAAGTTCAATCATTGTGTAGATCTTATCGTTATCCTTGCTAATCTCCCTAATTTTATTGATTTCGTTTACAGTTAGAGTTCTAGGTTTTGGCTGAATATATTTAGGATGAACAATCTTTCCAGAGAAGTCTTCTTCGATGGCCTTTCTATCAAAAAGGAATTTTACGAAGGTTCTATAAGTATTGATCTTTCTTGCTACAGTCTTAATTGCACTATAGGATTTTTTGATTTCCTTATAGATGTTGTTGTAATCTTCGAATCCAAGATCGCAAATTTCCTGATTTCCGCAAAGCGTGATTAACTGCTTAATATCAGCAATATATGCGATAACAGTTGACTTACTCTTCTTCTTTCTTTTAAGATAATCTTGAAACTGATTTAATGCCGTTTGGTTATTCATCTTATAGTATTTGAACGGGTTGATCTTATCACAGTTAAAAAAATGCGGTCAATAACAAAAGAACAAAATTCTCAATCTTTTTTTGCAACAGCTTTGCTGATCATACTTTCCATCGTTCTTTTTATTAACACTTTAAGAGTAGTTGTTAACGGGAAAAATAATTACGACACTTATTTAGAAGAGAAAAAAGGTTTAGACAAGATTGCTGGAAGGAACGAGGAATTGAGAGAAGAAAAAGAATACGTGACTAGTGAAGAATACAAGTTAATTCTTTTGAGAGATGCAGCAAGACTCGCAACTGGAGCAGAAACACTCTACCAGATAAAGAGTTCTCCGATCTATTTGGACGAAGAAATTACTTTGCTGGATATCAGCACAAAACAAAACTTCTTTGATTGGTGGTTGAAATTGATCCTATAATTCTCATTATTCTCTAAGGTTTTCCTTGTGCTTTCCTGTTCTTAATTGATATAATACAGAACCTACACTACACAAAAGTTTCGTATAGTGAAAGATTACCGCGGGGTAGAGCAGAGGTAGCTCGTCAGGCTCATAACCTGAAGGTCGTCCGTTCGATTCGGACCCCCGCAACCAAAAGCCCCTACACGTTTGCAGGGGCTTTTTTAATTTTGTTTCTTCTGTGATATTCTAAATCATCTTCTTTTCTGATAACTTATAGTCAGATTAATTCAATGAAATGACAATTGCGCTTATTATCACAACAATAGCTTTGATTTTGGTTAGCTATTACTTCCAAACTCGTCTAATGGTAAATCATTATAGACAGTATAGTACAGTAAGTGATATGTACAATCTACCTGAGTATAGAAGTAGCTTCAGGACTGGATTGATGTACACAGGGATGCTGCAGATCATTTGGATTTTACTAATCTCTTCTTTCCAGAATTACAATTTTACCATTGGTCATACCATTTTTACCTGCGGAGCTTTTGGAGCAATTTTAATAGGGCTTTTTAGTAAGAAGGATAACTACGTAATACATATACTAGGAGGAAGTCTGTACTTCTTTTGTCTATCAATTGGTGCTGCCCTAATTGCAGTGCGAGATTTTAATCAAAGTAGTTTTATTGCTATTGCATCATTAATACACGTAATATTTTGGTTCTTAAGTATCCCAATATTTATAAGAAAAAAGAACGGAACCTTTGCTATCGAAACTATTCACTGTCTACTATCGTATAGTTGGATAGTATTTATCACAGGGCACTATATTCTTTCTAACTTAAAATTCTCATTTTAGATTTAGCAAAAACAGCACTCTTCTGCTAAAATTGATCATATTAACTTTTCATTAAAAGTTGTTAGACCAAGGTAGCTCAGTTGGTTAGAGCACAGGATTCATAACCCTGAGGTCGGCAGTTCGATTCGCCTGCCTGCCGGTAGGCAGGGACCCCCGCAACCAAAAGAAATATTACCCAGTGATAATTAAGGAGCCTCTACACGTTTGCAGCGGCTCTTTAGTTATTTAAAGCAGAATTGCAAAATCAGCTAAAGAGCCCGATAGCACGATCAAAAAGAGATTTTCAATTAGCAAAAATACACTCAATCTGCTAAAATTTGAAAGCCAAATCAGAGTAGCTCAGTCGGTTAGAGCACAGGATTCATAACCCTGAGGTCGGCAGTTCGATTCTGCCCTCTGATATTAATTAAAACTTTTAAACCCTCATAAAATATATGGAAAACCATTCTCAAGAGAAACGAAAGGATATCGACAAGGTACGGGCAGAAATGTCTAAGAAAGTCAGTGAAATGAAGAGAAAAAACAACAAATCACAGAGCGTTTTTTCTTTTGGTTTTAAATTAAATCCATTGATTCTAATGGTAATTGTTATTCTTGGAATTTTCTTCATACTTCAGTTAATTAACAGAGGTCCAGCTATTCCAAAGATCGGAATTACAGATACTGTTAACGGAATAAAAGATAATCGATTCTCTCAGTTTATCGTTCAAAATGATGGTTCTGTTTCAGTTTATGGAAAACAATACTATGTAATCAATGAAAGCTCTTCTATTTTAGAATCTCTTAATGATTCAGGAGCTTACAAGTATTCAAATTCAGGTGAAAACGATTTACAAGAAGTTTCTATAGACGAATTGATTGCAGAGCTGAATAATAACGACTTAATTTCTCAAATCAAAAATGTATTTAGTAGAGGAGGAAGTGGTATTACTGAATTAGTAATTGGAGATAATTTCATCATCGGATTAAGAGGAAAGTCCCAAGGAGATGTGATTGTAAGAGGATCAGGAGAAAAGGACTTGGAATCTAAACTTGAAGCTAGAAACTTATCTTTAGCAACATTACCTCAGAAAGTAAGTAAACTAAAGTACTTAGCTAAGAGCGTAGAAAGTTCAGTATTCACTGATAATTTAAAAAATAGTACATTCGACAATGTAATTTATCTTAAAGAGAGTGGCTTAATCCTTGCAAAATTAGACGCCCAGGCGTTGTATAAGGCTAGTATCGACTGGACTCCAGTTATCTCATCATTTACAACACTTTTACAGCAGGAAGATATTGATTTGGGATCTTCTGAATTCGAAATCATCACTCAGAATATTAGTGCAGGAATTGGATTAGATCAGATTCTAACAATTCTTACATTAGTTGGGTTTGTAGTAATTGCATTCATGTTGTTCAGAGGAGTTCAAGGTGGGGGAGGAATGGGAATTGCTCAGTTTGGTCAAAGTAAAGCAAAACTATTCTTTGGATCTAAGATTGATACAACATTCAAAGATGTTGCAGGAATTGACGAAGCTAGAGACGAACTGAACGAAATTGTAGATTTCTTAAAGAATCCTGCAAAATTCAGAAAACTAGGAGCAAGAATTCCAAAGGGAATCTTAATGGTTGGAGCACCTGGAACTGGGAAAACATTGTTAGCAAGAGCAATCGCAGGAGAAGCTGGTGTTCCATTCTTCCATACATCAGGTTCAGAATTCGAAGAAATGTTAGTTGGAGCAGGAGCTTCTAGAGTTAGGGACTTGTTCACTAAAGCTAAGAAAGCAGCACCATCTTTGATTTTCATCGATGAAATTGACGCAGTAGCAAGAAAAAGAGGAACAAAAGTTAATACAGGAACTACAGAACAGACACTAAACCAGATCCTAGTCGAGATGGATGGATTCGAGAAGAATTTAAACGTGATTGTTATTGCTGCTACAAACAGACCAGATGTTCTTGACCCAGCAATCCTAAGACCTGGAAGATTCGATAGACAAATAAGAATTGAACTTCCAGATATGGAAGGAAGAAAACAAATCCTAGAAGTTCACGGAAAGAATAAACCTTTCGAAGAATCTGTAAACTTAGAAAGAATAGCAAAAAGAACTGTAGGATTTACAGGAGCAGATTTAGAAAATATTCTTAACGAAGCAGCTATTATTGCAGCTAGAGAAGATAAAAAGAAAATCTCTGAACACGATATCGACGAAGCTATTTCTAAGGTTGTTCTAGGCCCAGCAAAGAAATCAAGAAAGAGAACAGATAATGAACTGAAATTAGTAGCTTACCACGAAGCAGGACATGCTGTTGTAGCTAAACTAATTCCAGAATCTACACCAGTTGATAGAATCTCAATTATTTCTAGAGGTTCATCCGGAGGAGTAACAATGTTCCTTCCAGAAACAGATGAATACATTGCTTCAAAACGAAAACTATTAGCAGAGATTGCTGTAGGTTTAGGAGGAAGAGCTGCAGAAGAAATCGCATTAGATGATATTTCTACAGGAGCTTCTAACGATATCGAGAAAGCAACTGCGATGGCAAGAAGAATGGTTCAGAAGTTTGGGATGAGCGAAAAACTAGGATTAATTCAGTATGGAGATTTCGAATCTAATGAATATCTAGGATATGCTTACAACACAACCAAAGACTATTCAGAAAAAACTGCGGAAGACATTGACTCCGAAGTCAAAAGAATTGTAAATGAAGCTTACGAAAGAGCAAAGAAAGTTCTTACTGAGAATAGAGAAAAGTTGGATATTGTGGCAAAAGCACTGCTTGATAAAGAAGTGCTTGGTAAAGACGAATTCGACAAATTATTCTAAGAACTTGAAGATAAAAAAGACCCGTCCGCCATTGGCGGGGCGGGTCTTTTTTATTGCTCGTTAGTAACCTTGGTAGCTTCTTTTGAGGCTCTTACTTCCTTAAAGATCTTTTCACCAAGTTCCTCTAGAAAGATGTAGTGGTGTTCTTGGGGAACAGGTTCTCCTTTTTTTAAAGCTTTAATAACTGAAATCAATGCTTTCGCAAATTGTCCTCCTCAAAAGGCAAAGTTATCGCCATTTACTTTATCAAAATAGTTCTTTGGAAGAATAGAGCAGAGTTGTTTTTTTTAAGTCTTCGAACAGTGTTTCTGGTAATGTCTCAGGCAGATTGTTCATGGTTCTAATATAAAGTCAATTAAACTATTTTTTAAATTGTAGTTTTTTCTAGTTTCAGGGAAGTTGTCTAATCCGTTAAGTTCTTCAATGTGATTAACGTAAGCACTAATAACCTGCTCAATAATGAAGCGTATAGTTATTAATTTAGCATCTCTGTCTGAAGTATTTGCGATTGAATAAATATTTAAAACAAATTGTGCCAAATCTTCCCATCGTTCTGGTATTTCTTCTTTCCCAGTAAGTACTTCTAGAATTAAGCTTATAAATTCCTTCCCAGCAGAATCAAATTCCAGAGAGTATATGTTCGCTTCTGGAGATTTTTGAGTTAAACCTAGCTTATTAAGTCTCTTTGTTAATGAATCAGGAATATTTCTATAAACTCTGTTTAAATATTCTGCCTGTGCTTTGTATGAATCTGATTCTGTATCAACAGAAAATACATCGGATAAAGTTACTGGTTTGTTTTTTTCTTCTTCGATTGTTGCGCCCCAAATGTTAATTCTTTTGAATTGACTCTTTAATAAACCAATGTGCGTCAAAACAGATCCGTCCGCACGTTGAATTTCTCCGTTACTATCAGTCCACAAAGTTATTGCAACAAACTTTTCTATAATTAAGTCTATTAAAAATGCTCGAAGCTCAGCCCTTGTTTCTTCGTTCATGTGAGTCAGGTGATATCTTAGTGTATTAGTCAGAACGAAGTAAATTTCTCCAAAATTTTCCACTAACAAGTCTGAGCGATACTCAGGTAATCCATTTTTAAGCATTTCGTCAAAATGTTTAAGTAGTCTTTCTGCCTGTTCAATAAAGGTTTTAGGACTTGTTATGTAGAAAGAATATTGTGAAACATCATCATGACTTGCCTTTTTGAAGTCTTCAATAAAAATATCAACTAATCGGATAGCATTCTTGAATAAATCCTGAACTAAAGGATACTTTTGTTCGTAAGTTTCACTTTCGCTTAAAGATCTAGTGTTCCCAGTTAGATCCGCAGCAGGTGCTTCGGATAATACTCGAAGTTCACTAAAAGCTTCTCCTAAAGCTTCTAACGCAACATTTTTGAACTTCTGCAGAGACTCGATCTTAGGTGTCTCGGTAAATATTTTTCCATACATTTTTGCATAGCCTATTTCTCCGTATGTTAAGGCAGCGTACCCTAATATCTTTTCAGTTAATTTCTCCTTTTGCTCTTCACTCAATCTAAGCTGTTCGGCGGTATTGGTAAAAAACTCTTGAAGGGGCGTCGGGTTTGCGGAGCTATTTTTGAGAGATCTTACTAAGTTCAAACAAAGTTTAGTTCCAATTCTAACGTATTCATCCTCGCGAACGCTAAGTCTTGATTCATATTGGGTAAGTTCTAGCACAAGTTTAATGTGTGCTTCAATCTCAACATAAAGTAACTTAGCTAAAGGATTCTTAAAAAGATTGTTGTCCGCAAGAAAAGAGTCTAAGGGAGAATCAGGAGTAGCAGGTACATCCATGTTTTATGTAGTAAAGTTAATTTCCCCGATTATAGAACTGTCATAATGATTAGACAATAGATTGGAATCGAAAAAGACTATAAGATTAAACTTGGTATCGTGTTAAACTTACTTAGTTAAATTTCTCTCAGTGAACAACAAATTATTAATCATAGACTGTTTCGCATTAATATATAGAGCTTACTATGCATTTCCACCTTCACTTACAAATACAAAGGGGGAGCCAGTAAACGCGGTCTTTGGATTTTCATCGCTATTATTAGACGTGATTCTAAAGTTCAACCCAACTCATGTGTTAGCTGTAATGGACTCAGCTGGGGCAACTGCGAGACAAACAGATTATTCTTTCTATAAATCGAATAGAGACGAAGCTGACAACCTGATGGTTGTCCAAATTCCACGCATCGCGGAGGTGCTTGAATCGATGGGTATTCAAATACTCAAGGCAGATGGGATAGAGGCGGATGATATTATAGGAACTGTTAGCAAGGCTTTGTCCTCGGAGTGGTCAGATATTATCGTTGTAACTGGAGATCAAGACCTGTTTCAACTCATAGACGGGAAAACAAAGATATATCTAGCATCTCGAAAGTTCTCAGAGTCAAAAATCTTTGAACGTGAAGAAGTAAAAGAGAAACTTGGAATCTACCCAGAGAATGTTCCTGACTATAAATCCATAGCAGGCGATGCTTCTGACAACATTCCTGGAGTAAAAGGCATCGGTCCAAAGGGAGCAGTTGATTTGATTACAAAATTTGGAACTCTAGAAGAAATCTATAAAAGAATAGAGGAGGTAGATAAGAAATATAAGGAAAAGCTGATTGAAAATATTGAAATCGCTCAGACCTCAAAGCATTTAGCCACAATTAATACGTCTATTCCAATAATATTTGATATTAATAAGTCAAAGTTTGTAGGAGTTAATTTAAGCAAAACAAAAGATATCTTCAATGATCTTGAGTTTAAAAGCTTGGTTGTCAAGCTAGATAAGGTATCTAAAGCTTTTGGGGAGCACAACACAGTAGATCTGTTTTCTGCAGAAACTATAGAAATGTCTTTTGATCCATCAACGCTTTCAACAAATTTAACAGAATTAAATGATTCTCAAGAAATCTTCATTTTTAAGAAAGGAGAAGGAGACTTTATTCTTTCGGGAGACCAAGAAACTCTGTATGCAGCCAATAAAGACGAGACTCTTAAGGTTGTAAAAGATAAAAAAGTAATAGGATTTCATCTAAAAGATATTAAGGAAATCCTTGCTGTATCAGGATCCCACATGGATTTAATGATTTCAGGAGTTGTGATTGGAGGAGGAAAAGTAACTCCTACTATTAATAGTGTATTAAGATTCTTTAACGCCGAGCCTTCAGAAAATCCTGCAAAAATAGTGCAGGAAATGAAAAAAGTCTATGTAGCGTTGAAGACTGACTATGCAGAAAGTAGAGTTGTAAAGCTGGAAAACGATATTCTTCCAGTAGTTATTCAGATGGAGGAAAACGGAATATATATAGATAAAGTCTCATTAGTTAAGGGATTAGAATCTCTTCAAAAAGACAGAATAGACGTACAAGATCGAATATTTGCAGCGGCAGGTCACGAGCTGAATATCAATTCCCCTAAGCAAATCGGAGAGTTACTGTTCGTAGAAAGAAAGCTATCTGGAGCAAGAAAGACAAAAACAGGTGCCTATAGTACAGACGAAAGAACATTGATGGATCTATACGACCAGGATCCAATTATTGGAATGATTTTAGAATATAGAGAACTGGATAAGATGATTAGTACTTATCTTTCACCTTTGCCAACTTACGTAGATTCAGACAATAGAATTCACGGAACTTTCGATCAAATAGGAGCAGTTAGTGGAAGATTCTCTTCTAAGAATCCAAATATTCAAAATATTCCAAAGGGAGAATTCTATGGAGTTAACGTCAGGGATGCATTCATAGCTTCAGAAGGAAACACATTACTTTCGTTCGACTATTCACAGCAAGAATTAAGAATTTTAGCTGCTTTGGCTGAAGAAGAAACAATGTTGGAATACTACAATACAAATAGAGACGTTCATATTTTGACTGCTTCTCAGCTGTTTGAAGTCGAAGAAAAAGACGTAACCAAGGAGCAAAGAAATGTAGGCAAGACAGTCAATTTCAGTATTATATATGGTATATCAGCATTCGGACTTTCGGACAGACTCAAAATCCCAAGAGATACGGCTAGCCAGTTTATAAATAAATTCTATGAAACTTATCCGAAAATTAAGACTTTTATGGACAAGGTTCTGGGCGAGGCAAGAACTTCTGGTTACACCGAGACCGTTTTGGGAAGAAGAAGGTATAACGAGATGATTAAATCAAATAATAGAAACTTAAAGGCAGCAGCTGAAAGAGAATTGTTTAACTTTATAATTCAAGGTAGCGCAGCTGACATTATGAAGATGGTTTTGACCCAAATAGACAGTGCAGTTAATTCGGAAAACAAACTTATTGCACAGATCCACGATGAATATCTTTTTGAAAGTAAAAATAGTTCGGACAATATTGAAGTCTTTGTCCGAAAGGTTTATTATGTAATGAAGGAAGTATTAGACCTCGGAGTCGAATTCAAGGTGGAGGTAAATATAGGAGACCGATGGGGCAGCTTAACTAAATACGATATTAATGAATAGTCTATGAAATTCATCTATAAATGGTTAGCAATTTTAGGGTTCGGTTTGTCCGCGTATTTGTATCTGAAGAATAATAAAAACGTAAGCAAGGATTTAAAAAATCTAGGTAATAAAGCGAACTCTTTATATTCAAAATTTTCTGATACTTTAGAAAAAGGAAAGGAAGAGATTCTGGAAGAAGTTCGAGAATTCGAAAAAGAAATCAAAAAAGATAAAAATTTTCAAAAAGCTCAGTCAGCTGTAAAAGAAATAGTAAAGAAAGTTAAGCCAGCAAATAAAAAGACAACGCCATTGTCAACTGGAGTTAATAGAATAGATAAAATTCAGAAATTGTTGTCAGACAAATCAGAAATTGCGATTCCAGATATTAGAAAACACTTCGCTGGTGTTAGTGAAAGAACACTAAGGAGAGACATGGATAAATTAGAGAAGATGGGCGTTGTAAAGCAAGTTGGAAAAACAAAGAACTCATACTACGAAATTCTTTAAATCTACAATTTATCAAGATTAGTACTGCTAATAAGCAGTCTTCAAAATATCTCTTGCAAAACAATTTTTTTTCCTGCACAATATAGTTGCACTTATTAACTATTCTTACATGTCTAGGAAGATACTTATATCTGTATCTAAGACTATGGGCACACTTGTAGCCTCTCTTATTCTTGCCGGAATTTTTACTCTATTAATAGTAACTATCTTTTTAAACATCGTAGATCGAGATAGAGTTCTTCCTAATATATACCTGGAAAACGACTATGTTGGATTGATGGAGATTGGAGACGTAAAAGTTCAGTACGAAAAGGCAGCTATCGAAGACCTTCCTTCGAAAATCAAACTTACAATTGGAACAGAAACTAAAGAATATAAAACTTCCGAACTTGCTCCAGAACTATACTTGGATAGAATTAAGGATGTTGGAAGAGATTCCGATCCAATTAGAGCATTGGAAGAAATGGTAAGCGTTGCTAATCCAATTAAATTCTCATATGAATATAAATTTGATGTAAATAAAATCATCAGTGAATTTAAGCTTTTCAACGACGATGAGTTTAAATTTGTTGAAGATGATGGGCGAATTGTGGGATGTTCTTCTAATGGGTTGTCTGCAAAGCTTGTAGATGTTCAAAAAGTGAACGACGAAATCACAGAAAACTTGGCAATAGATACAGAAGTAAAGCTAGATAAATCCCAAATTCTTTCTGAAGGTACAGCAAAAGATGTTTATTTAATCTGTAATAGATTCAAATACGACGCTAATGCAATGACTGCAAAATTCCAGAGATTCGGCGATATTAAATCAGAAGATGTGCTAAGTTTTATGGGAATGTATCTAAGTGAAGAGGGGAGCTTGAGTTGGAAGATATATAATAAAGAGAATTTAAAAAAGTTCCTTAATAACCTAAAAACTAAAACAGAGGTCGCTCTGGACGAAGGAGAGTACGAAGATATTAATGGAGTAATAAGATTGTTCAGAAAATATGTAGAAGGAAAAGCCTTGGACATAGATTCGAGTTTGAGCAACCTTGTAAGATGGAGTGCCGACCCAATAAGTAAGGATTTCAAACTAGTATTCAAGACTACATCTCCTTGGTATATAAAAGACGGTAGGCAGATTGAAGATTTTACTTATGAATTAAGTAGAGGAGAAAGTCGTATTAATCTATATGTAGGAGGTTGGGACAATCCAAGTCTTTACGCTTCTAGAGTTGGTGTAGACGAAATGGACGGTTATGTTCTAAATCCTGGAGAAGAATACTCATTCTTTAATTTCCTTCAGCCACAATTGTCAGATATGTGGAGAACAAAAGAAGGGAATCCTATATTAAGTGGTATTTGTAATTCTTCTACTACTATATTTAGAGCAGCACTTCACGCAGGTTTCCCTATAACGGAAAGATGGAATCATGGTTGGAGTCTAGAAAAGTACAGGTGGCCATATTCCGAGAATGTTGTTGATGCTACCTATTTAACAACTCCGAAAATTGACCTAAGATTCGTAAACGACATAGGACATCCTGTTGTATTCAAATTAGATACATGGAGAGATGCAGAATGGGAATATCAAAGATTAAGAGTTATGACTTCGCCAAAAGCTAAAGGTAGAACTGTAGAGTTAGCTAACTTTAGAAAATGGGGTGAGCGTCTTCCAGGGATCTATAAAGGTAGTTTTGATCGAATAATCAAACAGGATGGGGCAGTGGTGGGCCAAGATTACTTCGAAAGTAACTATCACATGTACGCTCCTTACTAAAATCCAGCCTCCAGAAAAGCCATCTGTCTTCATTCCCAAAAGCCTTGTAAAATCTCATAATTTTCCTCATTTTCCCTCTTGACCTAGAGAGGGGTTCCTTGATACAATCACATCACACTTATCTTAGAGTCACTTTAAGAAGTGAATACTATTATCCCAATAATAAAAATTGAACTTTTAAAAGTGATAAGGAACGTCAATTTTCTTTGAGACGATCTAAACTCTTGTAAACGTTCTGGATTGGAATCGCCAGAATGTTATTCCAGAAGAACCAATTTAATTTGGTCAACTTCTAAATTTTTCCGCTATTAAATTAGCAAACTTAAATAATGGAATCCGCCGAAATTCGCAAGAATGTAGGAGGATGATATTTTTATGGAGAGTTTGATCCCGGCTCAGGATTAACGCTAGCGATGTGCCTAAGGTATGCAAGTCGAACGGTTGTTTCTGAGTAGCAATACAATTAAACGATAGTGGCAGACGGCTGAGTAATATATAGGAATCTTCCCCAAACTCGGGTATAGCTCGCCGAAAGGCGGGGTAAACCCCGATAAACCCTTGCGTAAAAGTGTAGGGCAAAACTACGGTGGTTTGGGATGAGCCTGTATCCTATCAGGTAGTTGGTGAGGTAATGGCTCACCAAGCCTATGACGGGTAGCTGGTCTTAGAGGATGACCAGCCAGACTGGGACTGAGATACGGCCCAGACTCCTACGGGAGGCAGCAACTAGGAATTATGCACAATGGACGCAAGTCTGATGCTGCGACATCGCGTGAAGGATGAAGATCTTAGGATTGTAAACTTCTTTTATTTGGGAGCAAGTTCTGAGAGTACCAAATGAATAAGTGCCTGCCAACCACGTGCCAGAAGCATCGGTAATACGTGGGGCACGAGCGTTATCCGGATTTACTGGGCGTAAAGAGACGCGTAGGTGTTTTAGTAAGTTTTATGTTAAATCCCGGCACTCAATGTCGGAACCGCATGGAAAACTACTAGAATTGAGTTAGGTAGAGATAGAGGGAATTCCTGGTGGAGCGGTTAAATGCGTTGATATCAGGAGGAACACCAAAGGCGAAGGCACTCTATTGGACCTATACTGACACTAAGGCTCGAAAGCGTGGGGAGCAAAACGGATTAGATACCCGTGTAGTCCACGCCGTAAACAATCCCTGCTAGATGTTCGCTTTGTTTTGTTATTTACACTTCGGTGTAGGTTTACGGGCGAAGTGAGTGTCACAGTTAACACGTTAAGCAGGGCGCCTGGGAAGTACGGCCGCAAGGCTAAAACCCAAAGGAATTGACGGGAACCCGCACAAGCAGTGGAGCGCCTGGTTTAATTCGATGACTAGCGAAGAACCTCACCTGGGCTTGAACAGTAGCTGCGAACCCCCAGAAACGGGGGCGTCCTTCGAGGGAGCTATAGAGGTGATGCATGGCTGTCGTCAGCTCGTGTCGTGAGATGTCGGGTTAAGTCCCACAACGAGCGCAACCCCTATCCTATGTTAAAATTTCTTAGGAGACTGCCCTGTTATAACAGGGAGGAAGGAGGGGATGACGTCCAGTCATCATGTCCCTTATGTCCAGGGCTACACAGACGCTACAATGGCTACTACAATGGGTTGCTAAACCGCGAGGTCAAGCTAATCCCATCAAAAGTAGTCTCAGTTCGGATTGAAGGCTGCAACTCGCCTTCATGAAGTTGGAATTGCTAGTAATCGTGTATCAGCATGGCACGGTGAATACGTTCTCGGGTTTTGTACACACCGCCCGTCAGGGCATGGGAGTTGCTCTTGCTCGAAGTTCTCATTTATTGAGGCCGACAGTAAGGGTGGCGACTGGGCTTAAGTCGTAACAAGGTAGCCGTAGGGGAATCTGCGGCTGGATTAACTCCTTTCAAAAGGAGTCTTGGTCATTAATTTGATCAAAACCCAAGTTTTAGACGTTTTCGACGATATTGATTGTTCCTTATCACTTTTTAAGAGTTTATAAAATAGAACCTTAAATAATTAATTACTACTTAACAGGCGATTAGCTCAGGTGGTTAGAGCGTTCCTCTGATAAGGGAAAGGTCCCAAGTTCGAGTCTTGGATCGCCTACCATCACAGTATAACGAGGAGTTGGAGTTCTGAGTAGAATGCTCATTGCTAACAATAAGACTCAGCTGTTTTGGGGTCTTAGCTTAGTTGGTAGAGCGTCTCATTTGCAATGAGAAGGTCATGGGTTCGAATCCCATAGACTCCATTTTTAGTAATTAGCTCTTTTGTAAAAAGAGAGGGCTAATAGCTGAAAGTAAAAACTTTTAGTGATTAATTGATCTTTAACAACTGAATAGAAGGTGAATAACCGGAAATAAGCTAATAAGGGCATATGGTGAATGCCTTGGCACAAAAAGCCGATGAAGGACGCGCTTAGCTGCGAAATGCCTCGAGGAGCTGCTGCGAAGCGTTATACTCGGGGGTATCCGAATGGGAAAACCCACCCGCCATTGGCGGGTATCACATGATGAATTCATAGTCATGTAGATGGTAATTCTGCGAACTGAAACATCTTAGTAGCAGGTAGAAAAAAGACAAATATGTAATTCTCTTAGTAGTGGCGAGCGAACAGGGAAGAGCTCAAACCCAAAGATCTTGAATGGTTTCAGATCTAATCAGCAATGGTTAGTGAAGGATTGTTCAGCCGTATTGGCGGTACGACTTTGAGGTGTTGTAGGAGGTAGATGTTGTGATTCCAATCAATCACAGAGTAAGTTATAAAATCCAACGATAGTAAAATTCAGCTGGGATGCTGGACCATAGAGCGTAAAAGTCGCGTATACAAAATCCTTGGATCTTGCTGATCTACGATCCTGAGTACTACCAAACAGGTGAAATCTGGTAGGAATCAAGCTGAACCATCAGCTAAAGCTAAATACTTTTTGTGACCGATAGTGCAAAGTACCGTGAGGGAACGGTGAAAAGAACCCTTGTTAAGGGAGTGAAATAGACCCTGAAACCATATGCTTACAAACAGTCAGAGTCCGCCATTGGCGGATGATGGCGTGCCTATTGAAGAATGAGTCTGCGAGTTATTGTATCTGGCAAGGTTAAACCCGTCTCGGGTGGAGCCATAGGGAAACCAAGTCTTAAAAGGGCGATTAGTCTGATGCAATAGACCCGAAGCCGTGTGATCTAACCATGAGCAGGTTGAACTCTTTCGAAAGAGAGAGGGAGGACCGAACAGTTTAACGGCAAAAAGTTATCTGATGACTTGTGGTTAGCGATGATACGTCAACCGAACACGGCGATAGCTGGCTCTCCTCGAAATAGTTTTTGGACTAGCCTCGACTTCGAAGTGTATGGAGGTAGAGCACTGACTGAGTATTAGGGGGCTTCGGCCTTACTAAACTCTATCAAACTACGAATGCCATACATGAATGGTCGGGAGTCAGACTGCGGGAGATAAGTTCCGTTGGTCAAGAGGGAAACAGCCCAGAGCACAGGATAAGGTCCCTAAATTTATACTAAGTGGAAAAGGAGGTGGATTTTCTATGACAACCAGGAGGTTTGCTTGGAGGCAGCCATCCTTTAAAGAGTGCGTAATAGCTCACTGGTCAAGAAGATCTGCGCCGATAATTATCGGGGCTCAAGTATAATACCGAAGCCGTGCCTTAATGCACATTGGTGCATTAGGAGTAGAGGAGCGTTGTATACGCAATGAAGCAGAATTGTGAGAGACTGTGGAGTATATACAAGTGCGGATGCAGACATGAGTAGCGAAATTCCGGTGAAAACCCGGTACACCGAATGATTAAGGTTTCCTCAGCTACGCCAGTCGTCTGAGGGTTAGTCGGTCCTAAGCTGAGGCTGAAAAGCGTAAGTGATGGATAACAGGTTAATATTCCTGTACTAACAATATATCGTTATCACCTAAGGAGTCCTGGTATGGAGAAGTTTGAGTGTCGACAGGTCGGCATGCAAGCAGCAAGATAGAGAGTGTAGGCAAATCCGCATTCTTGTTTTCTCGATTCGTCGAGAATGAACCCGAGCTGTGATGTATAGATGCTAGCTAAGGTTAGCGTCAATTCAGGCAATTCAGGCCACTGGAAAATCTTCTATGGGAGAGATGTTGTTAACCGTACCGCAAACCGCCACAGGTAATCTGGTAGAGTATACCAAGGTGTACGAGTAAGGCCATGTCAAGGAACTCGGCAAATTAGCCCCGTAACTTCGGGAGAAGGGGTCCCCATATCTTGATTGATATGGGGTGCAATGAAAAGGTTCAATCGACTGTTTAACTAAAACACAGGTATGTGCAAACACGCAAGTGGAAGTATACATACTGACGTCTGCCCAATGCCAGAATATGACGGAAGAGAGTGGTCCCTCGCCATTGGCGAGGAGGAGCTTTTGACCTAAGTACTGGTGAATGGCGGCTGTAACCCTGACGGTCCTAAGGTAGCGAAATTCCTCGGTGCTTAATAGGCATCCTGCACGAAAGACGTAACGAGTTGGACGCTGTCTTGACATGGTGCTCGGCGAAAATGAAATGGCTGTGAAGATGCGGCCTTACCACATCTGGACAAAAAGACCCCAGCATCTTTACTGTAGCTAGGCATTGAGATAAATTTATTATTGCAGAGTGTAGGAAGGAGACTTTGAAGCATCCCTTTTGGGGGGTGTGGAGTCGTCAATGTAACACTTCCCTGTGATGAATTTATTTCTGATTGGGTCCCTGAATCGGGATACCAAGACAGTGTTTGGTGGGCAGTTTCACTGGGGCGGTGTCTTACTAAAATGTAACGTAAGATTCCCAAGGTTACCTCATCCTGTATGGAAATCAGGAGAAGAGTATAAAGGCAAAAGGTAGCTTTACTGTGAGACATACAAGTCGAACAGTTACGAAAGTAGGGCTTAGTGACCCTTTCATAGCATATGGAAGCGTGATTGTTTAAAGGATAAAAGTTACGCTGGGGATAACAGGCTAGTCTTGCCCGAGCGTTCACAGCGACGGCAAGGTTCGGCACCTCGATGTCGGCTCATCACATCCTGGGGGTGTATCAGCTCCCAAGGGTTCGGCTGTTCGCCGATTAAAGTGGTACGCGAGCTGGGTTCAGACCGAAGTAATTCAGGTCGGTCTCTATCCGATGTGGTCGTTCGAATTTTGAGGAGGTTCACTTTTAGTACGCAAGGACCAAGGTGAGGCAGTCTCTGGTGCACCAGTTGTTCTACCAAGAGCATCGCTGGGTAGCTACACTGCTATTAGGATAAGCACTGAAAGCATCTAAGTGCGAAGCCAACTCCAAGATTAAAATTCGTCATTAGGTTCCTGGGAGACTACCAGGTCGATAGGCAACAGGTGTAAGCACAGTAATGTGTGTAGCCGAGTTGTACTAATAAACCGAAAAATATTTCCGGTTATACTAACCTTCTATTCAGTTTCTAGAGATCAATCCTCTTACTCCCGATAAATCGGGATTCAGAGGACAAGTTCTCCGAAATTTCGCAAGAAATTAGGAGAAGATCTTTGAAAATTAAAAATTAAGTATTCTGTCATCAGATACCTGGGAAGCTCCAAATTCCCAGATATCCGGTGATAGGATCGCTCTGGACCCACCCTATCCCATTCCGAACTAGGACGTGAAACGGAGTTGAGCCGAAAATACTTATCCGCACCGCGGATCGGGAAGATAGGTAATCGCCGGTTATGAAAAGCCTCCTGTAAAAAGGAGGTTTTTCTATATCAAAATTTGCCCAACAAAGAATCGATTCCCTTTTCTTAGTAGAATAATCATCATACTATTATTTGCTAGCGCAAACCTAGAATAGGTAATCGCCGGTTTAAAAAAGACTCTTTGTAAAAGGAGTCTTTTTTTATGGCAAAAAATTCAGAATCAATGAAAATGTTTTGGTATGTTAGAATCAGTAATTAAATAAATATATGTCACAAGCGTTTGCAAGCTCCGCGGCTCCGAATATGTCTAGCCTAAAGACTGTAGAGTTAGCGGTTCATAATGATTTCGATGCAGTGCAGCTGTTTATTAATCCTCTGCTAATTAACAATGCAGAACATCGAGCAGAAATAGTAAGTGCTTTAAATGCTACTGAGTTGATCGTCGTGCTCCATTTGTCAGGATTAGACCCTGAAACATTTCAACTAGATTTGAAAGAGAGGGTTGCTGTCGAGTCAATGATTAGCTCCTTGAAAAATAAGGTTGTGCCTCTTGTTCATTACATAGAGGGGATGGGTATATCTGATATTCCAGTCGTAAATGATCAAAGAGTAGGGTTGGAAAACTCTAAGACAGGGATTTTTGATATGGAACATATTCAAAGGGTTCAAGACTTGTGTAACGAGGTAAAGATTCCTTTTGTGCTGGATTTTGAAAGAATTCTGTATACACATTCAGAATCAGAGAAAGTTTCTATTATTGGATTCGTAAAAAGAGTTGTTGATAGTTTAGATCCGGATATAGATATGTTGCATCTAAGAGACAAAACTTCTTGGTTATTGCCGTCAAGAAAATCTGCATGTGCCTATCCTGAAGGTATAAACAAAAATTTTACCGAAGAAATATCTCGCTTTCACAAATCAGGAGGTTTGGTAATCTGGGAATTTGAGAACTTAGAACAAACACTTAAAAGCTCGAAATCGTTAGCTCACGAGTAGTTTAATTATTCGGACTAAATCATTCGGACATTTTCGGACATGCTCGATATGCTAGTCAGCACGTGCAATTCAAGCTTGCTGGTTTCGCAGGAAAAGTGATAGAATCTTCAAAATTTACTAAAAATTATGATAATTTCTAACCACGATACAGTCAAAAATGGAGTCGATATTGTTAAAATAGAATTCCCAGATAATTTCTTCGACTTCTACTATATCCTTAGGACTAGGTTAGTAAAACGTTACGGATTTCTAATTCCAGATGCTGGTTATCCATACAAAGGTTACTATGAAAACCTTACTACAAAGGCTTTCATTCAAAGCCTTCTAGAGAAGTTATTAGAGCTTCCTAGCAAAGGTAAGTTCATTCATAAAAATCCGTCTGAGTCAGAGCTTGAAGATCTATATAAAAATTTCTTGTCTGGATTAAGAGAACTAGATGCTCAAGAAATTTTGGAAAGGTTGAAAATTGCAATAGAAATGACTGTTAATGCTATGGTTTCTGGGGACTTTCGAATTAGCCCAGCGTTTTATATAGACGTAATGAGGGAATTTGTTATTTTCGATATTGTAGGAGGTGATCCAGTATTCCCTAAGGTTGATTTTGACTATTGGAAAGATAAAGAATCGAGACTTTTAAGAGTCGCTCCAGAAGAGCCATAAGCCCTCTGGGGTCTTCTTTCCTTGAAATAAAGACATGGAAATCGTATAATTCCGCTAGGAATCTTAAGTCTCCCTGCTACGCTAAAGCTTCGTAGGGAAAACCAAGCTTAGGACACACTAAATATTATGAGTAAAATACAAAAACACTCAGAGGAAGAAGTAAACGCTCTTCTTGAGGGAGTAGAGATCCCTAAAACTTTCAAAAAAGGAGACATCATCGAAGGAACTGTTGTAACTATCAGTGATTTTGGCATGGTTGTTAACGTTGGAGGAAGAACCGAAGGAATTGTAAGTGGTAAACACTTAAAATTAGGAGGTAAAAAAATCTCTAAAAATCTAGGAGACAAGGTTCTAGCTTATGTTCTTAACCCTGAAAACGAAGAAGGTCAATTAATGCTTTCTGTAAGTAAGACAGGAACTGAACTAAAGTGGCACGAACTTGAGCAAGCTAAATTAACAGACAGCTCTATCAAAGTAAAAGTCATCGAGGCTAATACTGGAGGAGTTATTGTTGAAATTAACGAAGGCTTAAGAGGATTCGTTCCAAGTTCACAATTAAGAAATAACAGAATCTACACTACAGAAACTTACTCCGGAAAAGTTGACGCTGTAAAAGCTCTGCAAACAAAACTTGCAGAAATGATCGGCGAAGAACTTGAAGTAGTAGTTATGGAAATCAATAAGGACAAGAACAAAGTTATTCTTTCCGAAAAGAGAGCATTCAATGACGGAGTAGACGCTAAACAGATGGCAGAAACGCTATCTAGTCTAAAGGTTGGAGATGCTATCGAAGGGGAAGTAACTGGAATTGCACCTTTTGGTCTATTTGTTAACGCAAAAGGACTTGAGGGACTTGTTCACCTTTCCGAAATTTCTTGGGACAAAGTATCAAACCCTGCTGACTTTTATAAAGTTGGTGAAAAGGTTCAGGTACAAGTTCTTGGACTTCAGGATAATGGAAAAAGAGTTGCTTATTCAATTAAGCGATTAGTACCAGATCCATGGAAGAACATCGTTAAGAAATACAAGCAAGGTCAAATTGTTGATGGTGTAGTAAAAAGCGTTGCAGACTACGGAGTATTCGTAAAGATTGAAGAAGGTCTAAATGGCTTGATTCACATCAGCGAATTATCTAACAAGCTTGTAAAGCACCCATCTCAGATTGTTAAGGCTGGGGATGAAATCAAAGTTATGATCATTTCGATCTCAAACGAAGATAGACATCTAGGACTTAGCTTAAAGAGAGTAAATGCTTCTGGCGAAGCTGAAGCTGAAGTTTCTACTGAAGAAACTGCTGCTCCTGCTAAGGAAGGCAACTCTGCTAGAGAAATGGAAGGTTTAGACAAATTACTTCAGGATGCTGAATAAATAAAAGCTCGAAGTTTTAAGATCGAAAACTGAAATTGAAAGGTGAAATGGCTAACCCCAGAGTAACCTTTCTTTTTTTTTTAGTGAAAATTAGCAGGATGTTACCTCTCCTGCTATAATTGAGAAAAGGTCAAAAATTTCGATCTTCGAATTTAGTATTTCAGACTTTCTTTTATATGGCAGATTTAAAAGGTTTAAAAAGACTTACCAGCAACGCACAAAGAGTTTTAGCTCTTGGAGAAGAGGTCGCGAAAAATAATTCAGCGAAAGAGTACGTAGCTATTCATTTGTTCTATGCAATTCTAAGTGATAAAACACCTATAATCTCAGACCTATTTGCAAAATTAGGAATTGATTACGAGGAGACAAAAATGAGAGTTTCTCAAGAACTTGTTAAATACTCAACAGCGAATGTTGTTACTAAAATAGTAGTATCAGAAGAATTGAAAAAAGTGATTAACGACGCAATAGTTATTGCTAGAGAGTTGGGAACTGTTTACGTTGGAATCGAACATTTGTTTTTATCTATTTTCAGACAAACGAATCTTGAATTTGTTAAATCAATTAACGATTCAGGCATTACTTATAACGTTGTAAAAGATGCTCTGTTAACAATCGTGACTTATCCAGCACTTTCATCTCTATCGAGAAGAGATGATTATTTCGACATGAATGAAGAGAAGGAAGGTGCTTATTTTAGTCGAAACTTAAATGAGGCTGCTTTGAATGGAGAAATCTCTAATATTACTGGAAGAGATAAGGAAATCCAGCGTTTGATTCACATTCTGGCAAGAAAAAGTAAAAATAATCCAATCTTGGTCGGGGACGCTGGGGTAGGAAAAACTGCAATTGTTGAAGGTTTTGTGAACATGATTGTTCAGAAAAAAGTTCCGGCATCATTCATAAATAAAAAGGTTCTGAGTGTAGATATTGCAGGAATCGTTTCTGGCGCGAGATTAAGAGGAGATGTGGAGGAGAGAATTACTGCAGTTATAAACGAAGCAATCGAGGATGGAAATACAATTCTTTTCATCGACGAAATTCATATGATTGTTGGAGCAGGTTCAACAGGAGGAAAGGACTCGTTAGATATTGCTAACATCCTTAAACCCTACTTAACAAAGCCAAATTTGAGCGTTATTGGTGCAACAACCCACGATGAATATGCGAAGTACTTCGAGGAGGACACTGCACTGTCAAGACGTTTCCAGCCTATTTTTGTTGAAGAATTAAGCAAGGATTCTGCAAAGGAAGTTATCTACCAGCTGCTTCCAGAATTTGAGTCTTTCCATAATCTAAAGATAAATAAAGACTCTGTAGATATGGCTGTGGAGCTATCTTCGAAATTTATTCAGGATAGATACTTGCCAGATAAGGCTCTAGATATTATTGACGAAGCTGCTTCTAGTCTAAAAATTGGACGAGAATTTGCCATCGAGCCAGAATTAAGTGAGCTTGGAAATAATTTGATAAAAATTCAAGCAAAAAAGGAAAGAGCGATCAAAGATGAAAAGTATGAACTAGCATCGAAATACAAGGAAGAAGAGGAGGAAATTGTAGATGAAATTGAAGCGACTGTAGAGGGAAAGAAAAAAGTTAAAAAAAAGTACTCAAAAGTGGTAACTCCTGACCTAATAAAGGACATAGTTGTAGAGATGACGAAGATTCCAATTGCTGCCAGCGATATTTCTGATAAGAGATTAAAGGATCTTGGAACTAATCTAAAAAGTAGAATTATTGGTCAAGACACGGTCATAGAAAATGTTTCGAAAGCGATCCAAAGATCTCACCTAGGATTGGGTGGAGATAGAAAGCCATTGGCATCATTTCTATTTCTTGGTCCGACTGGAGTAGGTAAGACGGAGCTTGCAAAAAGTCTTGCAAGAGAAGTTTTCGGTTCCGACTCTCTGATGTTCCAAATTAATATGAGCGAATTTATGGAAATGCACGCAGTTGCTAAATTGATTGGTGCTCCTCCGGGCTATGTTGGATATCAGGAAGGCGGACAGCTAACAACCTTTGTTAAACGAAAACCTTATTCTGTAGTGCTCTTTGATGAAATTGAGAAAGCGCATCCAGATACATTAAACATTCTTCTTCAAATTTTGGAGGAAGGAGAGCTGACAGATGGAAAGGGAAATAAAATCAGTTTTAAAAATACAATTGTGATTCTCACTTCAAATATCGGTGCTTCTCAGGTATCGAATGATACCAAACTTGGATTCGATGTGTTCGGAGGAAATGATACAGCGGAGTTCGATAGAGCTTATGGAGATATGAAAGAGAACATTTTAGAGAGACTAAAAGAAACTCTAAGGCCTGAACTTATCAATAGAATCGATTCCGTAGACGTATTTAGGGGATTGAATAAAGACGATGCAAAATCTATCGCTAGGTTAGTTGTAGAGGAAACTAAAATCAAGCTAATGTCTAAGGGCATTAAATTGATTGTCGAGGATGAAGTTGTAGAGAAACTTGCTGATTTAGGATATAGCAAAGAATACGGTGCTAGAAATATTAAAAGACAGGTCGTAGACTCTCTAGAAAATAAATTGGCTGAACATATAATTGGTCTTAATCTCGACAAGAAAAGAGTAGGGCTAGTAAATGTAAAAGTTGTCTTACACGAAGGCTTTGTTACGTTTCGGTAATTTGCTGTGGATAACTTCCCGTGAAAGTCCAAAACTCTATTTTTGAGAGAATTTATGTTCTAAATTCGAGGCGCACATCCCAAGGGTATTTTTAAAAGTTCTTGTTTTGAACATTCTATAACGTTTACTGGTAGACCATTGCGTCTCTTTTTGCAATAACCAGAAGTTTACTATAGGACTTGACACGAGAAGATTATAGGGTATAATAATGTTAGAACCTTAAAAATAGTAGCGTAGATGGCTGATCCCAATGTCTAGTTCGCGTGCACAATTATGTAAATAATTGACTTACTGGACTTTTGGATTAGCCGTTTATTACTGTTAGTTGATCCCAGAGTCTGGTTCGCGTACACAATTGCGTAAGTAATTGACTTACTGGACTCTCGGATTAACTAATAGGCTTCTATTTTAAGTTCCCTAGTATTTTCACCCTCGTAGTTAATTGATATACTATAAAAAATCCCATTTCCCTTACAATTAATATTTAGTAATTTATTTCATTTATTTATATGCCAGTAAAGAAAGACACAACTTCAAACACTGTAGTTAAGAAGGAAGAAACCTCAAAACCAAAAGAATCACCTATGAATGTACCTCAGAGAAAAGATTCAATCGCGAAATCAACAAGTATTCACGATTTAGAAGAAAAATCATTGGTGGATTTGAGAAAGATCGCCGAAGATTTGAAGATCACAAATTTCTTAGATTTTCAGAAATCAGACCTAATTTTAGCTATCGTAGCTGAAGAAACAAAAAGAGGAGGTAATATTTTCGCAGAAGGATTCCTAGAGATTATCAAAGATTCTCATGGAGTTTTGAGAAGCGGAACAATGCTTCCAGGAGAGAACGATGTATACATTTCAGGTTCTCAAATTAAAAGATTTAACTTAAGACAAGGAGACCTTATTTCTGGTCAAGCTAGACCTCCAAAAGAAGGAGAAAGATACCTAAGTTTATTAAAGGTAGAAGCCATCAATAACATAAGCCCAGAAAAGGCTTTGTCTAGAGCAACATTTCAGAAATTAACTCCAATTTATCCAGATAAGCAAATCAAGTTAGAAACTACTCAGCATGTTTTATCTACTAGAATTATTGACCTTTTGTGCCCAATTGGAAAAGGACAAAGAGGTATGATTGTTGCTCCTCCAAAAGCAGGAAAAACTTGGTTGCTAAAAGATATCGCTGAAGGTATCGCAATTAATCACCCAGAAATCCACTTAATGGTTGTTTTGGTTGGAGAAAGACCAGAAGAAGTTACAGATCTTCAGAGATTTGTAAAAGGAGAGGTTATTGCAGCTAACTTTGACGAACAACCTGATTATCACACAAAGATAGCAGAAATGGCCGTAGAACGAGCTAAGAGACTGGTTGAATACGGAAAGGATGTAGTTGTGCTAATGGACAGTATTACAAGGCTTGCAAGAGCGTATAACATCATTGCACCACAGTCAGGAAGAACTCTTTCGGGAGGTTTCGACCCTGTAGCTATTTTCCCACCTAAAAAGTTCTTCGGAGCTGCTAGAAACATGGAAAATGGAGGAAGTTTAACTATCATCGCAACTGCTTTAGTTGATACTGGTTCTAAGATGGACGAAGTTATCTTCGAAGAATTCAAAGGAACTGGAAACATGGAAGTAAAACTAGATAGAAAACTTGCAGAAAAGAGAATTTACCCTGCAATAGACGTAACACAATCGTATACAAGAAACGAGGATAAGCTTCTGTCGTCTGAGGTATTGGCTCAAACTTGGAGAGTTGTAAGAATGTTGGATACTATCAAATCAGAAACGAACGCAAACCCAGCAGAAATGCTTATTGCTAGAATCAAAAAGACTAAGAATAATGAAGAATTCTTAGCTACTTTACACGAAAGTCTATAAGAACTCCCCTGACTCCGCAAAACGGAGACTTCCCCTCTTTGTAAGAGGGGAAATCCTGATTCATCGGGATAGGGAGCTCTTGTCATGTGACTAGAAATCCTTAAAAATGGTATAATTACATACTATGGAATTTAAACCAAAAGAGTCTACTAGACCTGGATTAAGGGAAAAAGTGCTTTTTGAGATTAAAAAACAACAATCTAGAATTGTTGCTAACTCTCACTGGGGTAGAAGCTATACCTACAAACAGCTTATTCACATTTCTATTATTGCTATAACTATTGGTGTTTTTGCAAGTGGTTTAAACGCAAGAGCAACTACTGCTAATAATGAAATTCAATATGCCAGTGCTGCTTCTTACACAAACGTAGATACCTTACAACAAGGAGCATTCATAGAAACTCAAGTATCTGTTACAGGAAGTTTAAACTTCAGTTTCAGTGAATATACTGTTCAACCAGGTGATTCTGTTCAATCCATTGCCGACCAATTTGCAATTTCCAAAGATACTTTAAAATGGGCAAATGCAATTATCGACTATTACTCCGAAGCAATTGATGCTGGTACGAAACTTGTTGTTCCAGAAATCGATGGAGTTCTTTATCAAGTACAAGAAGGCGATACACTAGATTCTGTTCTAGAAAAAACTTCTGGTGATAGATTCCAAGTGGTAGAAATTAATCAATTGCTGGGTCCAGAGTTCAAACTGGCTACGGGTATTAGAATTTTAGTGCCAGGAGGAAAGTTAGAAATTGCACCTCCACCAGCACCAGAACCTGCTCAAGGACAGACTTATTATTACTATACTGGTCCAGCTGTTGATGTTTCAGCTCTAGCAGGAATATCATTTATAAACCCTATGGGTGCTTGCGGTGGATATACAGAAAGTAGAGGATACTTACCTTGGCATAACGGAGTAGACTTATCTGGAGCTTATGGATGTCCTATCGTTGCCGCTGCAGCTGGAGTTGTTGACTATGTAGGTTGGTCTAACTGGGGAGAAGGAAATATGGTTAGAATTTATCATGGAAATGGTGTTTATACTTCCTACTATCACGGCAGTGGGTTTGGTCCAATTTCCTTAGGACAACAAGTAAATGCAGGGGATTTAATCATGTACGAAGGAAGTACAGGTAACTCCACAGGTCCTCACTTACACTTCGGGTTAAGATTGGGAGCTTACGACTTTATTGATCCAAGACCGTACGTTCCTTGGTAAAATTCCAGGAGCTTTTAAGCTTCATTAATCCACTGATTTAAATCAAAAAAAGGTCTTTTCCACTTTGGTAAAGATTCTCTCTTAGCAGCGATTACGGCATCATGAGCTTCTTTTGCATCTTGAACTCTTTTCTGAACTGACGCTACATATAGTTCAGGATCTTTAAATTCTGATTCACGGAAATCTTGCCGAGCTTTGAAGATGAATTCTAAAGTGTCACTAATCATTTTTAGTTCCCAAACGATGAAATGAGCTGCCATTTCTTCCGAAAAGCTAACTGTACTAATGAAAGCATTAAATACAGCATCATCTAGGATAGCTTTCAATGCAATAGGGTTAGTTATTGGTGATCGGTGCATTGATTGGATCGCTTTTAAAAACATTACTCGATTTCCGCCTGATTTAAATGGATCACATGCAAGATCAGCTTTAAGTTTTTCTAATTTTTCAACGGCTTCTCTTTCGGCAATTGCTGCTACGCCCATCTTTTCATACCAATCGCTATAATCATTCATTCTCATATTGAAGTTTTAACTATTGGGATTATAGAGCTTAGGGTAGGGAAGTGTAAATATCCTTGGTAGGAGTCTCCACCTGCGCCAAGGCTACGGTGGACATGGAACCTACAATATATCCCTAGTAGGAATCGAACCTACATCTGAGCCTTAGGAGTGCCCTGTTCTATCCGTTGAACTATAGGGACGGATACATTTCTAGCCATTGCCTGCCTGCCGAAGCATTTAATGCGTAAGTAGGAGCTACAAGGACAACTCTGAATTATACCAAAAGATCCTGGATTAAATCCGGGATCTGAGCGTACTAATTGATAGATTATTCTCTATTTTCCCAATCAAGAGAGTAGAGAACTTTTTCGATTGCTAAGTCGTAATGATGAATTTCATCTTCTGTGAACCAGATTTTGATTTCATTTTCTGCTTCTTCTACAGTTCCAGATGCGTGAACTAGATTTCTAACCGCTCTTTCTGAATCGTCTGCGATAAAGTAAGAATCGATTGTTAAGTCTGCAGTAATAGATCCAACATCAGCAGATAAAGGATTTGTTGCTCCTCTAATTTTTCGAACGTGTCCAACAGCATGCGCACCTTCGATAACCATAACTACAACAGGTCCAGCTGTAATGTAAGTTAAAAGTTTTTTCTGAATATCTTTAGCAATTTCGATTGGAGTCCTAGTTACTTCGATTCCCTTTTCTTTGTAAGCAGCAATAGTTCGTTCTCCTAATGTAATCATTGCTGATTCTGGTTGATCGTAATGCTTCTCTGCTTGAGCCATTGTTGGCCAAACCATCTTCATCGCAGCGATTTTTAAACCTTTTCTTTCGAATCTAGAGATAACTTCTCCGATTAATCCTCTTTGTACTGAATCTGGTTTTAAGATAACCAAAGATCTCTCTATATGAGTGTTGTTCATAAAATGTAGATAATAATTTGTTAAATTTAGAAGTTTACTTTGCTTTTTATTACTTCTAGGATTGAAGATTTTACCTCTTCTATCGATCTATTACCATCAATTTCGATCCAATCTCCAAATTCGTTTCTTGATTTCATTAACTTGTAAATCTCTCGAAGTCTTTTTTGCTTGTCTAAACTTCTTTCGAACATATCCAAACCTTCTTCATGCCCATCTTCGTGTGCTTTTCTATCCATCGCGATAGCTGGATCTACATCGATGTAAATAGTTAGGTCTGGTTCAGGAATTCTGAAATCTTTAGCATAAGCCAATAATTTTTCATGTTCAACTTGACCCATTAAATGTGCCTGATATGCGATTGTAGTAGTGAAATAACCGTCCGCAAGATACAAAGAGTCATTTGTATTCACATGTGGCCAAATATTGTCTGTTTCGAGCGTTTTATCTAATAAGAATGCTAGCAACCAAGATTCGTTGTTCATTTCGATCTCGCCCTGCAAGGCCCTGTGGGTTAGAACAGAGTAGAAGTCGTTGTGTAAAGGAAATCCTTGAGATTTTAGATTAAATTCAGGGTGTTCTGTTTGGATTAATTTAGTTAGTTCTTCGCGCTGCTTGCCTTTTCCTCCTCCGTCAATTGATTCTAAAACAATAAACATAATTTAAGTTCTAACCAAATAAAGTTTATCATACAAAATCAAGGGTACAAAAAATCCCGCTTTTCAGCGGGTAGAGTAGATAAGTAGATAAAAAAACCCTGCTTTCGCAGGGTTGAATTAATTCTAAGAATCGAACAGCTTAACGCTGTTCTCTTCAAGAAATTACTTCACTTCAACTTCTCCTCCTTCAGCTTCGATTTGTTTCTTAATGTCTTCAGCTTCTTCTTTCTTTGCTCCTTCCTTGATTGGCTTTGGTGCTGCATCAACAAGATCTTTAGCTTCTTTTAAGCCTAATCCTGTGATAGTCTTTACCACTTTGATAACTCCAATCTTTTTGTCAGCAGGAACTGATTTTAGAATTACATCGAATTCTGTCTTTTCCTCTGCTGCTTCTCCAGCTGCTGCACCTGCTACAGGCATTGCTGCCATTGCCATAGGAGCTGCTGCTTTTACATCAAAAGTTTCTTCTAGAGATTTCTTTAATTCGAAAGCTTCTACTACAGATAACTCTTTGATTGCATCGACAATCTTTTGAACTTTGTCTGTTGCCATACTATAAAAATAATAATTAACTAAATATTAAGTTTTTTACTTACCTTCGTAAGCCATATCGATAATAGTTGCGATTGATCGAACTGGGTCTTCCAGCACATTTACTACAGAGCTCATAGCATTATCAAGTACACCAAGAATCAATCCGATTGAAGTCTTCTTGTCTGGCATATCTGCTAATTCACTAACCTGTTCTGCACTTAGTACTGCATTTTCAAGGTAACCTGCAACTAACGCTACCTTTTTATCTTTTTCTTTGGTAATAGTTTTGTCTACGAATTTCTGCAACAATTTTGATGGTTGGATATAATCCTCACCCATGAACATTACCGCGTATTCACCCGCTTCCATCTCTAAACCAGAGATATCAGATTCCTTTAAGGCAATTTTGAACAAAGAGTTCTTAACTACATTAAAGCTTGCTCCAAAGTCAAAAATATCTCTTCTAAATTGAGAAACTTCGTTAGGTGTAAGCTTTGAAGGCTTTACAATTACGAAAGATGTCGCTTTAGCGATTTTATCTTTGTATTCGGCTACAACATTTTTCTTTTGATCTTTTGTTTTTGCCATATTAGCAAGTAAATAAATTATTTTATTAAAAAAGCACTCTTTCGAGTGCTCTAATAATCAATTTAAATTTCTATCTCTAGAATTGATTCTTAAAGTCTCGGTAGGATTTACGATTTCTCGACCCACTGTCTATGACCTTTCTACTACGCCAAGGCTTCGTAGAATCGTTTATAGATTTTTGATTATATCATTAACATCAACTTTTACGCTAGATCCCATAGTAGGCTTTACAATTACCTGTTTAAATGGACTAGATCCGTATTTCTTTACATCAACAGAAAGAGCTCTAAAGAAAGCGATAATGTTTTCTTCGATCTGTTCTGCTGTCATATCCAATTTAGCAATCTTCAACTTGATAACTCCTTGATCCTGGATTGATTTGTAACTTGATCTTCCAGATTTGAAACTAGCAACTGCTTTTCCAACTTCCTGAGAGATTGTTCCATTCTTTGGGTTTGGCATTAATCCTTTAGGTCCAAGAATTTTTCCTAATCTTACTAGCTTAGGCATTGCAGATGGAGTAGCGATAACTACATCGAAATCTCCAAAACCACCTTCTAATTCTTTTGATAGATCATCCATTCCAGCTTTAACAGCTCCTGCTTCTAAAGCTTCTTTTACTAGGTTTTCTTCGCAGAAAACGATTACTTTTTTGTCTTCTCCGAATGTATTAGGTAAAGCAAAGCTTCCTCTAATAACATCTTTCTTTTGTTTTTCTTTTAAGTTTAGCTGCACATCCAAATCAACAGAACCAACAAATTTAGATTTGCTTAATTCAGGTAATTGTTTTACGGCTTCTTTTAATGCGATTGGATTACTCATAGTTTATTCGATAACTTCTATACCTAAGCTTTTTGCTACACCAGCAACAATATTAACTGCTGACTTCACATTTTTTGTATTTAAATCAGGAAGTTTTCTTTCGGCGATTTCCAAAAGTTCACTTTTCTTCACTGTTTTAATTTTATCTTTATTTGGTGTTCCAGATCCTTTTTCAAGTTTGAACTTTTTCTTTAACATACCAGCAACAGTTGGTTGCTTATATTCTAATTTGAAAGTTCTATCTTTGAATACAGTTACAATAACTGGAATTTCTTCTTCTCCCATTCCTGCAGTTTTTGCATTGAATTGAGTACAGAATTCCTGAATATTGATTCCGTTTTGTCCTAGAACAGGTCCTAGTGGAGGAGCTGGATTAGCTTTTCCTGCCATTATCTGTACTTTGAATGTACTTGTAATTTCCTTTGCCATATTGTTTTACTTAATTAGTGTCCGATAACTTAGATAACATCAAAAGGTCAATATCAACTGGTGTATCTCTATCGAACAGAGATAATAACACTCTTGCCTTGCCTTTGTCTTCACTTACGCTTTCAATTGTACCGATGAATTCCTTGAAAGGACCTTCGATAACTTTTACTGCGTCTCCAACATTAAATAGAACTTTGTAAGTAGGTTCTGATTTAACTTCGATAAATCCTAACTGTTTATCATCTAAAGCAGTTGGAAGTTTTGGTTTTGCAGTCATACCTAAGAAGCTTTGAACTCCTTCTGTATTTCTTACTAATTGCAAAGTATTTTCATTTGCAATCATTCTTACAAAAACATATCCAGGGTAAATTCTTTCCTGAACAGTAGTTTTCTTTCCTCTTACAATAGCTATTTTCTCCTGAACAGGGACAACAGCATCAATAATTTCGTTTTCTAAATTGTTAGCTCTTGCTCTTACTTTAATTAGTTTTGCAACGCTATTTTCTTTTCCAGATGCGCTAGCTAGAATGTACCACTTTAAATCAGGGTTTGATTCAATAGATGGGTCTAGTTTTACATCTTCAACAATATCCTGTACTTCCTCTTCCTTTTTTGTAACTTTTTTAGCCATAACTTAGAAAATAACTAAATCTCTGATCCTGATTATAACAGTATCTAATGCGAAAATTAACACAACACTAACGATAATGAACACGAAAATAAAAAATCCCCATCCTAGTGCTTTGCTTCTTGGAATATAAGTAACTTGCTTTAATTCAGCAACTACTTTCCCAAAAAAACTTCTTATATTTTTAAAAATTCTAAACATATTAATTTCAAATTGTGAATAATTTGGCAGGGCCGCCAGGATTTGAACCCGGGCGAAGGATTTTGGAGATCCTCATGCTACCAGCTACATCACAGCCCTAAATAAATTAAGATCAAAGATTAAAAATTAAAAGATCAAAGTCGATTTTCAAACCTTTAAACTTTTTACCTTTAATCCTTTCTCTAGGACCGGTTTATTAAATATCTATTTAACCTTCTTGGTTAATTTAAATTCAGTATGTTTTCTTAGCTTCTTGCTATATTTCTTAATAACTTTATCAGTTAAATCTTCAGAAGATTTCTTTGATAACTTTACTGTGTAATGTTCTCCAGTCTCTGCGTTAATAAATCTGAAAACGTTTGATTTCTTTTTCTTTGATGAACCTGCCATGCGATATGTGATTAAACTTGAAGATTATATCGTTATATTCGAATATTTTCAATTCAATTTTAGTAGTAAATACAATAAAAGTAGGACTTTTCGGCTTAAAAACTAAAAAGTTTGGTTGTAACCGCTTTTTTGAGCAGTTTTTAGTGAGATTTCCCCAATTAAAGTGAAGTAAGTTTCTGAAAATATTGAGTAAGATTGCTTTCCAATAGACACTTTGATAGTTCCAAACTCATCAGTCCGAAGAACTTTTGAGTTATTTAGAATAGATAGAACATCGTTGGAAGGATGACCGTATGAGTTATTCTTTCCAGAGGAGATTATGCTAACTTCGGGATTAAGAGTCTCAACAAATTCTTTAGAAGTAGAGTATCGACTACCATGGTGTGATACTTTTAGTAAATCGACATCACCGATAACATTCGAAAGTTTGTTCTCGTAGTAAGAACTTAGATCGCCACCAAAAAACGCTTTGAATTGATTAACAGTAAGGACAAAAGATATAGATGCATCGTTGCTAGATATTTCAAAGAATTGCTCTAGATTCAATGGCCAAATGAACTCTATAGATGAATAGTTGTCGATCATAATCTTCGCACCTGAAAGTGGGGTTAGATTTTTAATATTATTTTCTGAAATAGCAACTTTAAGATTCTCTAATGATTTAGATTCTTTGTTCAGAGGAGGGAGAATTATCTGCTTTATTTCGTAGTATTTAATAAGATTGAGGATTTCCCCATAATGGTCGGAGTCAAAGTGACTTATGATTAGTAGATCTATAATTTTTCTTGGATAAAGAATTAGATCAAGTTCATCCAGTAGACTTGTTGAGTTTCCTGTATCTATTAGCACAATTTTATTGTCGAAAGTTCTAATCACAGTTGAATCGCCTTGTCCAATATTCAGAAAGCTAATCTCGAAATTCTGAACAGGAGAGTAGCTTAAAAAGCTAAATGAAAGAGATACTATTAATAAAATTAGGACTTTAGCCACTTTGTGTTTAAATTAGCTAATATGTACATAAGTATGATAATTGTGATGCCAGCTAATAAAAATCCGAAGAAGTCAAGTTTCAATGAGATTTCAGAAAATTTAGAGGATAGATCAATTATTAATCTTATTATAAATTCTACAATTTTAAGCAAAGGTGAAAACACTTCACCAATAACCAGAAGCACGGATGCTAGGGAAGTCAGAGGAGTTAGAATAATATTGAAAATTATGCTTAACAGATTGAATGAGTTGTTCAATAAAGAAACTGCAGGAAGGGTAAATAACATCACAACTACTTGTTCTGTAATGATTTTTCTAATGCCACTTACTTGAATCCTGGAAGCAAGTGTAATACCAAAGTAGGCCAAATATGAAAGTACAATACTAAAGTTGAAAACGTTAAAGGGATTTAAAATCAGGAAAAAGAGCATAGTAAAAAGGATGATTTTAGTTTTGCTTGAGTAAGTTCCAAAGTAATTTAATGTGGAATTTATTGCGAAAAATATAAAAGCTCTTAAACCAGATAAGTTAGTAATTCCAGCAATGAGAAGATAAATAAACCCGGCAGCGACTGTGAGCAGTCCACGTTTTCTTTTATCAACAAAGAATAAACTGCTTTCTAAAAGAGATAGTATAAGAATAAAGTTGTAACCAGATAAAGCTAGAATATGAAGAGCACCTATTTCTCGAAAATTTTCCTTTAAATCTTTATCTATGAAACTGCTATCTCCAAACAAAAGTGATTTCGCAAAATCTGAGGATTCTTTAGTTAAATTTTGATTTAGGTTTTCTAAAAGATGATTTTTAGCATCTAACACAAAAGGAAGTCCATTGTTCAAAACTGTTATAGAATCTTCTTCAACAGAAAGGTATTTATTCTTAGAAAGAGAGTAGTAAGGATTAAAATCAATATACTCAAACTCGCCAGTAAGTTCGATTCGAGATCCAATTTCGAGGTTACTTGAAAATCCTAGATCCACGATACTGTTAGTATTTTCGCTATAGATTTCGTAATGATCTTGATACTTAGCTAAAACGATAAAAGTATCATCGTTTGAAACAATTGCTATGTTAGCTAAGTTATATATAAATATGTTGGAATATAGTACAGCTAATAATATAAGAAAAACTCTATATAACTTAAATTTCGAAAACAATAGAACCAAAACTAGGATAATAAAGTAGGGTAGTAATACTGAAATTAAAGAAAAAATTAGGATTAGTAGGTTTACTGTAACTTCAGAGTTAAGCTGCTTTTTTGTATTTCTCAGAATCTTTTTTGAAATCCGTTTAAGGGAGTAGAGTATCGTCCAAGAAGACGTTCTCATAAAAGTTCCCAGAGAACTTAAAAGTTTGAGTGTTTTCAATTATATAAATCTTAATAGCTAGGCTTATGGCCAGCAGAATAAGATAAATGATATTCCGCTTTTTCATTCTGAGATTTTAGAACTTAGAAGGTTTGGATGACTATGCTTTGCAATACAATATTTTCGGTTGGCTTTGCAAAATTTGATTCAGGATTATCTACAGGGATTAGATTAATATTTTGTAGTGTTTGCAATCCAGCAGAAACTAACCCAATTGGAGTAAATCTACCATTAAAGTATTGATGGACCTTGCTTGAAGAATCAGCTAAAACTATAAAGAATTGAGTAGAGTTAGTGTCGTAACCATCATTCGCCATGAATACTATGTATTGTTTCGAAGCAGGAGTTGTTAGTGTGGCATTAGAAAGAAAGCCTTCCCCTCTGAGTTTGTCTTTTTCTTCCTGAGAAAGTGGAAGTGAATCTAAGTTTACTTCCCCATCTAAAACATAACCAGCACGTCCTTGCCCATCGTCGTTTGGATCTGTATTTAGAGTATTCCTATCTCCGCCTTGTAAAAGAAGATTTGGAACTAATCTATGGAATTTTGTATTTACGTAATAGTTATTATTAGCTAGGTAGACAAAATTATTTACGTTCACAGGTGCGTTCTTTTCGAACAAATCAATGGTAAAAGATCCTTGAGAAGTATTCACTGTCGCAAAGTAGTTTAGATTTTGATCTATAGTCTGAGCAGGTGCTTCTTGAAAAGGATCGTCTGGATCATCAAACAGTTTTCCGATTGAAAGAATTTTTCCCAACGATAGATTTTGACCCGCAACAATAAGAATTCCAAAACAAATGAGAATTCCTACCAGGTAAAGAAATACTTGATTTTCTTGTTTAAACATTAAGGGTTTTGTCTAACTACTTCAAACATTATTATAGAAGCAGCGACGCTCATGTTCAATGAGTTTACGAGACCAAATTGTGGAATTGTTAGAATTTCATCACATTTCTCTATAACTTCTTGAGAAAGGCTTTTATCTTCTCCACCAATTATGTAGAGTCCGTTTTTGTTTAAAACTTTGTGGGAGTATACGTCTCCACCTCTTTCAATTCCGTAGATAAAGTAACCTCTGTCTTTGAAGTACTTTATTGTTTGGAAGATAGATCCTTGAATTACGTTTGTATGGAAAACAGCTCCTGTAGAAATTTTGGCTACAGTAGGGGTGATTTTCACTTCTTTTGGAACGATTACACCTCCAAATCCAGAACATTCAACACTTCGGATAATTGCTCCAACGTTTTGTTCAAAAGTTGAGTCGTAGATGAAAACGTATGGCTTTTCTTCGTAGAAAAGTTCGTCGGACATTTGGGTATATTCATAGTCAACATAGCAAGCAACGCCTTGGTGTTCTCGGTTTTCAGTCATTTTCGCAAGTTCTTTTCGAGAAATGAATTTAACTGCTACTTTATCTTTTTTTGCAAGATTTTTGATTAGGGAGATTTTCTCTGAATCGTCGATGCCTTCTTCTAAGAATAGAGTATCTACATTGAATTTGGATCTTAAAGCTTCTAAAACTGTATTTCTACCGTAGGCTAACATAGAAAAAGATTCAAAGATTAAAATAAAAAGATCAAAACAAAGAAATTATACCAATATTTCAGTACTTTAGAATCTTTTCTCTTGGGGGTAGTTATTTCTGAACTTCTGCAAGCTTTCTAAGCTTCTTGTATGCTTTCATTGAAACCTTGACTCTTTTTACCTGTCCGTCAATTTCTAACTTAACTTTTCGTAAGTTTGGTTTCCAAGTTCTTTTTGTATTTGGTGCTTTGAATTTCCATTTTCCTCCTCCTCCAGAAGCTCCTCTTCTATGTTTCTTATTTCCACCAAAAGATGTCTTTTTTCCTAAGATTTCACATTGTCTTGCCATATCAGTATTCCTAACGTTTTTAAACGTCTAATTATATTTTATAAGTTGATTTTAAGCAAGACAAAAAAGGAGAAAAGTAGTAACAAAATACTATAATGGGTAAACTTTCTGTATTTTTATCTTCAAATTTTAATTTTTGGATGTTATACTGAATCGCTTTGATGAATACCATCAAATGCCGCTTTAGCTCAGTTGGTAGAGCAACTGTTTTGTAAACAGTGGGTCCTGGGTTCGAGTCCCAGAAGCGGCTTTCTTGACCGAGAATGACGGAGTGGTCAAACGTACCTGACTGTAAATCAGGCAGCCTTAGGCTTACGGAGGTTCGAATCCTTCTTCTCGGATATTCAAAATAAACTTCCAATTTCTAATCTCTAAATCCTAAATAAGTTGATATAATCTTTTTTGTGCCGCAGTAGCTCAGTTGGTAGAGCACACCCATGGTAAGGGTGAGGTCACGGGTTCGATTCCCGTCTTCGGCTTATTAATAGTATGAAAAAACTGTCAAGGGAAAACTCTTCAAAACAACTTATTCTCCAGTCCATACAATCTTTTTTTGAGGATAATTTCCCAGTAGCAACTCATACATTAGCTCATGCAGCAATAGAATCTATACGTGAATTAGCTAACAGTAAGGGTATCTTATCGCTTACTAAAGATTTAGAAAAAAGTGGAGATTTTAAATTTAAAGATGATGGATTGAATTCAATCTATAAAGATAAAGTAAAAAGTAGTGGAAGAAGTTCTCGAAGAAAATCCAATAATCAGAAGTGGAAAGAAATTACCGAAACTAACTACAATTTTTTTAAACATTATACTAGTGAGGATTCCACAGAATTTAATCCAGGTATTAATGATCTCTTAATACTGGACGCCATTCAGCTTTTCATCAATTGCTTTGGTGAAATTCACCCTTATATGAATTTATTCTTAGTATGGATGTATCTGGAAGATAGTAATGTGTTTGTTGAACCTCAAAAATCCCAATATGAGGAACTGTCTAAATCTTTTCCTGAGTTGAAGTTGGATAAAAAAGTTTTTCTCAAAGTATTGAAAAAGCTTGGATTAAACTAATATTAAAAAATTTGTATTCCACCACATAGCCCCAACTTTTCATTCATGAGATAAAGTTCTAATGTCACATTTAGAATTTCTTATCAATGTACTTTTTCAACAGAATTTTGGAATCAGAAGTATAAACAAAATCTTGGATCTTAGTAGTAATTTTGAAGAATTCTCAGAAAATACAAAAATAGCATTCGAAAACTCTAGACTTCAATTTGTTGAAAACGCATTGAATGTTAAAACAGTTCTAGATAATTGCAAACTAAATAGAGTAGAGTTGGTTACATACTTTGATAAAGAATACCCTAAATTACTTAGGCAGATTCCTGATGCACCATTGATATTAGCTTGCAAAGGAAATCTAAACTTGCTCGAAAATCAATCCATAAGTATTGTAGGAACTAGAAATTGCAGTGCTTACGGACAGCGAGTTACGAAAGAGTTATGCGAATTCTTGTCTTACAGAAACGTTATCACAGTTAGCGGAATGGCGTTTGGGATAGATGCGGTAGTTCACCAGAATTCAACGCAAACTATTGCAGTACTTCCAACATTCCCTTCAAAAGCTATTCCTGCAAACAACTTTAAAATCTATAATAGTATAATTGAAAACAACGGATTAGTAGTTTCTGAGAATATTAAAGATGAACCAATCGCTTCCTATATGTATGTTTCCAGAAATAGAATAGTAGCAGGACTTTCTAGTAAAACGGTAATTATTGAAGCTGCAGAAAAAAGTGGCGCAATAATAACTGCAGAGTATGCACTTGATTACAATAGAGAAGTTTATGCAGTTCCAGGAAACATTTTTTCAGAATCTTCCAAAGGTTGTCATAAATTGATTCGTTCAGACGTAGCAAGGATACTAACAAGTTATGAAGATCTAATAGAAAACGATAATTTAGTACCAATTATTCCATTCCCCAAAGCTCAAAACTTGACAGAAGATGAGACCTGCATTTATTATGCACTCTCAGATAAGGGCTTGAGTATTGATGAACTATCTATACAAACGGCAATTTCACTCAATGTTTTAGGGTACACCTTGATAAATTTAGAACTAAAGGGTTTAATACAGAAAGATATTTTAAATAACTATTCAAGAATAAAATGAAGTTAGTAATTGTAGAGTCGCCTTCAAAGGCTAGTACTATTAAAAAGTATTTAGGCGACGGTTATGTAGTTAAAGCGTCAAAGGGACATGTGATTGATTTGCCAAAGTCAGGACTAGGTGTGGATGTAGAAAACAACTTTAAACCAGAATATATAATTACTAAAAAAGACTCATTAACTGAACTTAAGAAGGCTTACAAAGAAGCTGACGAGTTGATTCTGGCTGTCGACTTAGACCGAGAAGGAGAAGCTATTGGATGGCACATTGCACAGGAATTAGGAGCAATCACTCCTGAAGGAAATCCAAAAAAGGGAAAGAAAGTAGAGAGAATTGTTTTCCACGAAATTACAAAGGATGCTATTCAAGAAGCAATAAACTCGCCAAGACACATAGATGTGAATTTAGTAAACGCACAACAGGCAAGAAGAGTTTTAGATAGATTAGTAGGTTACAAATTATCACCACTTCTTTGGAAAAAAATCTCGTTCGGATTATCAGCTGGAAGAGTTCAGTCTGTAGCACTAAGATTAGTTTGCGAAAGAGAAGATGAAAGAGAGAAATTCAAATCCGAAGAATACTGGTCAATAGAAGCATTTACAGATGAAAAGAAAGGGGAAGTAAAAGTAGACTACATCACGAAAAATGATGAAGAAGATTCTGATGATTCGGATGGAGGAGATAGTATTGAACAAAAAATTGAAAAAACAAACGAGGATTTACTAAAATTTGCTTTGTTCAAGATTAACAATAAAGATCCAGAAATCAAAAACAACGATGAAGCAAAAAAGATTGTTGATTCGGTTAAAGGAAAAGATTGGGTAATTGCAGCGAATGAAAAAAATAGATCAAAAAGATCTCCAAAAGCTCCGTTTATTACTAGTACGCTTCAGCAAGCTGCTGTTAATCTTTTAGGATTCTCAGCAAAAAGAACAATGGGTATTGCTCAAAAACTTTACGAGGCTGGTTTGATTACCTACATGAGAACAGATTCAACAGTAATGTCTGCAGGAGCAATTAAACAGGGGGAAGATTACATTCTAAAAACTTTCGGGAAGGAATATCTTCCAGAAAAAAGAACAGTTCATAAATCAACAAACAAATCGGCTCAAGAAGCACACGAATGTATTAGACCAACAGATCTAACAAAATCTAGCGATTCTTTAGGATTAGAGCCAGACGCAAAGAGAGTTTACGATCTAATCAGAAATAGAGCGTTAGCCTCATTAATGTCTCCAGCAGAAATTGAAGGATTAGTAATAGATGTAAATATAGATGAATATAAATTCAGAGCAAATGGAAAAAGAGTAATCTTCCAAGGTTACTTAAAAGTGATGAAAGAAAGGCTTGGAGAAGTAGAGCTTCCAGATCTTCAAATAGGTGATCAGGTTTACCCACACGAGATTCTAGGAATTCAACATTTTACTCAACCGCCAGGAAGGTATTCCGAGGCAACTTTGATTAAGAAATTAGAAGAATTGGGAATTGGAAGACCATCTACTTACGCATCTATAATCTCTACTTTATTAGATAGAAAATACACAGAGAACGTTGCTAGATATCTTGTTCCAACAGATGTTGGAAGATTAGTAAACAAGCTTTTGACGATGTACTTCATGAATGTTGTTGACTATGAATTCACAAAATCTATGGAGGATAAATTAGATACAATCGCAGAGGGAAAACTAGAATGGACAGCAATGTTGAAGGAATTCTACTTCCCATTCGAAAAGGAAATCATCAAGCAAGATAAAAATATCGATAGAAATCTATTTAAACAATTAGGAACTTCAGACGAAAAATGTCCCGAATGTGGCAAACCCATGGTTGTAAAATTAGGAAGGTATGGAAAATTCCTGAGTTGTAGCGATTATCCAAAATGTCAGGGTATCAAAGCATTAGAAGATCCGTCTGTAGAGAACGCATCATTCGATCCAGAAAAATTTGAAGGTGCACCAAAGACAGAAGATGGTAGAGAATTTGAACTAAAGAAGAGTAGATTTGGAAGCTTCTGGGCACATCCAGATTATCCTAAAGTGAAGGAAGCTAAGCCTTTGTTGTTAAAAGAAAAATGTCCAGAATGTGGAAGCAATCTTGTGGAAAGAAAAGGTAAATTTGGACGAATGTTTACAGGATGTTCAAGTTATCCTAAATGTAGATACATCAAAGGAGCAAAAAAGAAAGAAGATGGAGAAGAAGTTCAAGCTACTGCCAAAGCTAAAGGTACAAAATCTCCTAAATCAATCTCAAAGACTAAAAGCAAAAAGGCTAAAAAAGTGTAATTTTTGACTTCTACTATTCAGATTTCAAGCTTTGTCATGATATAATCCTTCTCGTATCTTCGGATACAAATCAACACTCGTTCTAATTCCATCCTTAAAGTTTAAGGCAGAACGGGGAAGAATATTTACTTATTAATTTTATTAAATGGAAGAGAAGATGAATGACGCCAATTTTTTCCCTGAGTTATCAGATCTATTAAAGTCTGGAGCACAATTCGGTCACGAAAAGAGCAGATGGAACCCAAAAATGGCTAAGTATATTTTTGGAATCAAAAACGGAATTCACGTTTTAGATGTACAGAAAACTCATGAAAAGCTAACAACAGCTTACAATTTTCTTAAGGAAGCATCTACAAAAGGATACGTTCTATTTGTAGGAACTAAGAAGCAAGCCTCAGATATCATCAAAGAAGAAGCAATTAGATCAGGTTCATACTTTGTAACAAACAGATGGGCTGGAGGTTTATTTACAAACTTCAACATGATCAAACAGAGTCTTGCAAAATTACAGAGTTTAGAAAAACAGTTTGAAGAAGGAGTTCAGGGAAGAACTAAATACGAAGTAGCTTTGATGAAAAAGGAATGGCAGACTTTAACTAGACTTTACGCTGGAATTAAGAACTTAACAACAAAACCAGTAGCTGTTGTTGTTTTGGATACTAAATTCGAAAAAGCAGCTGTTAGAGAAGCTAGAAAAGTTGGAATTCCTGTAATCGGAATTGTTGATACAAACTCAAATCCTGATTCAGCAGATTATGTAATTCCTGCAAATGATGATGCAATAAATTCAATCAGAATTATATTCAGAACATTAGGAAATGCAGTAATGCTAGGAAACAAAGGAGCTGGAGTACAGCACCAATTAAAGGATTACTCAAAAGAAGAAATCAAAATTACTAAAGCAGTAGAAGTTGAGGAAGTAGCAGAAAGAGTTTCAGTTGATTCTTCAGAAGAAGAAACTGCAAGAACTGTAAAAGAAGCTGCAGCTAAACCTGTAAAATCTACAAGTAAAGCAAAGGGAATCTTGGAAAGAGCAAAAGAAGCTGCAACTGAAAAACCAGCTGTAGAAGCTAAGCCTAAGAAGAAAGCTGAAGAAAAACCAGCTAAACCAGCTGCTAAGAAGGTAGCAAAGGCAAAGAAATAGCGTTCATATTTTATTTACTAGTTAGTTAAAATTTATGATAAGTTTAGACCAAATTAAAGAATTAAGAGCGTTATCCGGAGCAGGTGTTAATAATGTGAGAGAAGCATTAGAAGCAACTGACGGAAATATGGAAGCTGCAATTAAATACCTAAGAGAAAAAGGTATGGCTAAAGCAGATAAGAGAAAAGATAAAGTAGCAGCTAACGGGGTTTTAGGAACATACATTCACGCTAACAACAAAGTAGTTGTAGTTGTTGAAGTTGCTTGCGAAACTGATTTTGCAGCAAAGAGTCCTGATATGATTGCATTTGCAAACAAAGTCGCTTTGCACATTGCAGCAATGAGTCCTAAGTATATTTCAGAAAATGATATTCCTGTAGATTTCTTAGAAACGGAAAAGAAAGCTATGGAGGATGAATTAGTAGGAAAGCCGGATGAAGTAAAAGAAAAAATTATTTCTGGAAAAATGGAAAAGATATACAAGGATATCGTCTTACTTCACCAACCAATGTTTGGAGAAGATGGAGCAACAGTAAATGATGCTTTGAATGGGGTAATTGTAAAAGTAGGAGAAAAAACTCTTATCACTCAATTCCATAAATATACAGTTTCAGAAAATAATGTTGACGCTGTTTTAACAAACAACGAAGACTAATTTAGAACTTCTAATTTAGATCCCGCTATCATGGTGAGCTTGTCGAACCATAATGCGGGATCTTTTTATTGCATCTGATATAATTAACATAATACTTTTTACTAACAATTTATGCTTTTTGATGAACTAGAGTACAGATTACAATTAGACGAAGTTGTAGATAGATTCAAAAGAAACATTTCTACTTTGAGAGCTGCGGGAGCAAGCAAAGACCTTTTTGATAACATTATGGTAAGCGCTTATGAAACATCAATGCCAGCAAGTCAATTAGCTAGTTTTGTTTTTGATGGAGCAATTAATATTTCTGCTAAAGTGTTCGACAAGAGTATTTCTTCCAAGGTTTGGGAGGCTCTTAGGGATGCATTGCCAGGAGCTAGCGTTGTAGATCAGGGAGACGTTATTAGAATTAATTTCAGACCGTTAACTCAGGAAGACAGAGATGCTAGAGTCAAGGATTTAAATAAAATGTTAGAAGAGGGAAGAATAGCTGCAAGATTGGTAAGACAAGAATACATGCAAAAAGTAAAAGGTGCAGACGGAGTTTCAGAAGACGAGCAAAAGCTTGCAGAGAAAGATATTCAGGAAATTCTTGATGAATATATCGAAAAGCTTGAATCAGTTTCAAAAGAAAAAGAACTGGAGCTGTCTCCAAACAAATAACCTATGATATATTAAATGAGTTGCCTAAATCTTTAGAATTTGAAGGTTGGTAATTTGAAACTTTTGGTATGTCAGGAATAATCACAATAATAGCATTACTTCTATTGATCAGCGTTCTCGTATTCGTACATGAACTTGGTCATTTTCTTGCTGCAAAATTTCAAGGAATTCCAGTCAAAGAATTCGCAATTGGATTCGGAAAGAAAATCTTTTCATTCAAAAGAGGAGATACTGTTTATGCATTAAGATTAATTCCACTAGGAGGATTTGTTGAATTAGAAGGAGAAAGTACAGGAGAATTCAGAAACAGACCAGCGTATCAGAAGCTAATTGTAATGTTAGCTGGGGTTTTTATGAATATAGTCTTTGCAATTGTTGCATTTGGACTTTACCTTCCAAAATTGGACTATAACTTTACATTGCCAGCAATCGTTGATTTCACTTTCACTGGAACTGAAAAACAAGTTAAAGCTTTCCCTTTGACTGCATTAGAAATTCTTGATTCTAGCGCTGCAAAAGGAGATTTGGAAGTAGGAGAGAGCATAATTGGAATTAATGGTGAAAGATTCTCAAGTTTTGCTCAGTTTAAAGAAATGTTGAATGAATACAAAGGAACTGATCAAGAATTTGAATTCTTAGACTTAGAAACACTTGATACATATTCAAAACCCGTAACTATTGGAAATCCAGAAAACGAAGATCAGGGAATACTTGGAGTATCTTTCGATGGCCAATTTAGTGAGATTGGTCAAATGGGTTATTTTGTAAAATATAATCCATCATTCCTTTCAGGATTCTCTGTAACTTACGATATTGCAAAGTTCGAGGTTAAGGCTATCGGAAATTTGCTTTCGAATTCATTCAGAACAGGAGACTTCACAGAAGTAGGTGAAAATGTAGGTGGATTGCCAGCTATTTCTTCTCAAGTTAATCAAGTAGTAGAATTAGGTGACTTAAGCTTCTTGATTCCTCTAGCAGCGATTATAAGCATTTCTTTGGCTATCTTTAACATCCTACCTCTCCCAGCGTTAGATGGAGGACAAGCTTTGATTGTTGTGTTCGAAACTATCACTAGAAGAAAGCTTTCTGATGAATTAATCGGTAAGATTAATCTCGCTGGATTCATCTTCTTAATTGGACTAGCAATCTTAATCAACGTTAAAGATCTCTTCCAGTTTGGTTGGTTAGATGGAATTCTAAACATTTTCAGAAGATAACTTGATAGGTTCAAACGCTTGGGAAATAAGTAAAACAATCGTTTCTCAAATTAATTCTGAGCTTGATTCAGGAAAAGAAGTTCATGAATTAGCCGATCAGTTTTCAGCTGTTCATAATCCAATCTGTGTTGATCTTCATGGAGTTTTGATTGCATCTGAATCTTCAACATTCTCTGTCAATCCTTTGTCTATAGAATTCTTATCAAAGTTAGCTTCATTAGGTACTGTGATTATAATCACATCTAGTGAACAGCATAACTTTTTAAAAGATGCCTTAGTGCAAAGTGGTTTGCTCAACTCTGATTCGATACTTCTTACTTTTAATCAGTACTTTAAATTTATTTGTGCTCAACATTTAAATGACGATGATCTGAAGGTAAGGGTTAGGGAAATTCATTTAGAGTATTTAAAGATTTACCCTGAAATCAGGAAAGATTTAGCGGTTGAAGCCACTCTTGCTGAGCAAATTGAATTTGTAGATAAATTATTCCCACCAGCTATGGTGAGAAAATCTATTGCTTCTCTTTTTAGAAAGAATCACAAAATTCCCCTAATTGATGACAACGATGAAGTTGAGCAAAGCACAGGAATGCTTGGGATCAGAGTGCAATCTTGGCCAATAGGTTGCGGAGGTTGTTCATTGGAGCAGGCCTATAGTATTGTAGAAGAATATTATCGTAGCTCTTAAATTTATACATATCGAGATATCATGTGATATAATTGCTTACTATTTTAATTTAGAAAAGGAGTAATATGTCAGTAGTTGTACACGATGACATGCCAATTGATTTGGCTCTTAGACTTCTCTGGAGAGAAGCTACAAGAGAAGGTGTTTTAGAGAAAAGAGAATCTTTAAGATACTATGTAGCAAAAGCTCAGAAGAAACACGAAAAAAAGAAAGTGTGGGAGAAAATGAAGAGACGAAGTAGTGCAGCAAAAAGAAAAAAGCTGAAATAATTGGATACAGATTCTAGAAATCCTCTGTCCGCTAATGGCGGTTCGGAGGATTTTTTGTTGGGTTTTTACTACAAAAACATAGACGATTTAAAGCTCAAAGCCGTATACTATTTAAGCATGAATTTTAATCTTTTTGAACTTTAAGCCTTTAAACTTTTTTGATTATGGCAGATGTCCTTTATAGAAAATACAGATCGAAATCTTTCGCGGAACTCGTAGGTCAGGAAACAACAGTAGCTGTTTTAAAAGAGGCAATCAAGCAAAATAAAATAGCTCATGCTTATCTATTTTCAGGTCCTAGAGGTACTGGAAAAACTTCTGCAGCGAGAATTTTTAGTAAAGCTATAAACTGTGAGAAATTTACAGAATTAGGTGATGTTTGCAATGAGTGCATGTATTGCAAGGCTATCAATAACGTTCAAACACAGGATGTATTAGAGATCGACGCAGCTTCAAACAGAAAGGTAGACGATATTAGAGAATTAAAGAATAACATCGATTACCTTCCAACATTACTAAAGAAAAGAATAATTATAATAGACGAAGCTCACATGCTTACTAACGAAGCGTTCAATGCCTTGCTTAAAACTTTAGAAGAGCCACCAGAGCATATAGTATTCATTTTTGCTACAACAGAATCACATAAGATGCCGATTACTATACTCTCTAGAGTACAGAGGTTTGATTTTAAACTAGGAACAAAAACAACTATAATAAATAAGTTAGCTAATATAGCAAAACAAGAAAACTTTGAAGTTGAGGAGGCGGCTTTGGAGCTTGTTTACAAAAAATCAGGAGGAAGCTACAGAGACTCGGAGAGCTTACTGGGCAAGATTTTAAACAGCACATCGGATAATAAAGTAACTTTGGAAGAAGTGCAGAATTTGCTTGGAATGGTTTCTGACTCAGAACTGGTTCAGATTTTAGAACTTCTCATCGATGGTAAAGTCGAAGAGTTCATTTCTTTAATTTCTAGTCAAGTTGATTCGGGATTAGATCTATCTTACTTAGTAGAGCAGCTTTTAGAAAAATGTAGAGATATGCTTCTTCAGACATTTACTACAGATAAAGTCAGATATATGAAGGTAATGAAAGTAGTTAACGCTCTGATCAAAGCCAAGAGAGATGGAAAAGAATTCACAGATAAACAATTGGTTTTAGAAATTTATTTATCGGAGCTTGGATTAGGGGATGTTCCTCCAACTAGACCTCCAGAAAGTTCTTCTAGTAAGCCAGTTGCTCCTGAACCTCAGCCTGTAAAAGCTCAAGATTTACCAAAGCCTATCGAAGAAAAGAAATTAGAGACTCCAGTTTCTACTTCAAGTATGGTTGCATCTGGAGACTTCAACCAAGCTTCATTCGAAGACACAGTCTTTGATATCCATGGAAGAGTAGGGGGGTTCATTAGCGGTTGCAGAACTAGCTATTCAGATAATAATTTAACAATTCTTGTAGATGGCGTTTGGAAGCAGAAGCAACTAATTGAGCATACAGTTACTCTAAAAGAAGCTTTAACTAGAATGGGTTTGACTCCAAATGATATACTTATTGTTGTTGATGATGCTGTTTCTGTACAACAAGTACCACAAGAAACTGTAGCAGCAGTAGTAGCTCAAGTAGAATCTGCTCCTGTTGAGGTAGGGTCTCTTGATGATAACTCAGCATTAGTCGAAGAATTCATTTAAATATTAAAAAAATCATATGGGAATATTAGACATGGCAAAAATGGCACAGAAAGCTATGAAGGCAAGAAGTGCAATGTCAAAAATCAAGGCAGCTGGTAAAAATGGATCTTTAGCCATGGCTATCGATGGTCTTTACAATGTTACTGATGTAGAGGTTGATAAAGAAACTCTTAAGTCAGAAATTGGATACGAAATTGAAGATAGAGTTTTAGAAAAAGTTATCAATGTTTTCAAAAACAACATCAAAAGAGCTAGTGCTGATACTAAAAAAGCATTAGAAAAAGAGCTGCAGAACAACACAAGCATGGATGATCTAAAGAGCATGCTTCAATAAAACTATGGCTTTTCCCAAAGAGATACAAGAACTTAGTGATGCGTTTGCTTCTTTGCCTGGAATAGGTCCAAAGTTATCCAGCAGAATAGCGTTATACCTTTCTGTGGGTGGTAAGAATTTAGCTAAGAAAATAGAGAATGACATCTCGAAAATGGTCCAGAAAATTAGATTATGTGAGCAATGCAACAATGTTTCTACAGAATCGTTATGCGAAATTTGCTCAGATTCTCAAAGAGAAAAGCTAGCAATCATAGTAGTAGAAGACTCAATGGATTTATATAACATCGAATCAAGTGGGGCTTACAAAGGGCTTTATCACGTTATAGGCGGAGTTATTTCTCCTCTAAACGGTATAACTCCAGACAGATTATTCATTCAAAGCCTTTTTGATAGAGTAAAACAGGATTCTTCCATATCTGAAATTATTTTTGCCTTAAATCCTTCTGTTGAAGGGGAATCTACGACAATTTTCATCAAAGAAGGCCTTGCTAATATTAGCTCAAATCTAGAAATGACTCAGTTAGCAAAGGGAATTCCATTTGGGTCAGATATAGAATTTATCTCCGGGCAGACACTTAGAGACAGTCTTTACAGTAGGAATAAGATCTAAAATTACTTCGTAGAAATCACAACCCTAAAATATCTAATCTCCAAAAATAGGGTTTTCAATCGTTTAATTTTGTATTCCGTAAGTCGTTACCCCTTTTATCTTTTTCCCTTGTCCTTATTGAAGAGTTTATGTATAATTCAGTGATTGTTTTTAGGTTATATATATGCAGAAATACGAGTTAGCGTTAGTCTTGAAGCCTCTAAGTAATGAGGAAGTGAAAGACAAATTCATTAACAAACTGGAAGCTCTGGTAAAGAAGCTAGAAGGTAATGTTGGAAAGTATAACTATCTTGGAAAAAGATTGTTGGCTTATCCTATTAAAAAGCAGAAGGAAGGTTATTACCTATTCTGTAAGTTAGAAATTTCAAGAAGCCATGTTGCAGAACTGGATAAATTCTTGAACACAAACCCAGAAGTTCTTAGATCACTAAGAATCAAGGAAGATTAACTGTAATTAATTATTATTTGAAGTATGTCAAAGTCTAGATCATTAAACAAAGTGATGTTAATTGGTAACTTAACAAGAAGTCCAATGTTAAAGGAAACTACTGGAGGAGTACAAATTTGCTCATTTGGATTAGCAACAAATACATCATGGAAGGACAAGGATGGAAATGTTAAAGAAAAAGCTGAATATCACAACCTAATTGCATTTAATAAATTGGCGGAAATCTGCGCAATGGTATTGGATGTTGGAATGTTGGTTTACGCAGAAGGTGAATTAAGAAACAGAGTAACAGAAGGAGAAGACGGAAAAAGACAGTACAGAAGTGAAATCAAATTAAACGATATGTATGTTCTAGACAGTAAAGGAAAAAAGGGAGTAGGAATTGACTCAGCAAAAGCAGCAGAAGGAAGTGATATGGATGTAGTTGCAGAAGAAGTGATTACAGAATCAACAGATTCAGATGAATTCAAAAGCGAAGATTTATTCTAATCGACATTTTGAATCTTTGAATTTTATATTTAGAAATTTTTAAAATAACATGGCTTTAAAGAAAAAAATCAAAAAGAAATACGTTCCTCAAGCAAAATTGTCTTGCCCTTTTGATGGCGATCCTAGTAGAATAGACTATAAGGATGTTTCTACTCTTAAGAAATACATTTCAACAAGAGGTAGGATTCTTCCTCCTGATAAAACAGGAATTTCTGCAAAGTGCCAAAGAAAATTCGCGCTTTCTGTAAAGAGAGCTAGATACATTGCACTATTGCCTTTTGTACAGTACGTCTAATAAATGATCAAAGAAGAGATCGAGAGCTATCAGAACGATAGCTCTACTAAAACTATTGCACCTGTCCTAATAGCCCTTAGCTTTATTATCGGTATAGGTATCGGTGCTTTATTACTCTCAGTTTTCTCCAGTACAGCTAAATCAGAAACAAACACAAACTCAGCTAATGTAAGTCTAGAAGATTTTATCGACGAACCTTACTTGCAGAATGTTTTGAAAATTTTCAACGAAAGATATCTACACGAAATCCCAGATAAAAAAGAGGTTACCTACGGAATTGTAAAGGGCTTTATTTCGTCTTTAAACGACAAATACACCAGCTTTTTGGACCCAGAGGAAGCTAATCAATACCGAGAATCTAGAGACCCCTCATTCGACGGTATAGGCGTTACTTTAAAGTTTGAAGAAGGTTACACTAGAGTAGAAACTGTTCTTAAAGGCAATCCAGCAGAAGCGGCAGGAGTTTTACCTGGAGATATTATTCTAGAAGTTGATGGAGAAGCGATGGATAATCAATTTCCCACATATGTTTCTAGCAAAATCAGAGGAGAAAAAGACACTCAAGTTACTCTAAAACTTTACAGAAATGCTTCAGCAGAGATTAAAGAATTTACAATTACTAGAGCTAGAATTGAGACTTCAAATATTTCGTGGAAGGAATTAGATAATGGAGTATTCCAGATTTCTATTTCTCAATTCATTGATGTAACACCTTCTGATTTCAACAAGGCTTGGGATCAAATCGTAACTGAAATTTTACAGAAAAACTCTAATCCAACAGGAATCATCATGGATTTAAGAGGAAACCCAGGAGGATATGTAGATAGTGTAAAACACGTCCTAGAAGAATTCCTAAAACAGGATCAAATTATGATGATGGAAAACTCAAAGATTTACGGAAAAGTTATTTATAAAGATAAGAGAGTAGGAAGACTAGAAAACCTACCTGTATCAGTAATCGTGAACGAAGGAAGTGCATCTGCTTCTGAAATCTTCGCAACAGCTATTCAAGAAAATGAAAGAGGAAAAGTTGTTGGTAAACCTACAGTTGGAAAGGGTGTAGAGCAAGAAGTTAACGAAAGATTCGAAGATGGAAGCATCTTAGTAATGGTATTCCAAGAATGGTTAACTCCAAAAGAAAATAGAGTATCTGCAGAAAATCCTGTTAAACCAGATTTCGAAGTAGACTACACTCAAGAAAACTATTCTAACGGAATCGATCCTCAACTAGATAAAGCTATCGAGATTTTGAGATAATCCCCCCAAAAATCCTTGTAGTGATATAATCCCCGAATGGAGATCCCTAGAGATATATCTACAAACCCCAAATACCTACTAAATGGTTTAAGAGTCTTTGGTATAGATTCTCCAGATTTAAAGATACTTAAGAGTTCCCATAGGCTGAAGATACTCAGATATCTCTTTATTGACGAGTTACCAGAGGAACTAGTTGAACTAGACGATCCTAAGTTCTACTTTTACAAATGTAGAGGTAACTTCATTCAAACTGTTATGGGTACTTTCTGGGCCTTACTTAGATATCAACTGATAACCGATAGAGCTCTTAAAATTAAAATAAAAGATTTCTATCAATTTGTGAGAAGTCTGGACTTTACTAAAAAACTGGATAAAAGTGTAATAGAAGTTGTTAATCAAATACAAGATGATGTAATTGCGCACCTTGGACCGAAAATATTATCCTTTAATGATTCTGAGAACCTCTGAGACTTTAGAAGGGTCTGCTATAGCAACTATACTTCCTGAATTTGATATCGAATTGTATGTATACTCCGTACCATCTAATTTGTAGATGTTTCCACCATGAGATTTTAAAATGCCATGCAGAGGAGCAATATCCCAAATATAAATCGCATCATTTGGGTAAACTACAAAATCAATTTCGCCGTTTAACATATTGATAATTGGACGATATCCTCTTTTTAAATCCTTTCGGGAGACAGTTCTAATAGGATTATTATAACTAACACCTTCTTTCTCAATTGTTCTTAGCATCCCAGAGTTTTCTGTCGTAGCATTTTCAACTTCATCAAAGATGTTTGTGATTGGATTGTATGTAGTTCCAAAAATTACAGTTCCGTTTCTGATAATCGAAATCATAATGTTGAATCTAGCAACCGATTTCAGAAAGTTTCTAGTGCCAGCCAATGGATCTATTGTTATAACTAAGTCATCTTTTGGATATTCTCCTGAATTCGACTCTTCAGAAATGATTTTCGCGGTAGGGAACAATTCTTGTATTCTTGGAATTAGAAAATCTTGCGACTTTAAGTCAGTAGAAGTTACTGGAGAACCGTCAGCTTTTGTTTCTGTGGTGAAGTTTCTAGATAGGAAATCTTCTTCAATCATTCTTCCTGTCTCGATTATGGCGTTACGAAGCTTTTCTAGTAAATCTTTTTCAAGTGATTCTATCATGTGTGAATTTTAACACTTCAATAGCTTAAAAGCTTAAAATCAGCTAAAATACCAGTATGACTGATCAAATAAAAGAGTTGGCATCAGAAATACTTGAAGTCATCTTAAAATCAAAAAAAATCCTACTACACTGCCACCCTTACCCCGATCCAGATAGTATTGGGTCTGTTTTGGCTATGTCGGAAGTTCTAAAGCATATGGGGAAAGAAGTCTTCTCAATAATTGGAGATACGGAGTATCCTCAAAACCTCTTGGGTTTACCAAACTACAAATGGATACAACCAAAAAACTTTACTCAAATAGATACAAGCGAATTTGATTTATTCATTATTTTGGATAGCTCATCAACAGCACAAATTACCAGGTTGGTACCTATTGTGTTTCCAGATAATATGAATACGATAGTAATTGACCACCATCCTACAAACTCTAAGTTCGGTAAGATTAATTTAGTAGAATCATCGTATTCCTCTACGAGCCAAATATTATATGAGCTTTTTAAATTATGGAATGTGGAAGTAAGTCCAGATACTGCAGTTTGTTTATTTATGGGAATCTATGCAGATACAGGTGGTTTTAAATATCTCAATTCAACACCTGAAACAATTTTTGTAGCTTCTGAACTTGTAAAGATTAACCCTAACTATCACAAACTTCTTTTTGATTTAGAAAACAGTAAGAAGCCTATAGAGATAGAAATGGTTGGATTAGCCTTCTCATCTGTTGAAAAATACTTTTCAAATCAGGTCGTATTATCAGTAATTCGTTATGAAGAAATCAAAAAAAGGAATCTGTCCAAGAATGATGCTATGGAAGGTCTTGTAGCAAGTCAATTAAGAACTGTAGTTGGTTGGGATTTGGTGGCAAGTCTTGTTGAAGCAGAGCATAATGTAGTTACAGTGAGTTTAAGAACTAGAGATGAAAACAAATTTGATGTTAGTAAAATCGCTAAAACAGTTGGAGAAAAAGGGGGAGGTCATAAAGGAGCAGCTGGTACTACTATTATGGAACCCGTATCCAAAGCGAAGGCAACCCTATTAAGAGCAATTGAGCAAGCTTTTCCTGAACTAGGAAAGCAATAACTAGTTAGGATCGTAGCATAACTTGTGGGTAATCATCAGGAGAATTACTTTTCTTGAAAACAATCATTCCATTGTGTTCATAGATCATCATATCCTTATACTTTTCTGACTTAGCTTCTAGTATCTTTCTAATTACTCTTGGATTTGTTTCCATTATCAATCCAGCAATTGAACATAGTGCTTGAATTTTGGGGTTGTTGCAATCGACAGTACACCAAACGTTGTAATTGTTTTTAGCTAGATCTGCAAATAATGCTATCCAATCTGAACCTTCTCTAGCTGCCGCAGAATATATTCTCTCTCCATCTACCAAACAACATGATTGTATGCCTTTGTTACCCCAGCGAATTACAATAGAACTGATATTTTTATTAAAGACTTTAGATTCATCAAAGTGCTTCCCATACGCCCCTTTTAACAATTTGGCAACTTCTATTTTATGCTCATCCTTTAGATCAGATAACTCTATGGACGTATACTCTGAACTCGTGGTAAGCTTATTCTTCTTTCTAGCAATTCCTTCAAAAATATCTTGGCAATCTTGTCCAAAAAACTCATAGACCTCCTCGGAATTCAAATTTCCACAAAACGAAGCAATTTTATACCGAAAAGCTGGATTGGTACGCGCAAACTCAACTATTTTAGGGATACTAGCGTGGATAATTTCTCTAGTTTCCTGCGGAATAACAATATCTGGGAGCCGCGAAATCTGTTTAAGGGCATTTATAACTATAATTGGATCCTCAGCTGCTCTTATAGGATTAGCAAATCTTATTTCTCGTGCTCTTATCTCCTTTATAATCTCAGGGTTTTCTATTTTGTGTGTATGAATATTTTCAAGCCAATTGGAGTATTAAGCTTTGGAGAAAGAAGTCGTGTAATGCTAGCAAAATTGGCTTTAAGAAAACATAATTTCTTAGTATTAGATGAGCCTTCAAATCATTTGGATATTGCTTCTAGGGAAGCATTGGCACACATGTTAAATGAGTTTCAGGGAACAGTGCTTTTAGTATCTCATGATGAAAACTTTATGGAAGGGGTTGGACTAGACAAAGTAGTTACGTTGCAAAAGGGTCAATCGCATAACTCAAGTTTAGAGCTTTTAGAAAGTTAGATTTTGATCTCATACTATCTTGTTCAAACTTTGGCCTAACGACAAAGTAACTTTGGGATATCTAATTTTACTAATCATCATCAACTTCGCCTTCACTTACATTTCCACCCCTAATTCCTTTTTGGGTCTCATCAATAATATCGTCCATTATTCCTTCCATCACTTCTTCGATGTTGAACCAGCTCTTATGGATTCTATGGTCTGTAATTCTTGACTGAGGGAAGTTAAATGTTCTGATCTTAGATGATCTTTCGGAGTCGCTAACAGCAGCTGATTTAATTTCTTTCGCCTCTGCAGCTCTTTTGTCTCTTTCAATTTGTTCTAACTTGGATGCTAAAACACTCATCGCAAGATCTTTATTTTTATGTTGCGATTTTCCCTGTTGAGAAGTAACGATAATTCCTGTAGGGATATGAAGAATTCTAACTGCAGAGTCTGTAGTATTAACAGATTGTCCACCTGGTCCACTAGCTCTGTAGACATCAATTCTTAAATCGCTTTGATTAATAGCAACATCCTTATATTCAAATTGGGGAAGCACAGCCACAGCAACTGTAGATGTATGAATTCTTCCTAAAGCTTCTGTCTTAGGTACTCTTTGAACTCTGTGAACTCCACTTTCGAATCTGAATGTTGCGTAAGATCCAGGTTCGTCAACTAAGAAGATTGCTTCGTTGATTCCACCTTCAGCTTTTTGTTCTAAAGATAGAACCTCAACCTTGTACCCTTTAGCAACACAGTACTTAAGGTATGCTTTGTATAACTCTTCTCCGAACAAAGAGGCTTCTGTCCCGCCAACTCCAGGACGAATTTCAATGATTGCTTTTTTCTCATCATTCTCAAGCGGAGTGGCTGTAAGTAGCTCAAATCTGGAGCTTAAAGGCGTTAATTTTTCAAGGATTGAGTTATTCTCAGCCACTGCATCTGCTCCGAAATCCGGATCGGAAACAAGCTCAAGATTATCTTCGTATTGTTTGATCAGCTTAGTAATCTCGACATAAAGATCTAAAACTTCATTGGTTCTTGTGAGTTCTTTAAATAAAGAAATGCTTTCAGGAGAGTTAAAGTCGCTTATGGAAGAAGTTTTCTGTGTTAATTCGTCTTTAAGGTCTCGGAACTTTTGTATATCAACAGTCTTGATTTTGTTTCTGATTTCCTCCAACACGCCTTAATTATAATCTAAAATAGAGTAGGTATGAAAATACCCTGCAGTTTCCCACAGGGTATTGATCTATAGATGCTGATCTACTTGATGTTCATCAACATGTCCTTTAGAGACAATCCTGATGTAGAAGCTTTCTTTTCTGTCTGCTTCTTTTCTTTTTTCTTTACAAGATTTGCCGACATTTCTGCAGCTACAGCTTTTTTCTTGTTGAACTTCTCAACTAAGTCGTCTCTGTCTACAAGGATTTCCTTTCCAGTATAGAAAGGGTGGCAATTGCTACATAATTCAACTTTTAGTTCTTCTTGAGTTGAACCTAAGTGTCTTACGTTACCACAACTTGAGCAAGTTACTGTTGCTGAGTAATATTTTGGTTGTATTGACTTTTTCATAATCTAGTACCCTAAAATAGCTTTTTAATGTGCTAGAATTATATCTGTAAATAACGAAATAGTAAAGCTTAATTTTATATATCATATTATGCAAATCAAGTTATCAGACGGTTCACTTTTAATTGAAAATAGTAATGGAGTTTCCGCACGAGTTTCTTACGACGGTGGTTTTACAGTACAAATTGGTGAGGTAGAAATTTCTAAGCCAGGGGAATATGAATATAGCAACATTGCAGTAAAAGCAGATGATGCTAAGTTAGCTAAAACAGCTAATATAAATATACTCGATATTCATGTTGATAACTTTTCTATACTTTTAGTTCCAGATACCAAGGACTTTAAGCCTGAATACGAAAATGCACTAGAAGTTGCTGACCTGCTTTTCGTAACAAACGAGACAGGTGATTTGAAAAAGTTAGCAAACGACGTTGATCCGAAGATTGTTTTTACAGCAAAACTTAAGAAGTATTCAAGAGCAGAGGACGAGGCTTTGAAAGGTATTTCTCAAAACATTCAATCAACAAAAACTATAAAACTTAAAGAAGGTGAATTGCAAGGTGAAGTAGCACCAGCACTTGTCATCTACGTATTAGAATAAACATGGCACAAGAAGTCCCTTTTAATCTCGAGGCAGAAAAAGCTGTTATCGGTTGCATCATTATAGATAATGATAATGTAATGAAGGTAATCGATGTTATCAAAGTAGACCATTTCTACGACCAGAGAAACCAGCAAGTATTCGAAACTATCATAAAACTCCACAGTGGAGGAAAAGTTGTAGATTTACTTACACTTACGACTGAACTCGGCAAGAAAGGAAAGAAAGGTGCAGATGCTGTTTACATTGCTGAATTAGTAGATTCTGTTCCTTCAATTTCAAATATAGAAGAATATGCTCAAATTGTTCGAGAGAATGCTATGAGAAGATTCCTGATGAGATTAGGAGGGGAAATGGAGACTAAATCTAGAAACTTCGAGGTAACGGTTGATAAGGTTATTGACGAAGTTGAAACTGACCTGTTCAGTATTTCTGAAAATGCTACAACAAGTGAACTTTTCAACGCAGCTACTTTGCTAGAAATGCAAATGAAAAGAGCTGATGAGTATGCAAAGAATCCCAACGCTATTAGAGGTATTCCTACAGGAATTTCTTCTTTAGACGCTCATTTAAACGGACTACATAGTTCAGACTTAGTAATTATCGCTGCTAGACCTTCTGTTGGTAAATCTGCGTTTGCATTCGATATCTGTAGACATATTAGCGTGAATGAGAAAAAGACTGTATGCATTTTCAGCTTGGAGATGCCTGCACTACAGGTGATAGACAGAATATCGGCTCAACAAACAAACATAAGTTTGTGGAATATTAAAACTGGAAGTATGTCAAAAGAAGACTACAAGCGTTATGCAATGGAAGTCGGAAAGATATCAGAATCGAAACTTTTTGTAGATGAAACTCCTGGAGTTAGCATCATGCAGTTAAGAAGTAAGGCTAGAAAAGTTAAAATGCAGCACGGACTAGATTTAATTATGGTGGACTACCTTCAGCTTATGCAAGGGAATGGTAGAACTGATAATAGAGCTACAGAAATTGCCGAAATCTCTAGATCTCTTAAAATTCTTGCAAGAGAACTAAACGTTCCAATTCTTGCTTTGTCTCAGTTAAACAGAGCAGTGGAGAATAGACCAGATAAGACTCCTCAGTTATCAGACCTTAGAGAGTCTGGTTCTATTGAGCAAGATGCCGACTTAGTTATGTTCTTAAGTAGAGATATCAATGAAGAACTCTCAGAAGAAAAAGCTAATGATTACGGAGACAATACAAGCAAGGTTGATGTAATTATCGCAAAACATAGAAATGGTCCAGTTGGAAAAATTAAGCTTAAATTCGATGGTTCAAGACAGAAATTCTACGATGTTACAGAATAATGTTGTATAATTCTTAGCTTTAAATGCCGAAGTGGTGGAACTGGTAGACACGTCAGACTCAAAATCTGGTGAAGCTAAAACTTCGTGAGGGTTCGAGTCCCTCCTTCGGTATAATTAGAAATCTCCAGTAACCAATTTCCAATCAGCTATATTTTCGCCTTGCACTTTGATTCGGCTTTTTATATCATTTACTCGTATATTTGAGCATTAGTTTCTATGGAAGAATTCGTATCATCAATCTTAAATTCAACTCTAAATTTCAACGAAATAGGTAAGTATTTTTTAATATGGTTAGCAGCTTTGTGGGTTGTTTTCTGTGTTTGGGTATTTGTAGATGCGAAAAGAAGGTATAAAAGTACAGCATGGGGAGCATTCTTTTTCTTTGCGGTATTGATTCTTAACTTTCCAGTTCTAGTTTTATATTTGATTATTAGACCTGAGAACGAAGAGAATCATGTTATTTATCTTGCAAACGATTCGAGTTCATCAGTATCAGGAGGCGTAAATGTTCCGTTAATTAACTTCACTGGAGAAGACGGATTAGTAAAGCTGTCTTTATCATTAAGTATGAGTAAAGGGGTGAACGAAGATGTAATGTTCGACATTAAAGTTAACGATCAAGATAAATTCGAAATTACTGAACCAAAGAAAGAAGAAACTTTGGATGTAGCTGTAAATGTTGAACCTTCAACAGAAAAGGTTTCAAAGAAAACAAGAATCTCCTTGGATACCTTCAAAAAAAGAACTTCTGACTTAGGTGCAACTCTGAAATCTAAATTTAAGATGCCAAAGAGAGCTTCTAAAACGAAGGAGATCGAAGTAGAAAAGATTATAGAAGTTGAAAATACTTCTGAAACTCCTGTAGAATCTAAAGAGGAAAAAGAAACTGCTAAGAAAGAAACTAAAGCAGAATCCAAGTAATCCTGGATAGATTTAACAAAACTAAATGGACCAAAATGTTCAGAGCTTCTTCAATAAATTAAGGCGCCGAGTTCTTAAAAACAGAAGAAGGGTAAATCTCAAAACTATTGTACAAGATACCGGGGGAACTGTCTTCAGAACCTTATCTTCAGCACGTCTGCCTTTAATTATAGCGACATTTGCAGGATCAGTACTCATTCTTCTTATTTTTGTAAAGTATCTTACTATTTCACCCATTAATTTAGCTTTCGATGCAGGTGTCGAAGAAGAGATACTTAAAACATACGATTCTAATCTCAATATTCTATCAGTCATAATGGATGATAGAGAAGAGGGTTATAAATTCATCAACAAAATGGATGTAGTTCTTCTTGATAATGTAGGTAAGAAAGTCAGCAATTTGTCAGTGAATAAAGACTTAATTGTAAGTTTAAATAAGGAAAAAGTTCCTATTAGAAACCTTTACAACTTTCTAGATGGTTCGAGTGTTCAAAGAATGGATAACTTTATGCAAACAATAAGTAATTATCTAGGTATTAGACTCGATAGATACATTGTTGTGAATCTAAGCGATTTAGATTCAATGGCTTCATTATCAGGCTTCTCGGGTACAGATAATATCGATTTCATTAATTACTACAAAAACCCCATCAACTATCTTTCTTCTATAATCAATTTCGATACATATAGGAACTCTTTCAGAACGAACTTAAACAGAATAGAATTCACAGGAATGCTTAATTCATTTGGTAACTTTCAGGTTAGTTCTTCTACACTAGGAATTTCCCAAGGTATTCAAGAAGGTGAAAATATTCTAGGAGACCAAGAGAAGATGGATTCTTCAATCATTTCATTTCTTAGAAATTTAGATATTTTGAAAGAGCAAATTAGAGTGGAAATTTATAACGCAACTACCATTCAAGGAGCGGCTACACGTGTTGGTAGAAGACTAAAAGTCTATGGGATTGATGTAGTTAAAACAGGTAACTATCCCGAAACATCAGAAGTTTCAGGCATTTATTTAGCTGGAAATAAGGCACAAATGATTAATAATTATAATGAAATCCAGAGAGCGTTCAGGGGTGATCTGAAAGAGCTTAAAGAATATAAATATAACTACTCTGGTGATATAATTTTAATCATCGGTGATGATTATCAAAACTTCAAATAGTTAGATTTATATGGCTGGCCATTCTAAATGGAATAATATCAAACGCGTTAAGGCTGCAGAAGATTCCAAAAGAAACAAAATTTTTACTAAGCTTTCCAAAGATATTGTAAACGCAGTTAAAGTTGGAGGTTCTCCAGACCCAAAAATCAATACAGGATTGAAGGCTGCTATGGATCGAGCAAAGTCTTATAACCTTCCATCGGATAAAATAGAGAAAGCTATAAACAAAGCTTCAGGGATAAGGGATTCTGGCGAAATAATCGTAACAAAAGTATATGAAGCTCAATTCGATAATGGAGTAGAGGCAATTATTATCTTTGAAACTGATAATCCAAACAGATCTTTTAACGAAGTTAGGATGGCAGTTACAAATATAGGAGGTAAACTTCTGAATGAAGGATCTTTGAAATGGAAGTTTAAGGAATTCTACAAGGTAAGAATCTCTGATGTAACTCAGGATCAATCGGATTCTTTAGTTTTGATGGAAGGCATCGATAATATCGAATATGACTTAGCAGCTAGGGAAAGCGAATTATTAATAATTAAAGAATTTGGCTACAATATAGCTAACTTATACAGAAATTTTAAAGATGTAATTGTTGATTCAATTTTTATTCCTGACAATGGAGTAGAGGTTTCTCAGGAATTTATAGAAGAAGTTGAAGAGACTTTTGAGGAACTACCTGATTTTGATAGTATTTATTTCAATCAAAAATATGAGAGTTTTAGGGATTGATGTAGGTTTTGCAATCTGTGGATGGAGTATCGTTGATAAAGATAAATCTGGTGCAATAAAACTGGTCGATTTTGGAGTTATAACCACCGAAAAAGAGCTGGAAATACCAGAGAGGCTGGATATCATCTACGCAGGATTCCAGTCGATTATAGATAAGTATAAGCCTGATGAAGTGGCTATCGAAGATATCTTCTTCTTCAAAAATGCGAAGACAGTGATAAACGTAAGCCAAGTTCGAGGTGTTATACTATTAGTGAGTTTTCAAACGAAACTTAAGATATTTAAGTATACACCATTACAAGTAAAGCAAGCCGTCACAGGATACGGAAGGGCTGAAAAGAAACAAGTCCAAGAAATGGTTCAAAAGATCTTTAAACTAAAATATATACCAAAGCCAGATGATGCAGCAGACGCGGTTGCAATTGCTTACTGTCATCATAATAATTTCAAGTATGATTAATTACATAAAAGGAAACGTAAAATTAAAGTTCAATGATTCAATATTGGTGGTAGGCGGTAATTTAGGGTTCAAGATAAATGTAGCTAATATAGACAAGTTTCTACTAGATTCAGAAACAGAACTTTTTGTAAAAGGATATGTTCGAGATGACGTTTACGTCTATTACGGTTTCAATGCAACAAATGAGTACGAATTATTCGAGAGTCTCCTAAAGGTAGATGGGGTAGGACCAAAGACTGCTATGTCTATCTTAGCTAAAATTCCGATGAATGAGCTGGTCGGGCTTATCAGTAAGGCAGATTTTGCTAAAATCAAAACCTATGGAATTTCGGACAAGATAGCTAAAAAAATTGTTGTTGAACTTGCTAATTTGGATGTAGATTTATCAGTGGAGGGAAGTTCGATCCCAGATGAGTCGATAGAAGCTCTTAAAAACCTAGGATTTAGCAGAGAGCAGATTGTGGCTAAGTTAGCTAATTCTTCTTTTTCTACTCCAGAAGAATATATTAAATTCTTTCTTAAGAAAAAATGAACAGAGGTGTAGTATCAACAATGATAATAGAGGAGGTCGAAGATGTTCTGGAACAGAGTCTTCGTCCGAGTGACTTATCTCAAATGATTGGTAGAGAGCGTGAAAAGAAGGGAGTTGAAATGATGATTAATTCTGCAAAGATTAAATCTAAAGCTTTAGATCATATCCTTTTTCATGGACCACCAGGACTTGGAAAAACTTCATTTGCTCATGTAATTGCAAAAGAAATGGGAGTAGGTATACATATTACAAACGGGACAGTATTGGATAAAACAGGTGATCTAGCTGCGATACTCTCAAGCTTAGAACCGAATTCAATACTTTTCATTGATGAAATTCATAGATTAAATGGAAAAATAGAAGAGATGTTATACCCAGCAATGGAAGACAAGGTTTTAGACATAATCGTTGGAAAAGGTCCAAGCGCAAAATCGCTTCGAATTGATTTACCAGACTTCACATTGATAGGTGCAACTACAAAAATGTCCGCAATTAGTTCTCCACTACGTGACAGATTTGGTGCGCATTTCCGTTTAGACTTCTATTCTGATGAGGAACTAAGTCAATTAATTCAGCAAAAAGCAGGGATTTTACGAGTGAGAGTGGACCACAAAGCTTCTTTGAAGATGGCTCAATCTTCACGAATGACTGCAAGGGTAGCTATTAGAATATTAAAAAGAGTAATAGATACTGCTACTGTTTCTAAAATGGATGTTATAGACGAGTCTATTGTTGATAGGACTTTAGACCTGCTGGGTATAGATTCTAACGGTTTAGATCAAACAGATAGAAAAATCTTGGAAATAATGTATTATAATTTTGATAACAAGCCTGTTGGTTTGAAGAATTTGGCTATGTCGTTGTCTGAAGCTGAAGAAACTTTAGAAGATGTTTACGAGCCGTATTTAATAAAGAGTGGCTATATTAAAAGAACACCTAAAGGAAGAGTTTTAACTTCTTCAGGAGAAAAGATTATTATAAAAGCTTAAAATAATACTATGTTTACAAGGATGGGAACAAGACAAAGAGCTATAGTGAGTGCGCTACTTGTAGGAGTGGTTACTTTCTTGATTATTTCTGGTGCATTTAAATTTCTTGCTAGTACAATTTTACCTCCGTTAAATCCCTCAAATGTTAGAGTAGAGGAGAGATATGGAGAAATTACAGTGGTTTGGGATAGAGTGGGCGAGTACGATATAGAGAATTACAAGATTTATGTGGATAACTCTGAGTTCGTGAAACTCAGAAACGATGTGGATAACTACCTAATAACAGGTTTGGATTTAAATCAGAAAAATAACATTCGATTAGTTAGTTTAGATTCGACGGGTAGAGAATCTTCTGGGGTTGTTTACACTTCCACTGGAAACAGTTCCCAGGTTTCTGAGGTCTTAAATACACTGGACTTATCAAGTCTTTTGCTAAGGGATAACATCATTTATTCGTTATTATTAGCTTTGGGTGTGTTGCTACTTAATTCATGGGTGCTGTTCTTTAAACATACTAGAAAGAGTTTCCCAGTTACAGGTATATATCCTTCCGTAGCATTGTTCCCATTCTTTGTGTTGGGTTTCACACTTTACGATAGTATTAGTAATCAAGTTACTAGACTTGCATTGGTCTTAATTATGTCAGGTGCGTTCTCAATTATAAGTTATATTGCACTTTTGACTAATAATATTCTTCATGGATCTATACAGTTCCAGTTGCCGCTGGAGCAAGCTGCAAAGGCTGTACAATTCATTTTCTCGTTACTTTCAACATACCTGATAATGGTGTTTATTCTAGGAGCTGATATCGACATACTAAGAAGATTATTATTTATTTTGCCATTCATTTTCTTTTATTCCTATTCATCAATATGGTTTTTAAGACACTTAAGAAAGAAGGATGTTCTAAACAAAAGCTTGCTCATAACAATACTAGTAGGGTTGTCTACCTTGGTAATCTCTGTTTGGCCAATAGATAGCGTTTATTCAATACTATTTTCAGCAGTAGTGTACTACATTCTACTCAACGTAGCTTTAGAAAATCGAAAAAAGATCCCTACTGGCTATTGGGTAGAGTACATAGTGCTTATTGGACTAACTGTAATAGTTCTCTTCACAACAGCATTCTGGGGAATCAACGGAAGCATTATCTAGTAATGATTTAGACCCTAACTTGGACAAAAAGAAGGCGTTACTAAATATAAGGTGCATTATACTCAGTAAGCACTCGCCCTTTTCTAACCTACTCTTGAGCCTTTATAACCTTGACCACTCTTCTCTTTTTATTCCTTTAGATTTTAGAAATTCAGAATAATTAATTTTATTATTTTGCTCTATTTGAATAATTCCTCATTTTATATAAAAATTCTCTATTTTCGTTAAATCCCCTTAAAATCGCTTTGCCTGCTTTATGTATCAACCCTGCTCTGTTACGAAAAGCTTTATCTGCATAGGACATTAGGAGATATTTAGTATTGAAATTTCGAGGATAGACTAGTTTGAAGTGGAGTGATTTCTTAAAAGTCTTTATATGCAAATATAATGCCTAGATATCGCGTTTAAATGCGTTTTAAGACTAGTTTGGTACAAAAGCTGAGTATTTGTACCTCCCAGAAAAAGCCCTAAGTTCCAATTTCTAATATCTAGAACGAAATCACAAATCTCAAATCTCAAATCTCAAATCTCAAATCTGAAAAAATAGTTAAACGGAAATTATTTTTTCTAGGAGTTGTGTTTCTTTGATAAATTTTTTTTGGATGTGAAGGAAGTCGAAATATATTTTTTCTTTTAAATCTTTTGGAAGTTCTGAAAGGTATTCGCAAATTTTATAACTTAATAAGTTGCAATAACTATTTCTCATTCCGGTATTTTTAAATTCAAAGTTATCAGGAATTAAGTTACGATCAATCAATTCATAATACGAAGGTAAGTTATGAGTTTCTTTCTTTCCCAAAACAAATTTACCGAATAGGTTTTTGCAAATAAGTTCGATTCGAATGTGATTTACATTTAGCGAATAATCTCCCAAAGCAATAATGTGTAAGGGTTCTTCAGTGCTTGAAATTGCTTCTTGTAGCTTAGGAAAATCCCTCTGAAATGTTCTAGAACTGAATGTGGATAACTCAATAGAGGAATAGAGGGGAGAAAGCTTGGAAAAAGTAACTCTGCTTAAAGAACTACCTTTTAAGAATACAAGTAACTTTTTCATTACTACTCGTTAGTCCTTGAGCTTTAGAACAGATAACGAGTTCAGTGTCTTGAATTTTGATTTACCGTTTATTATTGAATACGAGTTCACTCCCCAAAGGTACTTAACATTTTTTTCTAAGTTTAGGCTTGCAAGATCGATAGTTGCCTGACAGGTTTTTTTTGTATCACTACATTTTATCAACTCATCTGTTGCTACCACAAATCTTTGGGAATAAATTATTGAACCAGCTTTATTGGTGATAAACACTTCCATCTCCTGTGGCATGATTTGTTGGATTTTTTGTGGAATCCATTTAAACGTATGCAATGTAGAGATGTTTAATGCTACAGGTAAGGTATTGTAATTCCCTGCAGGAAAAATTCCTTTCACCTTTAGTTTTGAAGATACTCTCATCATATCTAGACTAATAACTCCTAGTCCTACAGGAGCTACGTTCCCAGCGAAGTTAACATGTCCATCAGTACGAATAATTGTCTCTACTTGATAAGATCTAAGATTGTTCTGTGAATATAAAAACTTAGCTATTATTGCTGCAGCATATGGAGAAGAAAATGATGTTCCAGAGCCTGAAGATATTTTTGAAGTACCTGGCCTAATTATCTTTACATTTAGCCCTGGAGCAGCAACATCTACTGTGTTTCCATAGTTTGAAAATTTTGATCTCCCTGCTTCCAATGAGTCAATTGAACCCACGCTAACTACATGCTTCAATGCTGCGGGGTAGTAAGGCGAAGAGCTGTTATTGTTACCCGAGGCAGCTACGAAAACAGTACCTTTCTCTCTATAATATTTTTGTATTATTTGTTCGGTAGCAGTGGATTTTCCAGGGCCCGCGAAACTCATGTTGATAACATCAGCACCGTTTGCTACAGCAAACTCGATTCCCTCATTAACATCCCAACTACTGCAATATTGATTGCAGACTTGAATTGGAATCACAACACATTCGTTTTGGCATAATCCACCATTATAATGCTCTGCTGGATTTGAGTTAGCAATTATAACTCCGGTTACAGAGGTTCCATGGCTAGTATCTCCTTGCTCAAGGTTTCCATCATCATTCGCGAAATCGTATCCTACGACCTTACCATTTGATTTAAGTAATCTCGAAGAAATGCTTGGGTGCGAGATGTTGATTGCAGTATCTAAAACAGCAACTCGAATCTTTCTCGTTGGAATTGCCCTCTCTTCTGGCTCGTCCGCTTCCTGTCTTGTATTCACAAAAACTGAGTTATCGTCATCTTCTGTACTTGTATCGACTGTGCTAAGTTCGAAGTAGGTATTAGCTTCTAATGACTTTACAGAAGGTCTTTGTCTTATCGTATCTGAGAATCTGGTATGTTCTGATACATTTTGACTTCCATACTTTACGATTGTATCGTTGTCTGTAACTCCGAAACCTCGAGCCGCTGTGTTATTCAAAGTTATTTTGTAAAAGTTGCTGTTAGGCAACTGCTCTACTTCATAGCTTGATAACTCCTGAGGAGACAGAACATCAGAAATGCTTTTCCCAGCTTGGACTTCAATGATAAATTCAGACGGATTTATAAGAGTTTGTGGGTCAATAGCTGTAGCGTAAACTTTACTATCTATAACCAGGAAGCTTGACGAGAAAGATACGATTGAGATTAGAATTGATAAAACTAGTGTTATTATTTTCATGGCTGAAGTATAAATTGTAAACAATTAATTTGCAAATAAATAGAGATTACTTCTCTACTGCAACCCAGTTAAATACCACATCAACAACTGCAGGTTCTGCAATGATTATTCTAAATCCAGCTTCTGTTACCTCAGATATTGCATATCCAGATAAGTAATCAATTGGAGTTAGTGTAATTATTGGTGCTTCTGCAAATGCTTGAGCGAATGTAACCTCAACGAAACTTGTGTCTATTAATATTGTTGCAGTATCTTTTAGTGTGCCATTTTCAATTGCAGTTACTCTTGCAGATAGTGCATCGATTTGTGGTTGGTAGTTTACGCCTCCTCTTGCCCCCTCTACTGCTGCTAATCTTAAATCAAGAGCAGCTACACTAGTTTCTAACCCAGCTACTCTTGTTTCTAGTGCTGTGTATAAACTTATTTGGTCGGCATCTGCAGTAGCTAGAGTTAATAACTCTGTTGCGTGAGTGTTTACAACATCGCCTAGATCAGCTAGAGAAACGTTTTGTGAATCTACTGTTAACCCAATGGTTTCAAGAATAACTTCGTTGTCATCTACTTTAGTATTAAGTTCCTGAACAGCCTTCATTGTTAGTGGTAATAATCTAGTTGTAGAAATGCTGTAGTATCCAGTGTCTTCTAGATATACAGCTGAAGGGAAAGCTTCAAGCAAGTTTTGTGCAATAAATCCTGTTTGTAAATCTCCCGCTGTCTCTACCTTGCCTTCTGATTCAATTCTTCTGAAATCAGAAATTACTATACCCATTAATGATTGTAGGCCTTCTATTGTTGTAGGAGCAATGTCTGTTTTTAATCTTTCGTCTGAAGTTCCTCCAAATTCTAATGTTCCAGCATTAGATCTAATTGATTGAATTGCTGTTCCATCTCCGTCAACAATATCAATGAATCTACAAATACCGGTTGTAGAACAGTTGTCCGAGTTTGCTTGTATTCGAATACCTCTTGCGTCGTCTGAGTTACCATCCACCTCTATTCTTAATCCAAATTGCCTAGTTCCTGCAGGGGCATTTCTAAATACTGATACTTGTGAAGTAGCATCGTGAACTGTATTAATTGCTAAACTACCTCCTGATGCTCTAGATGTAGCTATAGAGGCTCTTAAATTACCATTATCCTGAGTAACATAAAGGTATTTGCCATTAGGTGTCATAGCAATGAATCTCTGGTTTACAGTGTCTTGAAAATTATCACCTGCTGCAGTCCAAGTAACTCCATGATCAAATGACATGAAGGAATCGTTACCTGCGATACCTGTTCTAAATGTAGCGAACTGTATTCTTCCATCGGATGTCATTGCAGTATCACTCCACTGTCTTGCCGATTCCCTTGCAGTCCAAGTAACTCCATAATCAGAGGAAGTATATATATTTCCACCTTCGACAGCAGCGGTCATATACTGACCATTTGACGAAACAACCATGCCCTCGGACCAGTTTCTATTAGCATCCCTAGCAGTCCAGGTAACTCCATAATCTGAAGAGACATATATCTGACCTCCAAATGCTACTGCAGCCTGATGTTTACCATCTGAGGACATTCCAGCTCCATTCCAAAGCCTTGAAGATTCTCTTTGTGTCCAAGTAACTCCGTAATCGGATGAAGTATAAATGAATCCAGGTGTACCATTCCCTACAACTGCGGTAATGTATCTACCATCTGCTGAAATTGCGGACTCATCCCAAGTTCGAGCCGCCTCCCTCGCAACCCATGTTACTCCATAATCAGAAGATACCTGTAGTTGAGATCCCGCAGCAGTAGCAATCTGGTACTTTCCAATGGCAGATACTTCAACAGAAGTCCAAGAAAGAGCACCACCTCTCAAGTTCCATGTAAGTCCAAAGTCAGAAGATTCGCGAATCTGTTCTCCCCCCTCAACGACTGAAACATATCTACCATTAGAAGACATACCTATGCCTGTAGGCGCGGATAGCAAGCCGTGGTTGGATCTTGAGAACCAAGCTGTACTAAAAGAACTCTCATCTATTTCGAAAGAATCCTGTTGAACAATATTTGATCCATAAAGTGCTCCACCATCGGTCTGAACTACAAGATTGTTATTTATAGATGCATCGTTGAATACATCTAGGGATCTTCCTGGAGTATCATACTGAACTCCAACATTTCCAGCGTTATCGATTATGAAAGGTGTAGTATCGGCTGCCACATCATTTACTCGCATGCTTGTTCCTATTCCTTGATTCTCTATAAACAAGGCTCTAGCTGCGGAAGCTGGACCAGAGATTATAAGTTCTAGTAAATCTCCTGTATTAGCAGCATTGTTTCCTGTAAGTGCGATTCTGTGTAAATCACCAGTAAATGCTGTAGACGTACTAGTTATATCGAATCCTCTTCCACTTGTTAATGAGTTAGCTACTTGAGTATATCCAGTTGTTGTTGTACCAGGGAAGGTTTGAGTTATCGCTCCCACAGCGTCTATTGCTAACCTTGTTGTTCCACTTGTTTCAAAAGCTAATCCAAATGCATCGTTTGTTCCTAAAACTGCACCTGCTCCAAAAGTGTTTCCGTTCTGGTAGAAACACGCACTAATTGCACAGTTAGCAAGTAAATCGATGTTGACAGTTGCAGTTCTAAAGTTTAAGTTAGTACCATTCCACCATAAATCGCCACTGTTAGGTGCTGCTGGGTTAACACCTGCACTACTCACGATTCTGAGTGACGATTGTGCTGCAGTTGCCGCTTGAATGCTTAAAAGTGCAGTAGGGTTGTTTAATCCGATACCTATTCTATCTGTACTTGCATCTACAAAGAAAAGGTTAGCTTCTGTATCTCCTTCTATTCTTAGGTCGTCATCTTCTCCTGCTTCGTTGAATACTAATGATCCTACTCCTGCTGTGTCGAACGAAATATCGTAATCATCTGCTGATGTTCCAATATTTAATGTGGCTGGTCCTAAGTATAAGTCTCTAAATCTGTTTGTAGTTGAACCTAGGTCATAAGTATCATCCACATTTGGTGTTAAGTGACCTGAAGTATCTAATGTTAATCTTGTTGTTCCATCTGTCTCAAATGCAAGTCCAAAAGTATCGTTTGTTCCCAGAACTGCTAAGGCTCCGAATGAATCTCCGTTTTGATGGAAACATGTTGTACATGCTCCTCCCGCTAACAAGTCATGTGTAGTCGTACCGTCGTCAAAGTATAAGTTAGTACCATTGAACCATAAGTCACCAGCATTAGGAGCAGATACATCTACAGCGGCACTAGGACTAAGATTTAGTTGTGCAGTTGTAGTTGTATTCGCTCCGATATCTAACCAAGAAGCACTGTTAGCAGCTGTTCCGATTCCAGTAGTACCACTTACTGTTAGGTCTTGATTTACAGTTACATCTCCAGCATTACTTATAGCTACTTGAGTTGCTCCATTAGTTTCGAAGTTGAAACCAAAGTTATCGTTTGTTCCGATCGTCATAGCTCCACCAAAAGTATTTCCCCCTTGAAGAATTACATTTGATAGGTCAACTCCATTGATTAAGCCAGAACAATCTAAGTCTCCAGTAGTTGCATCAATAGTACAACCAGTTGAAGCGTCTCCTCCACCTAAGTTGATAGTATTTGATGCTCCTCCAATATTTACTGTAGTAGCGTTAGTGTTGAATATGTTCGCTGTTGCGTTTGTTGTTGTAATGTCTCCTCCGTTTACTGCTAGATCTCCTCCAAAAGTTGCATTATTAGTACAGCTAAAGTTACCTGCTGTTCCATCTACTGTACAACCAGTTGAAGCATCTCCACCCATTAAGTTCATAGTTCCTGAAGCACCTGCGATGCCTAAGTTAATTGTTGTAGCAGCTCCGAATCCATTGATTACTGTAGCTCCTGTATTTACTAAGTTGAAAGTACCTGCTGTTGTTGTTAAGTCTCCACCGTTTATTGCTAAGTCATTATTCAATGTTAAGTTTCCTGCTGTAGATAATGTTGCATGAGTTGTTCCGTTTGTTTCTAAAGATAAACTGAAGTTGTCGTTTGTACCCAAAACTGCGTTAGCACCAAAAGTGTTTCCGTTTTGAATATATGCTTGTGATAAATCAACTCCGTTAATTAATCCAGAACAATCTAAGTCTCCAGTTGTTCCATCAATTGTACAACCAGTAGAAGCTGAGCCACCCATTAAGTTCATTGTTCCAGATGCACCTGCTATTCCTAAGTTAACTGTTGTTGCTGCTCCAAATCCATTTACTGTTGTTGCATTTGTATTAATTAAGTTGAATGTGGCTGCTGATGTAATTAAATCTCCTCCATTTACATTCACATCCCCTCCGAATGTTCCGTTTCCAGTACAATCAATACTTCCTGTTGTTGTATCCATTGTACAACCAGTAGATCCAGATCCACCTCCGAAGTTTATTATATTAGAAGCTCCTCCAATGTTTACTGTTGTTGCGTTAGTTTGGAATAAGTTTGCAGTTGCGTTTGTTGTTGTAATGTCTCCGCCGTTTACTGCTAGGTCGTTATTGATAGTTACATCTCCACCTGTACCAATCGACATGTGAGTAACATTGTTAGTCTCGAAGTTTAATACAAAGTTGTCGTTAGATCCTAATATAACTGGTCCTCCAAAAGTGTTTCCACCATTCACTAGTACGTTTGTTAGGTCTACTCCATTGATTAAGCCAGAACAATCTAAGTCTCCAGTAGTTGCATCAATAGTACAACCAGTTGAAGCGTCTCCTCCACCTAAGTTGATAGTATTTGATGCTCCACCAATATTTACTGTAGTAGCGTTAGTGTTGAATATGTTCGCTGTTGCGTTTGTTGTTGTAATGTCTCCTCCGTTTACTGCTAGATCTCCTCCAAAAGTTGCGTTATTAGTACAACTAAAGTTTCCAGCTGTTCCATCTACTGTACAACCAGTTGAAGCATCTCCACCCATTAAGTTCATAGTTCCAGAAGCTCCAGCAATTCCTAGGTTAACAGTTGTAGCAGCTCCGAATCCGTTGATTGATGTAGCTCCTGCATTTACTAAGTTGAAAGTACCTGCTGTTGTAATTAAATCTCCTCCATTTACGTTTACATCTCCACCAAATGTTCCATTTCCAGAACAGTCTATGCTTCCTGTTGTTGTATCCATTGTACAACCTGTAGATCCGGATCCTCCTCCGAAGTTTATTGTGTTTGCAGCATCGCCCATGTTTATGGTTGTTGCATTTGTTGTGAATAGATTTGCAGTTGCATTAGTTGTTGTAATATCACCTCCGTTTACTGCTAAATCGTTGTTGATAGTTACATCACCTGCATTACTAATGGACATTTGTGTAACATTATTAGTTTCGAAGTTTAAAGCAAAGTTATCGTTAGATCCGAAAGTTACTGGTCCACCAAAAGTATTTCCTCCATTTAGAAGAACATCAGTAAGATCTACACCGTTAAATAGGCCAGTACAATCAATATTTCCTGAACCATCGATAGTACAACCAGTTGACCCTACACCACCCGCTAAGTTTAGGGTAGTTGTTGCGCCAAATGCGTTTACAGTGGTAGCGTTAGTATTTAATAGGTTGAATGTGGCTGCTGTAGTTGTCAGATCACCTCCATTTACGGCTAAGTCGTTGTTAAATGTAAAGTCTCCTGCTGTCGATAATGTTGCATGAGTTGTTCCATTAGTTTCAAATGACAAAGAGAAGTTGTCGTTAGTTCCTAATACTGCGTTAGCTGAAAATGAGTTTCCTCCTTGTTCAAAGAAATCCCCTGATGCTCCACCCACGATGTTTCCAGTACATGTAAAGTCTCCCGTTACACCGTTAATAGTACAACCAGTATCAGCGGAACCTCCCATTAAGTTCATGGTTCCAGTTGCTCCAGTTCTACCAACATTAAATGTTGTAGCACCAGCAGATGTAAACACGTTTACAGTAGCAGATGTTGAAGAAATATCTCCACCATTTACTGCGAGATCGTTCGTCAGAATTAAATCTCCAGAAGTACCGTCAAATGTTGCTCTAACTAATGCATCAGTTATAAAGGTTAAATCGGTATCATTGCTTGTAGCTATTAAAGCTGAATCCATTTCTTGGAAAGCCAAAACTCCCAAGTACTGATTTGCAAAACCGAAAGTAGTACCTACTCCACTAACTCCATAAGATTGAAGTCGAGAAGATGCACTTGAAGTTGAATAATCAGAGCTTTGTAGTTCAATTGTAGCTTGATCTACTTGTGCCGCGTTACCCATTACATCAATGTTAGCTCCCCCGTCTCCGCCGTAAACATATAATCTACTGTTGTTTCCAATTCCTCCAAAATTCGTGTCTGTTCCCAAGAGAACATCTCCATCGTTTTCTATTCGTAAAGCAGTTTGGCTAGTTGTTTGACTGAAAAGATCAAAAGAAGATGATCCAGGTCCTAAAGCACCCACTCTCAATTGCCACTCTTGTGTTCCAAGTTGTGTATTTCGCAAAGCCATTAAAGGTCTTGCTCCCTCGACTGTTACACCTTTTCTATGAATAACGAAAGTTCTTGTTGTTACATTCGCAGTAAAGGCTGGAGTAACTGTAAAGTTAGTTCCTGTTCCACCTACTGTAACTACTCTAGATTGAGTCGATTGTAAGTTAGGAACAATATAGTCTCCCACGTTAAGTGTTATTACCGCATCAGTTGTGAATGTTGAGTTTCCGTTTACAGCAGTCATTGTAGTAGCACCACTTGTAGAACCTGATCCACCAGTTACGATATGTACTTGAGACGTAGCTGTTGTTGTTGCAACCCCCAAAGTCCCATCGGCTCCTAATCTCATCTTCTCTGCTCCATTGGTTTCGAAGGCTAGACTAAAGTTATCGTTAGTACCAAGTACTGCTAATGCTCCAAAAGAATCTCCACCATCGTGGAAACAAGTTATACACGGAGATCCTGCTAATAGGTCAAATGTTGTTGTACCATCATCGAAATAAAGGTTGCTTCCATTAAACCAAAGGTCTCCAGCGTTAGGAGCTGCTACATCCACTGCAGCACTTGGTGTGAGATTTAGTTGTGCAGCTGTTGTCGTGTTCGCCCCTATATCTAACCAGGCTGCTGTTGTAGCACCAGCACCAATTCCTGTAAATCCTCCGTTAGCTACTTGGAAAACCGTGGTTGATGTATTTTGTAATCTTAATAAATCTGGAGTTCCTGCTCCGTTTTCGTTGATATTTAATAGAGGGTTAGCTGTGTTAGCTGTAGTTTCAAGGTTTATAAGAGTATTAGCACTTGTAGTTGTTTGAACAGCTCCAGGTCTAAATTGTACAAAGTCTGCGGAAGTTAAATTATCTAAGTAAGAAGCTGATACAGCATATCTAGCAGAAGCTACATCTCTAATTTCTACTCTACTGAATGTCTCGGAGAATGTACTCGTTCCTGTTGGATCGAATTCTATTTCTATCCAAAGATCTGTTGCTGAGAAGTCTACTCCTCCGTTACTTATACAAGGGTCTGCATTGTCTGTCCAATTACCATCTGTTCCAGTATCACTTACTACGTTACATATACTATTGATTTCTAGATTGAATATTCCGTTGTATCGACCAATCTCTGTATTTATGTGATCTTCTGAGAAAAGAAGATTTCCTGCTGTTGGATCATCATAGATATTTACTCTAAAGTCGCAAGTGTCATTACTGTTTCCTGCTACTACGCAAGCTGGTGATCCTGTGTCGATGTTTGTTCCATCTACTAGGTTTACTATTTTACTTTGGAAGTTTAGGGTATTTGATGATGCTGAAACGGAGCTACTCGTGGCGGTGGAGAAAAGTACGCCAATAGAAATAGCTATACTGAATACAAGTGATCTTTTTAAAAATAGTTTTATTTTCATGCTGTGCAGGCGTTTAAAATATTAAGTCCATCATACCTATTCGGTGTAATGTCCTATTGTTTTGTACAAGTGGCTAATATGTATTCAATCATATTTAAAAATTGATGTCAACATTTTCTAATAAAAATATTATATTAGTCAAAAATTATTGAAAAGAAAAGGCTGCAGATTCAATTTCAAAAATGAACCTACAGCCTTAATTAATTGCTTAGTGATTAAACTATAGCTACAGCAGCAACCTTATCTCCATCCTTAACTCTGATTAAAATAACTCCAGTGGTTTGTCTATTTCTTAATGGTAAGTTGTTCGTAGGAATCTTAATTCCTTGACCCTTTGTACTTAAGATTAACAGTTCTCTTTGAGGGTGGTCTAGGATTCTGGCTACAACTAGTTTTCCAGTTTTGCTGTTCACCTTAGCTGCGAAAATACCAGAACCTCCTCTATTCTGCACTGTAAATTGTTTTAGCTCGGTCATCTTACCGAAACCATTTTCCGATACAGTAAGCATAAATACTTCTTCGTTTCTAACAATATCCATAGAGATTACTTCATCATCTTCTTTTAGCCTAATTCCCCTTACTCCTTGGGATGATCGGCCTGTTTCTCTAACATCTTCTTCTTTGAAGTGAATAGATTTTGCTTCTTTAGAAACTAGAATTACAGTATCTTCCCCAGTTGTTGGTTTTACCCAAATTAATTCATCGTTATCTGTTAATGAGATAGCTATCAATCCGTTAGATCTGATATTTTCGTATTCAGTAAGAGCTGTCTTTTTAATAGTTCCTTTCTTTGTAGCCATTAAAAGGAATTTATAGTCTTTTCCAAAGTTTTCTTTCTTAGCTTCACCTTCTTGAATTTCTTCTTCATCTAGAATATGACCTCCAGCGCTTCTTGTTAGAACGCTTGTTACGAGTTCGTTATTAGAGATGTTGATTAAATTAACAACAGGTAATCCCTTAGCTGTACGCTGATATTCTGGAACTTCGTGTACTTTTAACGCATAAACTTTCCCCAAATTTGTGAAGAACAAGATTTCGTCATGAGTCTTGCAGTTGAATACGTGTCTGATGGAATCATCTTCCTTAGTAGTAACGGCAATCTTTCCTGTTCCACCTCTATGTTGAACTGTATATGAGTCACCTTTGATTCTTTTTATGTATCCTTGAGTGCTGATCATTACGAATGCATCTTCGTTAGGAACTAAGTCCTCTTCGCTGAATTCATCTACGTCTCCTTTGAATACTTTTGTTCTTCTTTCATCACCGAATTTATCGCTAATTTCACCAAGTCCTGTCTTAATAATTGTTAAGATAGCTTCAGGGGAACCTAAGATTTCGATAATTTCTTTTACTTTCTTCTTAATTTCTTTATATTCATTTTCGATCTTTTCTCTTTCAAGAGCAGCAAGTTTTCTTAACTGCATATCTAGGATAGCCTGAGCTTGAATTTCTGAAAGCTTAAACTTCTTCATTAAAGCTTCTTTAGCAACTTCTGCATCTGCAGATTTTCTAATTGTTGCAATAACTTCGTCTAGATTGTCTAATGCAATCATTAAGCCTTCTAAAATATGTTCTCTTTCTTTTGCTTTTCCTAATTCGTGTTCATGCTTTCTTATTACGATTTCTTGTCTGTGAGTAATGAATAATTCAAGATATTCTCTTAAAGCAATCAACTTGGGTTCTCCATTAACCAATGCAAGCATATTTGCGTTGAATGATTTTTGAAGTTCAGTGTATTTATAAAGCTGATTTTCTACAGTCTTAGGTTTTGCTTCTTTCTTGAGTTCGACAACGATTCTAATTCCTTCTCGGTTAGATTCGTCTCTTAAGTCAGAGATTCCTTCAATTTTTTTATCTTTATAAAGTTGAGCAATCTTAGTTAATAACATTGATTTGTTCACTTGATATGGAAGTTCAGTAATGATAATTCTGAACTTTCCTCCTTTCATTTCTTCGATCTCTGAAACGGCTCTCATTACAATTCCGCCTCTACCAGTTTCGTAAACAGCTTGGATATTCTTTTGGTTGAACATGTGTGCACCGGTAGGAAAATCTGGTCCTTTAATATCCTTCATTAATTCGCTAATAGCTATATCAGAAGAGAACTTATGGAATCTTGCTTTAGGTAACTTTTCGATATCAGCAACATTAAGGATGTCTTTTGAATAATCAATTTTTAGCTTTTTTATTTCATCGAAACTCCATAGGTTTCCATTGTCGATAGTTCGGATAGTAGCATTAATTACCTCTTTCAAGTTGTGTGGAGGGATCTTAGTAGCCATACCAACAGCAATACCCTCTCCTCCATTTATCAGCAGATTAGGAATAGCTGTAGGAAGAATAACAGGTTCTGTTTCGTTTCCATCGTAGTTTGGAACGTAATTAACTGTGTTCTCTACTCCCTCAAGCATTTTTGCTCCAAGTTTGGAAAGTCTAGCTTCGATGTATCTGGCAGCAGCTGCAGGGTCTCCGTCTATAGATCCGTAGTTTCCTTGTCCTTCAACAAGAACGTATCTCATATTGAATTCCTGAGCCATTCTTACTAACGCATCGTTGATAGATGCATCTCCGTGAGGGTGGTATTTACCCATGGTATCTCCAGAAATTCTAGCTACTTTTTTGTATGCAGAACCTGGCATAACACCCATCTTATACATTGAGTAAAGGATTCTTCTGTGTACAGGTTTTAGACCATCCCTAACATCAGGTAACGCTCTAGCCACAATAACGCTCATGGCGTAACTGATGTAGCTTTGTTTAAGCTCTGTTACGATATCCTGATCGATAATATTTGGATTTGATTCTTTGATTTCTATTTCTTCGTTTTCCATAGTTAATATTCTTATAGGTCGATATCTGCGTAAATACTATTAGTTTCGATAAACTTCTTTCTAGGAGCAACTTCTTCTCCCATCAACACATCGAACATTTTGTTTGCTTCCTCGGCATCCCCAACAGTAACTCGTTTTAGAATTCTAGTTTTAGGATTCATTGTTGTTTCCCATAATTGTTCTGGATTCATTTCTCCCAAACCTTTAAATCGCTGAATATGAGGTGCCTTTGAAGATTTTCTAGATTTTAGAAGTTCTTCCTTAGCTGCATCATCTTTTACCCATAAACTATCATTTGGACCGAAAATAACCTTATACAAAGGAGGTTGAGACATGTAAACGTGACCTCTTTCCAAAATTTCTTTAAAGAATCGATAGAACAAAGTTAATAGCAATGTATTAATGTGGTTTCCATCTACATCGGCATCGGCCATCAATACGATTGTGTGGTATCTTAACTTAGACATATCTAAGCTTTCACCAATTCCTACTCCTAATGCTCTAATTAAGTCACTAATTTCGTTATTAGCTAATACTTTATCAAGTCTATACTTCTCTACATTTAGTGGTTTTCCTCTTAGAGGGAAGATAGCTTGAATATGTCTATCTCTACCCTGCTTCGCAGATCCACCAGCAGAGTCTCCTTCTACGATCATTAATTCTGATTCTGAAGGAATTCTACTTGAACAGTCAGCTAATTTGCCAGGAAGTCCTCCTCCTTCGAATACTCCCTTTCTAACAACTGCTTCTCTAGCGGCCTTAGCAGCAGATCTGGCTTTGTTAGCTAAGATAACCTTGTTAAGTATATTTCTTGCTTCTGTAGGATTTTCCTTCATGAAGAGTTTTAAATCCTCCTCAACTATCTTTCTTACAGCCTGTGTTACTTCAGTGTTATTTAATTTATTTTTGGTCTGACCTTCGAACTGCGGTTCAGCAAGCTTAACAGCGATTGCTGCAGTTAAACCTTCTCTAACATCATCTCCAGTTAGTTTAATTTCTTTGTCCTTTTCTGTTCCAAATTCCTCTAAATAAGAGTTAATACTCTTTGTTAAAGCCATTCTTAATCCAGAAATGTGTGTTCCTCCGTCTGGTGTATTAACATTGTTTGCGAAAGCGTATTCACTAGCTTGAATATCATCTGTATACTGAAGTGCTACTTCTACCTCGATATCATCTATAGAATTCTTAGCGTGGAATATGTTTTTTTGAATAGCTTTTTGATCTTTGTTTAAATGTCTTACATAAGATTTTAATCCCCCTTCAAAATGGAACGCGAAGAAGTCCTCTTCCCCATTTCTTTTTTCAGTAATTTCGAATGTTATTCCTCCATTTAGGTAAGCATCTTGTCGTACTCTTTGAACTACAGTTTTATAATTGAATGTAGTGTTTTTGAAGATAGATGCATCGGGCTTGAATGTAACTTTTGTTCCTTTTAGGTTTGTTTTTCCGATTTCTTCGACAGGTTTATCAGGCACTCCAATTTTATAACTTTGGAAATAAGTTTTTCCGTTTTTATACACTTCAATTTGACACCATTCGCTTAGAGCGTTTACAACTGAAAGTCCCACTCCGTGAAGACCAGAACTTACTTTGTAAGTGTTTTTATCGAATTTTCCTCCTGCGTGAAGAACAGTAGCTGCTAATTCTAAAGCACTAACTTTTTCTACAGGGTGAATATCTACAGGAATACCTCTACCGTTATCTTGAATGGTTACGGATCCATCTTCGTTTAAAGTTAAAGAAATTGTATTGGCATGACCAGCAAGAGCTTCGTCGATACCATTGTGTAAAATTTCCCAGATTAAGTGATGTAGACCAGCATCATCTGTTCCTCCGATATACATGGCTGGTCTCTTTCGAACCGCTTCTAACCCTTTTAGGACTGTGATATTGGAAGCATTGTAGTCTATGTTATTATTTTCCATACTGACCATTTTAACCTAAAGATCCAGTTTTTTGAACAAATTAATTTACCGAAATGTAAAGTTTTGCAATGAATTCTATAGAAAGAATTTCTCCTAACTCAGTTCTCATTAAAAATCTCTCTCAATTTAGATTCATCCATTATTACTTCGGCGACTTCCTGTGCAGCTTCCTCTGCATCTTCTTCTGCATTAATAGTTAAGATAGGCCGATCTGCTCTATTTGTTCTAAGGAGTACAGGCAAAGTTTTTCCAACAAATGCTCGGAATACGTTTACTGGCTTTATTCCGTAAATCTTTACAATGTTTAAGAGGAAAATCTGCAAATCATAATCGCTGATATTGGCAATAAGTCTTGCTAGGTTTGATATTTGAAGTGCAAATTCTTTACTGTTGAGTATATTTTCCGCAACATTAAGATGTGAAAGTTCGCTTTTGAATTGCTCGAACAATGCGGTTTCTATATCGGCTTCAAGTTGCTCTGGGGGGAATATTTGAGACAGGATTGGTCTTGCTTCTAGATAGCTACTTCTAACTGGTCTGATAATTTCGAAAAATCTTAAAGCAAAGTTCTGCTCTGATTCTTCTGGAAGTCTTAGTACTTCCTCGAAAAAGTTTATAAATCTTTCCGCAGTATTTGTTTCTTCGAAATGTGGCATTCGAATTTGAAATTTCCCAGCATCTGTCATAGGTTTGTTTTGTTACTGCCCGATGGTAACATAGAGGAAATAGGCTGAGAAGATTCCGCCAATTTTCGCTAACATTTACTAACTGTTGCTCTGTAAATAATACTCTGTTGGTGATTTCCACTGGACAGAAGATTCATTTAAATACTTTTGATGAAAGAATATTACTATCAATGTAGATAAAATTAGTATGAAGGCGATAAACGCTTTTAATCTAATAGAGATTTTATTATTCAAAACGTATAAATAAGATATCAATAAGAAAGGAATTATAGGTATCAAAACCCTGCCGGCTACTATAAAATCTATTATTCTACCCTCAAAAAAATTGTAAGGATATAGAGAATACAGTATTAATATTAGAACACTTGGGGCAATCATTAGTAGCTTATTCTTATACTTAGAAATAAATAAGGCAATAAACATTAGTGGGTAGATGGCTGTCAGGAGAATTAAGTATTTAGGCATATTTATACCTAAGTTACCAAGACTAAAGACTTCCTCTCCACTTAAAGAGTATCCACTAGCAAAAAAAGATCCATATAAAAGTTTGTTTAAAATCATAATTAAGATTCCAAAAGGAAGCGCACCAAGAGCGATACTGAATGCTTTTTTGAACTTGTGTTCCTTTAATGTATAGAGAAGTAGGAAGGATGCAAATATGATTAGATTTGTATATCTTACTAAGGTCGCAATTCCAATAACCCCTCCAGTAATGTAGTTTTTTACTCTTAGATTGTTCTTATTTTCTAGGAACGTATATAGGAATATGTTTATGAATAGTATAGAGAATATTTCAGAAAAAACAGTTCTAGAGAAGTAGATAAATGGTGGATAAAAGATGTAAAAAACAATAAAAAATTTCTCTACTTTAAGCTCTAGTAGTATCTTGTAGAAGAAAAAGGCACTTAATATAAACGCAGTGAATACAATAACAAAAACGTAATTCTCTCCTACAAATACTACAGGGAAAATGATAAGAGAAGCACCTAAATTGTATTTAGAAACACAGGTATGATTAGGAGCGAAATGTAATCCAGGGTAGTTATTAATATCATGACAATCGCTCTGAACTTCGTTGGTCAAAAGTCTGTAGGAATTTGCCAGGTACTGATTCTCATCTATAGAAATATATTTAGATGGATAGAATATTAGGAATAAGATGCTTAAAAAGATAATTGAAAGGATAAAGATCCGATGCCTTCTGAATAAGTTCGCCATTAAGTTATATGTGAGATTAGGAACAATAATAACTTAGTTATCCTAGAAGAATCAATGGAATTATTAATTCTTAGGCTTCTGCAAAAGCGTTTATATGTAGAAGTCCTTCATTTTGAAGGAATTGTAGAACTAAAACTAATTTCACCCAACCTATGTTAGGTCTGTTAATTAATTTTAGAACGTTTAACTTCTTCTGATCAGACAACTGTATTAGTTCGTCCACAGAAGAGTTGAAAGCTCGGATAGCTTTTTTTAAGTCATTTTTAAAGCCTTCAGTTCTCAAAGTTGTGGAGCTGAGGTAGAGATCCAATAAAGTTTTGCCGCGATTAGCATAAGCTAAGTCTTTGTTAAGCTCTAGGCATAAAGACATTAGTTCTCTTTGTGATAATTCGGTTATATCTATCTTTGGAGTAACAGTTTCTTGAGTTTCGATTTCGTCAAAAGGCAGAGGTTCAGATTCTACTTCCTCTGATGGTTTGAAACGTACTCTTTTTATTTTTCTGTAAAGAGATGCAAGTGTTCCGATTTGTCTAAGCACATCTTCCTGGTCATTGCTTAAGATAAAGTTAACTACTCTACTTACAGCCATGTTTGCAAGATCGGGAGTTAGATTTTTTACTCCACAATTTCGTAGGAGTGCATAAATTTTATTCGCAACATATCTAAAATTTCCAGTATTCGAGTTTGAAATTGTAATTAATCCTTCTAGTATCTCAGAAGTCATCTGCTTAGTTCTTTTAGGTATGATTTCTAGCAAGAAGTATATTGATTCTGGGTTTGTTGGGTTTCTTTTCTCAACAATAGATATGTCTGGCGTCATTTCACCAGTTGATTGATCGAATTCTTCTGTCCTGTAATTTAATGGCATTACCATAGCTAAATTATACCATTAGAACGCTAAAGAAACCATCTACCAATGGTAGACGGGTTCTTCAATTCATTTAGAAATGCATTAGTCTTCCTTTCTTTTCTTTTTGTTATTTTCCATCACTTCCTCTATCCTGTGCTTAATTCCCATTTCCAGTTCCCCTATAACAGGAATGCTATAAACAACTATAGCTGTAATCAAAGTAGCCATAATGCTCACTAAAACGCCTTTGTTAGCTTCATTTATAGATTCAGCTGGAATATATGCAACGTTTCTGCCATTCTGCTCTACAACGTAGTAGTTATCTGCTCCATTTCTTCCCTCGGTATAAAACTGAACGTTCTGTTCAATAAAGGCAAATGAAGTACAAACGAAGATCACAACTAGAACAACAAGAGTTTCGATTACTAAAACAAATTCGTTATCCTCCATTTCTTCTCTCTTGCTTCTCCATTTAGCTAATCTATCTACATTTGTCTTTAGAGTCAAAATGATAGATCTGTAGATTAGAATGAATAAGATTGCATACATAGTCATTCTGAAGATGATTTTTACAACTTCGTCTGTAACTGCGTCGTTTCCTGCATGTAAGTTAGGTACTGTAGCAAGCCAGTAAACAAGGAAACTGAAAAGGATTGTGCTTCCCCAAGTGTATAAAATGAAAGCTAATTTTCTCATTTGTTTTTGTTAAGAAATATCTCTAAGTATAATGTTGATTTTATTCAATCCAGCTTTGATATTGGAGGATCTCTTCACTCCTTTCAAAACTTTAATGATCTCTTCCATTTTAGCTAGTTCAACTTTTTTGTTGACCGATTCTCTAAGCAAATTCTCTAAAAACACTATAGAATCAGGCCTTGAGTTAGCTAAATTGTCTATTAATTCTATTCTATCAGCAAAATCTAGAGAATAAAAGGAGGTATATTCTTTTTTTGCTGATCTTTCATCAGTGGAAATCAGTAAAACTCTGGAAAGAATCGTAGCTAGTAATGACTCTGGGTTGCTTGTTAACATTACAATAACTAAATTATCGTAAGGCTCTTCCAGGGTTTTGAGCATAAAATTTTGAGCATCGATAGTCATTTTCTCAGCAGCTTTGATCAGCAAAAGCTTTGCTCCTGTTGTTTTCAGAGATATTTCTCCCATGATCTCTCTAATATCTTCGATTCCGATAGAGTTCTCTACTCCTGTTTCCGAAATTGGACTTATGAGGATTTCTTTCTCTATTTCTGTTATCTTGTAATTTAGCTTATTTTGAAGGCTAGATACTATAGAGTCTCGTGAAATATCGAATGATTCGGTGTGTAATACTACTGCTTGAAAATACATAAATATAGCTAAATGTACTATAATATCTAAAGTAATCAAATTTTAATGGATCAGGCGCTGAATAACAAAAGCATAAGAGGTTTAAGCTCTCTTCTTGACGCCCTTTTGGTAAAGAATCTGATCACTCAAGAAGATTATAACCTTATAAAGCTGGAATCTGTAAATAAATCTGTTCCTGCTGATCAGATAGTAAAAGAAAAAGCTATTGTAACTTCGGATGATATTGCGAAGCTCTATTCAGAGATGAAAGGCATCGGGTTTATCGATTTATCTTCTATCGGAATTAACATTGAAACTCTTCATAAACTAGAAAAAGATGCTGCAAAAAATTCGATGGCTATTGTTTTCGAAGAACTGCCAAACAAATTCAAAGTAGCAATGAGAGACCCTTTGGATCTTCAGAGAATAAAATATTTAGAAGCAATTCTGGGTAAAAAATTAGAAGTTTACTATGCTTCAGAAGACGATATAAATACAATTATCGAATCTAAATACGGAGCACAGATTACTAAAGATGTAGACGAGGCTCTAGAACAAGTAGGAGGAGATAAATTACTTGATATTAATGCGGTACAAGAAAACGAGATTACAAGTGATCCTCAGAATGCTCCGATAATTAGAATAGTAAATATGATTCTAGATTATGGAATAAAAAACAAAGCTTCGGACATCCACATTGAATCTCGAGAAAAAAAAGTAAACGTTAGATTCAGAATAAGAGGAATTTTGAGTGAAAAACTTACCATTCCAAAGAAACTTTTACCTGCAGTTGTGTCTAGAATTAAGATTCTTTCTAATTTAAAAATTGATGAACACAGAGTTCCCCAAGACGGTAGATTTCAAGTTAAATTAGGTGAGGTAATTGTTGATATCAGAGTTTCGATAATGCCAAATATCTACGGAGAAAAAATCGTAATGAGACTTCTTTCTAAAACTGAAAGTGTTTTGAAAATCGAAGAACTAGGCATGAGGGGAATAAACTACTCTAGAATGACAGAAGCATTGAAAAAAACTCAAGGAATTATAATCGTTAGTGGTCCTACAGGAAGTGGTAAAACTCAGACATTAGCTAGTTCTTTAAAAATTCTGAATACTCCAGAAGTTAATATTATGACTCTGGAAGATCCGGTAGAAATTAGAATAGATGGAATTACTCAAGTTCAAGTTAATCCAGAAGTTGGATTAACTTTCGCGTCCGGATTAAGATCTTTTCTTAGACAAGATCCAGATGTAATCATGGTTGGAGAAGTTAGAGACTCCGAAACTGCTGCTCTGGCTGTGCAATCAGCATTGGTGGGACGTTTGGTTTTGACAACATTGCACACAAATAGTGCATCAGGATCCTTCATCAGATTACTAGATATGGGAATAGAGCCATTCTTACTCTCTTCTACAATCGATTTAATTCTTGCCCAAAGACTTGTTAGAGTTTTATGCGACAATTGTAAAGAAGCTCATGAAGCTGCCCCTGAGCAAATGAAAGAACTTCACGAAGAGTTAGATATTCTAAATTCATTTGATATTTTCAATCCCGACCATACTGTAAAAGCACATTTTGATAGAAGTACAGAAAAAGTTACTCTATATAAACCAAAGGGTTGTCCAAAGTGTAATGATACTGGATATATTAGTAGAACAGGAATTTTCGAAGCGTTAAAAATGAGCGAGACAATCGCAAGAGCTGTGATTCAGAAACAGACAATCAAAGAAATCCAAGATCTTGCAATTTCAGAGGGAATGATTACAATGGTTCAAGACGGGTACATAAAAGCTTTAGAAGGAATTACAACTTTAGAAGAAGTTATTAGAGTAAAGAATGAATAGTCAAAATCAGCAAACAAACGAAGAAATAAAAGTATACTCTGCTCCACAGTCTAATTCGCAGGTAGAACCAGAACAAAAGACTTTAACACTTGAAGACATGCTACTTCTTGGAATTCAAACTCAGGCTTCTGATGTTCATATCACTTCGAACTATAAGCCAACTTTAAGAATAAACGGAAATCTTCAAGCTTTAAAATACAGAGATCTTTATCCTGATGAAGTTTTTAATTTCGCAAAACAAATTCTTGCGAGTAAAAAAGATATAAATTTTGATGACTTCTATCAAGCTGATACAACATACGTTGTAAATGGCAGAAGGTTTAGAATTAATGTCTTCAAACAATCTGGAACTTATTCAATTGCAGCTAGAGTTATTTCTGAAAGTATTCCTCAATTAGAAGTTTTAGGATTACCTCCAATTGTAAAAGATTTTGCCAAATTCCCAAATGGTTTAGTTTTGCTAACAGGTCCAACAGGAAGCGGAAAATCCACAACTATCGCTTCTCTAATCAATCTAGTTAATATTACAGAATCTAAACACGTTATCACTTTAGAAGATCCGATTGAATATATTTTCCCAAAAGGACAATCTTTAATTGAACAAAGAGAATATCAAAGTGACTTTGATACTTGGCCAAACGGGTTGAAAGCAATCTTAAGACAAGATCCAAATATTGTTCTATTAGGAGAAATGAGAGATTCCGATACTATCGAATCAGCTATTAGAATTGCAGAAACAGGACACCTAGTATTCGCTACTCTACACACTAATAGTGCTGCTCAGAGTATAGACAGAATTGTGGATATTTTCCCTGGGGAAAAACAAGATCAAATTAAAGTACAATTAGCTTCTGTTTTACAAGCAATCGTTTCTCAGAAATTAGTAAGAACAATACAAGGAAGTCGAAAATTAGCAACAGAAATACTTATTGCTAACTCTGCAGTAAGAAATACAGTTAGAGAAAGTAAAGGATATCAGTTAGATAACATTATTCAAACAAGCAACGATTTAGGAATGCAAAGTTTAGAAAAATCTTTGGTAAACTTAGTAAAGCAAGGTCATATTACAATCGATACTGCAAAAAGCAACGCTAATAGACCAGCAGATATTGATTCGTTATTAAATAGAGTCTAATGGCAGAATTCAGATACATAGCATTAACAAGTTCAGGTCAGACTGTAGAAGGTACAAAGTCTGGAGATTCTGAGCAGGAGATAATCGAATATCTAAAGTCGACAAATCTTAATCCAGTTTTAGTTGAAGAAAAACTTTCCTTCAATATAAATAAAGCATTGAATGTAGAAATCGGTGGAATTTCTCTTAACGAAAAAGTTATTTTCACCAAACAACTTTCTACTATGATTGGCGCTGGAATTCCAATCGTTCAGGCATTGGATATTCTTGTTCAACAAACAGAAAAACAATCAATTAAAGATAAGTTTGTGAGGGTTTATAAATCTGTAGAGGCAGGAATGAGTTTGTCTGAAGCATTCAGAAAAGAAACGGGACTGTTGAATGAAATTCAAATTAATCTGATGTCTGCTGGAGAAAAAAGTGGAAATCTTACAGAAATGATGCAAAAAATTTCGGAAGATTTAGCTAAATCAAAAAATCTAAGAGGAAAAATTACAGGGGCACTAATCTACCCTGCAATCATTTTCGTTGTTATGGGTGGAGTTTTGTTTGTAATGATTACATTCATGGTTCCTCAAGTAAAAGAACTGTACTCTTCGTTGGGTCAGGATGAATTACCATTCATAACTCAAATGCTAGTGAATATTGGAGAAAACTTAGGAAAAGTAGAGACGATTTTAATACTTGCTACGTTAGCTGTGACAGGGTTTTTGGGTTATAGGTATTACTACTCTACTCCTGGAGGAAGGATCAGAATTGATAGTATTAAATTGAGAATTCCAATTTTCGGAAATCTTACAAGAAAAGTTGAGGTTGCTGAATTCTGTAGAATAATGTCTATGCTTTTAGCTAGTGGAATTCCGGTTATAGAAGCAATGGAAATTACAGGAAGAGCAATGCAGAATGGTGTTTTCCAAAATATTATTTTGAAAGCTAAAGACGAAATTACTGTTGGAAACTCTATGTCTATCAGCATTGCAAAATATAATACTAAAAATGGATTTCCGCCAATTCTTTTGAGAATGCTTGCTACTGCAGAAGAATCAGGAAAAGTTGGATTCGTTCTTGATGATCTTTCTGCTTTCTATCAAGAAGAAGTTGATCAGATAGCAGGTAATTTATCAAAACTTGTAGAACCAATAATCCTTGTGATTGTTGGAATTATGGTAGGTTTCCTAGCTGTTGCAATTTATCTTCCAATCTATCAAGTTGGTCAAATTGTGGGACAGTAACATCATTATCCCCCACTCTCTAGAGTCCTTACCTGCTTATTTTCAGAGGAGAAATTCGGATCTTATTGTGTTGCTAATGACACATCTTAAACCTCCTTCATCCTATTGCACTTTGTTCTCCATACTATTAAACTGAAATAGATATCTTATTTTTTATTTAATCAGTTTATGCATAAAAAGAAAAATGCATTTACGCTAATAGAATTGATGGTTGCTATGGGAATCATCGGTGTATTAGTTACTCTTTCTCTTTTGGGAATCACTATTGTTCAAAGATCACTTAGAGATACTCAAAGAAGAGATAGTGTTAACGCTGTTAGACTAGCTGTCGAAGGTCATTACACAAACAACTCAGTTTACCCAGACATTGAAATCCAAGTTGGAGGAAATGCTATGTTAGTAGGCAATGAGGAAGTTGAGCTTAATGGACCTGGGAAAGCTTGTCCATCAGGAACATCCGTAGCAGATGCACAGAGCGACTCAAGTTGTTCTATCTATTGTTACGACACAGACGGTAATACTTACTCGTTAGGAGTTATGGTAGAAGGAGGTACAATTACTCAAGTAGGAAACTCTGGAGATGATTGTAGCTTAACTACACCTAATGATAGAGTTCCATACGAATAAGATGAAAAAAGGTTTCACCTTAATTGAAATCTTAATATTCATGGGAATAGCAGCAGTTTTACTGCTGCTATCTTTCCAGGGAATTCAAATTCTACAAAGAAATAGTAGAGATACCGAAAGAAAAAATCTTGGAGGTGAGATCGATACTATGTTAAATAAATATAAAAGAGATAATCTAAGATTCCCAGCAAATACGAATGTAAGTTTTCAGCAAAACCGGTTCACAATAACAGGTCTTTCTGAAAGTTTAGAATTGGATGGATTTTTAGGTTCAAGTGAACTGTCCAATTCAGGAAGTACACATTACCTTTACAACTATATTAGTTCTTCGGAATATCAGCTCTGCGTTCAATTAGAAAGCGGATCATATGAAGAGTATGGAACGATTCCTTGTCCTACTCCTCCTCAACAACTAACAGGAGAATCGGTTAAAGATTTAGAGACCGGAACCGGAGGCAGAGGTCCAGTATCTCCAGTTTAAAAATAATTATATGACAGCATTAGTAATTTCGATAATTGGAGGTTTTATAACATTGATATTCTCCTCTATTCTTTCGTCTTTTATAAACGAAGAAAAGTTCTCTTTTAAAACAACGATGAATTTGAAAGAAGTACTTGGAGGATTCGTTTTCTTTTTATCTGGAGCAATTTTCGTTGGCCATTTATTCAGTTTGAATCTAGGAGGTGCTTTGTGGATGTATTTAGCAATTTTCGCTAGCGTCTTTGTTGGGCTTATCTATCTAACAATTTGGGATCTTCACACACTTTCCATTCCAGAAAGATTTACGAATTTATTTTTGCTTTTTGTAGTTCTTATCAATTTTGTAATTGGTCTAGCTAATTATATGGAGTTTAATTCAGTTGGTGAATTAAGTTTAGGAAGTCTATACATTGGAACTGTTGGAAATATCTTCGCAGGTCTTGGATTAGCAGCGTTAATTTACCTTTTACACAAATTTACAAAAGGCAAAGGAATTGGAGATGGAGATATCTATATTTATGGATTAATCGGTTTTATTTTTGGAATTCCTTTGTCTTTAGGATTTATTATCATTTCTTCTCTTGTTGGAGGATTAATCGCAGCTGTTTTAATTTTAGCTTATTGGAAAGATAGACAGAAAATTCTTAAAACTAGAATTCCTCTGATGCCAATAATCTTGATTGCATTTGTATTTACTCTACTCGTTCAAAATCAGCTTTATTCAATTTTTACTATATGAAAGCATTCACTTTGATAGAACTGATGGTTGTTTTTGGAATTATTGCTTTAACTTTAGGCCTAAGTATTTTTGGTTTGACTAGATTTAGAGCAAGCGTAGAACTTAATACTGCTTATACAAATGTAATTTCTTTAATTAATAATACTCGGAACAAAGCTACAAATGCTTTCGGTGGAAGTTCTGGGGGTTCTTTACAAATTCGAGACTTGTTTGGCGTAGATTTTCAATCTCAGCAAGTGAATTCAATAGTGTGTACAGCAAATACAGATGCGACAGTATATAGTTGTCAAAACACGGCTGATAGTCCTATTTCGCTTAACAACATGACAATTAACGTTGTTGGTTGCGATACACGGTTCGGATTTAAGAGACTTACTCAAGATTTGATTAGTCTAACAAATGTAAACACTGTTGTTGCTTCTGGAATTTGTAGTGTAGAGATTAGACATTCATTTACAAATGAAGTCAAAACTATTACCATAAATTTAGTCGAAAACTCTTATAAATAATGAGAAAAGTAATTATGAAAAATGCATCAGGTTTAGTAGAAGTTCTTATTGTTATGGCAATAATTGGAACTACTCTAGTTTCCTCTATGTTATTAGTTTCGAGAGGGTTTATCGAAGTAAAAAATAATCAGACTGAAGACTCTATTAACGGTATTATTGTGCAAGTTCTAGATAGAATCAAAAACTCCACTGCTCTTGAAATTATTAACTCAGAATTTAATACACTAACGTCAACAGGGACTAGAAATTTTTACTTGAATGGACAAAATATCCTCACTTTGGACAACTTTGAATCACCTTCGGCAGATATAACTACTTGTACTCCTACTAGTCAGTACAATGTAATAGCAAAAGAAATTGCAAGTAGTAGTTTGGTAAATAGTTTGTGTATTCAAATAAAACTTAGAAAACAAACAACTGCAGTTAATGATAGGTTCGTAGGAACTGTCGTTTACGCATATACTTTGAATCAAGAAAATATAGTTTCCAAACTAGATTTCGTTAAATATAACACTTTCACAGTTACTGGTGTTCCTGGTGGAGCAACCTCTACAGGAGGCTCTGCAACAGGCGGTTCAGCTACAGGGGGAACGTTAACAGGAGGGTCTGCAACGCAAGGGACACCAATTACAGGAGGTACATTTACTGGTGGAAGCACCAATGATAATAATTCTTCTACAACAGGAGTAGAATTGTTCTAAATATGAAAAAACTCAAAGGATATTCGTTAGTAGAAGTTGTAGTAACCCTGGGAATAATAGGGATTCTTATTATTATGCTTTTTAATGTGATTCTATTAGCACTAAGATCAAATACAAAAATAGCAGGTAGAAGTTTCATTAGAGAGCAAATGTCTGCAGTACTAACGCAGTTATCCAGAGAAGTCAGGAATTCAACAACCCTTCTTGATTGTTTTGAAGGAAGTTGCGAAATGACCTTAACTGGCAAGACTATTAGATGGGAGGCTTGTGCTTCTAGCATTTGTAGATTAGAAAATGGGGTGCTAACACTTCAGACCTCTGATACAATGCAAGTAGAGGAATTTTCTTTTGATTCTTATACAGGATCAAATAATAACGATGTGGTTCTTGTAACAATTATTGCAGGACATTCTAATCAGGCTTTAGAAATTCAGAATTTAGTCACTCAGATATCAGCTTCAACCAGAAATTATGAATAAGAATACTTTGAAAGGACAAATATTAGTAATTACTCTACTTACTCTAACTATCATTGGAGTTCTGGTTGTTACCATAGTATTAGTTACTCGAAGGGACTTTACACAAAGTGCTAATAGCGAAAAATACGAAAGACTTTATAATACTGCTGATAATAATCTTCAAAATTTATTAGCAGACTACTCTGTTCCGACAGCAAACCTTACAACACTACCAACTGGAACTTGTCAGACTTTGGTTTCAGGAAATTATTATAGATGTACTTACACAGCCCAAGAAGCTGCTTCCACATATACCTCTACTACAACTGTATTTGTAGAAAATAAAAAGAATATTGAAGACTATGTTCTAAAAAAAGATAACGCATTAATTCTTGATATCAATGCCTATTTAGGCGGATTTAATATTCAGTGGGATAAAGAAAATGTTGCCATGGATGTAACTATTATTTTCTCTAACAACCAGTCTTTTGGAAGATTGAATATGACTAGAGATATTTATGATAGAAATTCTACAAAAGTAATTGATTCGCAGATTATCCCTGGGTTTACTAACCTATTTCCTTTCGTACAAAGTACATCCACTCCATCTAGAGCATTCTTTCTTGACGTATCTGATACGTTTTTAGCACCATCAGCAATCCCTGGGTTCATCAACGCAAATGCTTACACACCTTTGTATATGGTTATAATCCCAAGATCAAAAAATATTAATGAAGAAGTAACTATCAACGTTACACCAGATAATCCTTCTTCTTTGAGAAACCAAGTAAGAGAGTTCAGATCACTTAGCGAAGACTTGCAAGATCCTAATGGACCAAAGGCAAGCTTAATTGCAAGAGTACCTTTATTACCAGAGATTCCTGCTGCTCTATTGAATGGTATTACAGCAGGTGGTAACCTAGTTTTACAGTAATATAAATTTTATGGCAAACCTACCAGACTTCATCGGAATTAATATTGGAAATTATAGTATCAAGGCAATCGAAGTTAGGCCTATAGGAGATACATTCGAATTGCTAAACTTAGCACAGGTTCCTTCTGCAAACGGAACAATAGAAAACATTAGCGTAGGAAATTTAGATATGCCAACAAATGATCTTCAAAAGTTACTTAAGGATAACAACTTCAAAACTAGAAATGCAGTATTTTCTGTTCCAGAATCCTTAGTTTTTTCTAGATTAGTTAATTTACCTAAAGTTAAGGACGAAGAAGTGGACGAGGCGATTAACTTTGCAATGAAAAACTTGATCCCAGTTCCGTTAGAGAATCTGAACATTGCCTACTCCTTCATCGAAGAAAGAAAAACCGACACCAATATTTTTCAAAGCTGGTATGTTGTTGGAATCCAAAAAACTTTGTCCGATAGATTTAAAGACCTTGCTGGCAGAGTTGGTCTTAATCTTCTTGCTATAGAAACTGAGGCCTTGGCCTTAATCCGCAATATCGATTTCAACTATTCGGACACTGGAAAAAGAAGCTTCATGATTCTTGATTTTGGGGGAGAATATTCAAATTTAGTAATCTCAAGAAATGGCTCTGTCCTCTACTCTCAAAATATCTCGACGGGTTCTAATGCCCTTACGAAGATAATTGCAACTGACCTAGCCTTGGATATAAGTAAGGCAGAAGAATATAAGGAGAAAGCAGGCTTGGATGCAAATATGGGCGGAGGCAGAATCGCTAAAACAATAGAGCCGATAATACAAATCATCGTGTCCGAAATATCCAGAACCCTGGCTTACTATAATGACCGAATTGGTGGTGAGCCCGTGTCCGAATTGTATGTTACAGGAGGCGGCGGCGCTTTACCAAAACTTATTGAATACCTTACAGATAAAACTGGATTAAAAGTTACCTTGGTAGATAACTTTAGAAAAGTAAAATTGAAAGGAGATTTAAAAATAAATCAGTTAAGCTTCAACGTTGCTACAGGTTTAGCACTTAAGAGTTTAGAATTAATGTAATGGCAAAAAATCAACTTTTTAAATTCAATTTAGTTACTCCCATAACTAAAGAAGAGGTTCAGGTTTTAGAAGAAAGAGATAATACAACAGTAAATTCTTTTATTCTAATCTTTGGTGGAGTATTCGTTTTCTTTATTATGACACTACTCAGCGTTGTTTTTGTGGAACCGGCTATTTCGAATTCACAAAGATCTTTAGAAAATAAACAGGTTGCTCTCAACCAGTTCAACGAGATTAAGGTACTAAACGGAGAGTTTGTAGTTAAGGCACGAGCTCTTAGTCCTTTATTGGATCTTGATATTAAACCTAATAAATTAGTAGATATTGTAGACAATCTAGTAACTACTCTTCAATCTAGGGTAGATATTGAAAGCTTTGGTAGAGACAGAGATGGAACTTTCAATATTCAAGCACTGGTTCCAGATCTAGATAGCTTAAATTTAATAAAAGGATTCTTTGATGAAAATGAAGATTCTGTAAGTGATCTCTTCATAAATGAAATTAATAATGGTTCTACAGGAATTCAGGTATCTATAGTATTTAATATTTTGGTAAATGAAGCAGAATAGATCTAAATTTTTAAAGATTTACATCTTCCCAATAGCAACATTGGTTGTTTTTGTAGGCATTATTATTTTTTTGGTGATTCCTAGAATATCTTCTATCTTCGAAGGAATGGAACTGGTTAATCAGAACAATATCTCGATAAAAAACATAGAACAAGAGGTGTCTGACCTGTCCACTTTGCAGAATAATCCAAACTTGAGATCAGATTTAGACCTACTGAACAACATTGCATCGAATGGTGCTACTAGAGTTGTCGAGTTCAGGGACAAGATCGCTGGCATGTTGTCCAGCTTCAGTTTAGCAATAAATGCTCAAAGAATTAGCGAATCATCCTTCATCAATGCGGATATTAGAGACAGTATTATTCTTATCGAAATCCCCTTTGAGTTTACGGTGGGCGGAAGTTTAGAAAATATTAAAGCTTTTATCACTTCGCTAAGTACTTTGGATGATTTTGCAATTGTGAAAGAACTTGGAATTTCTAAAGGTGAGAATGAAGCTTGGGTTATGAATATTATTTTGGTGAAATACCAATTTGCGGCAAATCCTAACGACGACGATTTGTACTCTTCTATTGATCCAACAAGTAGAATTCCTCAAAATATTAGGGACTTTTTGGATCTAAAAAAGTAGGTATCATTGTTCCACCTTTGAATTTGAAAAGCCTTAAAACGCATTAAAAAGAGCCCAATTTCTTGAGCTCCTTCTATTTTTATAGGACTTTAGTAAGATTATTCAGCCTTTGCTTCTGCAGCAGCATCCTTTCTGTCCTGACTCTGTTTTCCAGGTTTCTTAGAGAATACCTTCTTTTTCTCGTCGGCCTTTACTATTCCTTTTTTTATCAACATATTTCTTACAGCATCGCTTGGTTGAGCACCAACTGATAACCAGTAATTAATTCTATCTTCTTTTAGAACGATTTCTTTGTTGATAGGTGAATAATGACCTACAATCTCGATAGCTTTAGAATCTCTCTTTTCTCTTAAAGGAGTTACTACTAATCTGAAAAAAGGTGTATTTCTTTTTCCTAATCTGGTCAATCTAATCTTTACCATATTCGTTTATATAAATTAATTTAGCTTGTGAATTTTATCATAATATTGAGCCTTTGTCGCTATTTTGAAGGTTTCTTCCACTTTTTTAAGGCCTCCTTTGCAGCGTTCTGCTCAGCTTCTTGCTTACTTTTGCCTGATCCAGTTGCGATAACTTTATCTCCTAGACTTACAGACATCTCAAATACTTTATCGTGGTCTGGTCCGTATGCTCTAACTAGGTCGTAAGTAGGTGTAACTTTGTTTTCTTCTTGAGAAATTTCTTGTAGTCGCGTCTTTGAATCGACTTCTTTTTTATTATTGATAATATCATCTAGTTTATAAAGGATATTTTCAGTAATGAATACCTTTGCAGCGTCGTAACCAAGAGACAAATAAACTGCCCCAATTATGGACTCTACAGTATTAGCCAAAATATATAATCTTGTTCTCCCACCGCTCATATCTTCTCCTTTGCTCATCAGGATGAACTTTCCGAGGTTTAGACGTTTTGCTTCTTCGGCCAAAGATTCTGTTTTTACCAGCGCTGACCTGTAACTTGTCAGGACACCTTCCTGCAGTGATGGATATTTGACAAACAAGTATTCTGTAGCTACTAATTCTAATACTGCATCTCCTAAAAACTCATATCTTTCGTTGTGCTCTACCTGCTCTTTCGCTTCGTTATGATAAGATCTGTGAGTCATCGCTATTTTAAGATGTTTGTCTTCAATATTCTGCTTAATAATTTTTCTTAATTCGTCAAAACTACTCATTTTCTGCTGAATTTTGTTGCTTAAGTAAGGATTTTGTAGCTTCATCTTTAGCAATTGCACCCAGAACCCCATTTATAAAGTTAGCACCCTCTTCAGATCCCAGCTCTTTTTTAAGTTCCAAGGCTTCGTTAATTACGATTGCTACAGGTGTTAATTCACCAATGAAAGCTTCGAAAATTGATAATCTTAAGATAATTAGGTTAAGGATATTCATTTCGTTCAATCCCCATGCAGGAGCAAGAGATTCAATTACTTGGTCAATTTTCTCTTGGTGAGCAATTACTCCTTCTGTAAGTTGTTCATACAGTCTAGTATCGTACTTTTGCTCCTCCAGGATATCCATTACAGAATTAGGCTCATAAGGGCTTAATTCCACATCAGAATCTAGTGATTTGTAGTGTGTGTAGAGATAAGAAACTGACAATATTCTGGATAAATGTTTGTCCAGGTTCTTGCTATTAGTCATTAATAACTTTTCGCCCTCTGTATGTAGGATCCTCTTTTGTTACTCTGTGAGAAAGTGTTGGAAGTCCAGTTTCCTTTGAGATAGTAAAGAATTTACCTCCATTTTTCTTCATCTTTCTTGCTTTGTTCAAAACAACATCATATCTATTTGATGCTTTTGTTGATCTTGCCTTAGAAGACGATCTTTTGTGTTTAGGTGTTGCTGCCATATATATTCATTTAAATGTGCTGTCATTTTATCACAAATCCGCGCTCTGCACATCATAATAACGTCAAAAATGACTAAAAGAGGTAAAGGAGAAAGTGTAAAACCAGTTATAAAATTGGTCTTAGAAAATATAAAGTATTATTTCCCACTAACTTTGTATCAAGAAGATCGAAAAGTCCTTCAAAGTCTGGCATTTCCCCAACTGTAGGTAGTTTCACGACGGCGATTCCATCGGGTTTTAATAGCTCATAAAGTGGTCGATATTTCAGATCTGAAGCATTATTGAAAGGTGGGTCGGCTACAACTAAATCAACTTTAAAAGCCATTTTCTGATATAGCGTTTTGTAGTCCGTTTTGTAAACTGAAGTGTTGTTTTTGTCATCCTTATCAAGGTTCTCGATATTTTTCCTTAAGAACAGTACGGATTTCTCATCATTGTCAGCGAATACTATTCGCTCGGCACCTCTACTCAATGCTTCGATACCTATAGAACCTGCTCCGCAGAATAAGTCTAAGACTGTCTTCCCTTGAATGAAATGGCTTAAAGTGTCGAATAGCACTAGTTTTGTTCTTTCTGTAAAAGGTCTGGTGTTGTTAGGTATTTCCAACCTCATATTCTTGTATTTTCCTGCTGTTACTCTGGGATTCATGAAACACTGTTGTAAAGGATAATTCCGACTGTTGTCGATATATTTAATGAATTCTTCTTTCCTAACATTGGGATCTCTGCAATTAAGTCGGATCTTTCTAAAGTATCTTTAGAAACCCCTGTTATTTCGTTCCCAAAGATGAAGGCGGCTTTGTTTCCCAGTTCGAGATTTTTATAACTCACTGAGTTGGGTGATTGTTCTACAGAAATCAGTTGAAACCCTCCATTTTTTAATTCTGATAACAATTCCACTATGTCCTTTCGATGTTCCCATTGCATAAACTCTTCGGCTCCAAGAGCAGTCTTTTTTACCTTAGGATGGTTTCCGTCAGGGGTAATTCCGCACATATAAACTTTCGTGCATCCAGAGCCATCAGCGGTACGCAAAACAGACCCTACATTGAAGGTTGATCTGACATCTTCTAAAACTACCACTATTTCTTTCATGAAAATACTTCTATTGATTTAACACCCTTATTATACAACGTTTTTGCAATATCTTTTGTTTTCATCATTGCATCAAAGTCTGAAAAATCAGCAATCTTAAGATTAGGTATTCCTGACTGCTTGGTTCCATAGATTTCTCCAGGACCTCTGTTCTTTAAATCAAACTCTGATATTCTCATACCGTCTAAGGTTTCACAGAAAGTCTGTAATTTCTCCTCTTGGATTTCGTTATAGTTATCTGAAGTCATTAGGAAGCACCAGCTTTCGTTGCTACCTCTTCCTACTCTACCTCTAATCTGGTGAAGCTGAGCCATACCAAATCGTTCTGGGTTCTCAACTATCATAATTGTTGCTTCTGGAACATCGATTCCAACCTCAATCACGCTTGTAGAAAGTAGTATCTTTGTTTTTCCAGTTTTGAAATTATCCATGATCTCTGCTTTTGCTGCCTCTTTTAACTTTCCATGAAGAACTCCTAATTCCTTGTCTCCAAATTGTTCCACGAGTTCCTCCTCCATCGATTTTATATTTTTCAATCCAGATTCTTCGCTCTCGATTGCAGGCACTACCCAGTACACACGTTCATCTTGAGCTATCTTTTCTTTAACCCAAGAAATAAGGTCTGAACGTTTAGAATCATCAATTAATCGTGTTTTGATTTCTGTTCTACCCTTTGGCTTGGACTTGATGTACTCTACATCCACTTCTCCGAAAATGAACTCAACAACTGATCTTGGGATAGGTGTAGCACTCATGTTTAGAAAGTGTGGAAAATGATTTCCTGAATACAGTTCTTTGTATTCCTTGAGTAACTCCTCTCTTTGGTTGACTCCAAACTTGTGCTGTTCATCTACAATGATTATTCCAGGACTCTTTATAATGTTGTCTTTTCGGGATAGTATCGCTGTAGTACCTACAAGTACATCTGCATCTGCTTCTTTTGTTTTAGAGGTAATTAAAGCGATTTTTGCAAACTCTCCGATGTAGTTGTTGAATGTCTTGAAGTGCTGTTCAGCCAAGATTGTTGTTGGAGCTAGAATTATAGCTTGATAACCGGATTGAGCTAAGACCAAGGCTAAAAGGACTGCAATTATAGTTTTCCCCGAACCTACATCTCCTTGAACCATCGAGTTTAATAGTTCATTTCCAATAATCCGATTAAAAAGTACATTAAGCACTTCTTCTTGATCCTTGGTTAGGACGAATGGTAAGTTTTTAACAACGGAGTTTAAAGCTTTGATTGCTTTTTCTTTATTTATTGTTGGTGCAGGTGGAAATTTTCTATTTTCCTTCTTCTCCAAAAGATGAAGCTGAATGTTGGTGAATTCATATTGAGATAATTGTTTCACAGCCTCTTCTACTTCTGAAATGTCGTCGGGAAAGTGTAACTTTCTCAATGAGTCTTTTAATTCGTAGCCGAATTCTTCAAGTTCGTTAGGAATTTCAATTTCTGATAGATGCGAAATCACGTATTGCATTCTATTTCGAAGCCATTTTTTAGAAATACCACCTGTAAGACTGTATTCGGGGGCAAAGTCTCTTAAGTGGACGATTGACTTCCCTTCTTTGATTTCTTCGTAATTATCGGGATAAAACGCGATTTTGTTTCCTTTCGCTTTTACTTTTCCAGAAAGTAAGTACTCTACTCCTGGTTTTATACTATCGGGGATGAACTTTTGATTAAACCAAGTAAGTTGGATTTCTCCGGAATCGTCATAAGCTTTTCCTTCTTGAATAGTAAAGCCTCTTCTTCTAGTGAAGATGTTCTTTAAACCTCTGACTTGAACCTGAATTAGGTATTTTGATTCTTCATCTGGATTGGATAATATTTCTGAAAGCTTCTTCTGATTGGTATTTTCAGTATATCTGTAAGGGAAATACGTAATAAGATCTTTTACAGTTCTGATTTCCAGTTTCTCTAGTTTCTTTGTATAACCGTCACTAATAAATGGAATTCCATTTACAGACGAGCTTAAGGTCAAATTCATAGTTTGATTATATCAGGAAGCTGGAAAGGTCAGAAAACCTTAATTTACAAACACTGAGAAGATTGCAAGTACTGGAGGTAGAATAATGCCTGCCAGTATAGCGATTATGACAATGTTCCAAATAATGCCTCGAAGTTTCTTGTTGTTGATTACTTTTTGTACTCTATTTCTCATAAACTTTTATAGTTTATCAGATTGAGATTTAAATCTGAAGAAGTTTTATTTCTTTTTATCAGATTATTCTGTTACTACCTCTCTTCTCTTTTGTTTCATTATACTAATCGCTGAAACTAATTCAGTCTCGAAGTCCTTGATTGCGTTTACAACTCTAATCTCTTGTTCTGGATCGCCATCTTTCAGGTCGTTTCTTAATAGTTCTTTTGCTTTGCGGAAAGTATATGCAGCAACAGTTAGAGAAAATGGATCGAGGCTTTTTAGAGTATCTTTTCTAAAAACTCCGTTTGCATCGATGAATTCTAAAGTAGAAGTATTGTCAGGTAAATCTCTGATAAAACCTACGGATAGATGAGTTTCATCGAATCTACCTATATAGGGAACAACTAAAGGGATTAGTATTTCTATCGAATCTCGGTATCTAGGCTCTAGGGCAGAAAGTTCAATTAATGTGAGTAAGAAATGATCTACACAAGTACCCAAATGATTTTTCATAGAGTTAAGCCAACTTAGACTGGTATGACCAAGGAATAATGTAGCAACTCTTGCAGCCAATCTTGTTATTGGTTGATATTTAGGTTTCTCATAGGTAGGTACTGTAGAGTATTTACCTTCGTAAAGAAGATCACTGTCTGGTTTAATTCGTGTTTGTGATTCAGTACGAATAATCGGATTGCTGCATAAATATAGCTCTTCCTGGTCAGCAATAATTTTAAATTCTTCTAGATGGTATTCATCGGTATTCCCTGTCCGAACAACAATCGGATTCTTTCCATAATAGTTTAAATCGTTGTCTACAATGTCTTGTGCTTCTTCCAAATCCTCAGCGTAAATGGGCTCGGCTACAAAATCTCTTACTAAAATTCTTCTAATATACTTGTTTTTAAGGAGAGACATTAGGTATTTAAAGTGTGTAGGTGGCAAATTGGGAATTATAGGTTTAAGTTCCTCTTCCAAGAAAATTACTAAAGGAATGATGGAATCTTCCCGAATTGGTTCGAAGTTCTCTAATGTCTCTTTTTGTATGTCTAGGGTTTATAGGTTAATGTTTTCCATCGTTTTTATGTGATGGATTTTAGCACCAGAAGTTTAAAAAGTAACGCCTTCCAAAGCTAATAAAGCTTTTTTAATTTCGCTTCCACCCATTGAGTACTTTCCTATCGAACCATCTTTTCTGACAATTCTGTGGCAAGGAATAATTACTGGAATTGGATTCTTACCCACGGCAGTTGCTACTGCTCTAACTGCTTTAGTTCCTACTCTCTTTGCAAGTTCTTCGTAAGAAATGATTTCACCTTTTCTTAGTTTCATCAGTTCGTTCCAAACATGCTGCTGAAGTTCAGTTCCCGATTCAAAATCTATTTCATACATAGGGAAACTGTCGATTTCGTTTGAGTAATATCTTTCTAAATTTTTTGTATGGAATTCAGAATCAACATTTGAAGTCTTTGCAGGATGTAGATTTACTAGCTTTCCGTTATCGAAAACGAATTCAAATCCATTTGGGAAAATTTCTCTTAAATTCATGTATTTATTTTACCACGAGGTATCTGTTAAACTCCCGGTGTATTAAATTTGTTTTATGAACGATGCAATAGAAGACTTAGGAAGTCACATAGATTTTCTGAGAAGTACTGCTAATAAAATTCAACACCTATATATTCATCCAGATATTAGTGATACAGAGATGACTCAGCAGTCTACGTCTTTGAGGGTAGCAGCGGTGATAAATTACGAATATGGAATAGATACTTTGAGTGACGATGAACTTTTCAACATTGCAAGTGAACTTTTTCAAGCAATGCATGATGAGGAAATCGCTCGATACCAAGAATCAACTGGTTTTAACGAGCAAAGAAATAATCGAAAAACTGCAAATAGAAAAAGAAAAAGTGAACAGATAGCTGAAGGGGTAAGAAATTCAGCTTACGCGAGAGACTATTTTAATGAACAACAGTGGCTAGCAGTTCAAGCTTATTTTGAACCACAACGAAGAGAAGAATTTTAGTGTAGAATTTATTTATGGAAGTATTAAGTTAAAGTTTATAACATGAAAATAGTAGTTCTGAATGAATCGTTTATTACAGCAGATCATATTCAAATCTTTAAAGACATGGGATTTGAAGTGGATGTTTATAAGTTTACTAAAGATGAAAACGAGTTAATCGAACGTTCCAAAGATGCCGAGATTATTATTACAGATATTTTTGTATCTACTATAACTCCTGAATTGTTGAAACGATGTAATAACCTAAAGTTGATATGTATCAACTCCACAGGTTATGACCTAGTAGATTTAAATGTTTTAAAAGCACACGGTGTTCAATTAGCAAATGTTCCTGGCTTCTCTACGGAGTCTGTAGCAGAACTAGCTATCGGACTTATGTTTGCACTTAATAGAAAGATAGTCCAAGGAAACAAAGATTATAGAAATAAACCATTCCTAGTAGATCCAGGTACACCAGAGGAGAAACTTTATTTAGGAAGTAATCTAAAAGGTAAAGTCTTTGGGGTTTACGGATTAGGTGCAATCGGAAGTGAAGCTGCTCGAATTGCAAAATCACTCGGCATGAGGGTAATTTACCATAGCAGATCTGCTAAGAATGATAACTACGAGAATGTCGACAGAAACACTCTATTAAGTGAATCGGACTTTCTGTCTGTGAATTTATCCCTAAATAAAGATACAGAAAACATAATTAGGTATGAAGACTTTAAACAGATGAAATCATCAGCTTACATAATAAATGTTTCAAGAGGAAAACTTATCTCGGAAGAAGCTTTGGTAAGAGCTTTAAATGAAAAACTTATAGCTGGAGCAGGACTGGATTCTATTGTTGATAACTCAATTGATAATCCCTTGCTTTCTCTGGATAACGTGATAATAACTCCGCATATTGGATGGCTTACAGAAGAATCACTTCAGAATATTGGAAATATAATCAAAGAAAATGTAATATCTTACATAGAAACAGGTTCGGCTAAATACAAAGTTAACTAACTTTTTAATATGTTCTATCAACCTTTAAAACTTACTCATCCGAAAACTCAAGCTCCAGTGTTTGTATATTTCGAAGAAGGAATCGAGAATTTAGTTCCTCGTGATCAACCAGGAATGCTAGATGAATATCTTCAACAGCTTTATCAAACAAACAACGATGCGATAAGTCGAGGTAGTTACCAGATTCTTTTTATTTGGAACTTCCAGGATGTGATAATGGCTGATGCTTGGGTTTTTGAACTATCGGAAAATTGGAGTCTTACATCAGATGTCGATGTTGTGAATTTTCAATATTTAGAAATTAGTATTTCGGGAGGTGTTGCATCAGGAGATGGTTTGATTTTACTTGGAAATGAAGAAACTTTAAGACTAAATTCCGAATCTCTTGAAGAGTATGCAGTTGCGGATAGAAATTTTACAGATACGAGAATTTTTAACCAGCAGGAGTACTTTACAACTAATTAACACTTTCTAGAGTAAACATCTTGGCAACTTGAGCTTTAATATACTCTTCTCTGCCAGCATACCTATTAAAGTCACGAGAACCTAAAGTGGTTATAAGTAAAGCAATAAACCCATTTAAAAATTCTACCCTTTTTCTCTTGATGCGTTCATTTAATTTTGAAAGATCCTTTTCATTTTTGAATAACCCAGTTATTCGATCTTGCAAACTACGTATCTGATCAGGATAGAAAAGTCTTTTAAAGATACTCTCCATTTGTTTATAAATTTCATCGATAACTGCATTCACCTCGACACTTCTCCCATTGTGCGATTGATTTTCATTTGAGTCCAATCTGTTATAAGCCTTTCGAAAAAGATTCATAAGATCAGATTCAAGAAACAAGTTAATTGTGCGCTCTGTATTGTGGGGATTGTTAGGATCAAACGGTAAAGCTATGAAAATTGTTCTCAAAGATTCTCTTCTAGTTTGGACTGTGTCAGTATGGTCAAAATCGTAAGGTCCAGATAGGTATTCAATATTAATTGGTAATTGATGTCGGATTGGGTAAAGAACTTCCAAAAAGATTTCTTTAAGCAAAATATTGTCGAAACCAAAGTTTTTCGAAAGAATCATTCCCAACAAATTCGATATAGATTCGACTTCCGCTCCTTCTAAATCTAAGACCTTTTTTGAATTTTCTTTGCCAATTAATTTTTCTAAAATTTCTACTCCGTGGGCTTGGACTAGAGAATTACATAAAGTTGGGTCTAGTGGAAAAGGCATCGAACCACAGATTCTAGAAACAAAATTCAAAGTATCTTCTGAGTTTCTTTTTGCAACATCGTTGTGTTGAGTGAAAACTTTTGCAAATAGTTCAAGTGCTTGTTGCGTCCATTGACGTTGGATTTCTAGGCTTTCGTTCTTTGTATTTCCAGATTCTAATTCTTCAACTTTTGGATCTGATGGGTAGTTAGACATAGTCGGTTCTTAATATTCGCATTTTATTTTCTGCAAATATAAAAGTCAATCGACGAAGTTTTCTGATAGAATGAATCTTATGAAAAAGAAATATTTGATTGCTCTGGGCATTATTACTATTGTTACATTGTTAGTAATAGTTGCAGGCATAATCATACTCGCTTCTCGGAAGGAACAAAACATTAACATTCCAGATACTACTTCAAACACAATTCCAGATGAAGAAACTCCAGCAGATGAAGAAGAACCCGAAGACGAAACTCCACAACAACCACAAACACAAGAAGTGGATCCTTCAATAATTCTTCCTGATTTCGAAATTACAACAGTTGTAGGAGGACTTGATCATCCTTGGGATGTAGATTTTCTTCCCGATCAAACTATGTTGTTTACACAACGAGGAGGATCTCTAAGCGTGTTTAGAAATGGCTCAACAATACATACTTTCGATTTTGAAGATGCATATTCACGAGGGGAAGGAGGAGTTTTAGGATTAGCAGTTGACCCGGAATATTCTAGAAATAATTACGTTTACGTCTGTTTAAATTCTTCTAGGGGAGCAAATCCAGAAATCAGGGTTGTCAGATTAAAATTGAATTCGGCATTGAACAATATAGACGAGCGAACAGACATAGTAACGGGCATGCCATCTGCTGATGGAGGAAGACATTCAGGATGTCAAGTTGAATTTGGAAACGATGGTTATTTATGGGTAGGAACTGGAGATAGGGCTGTGGGTTCAGAACCACAAGATCCAGTGAGTTTAGGTGGCAAGATTTTAAGGGTGAATCGAGACGGTCGCGCGATCGAAGGAAATTTAGGCAGCCCTTATGATTCAAGAATTTTCTCTTACGGTCACAGAAATGTTCAGGGACTACTATTTTTCCCTACGAATTTAGGATTTAGTTTCGAAGGTTTTAGTATAGAACAAGGTCCAGACATGAACGACGAAATTAATATTCTTCGACCAGGAAACTTTGGATGGAATCCAATCCCAGGATACAACGAATCCGTTCCTATGACAGATAAATCGCTCTACCCTAACGCTTTTGACGCAATGTTTGAGAGCGGCAGTAGAACTTTCGCATTATCAGGAGGAACCGTTTTAGTTGGAAATGTTTGGGGAAATCTGCAGGGAACAATTGTGGCAGGGGCTTTGAAAGATGAGAAATTAACTTTTGTAAAAGTTAATCGTGACGGAAGTTATTTAAGTACAATCAATGCATTCGAAGGTCAATTCGGCAGGATAAGAACTGCCCAGATTGGACCGGATCAAGCTTTATACTTACTTACAGATAATGGGGGTAATGACTCAATTATACGAATGATGCCAAAATAATGAAGACAAAAGTACTCTTGTTTATCAATGCTGTGTTGTTCTCTGTCGCTGTATTGACTTTGCGAGTTCAAGCAATTCCGGACTACGAGTTAAGAATTCTGACTGTTGAAATCAATCCAGTTGAAAATGGGCAGGATCTTGTTAGTACTTATTTTGGAGGAAACGCGGAAGCGATAAAAGACGAGGCCTTTGGTACAGCAATAGATGCTTTTTATGATTTCTCAGCAGGAAAAATTCATTACGAAATTGTTGACGAACTTGTAATCGATGAGTTCCCCGAAGTGAATGACGGTACACCAGCCTTCACCTTTGAAACTTATGACCGTTGCGTTGGACCGATGACTGCAGATGACTACACATTCTGCGATTCCAGGAAATATGCTTTTGACTATATAAAATTTTTCAATGATTACGAAATTTGTCAGGCAGCAAATAGTGCTGATGTAGATGAGATTTGGATTATTGGTGCACCTTACGTAGGAATTTACGAAAGTTTTATTATCGGACCTGAAAGTTCATTCTTTATTAACGGTCCTGACTTTATTAATACAAATTGTCATAAGCTATATCCTGCTTTAGGTCCAACTTGGGATAGACCTGAGAATTTGCTCCATAACTACAGTCATAGAATTGAATCCACTCTGGCATATATTTTTAGCAACGTTAACGTTACCCAAAGAAATCAATATTTCTCTAGATTTGTTGGATTCGATGGTCAACCTAGAAGATGTGGTAATGGTCACTTTCCTGTGAACGCTAGAGGTGAATACGATGTTTCTAACCCAGCAAATGGAAGATTTTATTGTGTAGACTGGAGAAACTTTCCAAATCATACCAATACTAGTGTATTGATCGGTTGCTCTGCATGGGGATGTACAGATGCAGGTTGGCAGGAATTCTGGTTTAGTTATGTGCCGAGAGAGGATGGTACCGCAAATCTTTTAAATAGATCCGGTCAAACAATTGAAATTTCCAGAAATTGGTGGGAATACATTCTTTCTCCTGTAACAGCTAAGGAATTTGTAAGGAATTCATATGAACCAGGATCCGAACCCCCAGAGTGTACAGTTTTAGAATGGTCAGATTGGTCTGTCTGCACTGGAGAACAACAAACACGTACTGCCCTAAGAACTACACCTCTTATCTGTTCTGATTATGGCGGTTTAGAAGAAACTAGAAGCTGTCCTGGTTGTTTCAACTATACATACAGCGACTGGGGAGAATGCGTTGATGGAGTTCAATCTCGTACTTTCGAAGAAGCTCCGGCGTACTGCCCGGGAGAAACACTAGAAGACTTGACACAGTCTTGCGTAGTAGAACCACCAGTTTGTACAGTAACAGAATGGTCGGATTGGTCTACTTGCATTGGTGGAGAACAGTTCCGAACTGCAGTAGAAACCGATCCAGCATCATGTATACCAGATGAAGATACAGAAACACGATCTTGTACAGAAGAACCACTATGCACCGTTTCAGTTTGGTCGGATTGGAGCGAATGCGAAAACGACGAACAATTCAGAGTAGCTTTAGAAACAGATCCAACCTTATGTACTCCAGACGAAGACACAGAAACAAGATCTTGTGTATCAGAACCACCAGAATGTAACGTAACAGAATGGTCAGAATGGTCTGATTGTCTAGATGGGAATCAGTTTAGAACTCCAATAGAAACAAATCCTGCAATGTGTACTCCAGATGTAACTTCTGAAGCACAATCCTGTACTTGTACAATCTACGAATACTCAGCTTGGGGAGCTTGTTTAAATGGAACACAAACCCGAACCTATATAGAAGACCAAGGAAGTTGTCCAGGAAATACTTTGGAAGAACTATCAAGAAGTTGTACAGTAACTCCACCGGTCTCTACTCCAGTTTCGACACCAACTACAACAAATCCTAATAACAACACAACAACTAATTCTGCAACTTCAGGAGCAAATACAGCAAACAATAATCAAACTGTAGTTCCAGTGAGTTCGCCGATTGTAGTTAAACCACCAATAAGTAACGGAAACAACAACTCACCGACTGGTCAAACACCAAGCACACCTGGAGAGCAACCACAAGAAGAGCAAGGTTCTAGCAATACAGCAGTAACTGTAGCAATAGTCGGAGCAGTTGTAACTTCGATGGGGGCAGGAACATATTTCTTCTTCTTTAGAAAACCTTTCTAATGGAAATTGAGGAAGTTAAAGAAGAAATCCTTGCTATGCACAAAGAAGATCAGAAATGGGTTTGGTTTCTTCCGAAGAAAATAGAAAGGAAATGTATGCCAAGTACAACTACAAAGCTTCTTCGTAACTCATCTGCTGAATTCCCCAGTGAGCTTTTGATATTGCAGTCCAAATTTCTGTTTTGTATACTCCAAAATTCTTTACCTCTTCGTCAATTAAAGAAGAAATGAAATTAGATAAAGGAACAATTGGTGGTGTTGTTTGCCCTTGTTTAGACTTTTCAAACACTCTTTTTCCAGCTGTAATTAGAAAATTTGTTTTCGCAATAAGACCCATTGATTCCCAAAGTGTATCTTGTTCGGTTTTTGTTAGTAGTTCTGTCATGCCAGGAGTTTAGCATAACTGGTTTATCTTTTAGAAGCCTCTTGCTACAATTTTTTTAAGAAGGCAATCTGATTATTCATCATAGCTTGTCGAGCTTTTAAAGTAGCAATCTTCATTCGATAATCTTTAACAGTCTCCTCCCTTAGTGGATTGTCGTAATCCATAGTTTTCATAGAGTTCTCCATTGCTTGAATCATCTCGTTTTCAAAATCTTTATAGTGACTTGTAGCAGCTATTCTATTTAGTAATGCAGATATGATTTCCTCTTTTACTAGATCTTTTCGCTGAAGTAATAAACTTATTATTTTCGCTACATGTTGAGAATTTCCATAGCTTTTTGCGCCAGAAAATTCTATCAATGCAATTAGTAAATCAAACTCTCTATGAACGGTAAAGTCTGATTTTGCCAATATCTCTTCTGGAGTTCGATCTTTAACTGATCTTGTGTGATAAGGATCTAAAGCAAATGTTTTCAAACCTTCTGGAGAATTCCAAACAACTCCAATATATGCATGATTTTGATCCTCGTAAGTTCCTGTTTTTCTTGCTAAGTCCTCTGAAAAAGAAGCACTAATCATCAACATTCTGAACTTTTTTGTAAGATCCATTCTGTCAAAAAGCTTACAAGCTACTTGGAATAAGAAGATAAAACTATTATTGAACAAGTTACACTTAGTTTCGGGAGGATTATCAAAATCAATCATAGATGTTGCATCGGATGGCATAAAATCTGTTCGATGTTTTCCCGTTAATCTCCACATTCCCCATAAACAAAGCTGAACTATTTCCTGAAAGGATGGGTGTGGAGGAATCTCTATAGGGTAAATTTTGAGTATTTTCTGTAATTCTGTTCCAAATTTTTCTTGAACTTCTGTTTCGAAGCGAAATACATATGATGTTTCCCAAGGTAGATCAACCTCCACTGCTCTGGCTTCCTCCTCTTTAACGTCATTTAAAGACCCAATTTGCGGCATTAAAACTTCGGGCATGTCATCTAAAGTTGGAATGGAATCTAGGGGAATAAAATTTGATGTTGTAGTTTCGTTCATAACGACATTCTACACTAAAGAGGGAAATTCGTTCTATTGACTTACAAATTGAAGTTTTGCTAGTTCTACGAAGCTTTAGCGTAGTAGAACGGAGAGTAAGGGACCAACTACGCCAAGGCTCCGTTGGTCAAGATTCTTTTTCTCATAAATGCAATTCCAGAACCTGTTTTAAAGTAAGCTTCCAATTCTTTTGCATGATTGTATTTCTGCACGGTTATAAATGAACAAAGATATATAGGACAATAAGAAGCTGTATAAGTAGATCTACCTTCTGAATGTTCTCTAAGTCTGCGTTGAAGATTTCGAGTCATTCCTACATAGCTCCACGAGGCTTTCTTTCTGCTTTTCAAAAAATACACATAATACACCCTGAATGATATCTTAGAATTTCTGAGTAAATCTATGTATTGATTTACAAATTGAAGTTTTGCTAGTTCTACGAAGCTTTAGCGTAGTAGAACGGAGAGTAAGGGATTCGAACCCCTGGTCCCTTGCGAGACACTCGTTTTCAAGACGAGCACGTTAGACCACTCCGTCAACTCTCCATTAGCGACTGTAATTATACTATACACTTTCGAGTTTGAGAACGTAGTTTAAAATG